>NZ_JBVJSQ010000016.1:0-277057 GCF_055606485.1 Streptomyces sp. NPDC037083 | reverse complement strand
GGGGGAAGAACTCGTACCAGGCCCCGTAAAGAGCCCTTTCCCGCTCCACCAGCAGGGGCAGCGGCTCCGAGGCGGTGACCAGGTCCCGCAGCGGATGCCGGTCGAGGACGTCCTCCACCTCCGGCGTCAGCGCGGCGGCCAGCCGGGAGACGGCCGGACGGGTCTCGTCGCGCAGGGCCTCGACCGTGGTCAGCACCACGGTGCGGGCCGGCCCCTCGGGCGCTCCGGCGGCCGCCCGTTCGAACAGGCGTGCGCCTTCTTCGAGGACCGCCTCGGTGTCCATGCCGGCGGGGATCTTGATCCGGGCGTGATGCCGCCAGGTGGCGACCGGATCGCCCCACGCCTCCACGGTGTACGTCCAGCGGCCCGTGGCGTCCGGCGTGACCTCCGCGCCCCAGCGGTCGGTGCCGGGGGCGAGTTCACGCATCGGGGTCCACGGCCCGGGCTTGCCGTCCGGATCCCGCAGGACCACGTTGGCCGCGACGGCGTCGTGCCCCTCGCGGAACACGGTCGCGGAGATCTCGAACGTCTCGCCGACGACCGCCTTGGCGGGCCGGCGTCCCTGCTGGACCAGGGGGCGGACGTCGAGGACGGGTATGCGCCCGACGGCCGTGGCGTGCCCGGCGCGGCCGCCCGGCGTCTCCTCGACGGTCCGGGTCGGGTCGGCGCTCTCGGCGCTCTTGGGCTTCTTGCCGGTCTTGCTGCTCTTGCTGCTCTTGCCGGTCTTTCCCTGCTTGCCGCTGACGGCGTTCCTGCCGTTCTCGGTACGGGGCGTCGGGGGTGATGACGGGTGGTGCCTGGCTGGCATGACCGCTCCTGTCCGCATCAACGGGGGTAGGCGGATGGATGTGGGGAGGTGGGTCCTGCGAGTGAGTACCGGAGGAGCCTTCCACCCTATTCGGGTGAGCAATCCGGCGCTTTGTTAACTACTCGGGTGCATGTCTTCACACAACACCGGCTCCGCCCGGGACGAACGGAGCCGGTTTTCGGACGTCCGTCACGTGAACGGTGGGACTTGCAGGAGCTTGTCCGGCGATCCGGGCCCGCGGCCGGACACCTTGCCGTTCGCCGCCCCCGCGACCAGCGCCTTCGCGACCTGCGCGGGCGTGGCCCGGGGATGGTCGGCGAGATACAGCGCGGCCGCGCCCGCCGCGTGCGGCGCCGCCGTCGACGTACCGGAGAGCGTCGCCCGGCCGGTGTCGCTCGCACGGGAGGCGGACGTGATCGACACTCCCGGCGCGAACAGGTCCAGGGCCGAACCGTAGTCGGAGAAGCCCGCCCTGGCGTCACCGCGGTCGGTGGCGCCGACCGTGACGGCCTCCCGCACGGCGGCCGGGGAGTGCAGGGCGGCGGGCCGTCCCCCGTTGCCCGCGGCGACGGTGTAGGTGACGCCGGACCGGATCGAGGCGCGCACGGCCGCGTCCAGCGCCGCGTTGTAGCCGCCGCCCAGGCTGAGATTGGCGACCGCCGGCCGGTGCGCGTGCCGGGTGACCCAGTCGATGCCCGCGACGGCCTGCGCCGTGGTTCCCGCGCCGGCGTCGTCGAGCACCCGCACGGCGACCACCTTGGCCTTCGGCGCCACGCCCAGGTGCGTGCCCGCCGCGATGCCGGCGATGTGCGTGCCGTGCCCGTTGCCGTCGGCGGCGACCCGGTCACCGCCGACGAAGTCCCATCCGTAGCTCGCCCGGCCGCCGAAGTCGTCGTGCGTGACCCGGACGCCGGTGTCGATCACGTACACCGTGACGCCGGCGCCCGCGGACCCCGGCGCCTCGTAGCCGGCGTCCAGCGGGCGGCTCGGCTGGTCGACCCGGTCCAGGCCCCAGGGCGGCGGAGTCCCGCCGACGGCGTCCAGCGTCACCCGGGTGTCCTGGACGACCGAGGCCACCCGCGGGTCCGCCGCCAGCCGCCGGGCCTGTCTCTCGTCGGCGCGCACCGCGAACCCGTTGAGGACCGTGCCGTAGACGTGGCTGATTCCCGCCCCGTACGCGCCGGCGAGGCGACGTCCGGTCGCCGACGACGCCGGGGTCCCCCGCTTCAGCGTCACGAGATAGCTTCCGCCGACGGAGCCGGGCAGACCGGCGCCGAGGACCTTCCCCTCCGGTACGGCGTGCGCGGGCAGGGTGACGGCCGACAGCACGACGGTCGTCGCGACCGCGGTCAGGCCCCCCGCCCGGCGCCGACGCCGTGGTCGCGTCCGTGCCATGGTTCGAGTTCCCCTCCTCGACTCGGCGCGCTCCGGCCCCGCCGGGCGCGCCACTGCGCAGCCTCTCGCGGTGCGCGAAGCGCCACAAGGTGGCCTCCGGGGGCGAAACAGGGTTTTCGGCCCGTTGTCGGGGGCACGCGGAAAGTCCTTCAGTCCGTCCGGCGCCTGAGGACGAGCCTCGGACGAGGCTCTTTCGGGGACGATGCCGGGGTCCGGGGGCGCGGCCCCCAGCGAGGCCGACGCCGACGCCGGTACCGTCTTCAAAGACGTGGACGCACACCGCCGTGCGTCCATCCAGCGAACGCGCCACGCCGAGGTGGAATGTGAAGGCGATCCGTCGATTCACCGTCCGACCCCTCCTCCCCGAACCTCTCCTGCCACTCAGCGACCTCGCCCGCAATCTGCGCTGGTCGTGGCACGCGGAGACCCGTGACCTCTTCCAGTCCGTCGACCCCGAGCGCTGGGCGCTCTCGGACGGCGACCCGGTGAGACTGCTCGGCGGCGTGCGCCCGGCACGCCTCGCCGAACTCGCCGAGGACCGCAGGTTCCTTCGCCGGCTCGCCGCCGCGGCCGACGACCTGCACGACTACATGACCGGTGCCCGCTGGTACCAGGCGCAGCCCGCCTCCGCCGGGCTGCCCGCCGCCGTGGCCTACTTCTCGCCCGAGTTCGGCGTCACCGCCGCGCTGCCCCAGTACTCGGGCGGCCTCGGCATCCTCGCCGGCGACCATCTGAAGGCGGCCAGCGACCTGGGCGTGCCGCTGGTCGGCGTAGGGCTGCTCTACCGGCACGGCTACTTCCGCCAGTCGCTCTCCCGGGACGGCTGGCAGCAGGAGCACTACCCCGTCCTCGACCCCAACGAGCTGCCGGTGACCCTCCTGAGGGAGGACGACGGCACCCCCGCGCAGATCTCCCTCGCCCTCCCGGCCGGCAAACAGCTGCACGCCCGTGTCTGGCTGGCCCAGGTCGGCCGGGTGCCGCTGCTCATGCTCGACTCGGACGTCGAGGAGAACGACCTCGGCGAGCGCGGGGTGACCGACCGCCTCTACGGCGGCGGCAGCGAACACCGGCTGCTCCAGGAGATGCTCCTCGGCATAGGAGGTGTCCGGGCGGTACGCACGTACTGCCGGCTGACCGGGCACCCGCAACCCGAGGTCTTCCACACCAACGAGGGCCACGCGGGCTTCCTGGGCCTGGAGCGGATCGCCGAACTCGCCGACGAGGGGCTGGACTTCGACGCCGCGCTCGAAGCGGTCCGGGCCGGAACCGTCTTCACCACCCACACCCCCGTCCCGGCCGGCATCGACCGCTTCGACCGTGAGCTGGTCGCCCGCCACTTCGGTCCCGACGCCGAACTCCCGCGCATGGACGTCGACCGCATCCTGCGCCTCGGCATGGAGACGTACCCCGGCGGCGAGCCGAACCTCTTCAACATGGCCGTGATGGGCCTGCGCCTGGCGCAGCGCGCGAACGGCGTGTCGCTGCTGCACGGACATGTCAGCCGCGAGATGTTCTCGGGTCTGTGGCCCGGCTTCGACCCCGACGAAGTGCCGATCACGTCCGTCACCAACGGCGTGCACGCCCCCACCTGGGTGGCGCCGGAGGTGCTGCGCCTCGGCGCCCGCCAGATCGGCGCCGAGCGCACCGAGGACGCGTTGAGCGTCGGCGGATCCGACCGCTGGGACGCCGTCGCCGACATCCCCGACCAGGACATCTGGGAGCTGCGCCGCGATCTGCGCGAGCAGCTGGTGGTGGAGGTCCGCGAGCGCCTGCGGGCGTCGTGGCGCCAACGCGGTGCGGGAACGGCCGAGTTGGGCTGGATCGACGGCGTCCTCGACCCGGACGTCCTCACCATCGGCTTCGCCCGCCGCGTCCCGTCGTACAAGCGTCTGACGCTGATGCTGCGGGACCGGGACCGGCTGATGGACCTGCTCCTGCATGCGGAGCGCCCGATCCAGATCGTCGTCGCGGGCAAGGCGCACCCGGCGGACGACGGCGGCAAGCGCCTGGTCCAGGAGCTGGTCCGGTTCGCCGACGATCCGCGCGTGCGCCACCGCGTCGTCTTCCTCCCCGACTACGGCATGGCGATGGCGCAGAAGCTGTACCCCGGCTGCGACATCTGGCTGAACAACCCGCTGCGCCCGCTGGAGGCCTGCGGCACCTCCGGCATGAAGGCGGCGCTCAACGGCTGTCTGAACCTCTCCGTCCTGGACGGCTGGTGGGACGAGTGGTTCCAGCCCGACTTCGGCTGGGCGATCCCCACCGCGGACGGCGCCGGAACCGACCCCGACCACCGCGACGACGTCGAGGCGGCCGCCCTCTACGACCTCCTGGAACAGCGCATCGCCCCCCGCTTCTACGAACGCGGCCAGGCGGGCCTGCCCGACCGCTGGATCGAGATGGTCCGTCAGACGCTCAGCCTGCTCGGCCCGAAGGTGCTGGCGGGACGCATGGTCCGCGAGTACGTGGAACGGCTCTACACGCCGGCCGCCCACGCCCACCGGACGATGGCCCCCGACACGGCGCGTGAGCTCGCCCGCTGGAAGCAGCGGGTGCGCTCGTCCTGGCACGCCGTGCGGGTGGACCACGTCGAGACGTCGGTGGCGACGACCACCGCCGAACTCGGCACGACCCTCGCGCTGAGGGTGCGCGTCGGCCTCGGCGAACTCGCCCCCGACGACGTCGAGGTACAGGCCGTCTCGGGCCGCGTCGACGAGGAGGACCGCATCACGGACGCGACGGCGGTCCCGCTCAAGCCGACGGGCGGCCCGGACCTGGAAGGCCGCTGGGTCTACGAGGGCCCGCTCGCCCTGGATCGCACGGGCCCCTTCGGGTACACCGTCCGCATCCTCCCGGCCCACCGGCTGCTGGCCTCCGGCGCGGAACTGGGGCTGGTGGAGGTGCCGTCCGAGGAGGCGGTCGAGGGCGCGGGCGTGGTGCTGCGCTAGCGAGGACCCCGGAAGGGGGCGCCGGATCGGGTGACTCGGCGCCCCTGCCCGGGCGTTCCCCGCAGCGGGGATCGTCACCTCAAGCGCCCGAGGACGGTCGCGCGTAATTCGCTGGGCGCACCGACGCGCCCGAGGCTATGCTCCCCGCGATGACCACACCTTCTGTTGACAGATCGGGGGACCCGTCCGCGCAAGGTGAGTGCTGATGGCCACTCACACCGCGAACGAGGATTCCCGGCTTTCCCTCTGGCTGCGCGTGCGCGAGTTCGCCGTGCCGGCCTCCGTGATCGAGACTGCGACCGCCCGCCGCCGTGCCGGGGACTGGGCGGGGGCGTGTGCCGCCGCAGGAATCGACGTCGACTTCGGTCTGCGGGTCTGGGCGCGCAGCCACGGCCGCGAGCTCACCGCCCAAGTCCGCTCGGACCTTCGCCACTTGGCTCCCGACCTGCTGCGCTGGCACCTGCCGAGGATCGCCCCCGACGGGCTGCTGCGGCCGGGACTGACCATCGCCCTGGCCCGGTACGAACGCGCGGGGCGCGACGGCGTGCGTCCGGTCCATCTCGTGCTGCGGACCCCGCCGGCCTGGGCCGACGCCGGACAGCGTGTCAGCCTCGCGCTGTGGGACGCGTCCGAGCCGACGGCGGCCGACCGCCGGCATCCCCATCCGCGCCCCGACCGACGGTTCCGCCTCGACCTGCACCGTCACCTGTGGGACGCGCGCAGGGCCGGTGAGCTGGGGATCAGGTGTGGCGCCGAGCTGCCGCGCCCCGGCCCCGCAGAGGACCCGTCCGGGCAGATCCCGTCCGGGCAGATCCCGTCCGGGCAGTTCCCGTCCGATCCGGGGGACGAGCTGCGCGCCCTCGGCTACGCGGTGGACCGGTGGGCGGCCGAGGCGCGGATCGTGCTGCGGGCCGAGGGGCGCGCCTCCGGTTCGGTCCTCGTCCGGTTGGCGGCCGGGCGACGGCTGCTCCTGGACGTGACCGGGGACGACGCGGGGGCGCTCCTCCTGCGTGCTGCGAAGGGCCGGGTCCCGTCACTGCCGGTGCTGCCCCACGCGGCGACCTGGGCGCCGCCCGACCTGGAGCTGCTCCGCTCCGGCGCGATCGGGGCCGAGCGGTTGCACCCGCTGGTCGCCTCGGCGCTCGTCCCGGAGTACGTCCCGTCCCCGCCTGCACGGGATCCGGACCGGGCGGGACGCGCCCGGCTCGTGGAGTGCCGGGGAGCGACGCACCGGATCGGCCTGGTCGACGGGGTGCTGGCCCCGCTGGACCACGACCCGGCCGAGATCCGGCGCGAGGAACTGCTGGCCGCCCTGACCGGCGTCCCGGTGCCCTGCCTCCAGGCGATCGACCGGGCGCACCGGCGTCCCGACTGCCTCGTCGGCGTGCGTGAACGCCTGGCCCACGGCGACGTCCGGGGCGCGCTGGCCGTCGTGGAGGAACTGCTCGGCCCCGACGCGGTGTTGCGTGACGGCGCGTTGCGGGACGAGCTGGAGGCGGCCGCGCGCCGCCGGGTCGTCTACGGACTGTTCAGGGCCGGCCTCGTCGGTCCCGGACCCGGCCAGGACCGCCGCCGCCCTCCGCGCATGCGCTCGCACCCGAGGCACGGCGCACGGCGCTGACCGCGACTTCGCGGCCACGGTCCCTCTCCCGCGAATCCCCGCACGGCTCGCGCCCGAACGCTCTCCCTGACTCCCATCCTGTCTCCCACCCTGTCTCCCTCCCGGGCCTCCCTCCCGGGCCTCCCTCCCGGGCCTCCCTCCCGGGCCTCCCTCCCGGGCTCTCCCGGACTTCCCCCAGCCGTCTTCGGGCGGCGGACCCAGAAAGGTGATCACTCATGCCCGCAGACACCGCCCTCGCACCTGCCGCCCCCGTCACGCCCGCAACCCCGGTGACGGCACCGGGCCCTTCGCCCACCCCCCAACTCGACGTGGCCGGAGAGCTGTTGGCCCTGCTCCGTGACGTCACCACCGAGCCGCGTCCGGACAGCCAGCTGGAGGCACTGACCCTGGCCGTGGCCGCCGACCTGCCCGTGCTGCTGTGGGGTGAGCCCGGAATCGGCAAGACAGCGGCGCTGACCCAGCTCGCCGCCTCCCTCGACCTTCCGCTGACCACGGTCATCGCCAGCGTGCACGAGCCGTCCGACTTCTCGGGCCTGCCCGTCGTCGGGGACGATCCCGCCGAGCAGGGCGTACCGATGGCCCCGCCGGACTGGGCGGTGCGGCTGGTGCGGGCGGGCCGGGGCCTGCTGTTCCTCGACGAGTTGTCCACCGCGCCGCCGGCCGTGCAGGCCGCGCTGCTCCGCCTGGTGCTGGAGCGACGGATCGGGGCGCTGACGCTGCCGCCCGGCGTGCGGATCGTGGCCGCCGCCAACCCGCGGTCCTCGGCGGCCGACGGCTGGGAGCTGAGCCCGCCGCTGGCCAACCGGTTCGTGCATCTGCAGTGGACCCACGAACACGAGGTCGTCGTACGCGGCCTGGGCGGGACCTGGCCCCGGGCGACGCTGCCCCGGCTTGACCCGGCGAAGCTGCCGGAGGCCGTGGAGTTCGCGCGGCGGGCGGTGTGCGGGCTGCTCGCCGCCCGGCCCAAGCTCGTGCATCAGCTGCCCAGCAGCGAGGCACGCCGGGGCGGAGCCTGGCCCTCCCCCCGGAGCTGGGAGACGACCCTGACCCTGATCGCTTTCGCTACGGCGGCCGGCTCGGCCCGCGACGTGCTGTCCCTGCTGGTCAGGGGCGCCGTCGGCGATGGCCCTGGGCTCGAGCTGCTGGCGAGCCTGGACCGGATGGACCTGCCCGACCCCGAGACGCTGCTGGCCGACCCGGCGGGCGCCGAACTGCCCGACCGGGGCGATCTGCGCCAGGCCGTCCTCGACGGCGTGGTGGCGGCGGTCCGCGCCCGCCCCGAGAGGGCCCGCTGGGACGCCGCATGGGCGCTCCTCGTGCGGGCGTTGGAGACCGGCGCTCCGGATCTGGTGGTGGTCCCCGCGACGACGCTCGCCGCACTGCGCCGGGAGGACTGGGACGTGCCGGAGACCATCGAGAGGCTCGCCGGAGTGGTGACCCTCTCCCGCCGGGCCGACCACGCGGCCGACCGTGCGAAGACCCGGACCGCGGCCGCCGCGAAGGCGGGCCGATGAGCACGGAGCAGCCCGGGGCCGCGGACCCGGCCGAGCCCGGAACCCCAGGCCCCCGGAGAACCTCCGACGGCCCGAGCAACCCCGCTGCCCCGAGAACCCCCGGCCATCCGAGAACCCCCGGCCATCCGAGAACCCCCGGCACCCCGAGAACCCCCGGCACCCCGAGAACCCCCGACGGCCCGAGAACCCCCGATGCCGCGCGGGGCCTCGGTCCCGGTGGGCCGAGGCCCCTGGACGTCGAGAAGCTCTTCGCCGCGCGGCTGCAGGCCGCCCGCGCCCGGCCCTACCTCGCGACGGCGCTGTTCGCCCTGCACCCCGTGGAGTCGCGGCGGGTGCCGACGATGGCCGTGGACCGGCACTGGCGGTGCTACGTCTCACCGGCGTTCGTGGACCGCATGCCCGTGGAGGATCTGGCCGGGGTATGGGTGCACGAGGTGTCGCACCTGCTGCGCGACCATCACGGGCGCAGTGACCGGGTCGCCCGGGAGCGCGGGCTGACCGGCCCCGGCGAACGGCTGCGGATGAACATCGCCGCGGACTGCGAGATCAACGACGACGCCTACGGTGACGGGTTGGCCCAGCCCGAGGACCTCGTCACGCCGCGGGCCCTGGGCCTGCCGGAGGGCGAGCTGATGGAGGAATACCTGGGCCGGTTCCGCCTCGGCCCGCACACGCAGAACCTCGCCTGGCTGGACTGCGGCAGCGGCGCCGACGGACGGGAACGGGAGTGGGATCTGGGCCCGGACGGCGCCCACGGCCTCAGCGAGCAGGAACGGGACGCGGTTCGCTTCCGTGTCGCGCAGGGCATCTCCGGCCGTCGGGGGAGCGCCCCCGCGGGGTGGAAGCGCTGGGCCGAGGAGGCGTTCCACCCGCCGCAGCCGTGGCGGGAGTTGCTGGGCGCGGCGATCCGATCGGCGGCGTCCGGTCCCGGCGTGGGCGAGGACTACTCCTACGGCCGCCCGTCGCGCCGCTCGGCGGGCGTCCCGGGCGCGGTCCTGCCGAGCCTGCGCCGCAGACCGCCCCGGGTGAGCGTGGTCGTCGACACGTCGGGGTCGGTCAGCGACGCCGAACTGGGCAGCGCCCTCCTCGAGGTGGCCGCGATCTCCCGGGCCGTGGGCGGCCGACGCGACATGGTCACCGTGGTGCCCTGCGACGCGGCGGCACACATCGCGCACCCCCTGTGCCGCGGTGAGGGCATCCCTCTCCTGGGCGGCGGGGGCACGGACCTGCGCGCGGGCTTCACCCGGGCCCTGCGCTCCCACCCCCGCCCCGACGTCGTCGTCGCCCTCACCGACGGCCAGACCCCCTGGCCGAGCACCCGTCCGCCGTGCCGCACGGTGGTGGGCCTCTTCCCCCGAAGCCCGACCGCCTACGACGAGGACGATCCCGCCTACATCCCGCAATCCCCGCCCGCCTGGGCCCGGGTGGTGGAGATCGGGTGATCGGGGGCCCGGGGGACGGGCCGTCCCCGGTCGGTCGGGCGCCATGGTCCCGGTCGCGTCCGATTCGGGCTGACATAGGCTGCCGCACGGCAATCGACTCGCAGAGAGGCCGGGGGGCGCGTGTCCGACAGATCGTCCGAAGAGCACAGGTCCGGTGCGGCGAAGGGGGACGGCGGGGGTGGGGCGTCTCCCGAGTCCGGCAGCTCCATATCCGATGCGGAGTGGGCGAAGTTCGTCCAGGACAGCGAAGCAGCCATACGCGCTTCCGCACCCAAGGAGCCGTCCGCGCGGGCCCGTATGGTGACCGAGCGGCTGCGGCAGCAGGAGGCGCGCGGTGAGCTGCCCCAGGGGTGGCGGACCGGTCCGGCCCGGCAGGGGATGCAGGAAAGGGCTGCTCGCAAGCGGCGGCTGTGGGCGGTGCTCGGTGTGCCCGTCGTGATCGCGCTGGCCGTCGTCGCGATGCGGCCGTCGTTGTTGCCCGGCGATCCGTTCGGTACCGGCGAGCCGGAGGCCGCGGCCTCCGCGTCACCGCTCCCCCCGGAGACCGCGGCCCCGACCGGCGCGCCCGAGGCGGTGGATCCCCGAACCCCCACGATCGAGCGGCCGTTCGCCGGGTCCCCCGCACTGCGATGGGCCGACGGCGCGGCCGGCGTCGTCCTGCCGGCGGCCGCTCCGGTCGGGTCGCTGTCCAAGGCCGAGGTGGAGCACGCGCTGCAGCAGGCCAGGCAGCTCCTGATCGACGCCAACCTCGACCCGGCGACCCTGCGGGGCGAACGCCCGGAGGCGGCGCTCTCGTCGATCGAGCCACGGCAGAAGGACCTGCTGAGCCTGTTGAACACCGCCCTGAGCAAGCCGGACGAGAAGCACGACCCGCTGTCGATGTTCAGCCGGTTCGATCCCGGCGAGCTGCGCCTTGCCGGCGATGTGGTCAAGACGCGGGGCCGGATGACGTTCAAGGCCGGTGAGCACGCCTCCGTCGTCGTGCACGCCGACTACACCTTCGTCTACCCGCTGGTGCGCGTCGGCGAGGACGTGCCGACCGAGGTCGCCCGCACCATCGTCCGCCGTGTGCTCGACCTCGAGGTCTCCGATCCGGACAAGTACGTCGTCACGCCGGGGAAGCTGACCGTCCTGCGGTACGACCGTGACATCGGCAACTCCGCCTGCGACGTCCACGACGGCTTTCTGCACCCGCGGTTCTCGACGGCCGAGCCCACGGGCGCGCCGCCGACCGGGCCGACCTCGGACCCGTACGACCGCAGTCGGGACCTCGCCGAGAACCGGGACGAAGGCTGCGGCGTGGTGTCCCGTACCTGATCTCGAGGCGGACGGGCGGGCGGCGGCGGTGCGTGTCGGCCGGGGCCGCCCGCCTCGCTACGAGTCCCCGCCGCCGCACAGCCCCCGCAACACCACCCCGCACCGCCGCGCGTACGCCTGCTGCAGGCCGCGGGTCGCCGGGCCGCCCGCTCTCGCGTACCACTTCGCGGCCCGGCTGAAGGCGGTCACCGTCAGCCACACCGTGCCGTCTCCCGTGCGGTCGACGACGAAGGACTCCTCGCCGCTTTCCGGGTGGCCCGGGAGCGTGCCGTAGGCCCAGCCCGCCCGCCTCGGTTCGTCGAGCGTCCAGACCACACGGCAGGGGGCCTTGATGACGCCGGCCAGGGTGACCGTGACGTCGGCGTCGGGGGCCGCCCGCTCCGCGGAGGCGTCGATGCCGACCCCCAGCGCGCGGTGCATCTCCCACGTCATGACCGCGTCGGCGGCACGGCGGAAGACGTCGTGGCCCTCGCCGAGGCGGGTGCGGACGTGAAGGGGGTGGAAGCCCGGAGGGCAGAAGCCGGGACGGTCGCGGGTCGCGCCGACCTCGTCGTACGTGAAGTCCTTCGAAGACATGGGAGCCAAGAGTAGGGCGGCACCCGGGGATGCCTTCCTCCCGGGTGCCGCCCTCACTCGTCCACCGCAGCGTCAGCTGACGTTGACGGCCGTCCAGGCGGCCGCGACCGCCTTGTACTCGGTGCTGGTGGAGCCGTACAGGGCCGAGGCCGCCGACAGGGTGCCGGTGCGGGCCGCCTTGTAGTTGGTCGTCGACGTGAAGTACGTCGTCAGCGCCTTGTACCAGATCTGCAGCGCCTTGGCGCGGCCGATGCCGGTGACCGCGGCGCCGTTGTAGGTCGGCGAGTTGTAGGTGACGCCGTTGATCGTCTTCGAACCGCTGCCCTCCGACAGGAGGTAGAAGAAGTGGTTCGCGACGCCGGACGAGTAGTGCACGTCCTTGCTGCCGACGCTGGAGGACCAGTAGTCCGACGAGCCGCCGTCCTTGCTGGGCTTGTCCATGTAGCGCAGCGGGCTGCCGTCGCCGTTGATGTCGATCTCCTCGCCGATGAGGTAGTCACCGACGTCGTTGGAGTTGGCCGCGTAGAACTCCACGCCCGTGCCGAAGATGTCCGAGGTGGCCTCGTTGAGGCCGCCGGACTCGCCGCTGTAGTTCAGGCCCGCCGTGTTCGAGGTGACGCCGTGGCTCATCTCGTGGCCGGCCACGTCCAGCGACGTCAGCGGGTGGGTGTTGCCGTCGCCGTCGCCGTAGGTCATGCAGAAGCAGCTGTCGTCCCAGAACGCGTTGACGTACGCGTTGCCGTAGTGGACGCGGGAGTAGGCGGCGACGCCGTTGTTCTTGATGCCGCTGCGGCCGAACGTGGACTTGTAGAAGTCCCAGGTGGTCTGCGCGCCGTAGGCGGCGTCGACGGCGGCGGTCTGGTCCGTGGTGGAGCTGGAGGCCGCGCCGGTGCCCCACACGTCGTCCGCGTCGGTGAACAGGGTGCCCGCGGAGGAGGACGTGCCGTGCGACTTGTTGTACGTCTTGTGGCCGCCGCGCGTGCCGTCCGTCAGGTTGTAGGTCGTGCCCGACTTGGTGGTGCCGAGGGTGACCGTGCCCGAGTAGAGGCTCTTGCCGGTGCCGGTCTCGATGCCCTGGTACTCGTAGAGCTTCTTGCCGGTGGCCGCGTCGGTGATGACGTGCAGCTCGCTGGGGGTGCCGTCGTCCTGGAGGCCGCCGACGACCGTCTCGAAGGCGAGGACCGGGGTGCCGTTGGCGGCCCAGATCACCTTGCGGGGGGCCTGGTCGGCCGAGGTGGACTCGGAGCCCACGGCCTTGGCGGCGGTCAGCGCCTGCTTCTCCGCCTTGGCGGTGGTGACCTTCGGGGTCAGCGTGGCCACCTTGATGGTGGCCGCGTTGGCCTTGGTGACGCCCTTGGACGCACCGGACGCGGACTCGTGGACGACCAGGTCGCCGCCGAGGACCGGCAGACCCGCGTAGGTGCGCTCGTAGCGGGTGTGGACGGTGCCGTCGGCGTCTCTCACGACGTCCTTGACGACGAGCTTCTCCTTCGCACCGAGGCCTATCGCCTGGGCGGTCTCGGGCGCGTCGGCCTGCTGCTGCTTGATGAGCGTCGTGCGGGCGGCGGCCGACAGCTGGACCGGTGCGGCCGGCGAGACCGACTTGCCGCTGGACTCCACCGGGGTCTGGGCGGCAGCGGTACCGGTCGTCAGACCGGTGGTGACCAGGGCTCCGGCCGCGACGGCGGTGGCGATGGCCAGGGTGGTGCGCTTGTGACGCGCGTAGAGGGAGGTCACACAAGCTCCTTGGATGTGGGGGGTCCGGGCGGCGTGGGGCGGCCGACCGAGACGGGTGTGAAGTTGTGCGGCGGGTGAAGGAAGAGTGACATCAAGGCGCGTACATGTCAGGACCCTCAAGTGATGTTGGCCAAAAATCGACTGTCCGGTGAACATTGCTGGAATGTAAACGGAGTTGACCTCGGTAAAGGGCCAACCGGAGGCGGGCAAGAGACAGGCAAAAAGGAGACGCCGCCCCGGAGGAGTCGAACCTCCGGGGCGGCGTCCCGTGCGTCACCTGTCGGGCCGGCGTGGGCGGCCCCTGCGGGGCCCGCGTCCTACGGGAAGGTGAGCTTCCAGCTGTTGATGTAGCCGGTGTCGATGGCCGCGTTGTCCTGGACCCTCAACTGCCACACACCGTTGGCGACTTCGGAGGAGGCGTTCACCGTGTACGTGGTGTTGATGTTGTCCGTGCTCCCGCCGGTGCCATAGGCCTTCAGCGTGTACGCCGTCCCGTCCGGGGCGACGAGCTGCACCTGCAGGTCGCCGATGTAGGTGTGGACGATGTTGACCGCCACCGCGAGGTTCGACGGCGCGTTGCCCGTCCGGCCGGAGACCGTGATGGGCGAGGTGACCGCCGCCCCGTTGTCCGGAATCGACACGTCGGCGGTGTTCTCGAAGGAGGTGCCGCCACCGCCGCCACCGCCGTCGGAGCGGGCGCCGACCGCGACGCCGGCCCAGGCGTCCTGCACCGCCTTGTACTCGGCGGACGTCGTGCCGTACAGCTCACCGGTCGCCGCCAGCGTGCCGGTGCGGGCCGCCGCGTAGTTGGTGGTCGTGGTGAACTTCGTGGTCAGCGCGCGGAACCAGATCTTCTCCGCCTTGTCGCGGCCTATGCCGGTGACCGGAAGACCGTCCGCGGTGGCGGAGTTGTAGGTGACTCCGTTGATGGTCTTGGTGCCGCTGCCCTCCGACAGGAGGTAGAAGAAGTGGTTCGCCGGGCCCGACGAGTAGTGGACGTCCACCGACCCGATCCCCGAGTACCAGCTGTCCTTCGACGAGCCGTCCTTGCTCGGCTTGTCCATGTAGCGCAGCGGGCTGCCGTCGCCGTTGATGTCGATCTCCTCGCCGATGAGGTAGTCACCGACGTCCGAGGAGTTCTGGGCGTAGAACTCGACCGAGGTGCCGAAGATGTCCGAGGTCGCCTCGTTGAGGCCGCCGGACTCGCCCGAGTAGTTCAGTCCGGCCGTGTTCGAGGTGACGCCGTGCGTCATCTCGTGGCCGGCCACGTCGATGGCCGTCAGCGGGTGGGTGTTGCCCGAGCCGTCGCCGTACGTCATGCAGAAGCAGCTGTCCGACCAGAACGCGTTGACGTAGTTGTTGCCGTAGTGGACCCGTGAGTACGCGCCGACGCCGTCGCCCTTGATGCCGCTGCGGCCGTGCACGTTCTTGTAGTAGTCCCAGGTGAGTGCCGCGCCGTAGTGCGCGTCGGCGCCCGCGGTCTCCGCGTTGGACGCGGCGCCGTTGCCCCAGACGTCGTCCGGGCCCGAGAAGAGGGTGCCGGTGCCGGAGGTGCCCCGGTTGAGGTTGTACGTCTTGTGGTTGCCGCGCGCGCCGTCGGTGAGGTTGTACGTCGAGCCCGACTGGGTGGTGCCCAGGGTGACCTGCCCGCTGTACATCGTGTTGCCGGTGCCGGTCTCGATGCCCTGGTACTCGTAGAGCTTCTTGCCGGTCGTCGCGTCGGTGACGACGTGCAGCTCGTTCGGCGTGCCGTCCTCCTGGAGGCCGCCCACGACCGTCTCGTACGCCAGGACCGGCGTGCCGTTCGCCGCCCAGATCACCTTGCGCGGGGCGCGGTCGGTGGCCGCCTTCCCGGCGCCGGCGACGGCGGCGAGTCCCAGCGCCTGCTTCTCCGCCTTGGCCGCGCTGACCGCCGGGGTGAGCGAGGCGACCTTGATGGCGGCCCGGGTGGCCTTGGTGACGCCCTCGGTGGCGCCGGACTTCGCGGTCTCGACGACCAGGTCGCCGCCGAGCACCGGAAGGCCGGCGTAGGTGCGCTCGTAGCGCGTGTGCAGGGTGCCGTCGGCGTCCTTGACGACGTCACGGACGACGAGCGCCTCCTTGGCGCCCAGGCCCAGCTTCTTGGCGGTCGCGGCCTTGCCGGCGTCCGCCTCGCGGATCAGCGCGGCGCGCTGGGCGGGGGTGAGGCGCAGCGACTCGGCGCCCGGGTTGGCCTGGCTCGCCGCCCGCGGCGCCTTCTCCGGGGCGGCGGTCGCCGCGCCGGACTGCACGGCGGCGGCGATGAGCGCGGAGACGCCGACGAGGGCGACGGCCGCGGCGCGACGGGGGGTGGTGTGGGGGGTGCGTCTGCGAGAGGGACTGCTGCTCAACACTGACTCCTTCTGCGCGGCCACGGATCACGCGGCCAGGGGGAGACCCGACGGCGGGTGGGCCGTACGGGCACGACAAAGGCGGTACGCAGAACAAAGGCGGAACGTGGAGCGGGGTGTTGCTGTGGGGTTGCTGTGAAGTAGCAGAGGGAAGAGTGGCAGTGGATTGCGCTGTCTGTCAGGAGCGCGTCAGAAAGTTGGCCAGAAACGGTCCGTTGTCCGGGAGTTCATGTTCGATATGCGGACCATTGGTTTTCCGGGACGGATCTCCCTCCGAGGGTGAACTCCCCAGTGAAAAATGGCCTGTTGACCCGGTCGGCCGGATGGGGTGACGGAGGGTCGTGACAGGGAGCCGCCGCCGCGGCCCGGACGCGGGCACGGCGTGAGCCGGTGTCAGGACAGGGAAGGGCGGGATCCCTCCCGGCCGTCGGACGGCTCGCCGTGCCAGGTCCGCCACAGTGCCGCGTACGGGCCGCCGCCCCTCACCAGGGCCTCGTGCGTGCCCAGTTCGGTGATCCGGCCGTCCTCCATGACCGCGACCCGGTCCGCGTCGTGGGCGGTGTGCAGACGGTGGGCGATCGCGATGACCGTACGGCCCCGCAGGACGGCGGCCAGCGCCCGCTCCGTGTGCCGGGCGGTCGTGGGGTCCAGCAGGGCTGTCGCCTCGTCCAGGATCAGCGTGTGCGGGTCGGCCAGCACCACCCGCGCCAGGGCGAGTTGCTGGGCCTGCGAGCCGTCCGTGCGGCGGCCGTCCCCGCCCAGCTCGGCGTCGAGGCCGCCGGGCAGCTCCCGGACCCAGCCGGCCGCGCCCACCGTCGCCAGCGCGGACCACAACTCCTCGTCGTTCGCCGCCGGTTCGGCGATCAGCAGGTTGTCGCGGACCGTGCCCAGGAAGACATGATGCTCCTGGGTGACCAGGACGACCTGCCGGCGCAGCGTCTCGGGCGCCAGGTCGGCGACCGGCGCCCCGCCCACCGTCACCGTGCCCGTGCTCGGCGCGTCCACCCCCGCGAGCAGCCTGCTCAGCGTGGTCTTGCCCGCGCCCGACGGCCCGACGACCGCGAGCCGCTCTCCGGGCCGCACCGTCAGATCGACCCCGCGCAGCACCTCGCCGCCGCGCTCGTAGGCGTACCGCACGTCCTTCACGTCGATCCGGTCGTCCACCGGAGTGGGCGCCCCGCCGTCCGCCTCGGCGCGCGGCGCCCGCGCCAGGCCCTCCACGCGGGCGAACGAGGCGCCGCTGCTCTGCAGTTGCTCGACGCGCACCAGGATCTGGTCCAGCGGCTCGGTGAACTGGCGCAGATACAGCGCGGCCGCGACCACCGCGCCCAGGCTCATGGCGCCCCGCGCGTGCAGCGCCCCGCCCAGCACCAGGACGCCCGCCACCGGCAGCGAGTACGACACCTCCACCGCCGGGAAGAACACCGTGCGCAGGTAGAGGGTGTGGAAGCGGGCGCGGCGGGAGATCTCCAGGGCGTCCCGACTCGCCGCCGTCCGCCGCTGACGGAGCCGGAACGCCTCGACCGTCCGCGCGCCGGACGCCGTCGCCGCGACGATCTCGGCGACCTCGGAGTCCGCCGCGCCCTGGGCCAGGTAGCCGGCCCGCGCCCGTCGCAGGTACCAGCGCAGCGCGAACCAGATCGGGGTCAGCCCGAGCACCCCGACCGCACCGAGCAGCGGGTCGATCACGAAGACCGCGCCGAGCGTGAACAGCGCCTGGACCGTGCAGACCAGCAACTCGGGCCCGGCGTCCCGCAGGGTCGTGCCCACGGCCGCCACGTCGGCGGTGCCGCGCGTGGTCAGATCGCCCGTGCCGGCCCGCTCCACCGCCGACGCGGGCAGCGCCAGCGCCCGCCCGACGAACTCCTCCCGGACCCGCGCGAGGGTGCGTTCGCCGAAGCGGTGCCCCGCGTACCGGGCCCAGCGGGCCAGCAGCAACTGCGCCACCGCGCAGACCAGGATGGCCGCCGCGAGCCGGTCCACGGCGCCGACGCCGTGCCCGGCCCGCACCTCGTCGATGATCCGGCCCAGCAGCCACGGCCCGGCGAGACCGGCCCCGGCGGCGAGCACGTTCAGCGCCAGCGCGCCCGCGAAGGCCCGGCCGTCGGCCCGCACCAGCCGCACCGCCGCCCGGCGCACGTCGGCCCGCCCGGCGACCGGCAGCCGCCCCGAGTCCCCGCCGCTCGCCGTCGTCACCGTCATCGCAGCGCCCCCTCGGCATCGATGCCGTCCGGCTCGGCGGCACCGCCCGCCCCGTCCGGCCGCGCCCTCACGGTCCCGCGTTCGTCGCCCGTGCCGTCCGGCCGGTCCGCCACGGACCCGGGCGCCTCATCGGCGCCGGCATCGGCATCGGCATCGTCACCGCCGTCGCCGGTGTCGTCGCCGTCGCGTGCCACCAGAGCCCGGTAGCCCGGTTCACGTTCCAGCAGGTCGCGGTGGCGGCCGGTCGCCGCCACCTTGCCGTCGACCAGGTAGTGCACGGTCTCCGCCTGGTCGAGCAGCAGCGGGGACGTGGTGGTCACGACCGTGGTCCGCCCGGCCCGCGCCGCGCGCAGCCGTCGCGCGACCGCCGCCTCCGTGTGCGCGTCGAGCGCCGACGTCGGCTCGACGGCCAGCAGCACCTCGGGATCGGCCAGCAGCGCCCGTACCAGCCGCACCCGCTGGCGCTGGCCCCCGGACAGGCTGCGGCCCTGCGCGGTCACGGGCGAGTCGAGCCCCTCCGGCAGGCCCTGCACGACGTCGTCGGCGGCGGCCGCCCGCACCGCCCGCGCGATGTCCGCCGGGCGGGGCTCCCGCCGTCCGCCGACGACCTCGCGCAGGGTGCCGGCGAACAGGTCGGCCTCGTTGTCGGCGACCAGGATCCCCGCCCTGACCTGGTCCAACGGCATGGCGTCCAGCCGCACCCCGCCCCAGGTGACGTCCGTGGGGCCGTACCGGCCGAGCCGGTCCACGAGGGCGGTCACGTCGGCGTGCCGCGCGCCGGTCAGCGCGGTCAGCCGGCCCGGCGCCACCCGTACGCCCGAGGCGGGATCGTGCAGGACCGACGGCTCCGCGGGCGCGTCGGCGGTCCCGGTGTCCGGTGCGGGCTCCAGCCGCAGCAGCCGTACGACGCGCCGGGCGGCCACCACGCCCCGGCTGAGCTGGTAGCCCATGTCGACGAGGAACGCCACCGGGCCGACCAGGACCGCCACATAGCCGTACACCGACACCAGCTCGCCCACGGTCAGCTCCCCCCGGGCGGCGAGCCGGGCCGCCAGCCAGGTCACCACGGCGAGGAACAGGGTCGGCAGGCCCACCCCGAGCGCCTGCATCCAGCTGGTGACCGAGCCGACCCGGTAGCCCTGCGCCCGCAGCCGCTGCGAGTCGCGGCCGAAGGCGTCCGCGAACAGGCCCTTTCCGCCCAGCCCGTTGAGGACGCGCAGGCCGCCCGCCAGGTCGCCGATCCGCGCGGTGAGCACCCCCTGCCGCTCCCGGTACTCGGCCTCCGTGCCCTGCAGCCGCGCCATCAGCGGCCCCACCAGCACGGCGACCACCGGCATCCCCAGCAGCACGACCGCCGCCAGCATCGGTGACACGGACAGCAGCAGTCCCGCCACGAACACGTACACGACGATCGAGCCCACGCCGGGCCCGATCACCGTCAGCGAGTTCGCGATGGTGTGCACGTCGCCGACGCCGATGGTGACGACCTCCCCGCTCCCCACCCGGCGCGACAGCGTGGCGCCGAGCCGTGCCGCGTGCCCGACGACGACCTTGGTGGTGCGGAAGTAGGCGTCCATCCGCACCCGGGTCATCGTGCGGTGCCGCATGATGCTCACCCACGCGTTGAGCGCGCCCACGACGAGCAGGACCGTCGTCCAGCCGGCCAGCGCCGCCGTGTCGCCGGGCTCCAGCCCGTCGTCCACGGCCTTGGACAGCAGATACGGCGCCATCGCCATCAGCACCATCCAGACGCTGGCCAGCACCGCACCGGCCAGCGCACGCCACGGCTGGCAGCGCACCAGCCAGGCCAGGTAGGCCCAGCCGCCGCGACGGTCGGGCGTGCCGGGATCCTCGTACGCGTCGATCACAGGTTCCCCCCGAGGGTCGGTGAGACGGTCAGGCCAGGCTGTCCCGCCAGGCCCGGTGCAGGTCCGCGAACCGGCCGGTGTCCGCGACGAGGTCGGCCGGACTGCCGTCCTCGACGATCCGGCCGTGCTCCATGACGAGCACCCGGTCCGCGATCTCCACGGTCGACAGCCGGTGCGCGATCACCACGGCCGTACGGCCCTTCAGCACCGTCGCCATCGCCGCCTGCACGGCCCGCTCGCCCGGCACGTCGAGCGAACTGGTCGCCTCGTCGAGGATCAGCACCGCCGGATCGGCGAGCAACGCCCGTGCGAACGCGACCAGTTGGCGCTGCCCGGCGGAGATGCGTCCGCCTCGCTTGCGTACGTCGGTGTCGTAGCCGTCGGGCAGGGAGCTGATGAACTCGTGCGCGCCGATCGCCTTCGCCGCGCGCTCGATCTCCTCCCGGGACGCGTCCGGCCGCCCGATGGCGATGTTCTCGGCGACCGTGCCGGAGAACAGGAACGCCTCCTGCGTCACCATCACCACCCCGCGGCGCAGCTCGGCCCCCGGCAACGCGCGCAGGTCCACCCCGTCCAGCAGCACCCGGCCCGCGGAGGGGTCGTAGAAACGGGCGAGCAGCTTGGCCAGCGTGGACTTGCCCGCGCCGGTGGAGCCCACCACGGCGACCGTCTGCCCGGCGGGAAGGACGAGGTCGAAGCGGGGCAGGACCTCGCCGCCGGTGCGGTAGCCGAAGGCGACGCCGTCGAAGACGACCTCGCGGCCGGGCAGTTCGCCCTGTGTCGCGGGGAGTTCCCTCGGGACCGACGGCTCCGGCACGGACGGCGTCTGCGCGAGCAGTCCCGCGATCTTCTCCAGCGAGGCGGCGGCCGACTGGTAGGAGTTGAGGAACATGCCGAGCCGGTCTATCGGGTCGTACAGCCGCCGCAGGTACAGCACCGCCGCCGCCAGCACGCCCAGTGCCAGCGAGCCGTCCGCGACCCGCGTGGCGCCCCACAGCACGATCAGCGCGACCGCCGTGTTGGCGACCAGCCGCGACCCGACGACATAGCGCGCCATCTCCAGCAGGGCGTCGCCGTTGCGCCGCTCGTGCCGCCGGTTCAGGACCCCGAAACCGGCCTCGTTGACGGCCTCACGACGGAAGGCACGCACCGGCCGGATGCCGTTCATCGTCTCCACGAACTTCACGATCACGGCCGCGATCGCGGTGGACCGGGCCGTGAACACCCGGCCCGCGCGCCGCCGGTAGAGCCGGACCAGGAGGTACAGCGGCACGAAGGACGCGACCGCGACGGCGCCCAGGCCCAGGTCCAGCCAGAGCAGCATCGCGGAGATGAACAGGAAGGACAGCACGACCGACACGAGTTCCTGCAGACCCTCGTTGAGGAGCTCGCGCAGGGCCTCCACGTCGCTGGTGGAGCGGGAGATGAGCCGGCCCGAGGTGTAGCGCTCGTGGAAGTCGAGGCTCAGCGCCTGCGCGTGCCGGAAGATGCGGCCGCGCAGGTCCAGCAGCACGTCCTGGCTGACGCGGGCGGAAGTGATCAGGAACATGTACTGCAGCCCGCCGGAGGCCAGCGCGCACAGCAGGTAGCCGACGCCCACGGCGACCAGGGGTCCGTGGTCGCCGGCCCGCAGCGCCGGCACGGCGCGGTCGATGGCGTACGCCACCAGCAGCGGGCCCGCCTGCACGGCCGCCTGCTGGAGCAGCAGCAGGAGCGTGGTGAGCGCGACGCGTCCTCGCATGGGGGCCAGCAGGGAGCGCAGCAGGGCGCCGGTGGCTCCGGGCGGGGTGGGCAGGACGTCCTTGTCGAAGGGGTCCCCGGCGGCCTCGGGGCGCGGTCGTCCCGGTCGGTCGGTCGTGGGGGAGGAGGTCGTGGGGGCGGTCATCGGTCGTCCTCCTGGCGGCCGGTTCCTGACATGAGGTGGGCGTACTCGGGGTTGTCGCGCAGCAGTTGCTGGTGGGTGCCCACGGCGGTGATCCGGCCGCCGGACAGCAGGGCCACCCGGTCGGCGAGCAGCACGGTGGAGGGGCGGTGGGCCACGATCAGCGCGGTGGTGTCGGCGAGGACCTGCCGCAGCGCGGCCTCCACGGCGGCCTCGGTGTGCACGTCCAGCGCGGAGAGCGGGTCGTCGAGGACGAGGAACCGGGGCCGTCCGACCACGGCTCTGGCCAGCGCGAGCCGTTGCCGCTGGCCGCCGGAGAGACTGAGCCCCTGCTCGCCGACCTGGGTGTCGACGCCCTGCGGCAGCGCGTGCGCGAACGCGGCCTGCGCCACCTCCAGCGCCCGCTCCAGCTCGACGGCGCCCGCACGGTCGTCCGCGCCCATGAGGACGTTCTCGCCGACGCTCGCGGAGAACAGCGTGGGCTCCTCGAAGGCGACGGCGACCCGCGCGCGGAGTTCCTCGCGGGGCATGGCGGTGACGTCCTCGCCGTCGAGGGTGATCCGCCCCGCCGTCACCTCGTGCAGCCGGGGGACGAGGGCCGTCAGGGTGGTCTTGCCGCTGCCGGTCGCCCCGACCAGCGCCATGGACTCGCCGGTGCGGATGTGCAGGTCGACGCCGTCGAGGATGGGACGGGAGGCGGGGTCGGCGTCGGGGTAGCGGAAGACGACGCCGTGGAACCGCAGCCCGTCGTCGGCCGTCGGGTCCGCCCGCACGACGGTGTCCTGCTCGGGTTCCTCGTCCATCACCTCGAAGTACCGTTCGGTCGCCGTCGCCGCCTCCTGGCTCATCGCCAGCAGGAACCCGATCGAGTCCACGGGCCAGCGCAGCGCGAGCGCCGTGGACAGGAAGGCGACCAGGGTGCCCGCGGACAGTTCGCCGTCCGCCACCTGCACCGCGCCCAGGACCAGGGCGGCCCCGATCGCCAGTTCGGGCAGCGTCACGATGACGGCCCAGATCGTGGCCAGCAGCCGTGCCTTGCTCAGTTCGGTGCCGCGCAGGGTCGACGACAGCTCCCGGAAGGCCCGTGCCTGGGTGCGGTGCCGGCCGAAGCCCTTGATGATCCTGATCCCGAGGACGCTCTCCTCGACCACCGTCGTCAGGTCGCCGACCTGGTCCTGCGCGCGCCGCGCCACGACCGCGTACCGGTTCTCGAAGTACACGCACATCAGGACGACGGGTACGGCCGGCCCGAGGATGACCAGCCCGAGCGTCCAGTCCTGCAGCAGCATGATGGCCACGCCGACGACGATCGTCACCGAGTTGACCAGCAGGAACGTCAGGGGAAAGGCGAGGAACATCCGGACCAGTCCCAGATCGGCCGTCGCCCGGGACAGCAGTTGCCCCGACGCCCACCGGTCGTGGAAAGCCACCGGCAGCCGCTGCAGCCGCCCGTACAGCTCCGCCCGCATCTCCGCCTCGACGTGCGCCAGCGGACGCGCCACGAGCCAGCGCCGCAGACCGAACAGGATCGCCTCCGCGAACCCGAGCAGCAGCAGACAGAGCGCGCCCAGCCAGACGCCGGCCGTGTCCCGGCCGGCCACCGGGCCGTCGACCATCCACTTCAGCACGAGCGGGATCACCAGTCCCGTACAGGAGGCGAGCACGGCGACGAAGGCGGCCGTGAACAGCCGCAGTCGCACGGGACGGACGTACGGCCACAGGCGCAGCAGGGAGCGTACGGCGGAGCGGTCGGGGGTGGTTGCACGTGTCTCGGCCATCACCGCGAGCCTACGGACCGGCACTGACGACGCCCACCGAGTTTTGGCCCGACCGGGCTCGGCCGCTGGTCCTACGACCTGTGCGTTCGAGGGGTCGTACCGTCGCATCCCCCGATCGGCTGATGCGCGTCGCCATCCGCGAACCGACCCGCCGCGGGGCACGCGCCAAGATCCTGGTCCCGACCACGTACGGCACGGACTCCGACACCCTCCCGGCGATCGGGGCGGGCTACCTGCTCAAGGTCGCCCCGGGCACCTCTCCGCCCGCGAACACGAGGCCCTGACCCTGGTCGCCGTGCGGAGACCGCCGACCCCCCCCGGCCCGCCCGAAGCCGCCCTCCCCGGCCGGCTTCACGGGTGCTGCCTCCGTGACGCCCTCACCCCACCACCCGCAGCAACAGCACCGCCCGCCCCGGCACCGTCACCGCGACCCCCGCGGGAAGGGGCACCCCCGGCGCGTCCTGCTGCTCCTCGCGCGAGGTGTCGACGACCACCTCGTACCGCTCCGCCCACGGCGGCCCCGGCAGGACGAAGTCGACCGGCCGGTCCCCGGCGTGCAGGACGGCGAGAAAGCTGTCGTCGGTGATCGGCGCGCCCCGCTCGTCCCGGCCGGGGATGTCCCGTCCGGAGAGGTACATCCCGAGGGTCGCCGCGGGCGCGTACCAGTCCCCCTCGGTCATCTCCGTGCCCTGCCGCGTGAACCAGGCCAGGTCCCGCAGTCCGTCCGCCGAGTGGGCCCGGCCGGAGAAGAAGGCGCGACGGCGGAGCACCGGATGGCGGTGGCGCAGGGCGATCAGCCGGGAGGTGAGGTCGAACAGGCCCCGCCATCCCGGGTCGTCCAGCAGCCCCCAGTCCACCCAGCTGATCTCGTTGTCCTGGCAGTAGGCGTTGTTGTTGCCCCGCTGGGTGCGGCCGAGTTCGTCGCCCGCGACCAGCATCGGCACGCCCGTCGACAGCAGCAGCGTCGTCAGCAGGTTGCGCAGCTGGCGTCGCCGCAGCGTCAGCACCCGCTCGTCGGCCGTGTCGCCCTCGGCGCCGCCGTTCCAGGAGCGGTTGTCGTTCGAGCCGTCCCGGTTGCCCTCTCCGTTGGCCTCGTTGTGCTTGCGCTCGTAGGACACCAGGTCACGCAGGGTGAAACCGTCGTGGGCCGTCACGAAGTTCACCGACGCGTAGGGGCGCCGGCCGCCCCAGGCGTACAGGTCGCTCGACCCCGACAGCCGGTAGCCCATCTCCCGCACGTCCGGCAGCGCGTGCCGCCAGAAGTCGCGCACGGTGTCGCGGTAGCGGTCGTTCCACTCCGTCCACAGCGGCGGGAAGGCCCCCACCTGATAGCCGCCCGATCCCACGTCCCAGGGCTCCGCGATCAGCTTCACCCGGCGCAGCACCGGGTCCTGCGCGATCACCGCGAGGAACGGGGACAGCATGTCGACGTCGTGCATGGAGCGGGCCAGCGCCGCCGCCAGGTCGAAGCGGAAACCGTCGACGCCCATCTCCGTCACCCAGTAGCGCAGCGAGTCCGTGATCAGCCGCAGCACGTGCGGCTGGACGACGTGCAGGGTGTTCCCGCAGCCCGTGTAGTCGGCGTAGCGCCGGGCGTCGGACTGCAGGCGGTAGTAGCCGCGGTTGTCGATGCCCTTCAGCGACAGGGTCGGTCCCAGCTCGCCGGCCTCCGCCGTGTGGTTGTAGACGACGTCGAGGATCACCTCGATCCCGGCCGCGTGCAGCGCGCGCACCATCCGCTTGAACTCGCCGACCTGCTGGCCGGTCGTCCCCGAGGCGGCGTACGCGGCGTGCGGGGCGAAGTATCCGATCGAGTTGTAGCCCCAGTAGTTCTTCAGGCCGCGGCGCAGCAGATGGTCCTCGTGCGCGAACTGGTGGACGGGCAGCAGTTCCACCGCCGTCACCCCCAGCCGCACCAGGTGGTCCACGGCCGCCGGGTGCGCCAGCCCGGCGTACGTGCCGCGCAGTTCCTCGGGGATGTCCGGGTGCAGCCGGGTGAAGCCGCGCACATGCAGTTCGTAGATCACCGAGTCCGCCCACGGGGTCTTCGGGCGGCGGTCGTCGGCCCAGTCGTCGTCATCGTGGACGACGACCCCCTTCGGGACGTGGGGCGCGGAGTCCCGTTCGTCGCGCACGGTGTCGGCGACCTGCTGCTGGGGCCAGTCGCGGACGTGTCCGTACACCTCCGGGGGCAGTGCGAAGTCACCGTCGACCGCCCGGGCGTAGGGGTCCAGGAGCAGCTTCGCCGGGTTCCAGCGGCCCCCGGTCCACGGGTCCCAGCGGCCGTGCACCCGGTAGCCGTACCGCTGGCCCGGCATGATCCCGGGCACGAAGCCGTGCCAGATCTCGTGGGTGAGCTCGGTGAGGCGGGCGCGGGTCTCCCGGCCGGCCTCGTCGAACAGGCACAGCTCGACCGCCTCCGCCCCGCCCGCCCACAGCGCGAAGTTGGTGCCCGCGACCCCGTCCGGGCCGACCCTGAACCGGGCGCCCAGCGGTGTGGACGCACCCGGCCACACGGGCGGGCCCGGCACCTTGCGCGGCGCACCGTTCACGACGGCGGCCGGGGTGGCGCGCTCGGCCGCCACCGCCTCCTGCTCGGCTGCGCTGGACACCCTTCAGCCTCCCGCGGCTCGTGGAACGACGTGGGAGAAGAGCGCGCGGTGTCCCGGCCGCGGCTCCCCGTCGCGTCATCCTCACCCCATTCTGCCCAGAGCGGCCCTCGCACTCACGTTTCCCCGGAGCGTGCCCGGTCGTTGGGCACGCCGTGAGGCACGTACATGGGCGCGCACGGCGCGCGGGGGTCGCACTGGCCGCCGTACTGACATGGGCAGGACTACTGGCCGGGGCCGCCGGCTGCACCGGAGGCGACAGCCGGAGCGGACTCGAGCGGATGCTCGGCAAACCGCCGGCTCCCGAGGACGTCATCCGCGTCACCCCGCAGGACGGCGCCAAGGGCGTGCGTCCCGGGGAGGGGCTGCGGGTGCGGGTGCCCGACGGGCGGCTGGAGTCGGTGAAGGTCGTCCGGTCGCAGGACGCCCAGGACACGGAGGTGAAGGGCAGGGTCGCCGCGGACGGCCTGAGCTGGCGGCCGGACGACGACCGGCTCGGGCTCGCCGCCCGTTACACCGTGGACGTCGTGGCCCTGGACGGCGACGGCAACCGCTCGGCCCGCCACACCACGTTCACGACGTACGTCCCCGAGGAGCGCTTCATCGGCTACGTCACCCCCGAGGACCGCTCCACCGTCGGCACCGGCATGATCGTCTCCCTGGAGTTCAACCGGGCGATCGCCGACCGCGCGGCCGTCGAACGGGCCGTCCGCGTCACGGCGCAGCCCGCGGTGGAGATCCGGCCGCACTGGTTCGGCGACGCCCGGCTCGACTTCCGCCCCGAGGAGTACTGGAAGCCCGGCACCAGGGTCACGGTCGCGCTCGGGCTGCGGGACGTCGAGGGGGCCCCCGGGGTGTACGGGCTGCAGGAGAAGTCGTTCTCGTTCACCGTCGGCCGCAGCCAGGTGTCCCTGGTGGACGCGGCGAAGCACACCATGCAGGTGCGGCGGGACGGCGAGCTGCTGGCCACCGTGCCGATCACGGCCGGGTCGCCGAAGAACACCACGTACAACGGCAGGATGGTGGTGACCGAGATGCTGGAGCTGACCCGGATGAACGGCGCCACGGTCGGCTTCAAGAAGGCCAACGGCAAGGGCGAGTACGACATCCCGGACGTGCCGCACGCCATGCGCCTGACCAGCTCCGGCACCTTCCTGCACGGCAACTACTGGGCGGACGACGTCTTCGGCAGGGCCAACGTCAGTCACGGCTGCGTCGGCCTGCGGGACGTCAAGGGCGGCGCCTCGGACACGCCCGCGGGATGGTTCTTCGACCGCAGCCTCGTCGGGGACGTCATCGAGGTCGTCCACAGCAAGGACAAGCAGGTCGCCCCCGACAACGGCCTCGGCGGCTGGAACATGACCTGGGAGGAGTGGACGGCCGTGGAGTGACCCGCGCAGCGGCCCCCGGAACGACCGCGCGAACGGCCCGCGGAGAATCCCGCGCGAATACCTCGCCCACCCGGCACAACCTTCCCCGCGTTCCCATGGTCCAAGTTGGGACTGAACGGTGACATTTTCGGCCCGTCCAGGCCGTTGACCTTGTGGTTAATATGCGGCGAACGCGGGGGACGCGTCGCTGTGCGGGCCCGGGGAGGGCCCGGGGGAGTGGGGAGAACGACTTTGAACGTGCGACCGATACCGGGGGCGTCGGTTGGGGGGCGCTCACGCGGCCGCAACAAGCGGCTGGCGGTGATCCTCGGCGGCGTGCTGCTCGCCGTCACCGCGTGCGGCGGCGGTGACTCGGACTCCGGGGCCGACGCGAAGAACGCCGGCGGCGACGGTGCTTCCGCCACCGCCGAGAGCAAGCAGTCGGAGGCGGTGGTCACCATCGCGCCGAAGACCGGAGCCAAGGACGTCGACACCAGCGGCGCCCTGAAGGTCACCGCGGCCAAGGGCAAGCTGACCGAGGTCACGGTCAAGGACACCAAGGGCAGGAAGATCGAGGGCGCGATCTCGGCCGACGGCGCCGGCTGGACGCCCGCCACCCACCTGGCCGCGTCCACCGCGTACCAGGTGCACGCGGTCGCCAAGGACTCCGCGGGCCGCACGGCCGCCGAGGACTCCTCCTTCACCACGCTGAGCCCGACGAACACCTTCATCGGCAACTTCACGCCCGAGGACGGCTCCACCGTCGGCGTCGGCATGCCGTTCTCGGTCAACTTCACGCGCGGCATCACCAAGCCGGACGACGTCGAGAAGGCCATCAAGATCAAGACCGTGCCGGCCGTCGAGGTCGAGGGCCACTGGTTCGGCAACGACCGCCTCGACTTCCGTCCGGAGAAGTACTGGAAGGCCGGCACCAAGGTGACGGTCGAGATGAACCTGGACGGCGTCGAGGGCCGCAAGGGCGTCTACGGCAAGCAGTCCAAGACCGTCTCCTTCACCATCGGCCGCGACCAGGTGTCCGTCGTGGACGCCAAGAAGCACACGATGAAGGTCACGCAGGAGGGCAAGGTCGTCAAGACCATCCCGGTCACCACCGGCAAGTCCGGCTACGCGACCTGGAACGGCCAGATGGTCATGAGCGAGAAGTTCACCGTGACCAGGATGAACGGCGACACGGTCGGCTACGACGGCGAGTACGACATCAAGGACGTCCCGCACGCCATACGCCTGACCAACTCCGGCACCTTCGTGCACGGCAACTACTGGGGCGGCGACGCCTTCGGCAACTACAACGCCAGCCACGGCTGCATCGGCCTGCGGGACGTGCGCGGCGGCTACGACAGCTCCGTCGCGGCCGCGTGGTTCTTCAACCACTCGATCGTCGGCGACGTGGTGGTCGTGAAGAACTCCACCGACCCGACGGTCGACCCGGCCAACGGCCTCAACGGCTGGAACATCCCCTGGGCGGAGTGGAAGAAGTAGGGCAGGGGGCATCGCAGAGGCGACGCTCTCCCCGGCGGACCCGGTGCTGTGACATACGGCACCGGGTCCGCCGTCGTTAGTGGTGGTTAACCTGCTGGCATGACCGTGAATCTCGAAGTCGCCGAAGGCGTCGGCACGCTCCGCCTCGAGCGTCCGCCCATGAACGCACTGAACGTCGCCACCCAGGACCGTCTCAAGGAGCTCGCCGAGGAGGCCGCCCGGCGGGACGACGTCCGCGCGGTCGTCGTGTACGGCGGCGAGAAGGTGTTCGCGGCCGGCGCGGACATCAAGGAGATGCAGGCGATGGACCACGCCGCGATGGTGCTGCGCGCCCGCGCCCTGCAGGACTCCTTCACCGCGGTGGCCCGTATCCCCAAGCCGGTCGTGGCGGCCGTCACCGGATATGCGCTGGGCGGCGGCTGCGAGCTCGCGCTCTGCGCGGACTTCCGCATCGCCGGGGACGACGCCAAGCTGGGCCAGCCGGAGATCCAGCTCGGGCTGATCCCCGGCGCCGGCGGCACCCAGCGGCTCTCCCGGCTGATCGGCCCCTCCAAGGCGAAGGACCTGATCTTCACGGGTCGCATGGTGAGGGCCGACGAGGCGCTCGCCCTGGGGCTGGTGGACCGCGTCGTCCCGGCCGCCGACGTGTACACCGAGGCGCACGCCTGGGCCGCCAGGCTGGCGCAGGGCCCCGCCATCGCGCTGCGCGCCGCGAAGGAGTCGATCGACACCGGTCTGGAGACGGACATCGAGACGGGCCTGGCGGTCGAACGCAACTGGTTCGCGGGCCTCTTCGCGACGGCCGACCGTGAGATCGGCATGCGCAGCTTCGTCGAGGACGGCCCGGGCAAGGCCAAGTTCCTGTGAGTGAAGTCTCCTTTCAAGTCGCCGATATCACTTGCAATTGACGGAGCGTCTCATCCGGGTCCCTCGATGGGGCGGTTTATGGGAACCTTAAGGCACCCTTAAGCCTGCCTTGTCGAGGGATTCCGTACCTTGCGCACGGAGGGATCGACGCCGCAGGTCGCCAGGGGTGCATCGACTGCTTCACTGCCCCTGGCATATGCCGTGCGCCTCGCCCGGAGCCGTGCCGCCCGGGGGGCGTATTCCGACGGAACGGCCCCCAAGGGGTCGGCGGGCGGCCATGATGGGGGGCATGGCGGGGCTGGAGGGCATCGAACAGCCGCGGGGACAGAGCCGTGCGATTGCGGCGCGCTGGACGCCTGCGGCCGAGGACGAACGGGCGCTCAAGGCGCTGGAGTTGTTCGGAAACCCCACGGAGGGCGAGGTGTCGCTGCCGTCCCGCCCCGAGTCCGCCGCCACGGCCCGCCGGCTGGCCCAGGTCGTCGTCCTGCGCCAGTGGGGGCTGACCCCCAAGATGACGGAGGACACGGTCCTGCTCGTCTCCGAACTCGTCGGCAACGCCGTACGGCACACCGGAGCCCGCGTCTTCGGTCTGCGGATGCGACGGCGGCGCGGCTGGCTCCGCGTCGAGGTCCGCGACCCCTCCCGGGGGCTGCCCTGTCTGATGCCGGTGCAGGAGCTCGACGTCAGCGGCCGGGGCCTGTTCCTCGTCGACAAGCTGTCCGACCGGTGGGGGGTCGACCTGCTGCCGCGAGGGAAGACGACGTGGTTCGAGATGCGGGTCGCCGACCGTTAGACCGTCCACGAGGGGCCGGGTGAGGCACCGGGGCGGCCCGCTGCGTCAATGGCCCGAATTGCGGCATATCACCCTTTAAATGGGGTGGGTGACCACATCCGACCGTCGTACCGCGTTGCGGGCGGGCGCCGGGCTCGTCGCCGGGGGTGCGTTCGCGGCCGCGTGCTCGCCCTCCGGGACCACCTCAGGCGCCGTCGCCGCCCGCCACGCCCCCACCACCGCGGCCGCCACCACCGCGGCTCCCGACTCCGCGCCCCCGGCCTCCGGGGCCGCCGTCCGCCCCCGTGCCGCCCCCGCCCCCCGCGCCTTCCCCCGGCAGCCCGTCCAGATCGCCCACGGGCCCCGTGACCGCCCCCGCGTCGCGCTCACCTTCCACGGCCAGGGCGAACCCTCCGTCGCCCGCGCCCTGCTCGGCGAAGCCGAACGGCACGGCGCCCGGGTCACCGTCCTGGCCGTCGGGGCCTGGCTCGACGAACACCCCGACCTCGCCCGCAGGATCCTCGACGGCGGCCACGACCTCGGCAACCACACCCAGCGCCACCTCGACGTCAACGCCATGTCCGAGGCCGACGCGACGGCCGAGATCACCGCGTGCGCCGAGCGGCTGCGCAGGCTCACCGGGTCCATCGGCACCTGGTTCCGCCCCTCCCGCGCCGCTCGCGCCTCCCCGCTCGTCGAGCGGCTGGCCCGCCGCGCCGGCTATCCGCACGTCCTCTCCTACGACGTCGACTCCCTCGACTTCACCTCGCCCGGCGCCCCCGCCGTCGCCCGCAACGTCCTCGGCGAGATCCGCAACGGGTCCGTCGTGAGCCTGCACTTCGGGTACGCGGACACCGTCGCCGCCCTGCCCGCCGTACTGGACGAACTCGCCCGCCGCCGACTGCGGGCGGTCACTGCCACGGAGCTGATCGGCTGATGCACCGAAACCTCGTCACACGCGCGCTGCTCACCGGCGCGGCGCTCGCCGTCCTCGCCGCCTGCGGAGCCGAGACCGAGGGCGGCTCCGCCCGGGACGGCTCGGACGGCGCCACCCGGGCGGCCGTCCCGGCGCCGGCCAAGAAGGCCGCGAAACCGGTCGTCGACGGGCTGCCCGGCATGCCGCCCGTGCTGGACCCGAAGGACGTCTACGCCGCCGACCGCCCCAACCGGCTCTCCCCGGTGGTCGCGGACTTCCCCTCCCGGGTCTACGTCCCCAACACCGAGTCCGACACCGTCTCCGTCATCGACCCGAAGACGTACCAGGTGATCGACACCCTGCACGTCGGACGGCAGCCCCAGCACGTCGTCCCCTCCTGGGACCTGAAGACGCTGTGGGTCAACAACAACCGGGGACACACGCTCACCCCCGTCGACCCCAGGACCGGCAAGGCGGGCAAGCCCGTCGAGGTGCACGACCCGTACAACCTCTACTTCACGCCCAACGGCAGATACGCCGTGGTCATGGCCTCCCTCGACCGTGAGCTCGTCTTCCGCGACCCGCACACCATGAAGCGCGTCAAGACCGAACCGGTCACCTGCTACGGCGTCAACCACGCCGACTTCTCCCTCGACGGGAGGTACTTCATCGTGTCCTGCGAGTTCAGCGGCGAGCTGCTGAAGGTCGACACCGAGAAGATGAAGGTCGTCGGACAGCAGAAGCTGCCGTTCAAGGGCGCGATGCCGCAGGACGTCAAGGTCTCGCCCGACGGGAAGCGGTTCTACGTCGCCGACATGATGGCCGACGGCATGTGGGTCGTCGACGGCGACACGTTCGGCAGGCCGGAGTTCCTCCACACCGGCAAGGGCTGCCACGGGCTGTACGTCAGCCGCGACTCGCGCGAGATGTACGTGTCCAACCGCGGCGAGGGCACCGTCTCCGTCTTCGACTTCCACGAGAACGCGCTCACGAAGAAGTGGCGCCTTCCGCAGGGCGGCAGCCCCGACATGGGCGGCGTCTCGGCCGACGGCAAGGTCCTGTGGCTGTCCGGACGGTACAACTCCGAGGTGTACGCGATCGACACCCGGACCGGACGCCAGCTCGCCCGGATCAAGGTCGGCAGGGGACCGCACGGCCTCGCCGTCTACCCGCAGCCCGGCCGCTACTCGCTCGGCCACACGGGGATCTTCCGCTGACGCGGGCGCGGGCCGGGTCCCGTGCCGCCGCCCCGGGACCGGCCGCTGCTTGAGTCTCCACCCGCTGGAGGGCCCACACTCGTCCCCATGACCCACGACGGCACCGGACTCCTCGCCATCGGAGAACTGGCCCGCGCCACCGGACTGACCGTGCGCACCATCCGCTACTGGTCCGACGAGGGCGTCCTGACCCCCGTGACCCGCTCGGCCGGCGGCTACCGCCTCTACGACGCGGAGTCCGCGGCCCGGCTGGAGCTGATCCGCACCCTGCGCGAGCTGGGTCTCGGCCTGGCCGACGTGCGCCGGGTGCTGGCCGGGGAGCGCACGGTCGCGGAGGTCGCGGCGGCCCATGTGAGCGCGCTGGACGCGCAGATCCGGTCGCTGAGGACGACCCGTGCGGTGCTGTCGTCCGTGGCGCGACGCGGTTCGAGTGCGGAGGAGATGTCCCTGATGAACAAGCTGGCACGGCTGTCGGCGGCCGAGCGCAAGCGGATCGTAGACGACTTCATGGCGGAGATCTTCGACGGCCTCGACGCCGCCGACCCCGACATCCGCACCCGGCTGCGGTTCGCGGCGGCCGACCTGCCGGACGACCCCACCCCGGAGCAGGTCGACGCCTGGGTGGAGCTGGCCGAGCTGATCCAGGATCCCGAGTTCCGGGCGCTGATGCGGAAGATGGTGGAGTTCAACGCGGCGGACCGGGGGCCGGAGGTGCCGGCGGGCACCTCACTGTGGTTCATGAGCCGTCTGGTGCAGCTCGGCGGCGAGGCGCTGCGGCAGGGCCTCGCCCCCGACGACCCGGCGGCCGAGCGGTTCCTGCGTGACCTGCTCGGCAACGCCGACCGCTCCGCCGTCCTGGACCGGCTGACCGCCGCGTCGAACGAACGCGTCGCCCGCTACCGGGTGTTGTGGTCCCTCGTGAGCGGTCACGGATGCCCGCGGAGCTACGACGAGGAGTTCTCCTGGGTGGTCGCCGCACTGCGCGCCCACCGGGGCCGTTAATCTGACCTCCGTCAGTAGGACGGCAAGACAGCACGTATGACCGCAAGGCATGAACAAGAGGGGCGGATCGGTGGCCGACATCGAAGAAGCGCGCAAGCAGTTCCAGCGGATCGACACGGACGGTGACGGATTCATCACCGCGGCCGAGTTCAAGACCGCACTGGCCCAGGGGGGCGACTGGAACGTCACGGAGTCGGTGGCCGAGGTCGTCATCAAGAGCCGCGACCTGAACGGCGACAAGGTCCTGTCGTTCGACGAGTTCTGGGCGTACCTCAGCAAGTGAGCTGAGCCGAGCCGAGAGGGGGCGCCGCCGGTGCGGCGCCCCCTTCGTCGTGCCGGCCGCTCGACGACGGGGTGGCCGCATGGCGGAATAGTCTTCCCCGGCCCGGGGTTGACGCCGTCCAGACGCATGCATGTGCATCGATTATGGATCGCTCTGGAAGGCAGGGTCTGTCATGAAGATCGGCATCATCGGCGCGGGCAACATCGGCGGCAACCTCACCCGGCGCCTGGCCGCCCTCGGCCATGACGTCTCCGTCGCGAACTCCCGCGGCCCGCAGACGCTCACCGGGCTCGCCGAGGAGACGGGGGCGACCCCCGTCCCCGTCGAGGAGGCGGCGCGCGGCGCGGAGATCGTGGTGATCACGATCCCGCTGAAGGCGGTCCCGGACCTGCCGTCCGGCATCCTGGACGGCGCGGCCGACGGCGTGACCGTCGTCGACACCAACAACTACTATCCGCAGCAGCGCGACGGCCGGATCGCGGGCATCGAGGACGAGGGCCTCACCGAGAGCCGCTGGGTCGAACGCCAGATCGGCCACTCCGTCGTCAAGGCCTTCAACGGCACCTACGCCCAGGACATCCTGGACCGCCCGCTGCCCGCCGGCGACCCTGCCCGCATGGCGCTCCCGGTGGCCGGCGACGACGAGGCGGCGAAGGCGAAGGTCCGGGCCCTGATCGACGAACTCGGCTTCGACACCGTCGACGCGGGCGGCATCGACGACTCCTGGCGCCAGCAGCCCGACACCCCCGTCTACGGCCTGCAGGCCGGCGTCGAGGCGGTCGCCAAGGCCCTGACCGAAGCGAGCCCGGAACGCCCGGCGGCCTTCCGGGGCTAGTGCCGTCGTCAGTCCGCCCTCCGGTTCACACGATCGCGAGGGGCACGTGCGGCCCGTCCGGCAGCTCGACCGTGATCGAGTCCCCGGGCCGCACCACGCCCCCGCACAGCACGACGCTCATGATCCCGGACCTGAACGCCGGCCGGCCGTCCGGGCCGGTCCCGACGACCTGCTTCATCAGCCCCTTCTGGAACGCGTCGATCTGCGCGCAGGGGTTGCGCAGCCCCGTCACCTCCACCACGGCCTGCGCGCCCAGCCGCAGCCGTGCCCCGACGGGCAGCCCGAGGAGGTCGACCCCCCGCGTGGTCACGTTCTCCCCGAGCTGCCCGGCGGCCACCTCGAACCCGGCCGTGCGCACCTCCTCGAAGAGCTCCTCGTGAATGAGGTGCACCTGCCGCAGATTCGGCTGTGAGGGATCCTTCCTCATCCGGAACCGGTGCTTCACCGTGACTCCGGCGTGCACGTCCCCCTCCACCCCGAGCCCGGCGACCAGCGTGACGCTCTCGCGGTTGGGCTTGGTGAAGGAGTACGTGCCGTTACTGCTGACGGCAGTGACCGAACCGTTCATCCCTGAAGGCTCCCCTCTGTCCGCGCCCCCGGCGGGCCGGGGCCGAAGTCCGGCGCCGGGAACGTGCCGGGGACATCGTCGGACGCTCGCCCACAAGCTATCCGGCGGCGCCCCGCCGCCCGAAGGCGGCTCCGGGGGAGCGGCCTCGGCCCGCGGACTGCGGACGGTCTTCCCCGCGGCCGACGGCGAGCCGTTCCAGCAGATCGTGCCCGCCGACGAGATCACGCTTCCCTCTACCGCAAGGGGGAGTTCGGCCCGGTGGTGCACCGGCCGGCCCCCGCCGGGGCAGGACGGTCCGGCCGGTGCTGCGACCGGTGAACCCTCCCGGTCACGGCACTAGCACTCGATGATGTTCACGGCCAGCCCGCCCCGGGCCGTCTCCTTGTACTTGACGCTCATGTCCGCGCCGGTGTCCTTCATCGTCTTGATGACCTTGTCCAGGGACACCTTGTGCGAGCCGTCGCCGCGCATCGCCATCCGGGCCGCCGTGACGGCCTTCACCGCGGCCATGCCGTTGCGCTCGATGCAGGGGATCTGCACCAGGCCGCCCACGGGGTCGCAGGTGAGGCCGAGGTTGTGCTCCATGCCGATCTCGGCGGCGTTCTCGACCTGCTCGGGAGAGCCGCCGAGGACCTCGGCGAGCGCGCCCGCCGCCATCGAACAGGCCGAGCCGACCTCGCCCTGGCAGCCGACCTCCGCGCCGGAGATGGAGGCGTTCTCCTTGAACAGCATGCCGATCGCGCCGGCCGCGAGGAGGAAGCGGACCACGCCGTCCTCGTCCGCGCCGGGCACGAAGTTCACGTAGTAGTGCAGGACCGCCGGGATGATGCCGGCCGCGCCGTTCGTGGGGGCCGTCACGACCCGGCCGCCGGCCGCGTTCTCCTCGTTGACCGCCATCGCGTACAGCGTGATCCACTCCATGGAGTGGGCCAGCGCGTCCCCCTCCGCCCGGAGTTGACGGGCCGTCATGGCGGCGCGGCGGCGCACGCGCAGGCCGCCCGGCAGGATGCCCTCCCGGGACATGCCCCGCGACACACAGGACTGCATCACGCGCCAGATCTCCAGCAGCCCGGCCCGGATCTCCTCCTCGGTGCGCCAGGCGCGCTCGTTCTCCAGCATCAGCGAGGAGATCGACAGGCCGGTCTCCTGCGTCAGGCGCAGCAGTTCGTCACCCGTGCGGAAGGGGTACTTCAGCACCGTGTCGTCCAGCTTGATGCGGTCCGCGCCGACCGCGTCCTCGTCGACGACGAAACCGCCGCCGACCGAGTAGTAGGTCTTGGACAGGAGTTCCGCGCCCGAGGCGTCATGGGCCCACACCGTCATGCCGTTGGCGTGGTAGGGCAGGGCCTTGCGGCGGTGCAGGACCAGGTCGTCGTCGAAGGAGAACGGGATCTCGTGCGAGCCCAGCAGCCGCAGCCGGCCGGAGTCCTTGATCTGCTCGACCCGGTCGTCCGCGCCTTCCACGTCGACCGTGCGGGGCGAGGAGCCCTCCAGGCCGAGCAGGACCGCCTTGGGGGTGCCGTGGCCGTGGCCGGTCGCGCCGAGCGAGCCGTACAGCTCGCAGCGGACCGACGCCACGGCGTCCAGCAGGCCCTCGTTGCGCAGGCGCCGCGCGAACATGCGCGCCGCGCGCATCGGGCCGACCGTGTGGGAGCTGGACGGGCCGATGCCGATCGAGAACAGGTCGAAGACCGAGATGGCCACGGGAACTCCTCGGGACGGGGGTGGCGGGGCGCCCGGCACCGGGTGCCGGGCGCCCCACCGGGGGACTTACTTGTTCAGGACGGGATACAGCGGGTGCTTGTCGGCCAGGGCCGTGACCCGGGCCTTCAGCGCCGACCGGTCGGCCTCCGGGAAGGGCGAGGGCGCCGTCAGCGTCTGCGCGATCACGTCCGCGACCTCGGCGAAGTCCTCGGCCGTGAAGCCGCGGGTCGCCAGGGCGGGCGTGCCGATCCGCAGACCCGAGGTGACCATCGGGGGCCGCGGGTCGTTCGGGACCGCGTTGCGGTTGACCGTGATGCCGACCTCGTGGAGCCGGTCCTCGGCCTGCTGCCCGTCCAGCTCCGACTCACGCAGGTCGACCAGGATCAGGTGGACGTCCGTGCCGCCGGACAGGACGTTCACACCGGCCGCGCGCGTGTCGTCGGCCGTCAGACGCTCGGCGAGGATGCGCGCACCGTCCACTGTACGGCGCTGGCGCTCCTTGAAGTCCTCCGAGGCCGCGACCTTGAAGGAGACCGCCTTCGCCGCGATCACGTGCTCCAGGGGACCGCCCTGGAAGCCCGGGAAGACGGACGAGTTCAGCTTCTTCGCGAACTCCTTCTTCGCGAGGATGACGCCGCCGCGGGGGCCGCCCAGCGTCTTGTGGGTGGTCGAGGTGACGACGTCGGCGTACTCCACCGGGTTCGGGTGCAGGCCCGCCGCGACGAGACCGGCGAAGTGCGCCATGTCCACCCACAGGTACGCCTCGACCTCGTCGGCGATCCGGCGGAACTCGGCGAAGTCCAGCTGCCTCGGGTACGCCGACCAGCCCGCGATGATCACCTTCGGGCGGTGCTCCTTGGCGAGCTTCTCCACCTCGGCCATGTCGACCAGGCCGGTCGCCTCGTCCACGTGGTAGGCGACGACGTCGAACTGCTTGCCGGAGAAGTTCAGCCGCATCCCGTGGGTCAGGTGGCCGCCGTGCGCCAGGTCCAGGCCCAGGATCGTGTCGCCGGGCTGGGCCAGCGCGAACAGGGCGGCCTGGTTGGCGGAGGCGCCCGAGTGCGGCTGGACGTTGGCGTACTCGGCGCCGAACAGCTCCTTGATCCGGTCGATCGCGATCTGCTCGGCGACGTCGACGTGCTCGCAGCCGCCGTAGTAGCGGCGGCCCGGGTAGCCCTCGGCGTACTTGTTGGTCAGCACCGAGCCCTGCGCCTCCATGACCGCGAGCGGAGCGAAGTTCTCCGAGGCGATCATCTCGAGCGTGGACTGCTGACGGTTCAGCTCGGCGTCGACCGCGGCGGCGATCTCCGGATCGAGCTCGTGCAGGGGCGTGTTCAGGACGGACATGCGTCTACGACTCCTCAGCCGGCGGTGTAGGCGGTGTACTCGTCTGCGGACAGCAGGTCGTCCGGCTCGTCCGTGACGCGTACCTTGAACAGCCACCCGCCCTCGAAGGGGGCGGAGTTCACCAGCGCCGGGTCGTCGACGACGTCCTGGTTGACCTCGGCGATCTCACCGGAGACCGGCGCGTACAGCTCGCTGACCGACTTCGTCGACTCCAGTTCGCCGCAGGACTCGCCCGCGGTCACCGCGTCGCCGACCTCCGGGAGCTGGACGAAGACCACGTCGCCGAGCGCGTTGGCCGCGTGCTCCGTGATGCCGACCGTCGAGACGCCGTCCTCGGCGACCGACAGCCACTCGTGCTCCTTGCTGTAGCGCAGCTGCTGGGGGTTGCTCATGGCCTGAATTCTCCTGTACGCGGGGGAGTGCTGATGAATGGGGGGCTGCTCAGGGCGTGCGTGAGCAGCGGAAATGTGCTCAGTGTCACGCGTGGGACGCGGGACCGCGCCCAGTGTCTACTTCTCGCGCCGGTAGAACGGCAGCGCCACGACCTCGTACGGCTCGTGGGCGCCGCGGATGTCCACACCCACGCCCGCCGTCCCCGGCGCCGCGTGGGCCGCGTCGACGTACGCCATCGCGATCGGCCTGCCCAGGGTGGGCGAGGGCGCACCGGAGGTGACCTCGCCGATCACCTCTGCGCCGGCGACGACCGCGTACCCGGCGCGCGGGACACGACGCCCCTCGGCGACCAGGCCGACGAGGACGCGCGGGGGCTTCTCCTGCGCCAGCGAGGCCGCCGCGGCGAGCGCCTCGCGCCCCACGAAGTCGCCCTCCTTCTGGAACTTCACCACCCGGCCGAGCCCGGCGTCGAAGGGGGTCAGGGAGGTGCTGAGCTCGTGCCCGTACAGCGGCATGCCCGCCTCCAGGCGCAGCGTGTCCCGGCAGGACAGCCCGCAGGGGACCAGTCCGGCGCCCTCGCCGGCCTTCGTCAGCGCCTGCCACAGCTCCACGGCGTGCTCCGGCTTCACGAACAGCTCGAAGCCGTCCTCGCCGGTGTAGCCGGTACGGGCGATGAGCGCAGGGACGCCGGCCACGGTGCCGGGCAGGCCGGCGTAGTACTTCAGGCCGTCGAGGTCGGCGTCGGTCACCGACCGCAGGATTCCCGGCGCCTGAGGTCCCTGCACGGCGATCAGCGCGTAGGCGTCACGGTCGTCGCGGACCTCCGCGTCGAAGCCCTCGGACCGCTCCACGAGCGCGTCGAGCACGACCTGCGCGTTGGAGGCGTTGGCGACGACCATGTACTCGGTCTCGGCGAGCCGGTAGACGATCAGGTCGTCCAGGATGCCGCCGTCGGCCCGGCAGATCATGGTGTAGCGGGCGCGGCCCACGCCGACGGCCGCGAGGTCGCCGACGAGCGCGAAGTTCAGCAGGGCGGCCGCCTGCGGGCCGGTGACGGTGATCTCGCCCATGTGCGAGAGGTCGAAGAGCCCGGCCTTCGTGCGGACGGCGTTGTGCTCGTCGCGCTCGGAGCCGTAGCGCAGGGGCATGTCCCAGCCGGCGAAGTCGGTCATCGTCGCGCCGAGCGAACGATGCAGGGCGTCGAGCGCGGTGCGGCGCACGTCAGAGGGTTCGGTACTGCTCATCGGTCGGTCGTCTCCCAAAGGCATGACAGGCGAGGTCGTTCCTCCCCATCTGTCATCGGAACCTGAGAGGTTCGCCATGATCGCGGAAGATCGTGACTTGCACCTTGGGTGGAGCCACCCGAGGGCGACCCGCTTTTCAGATGTGCCTCGCCCGCGCGGTAACGGGGCCTGAGAGATTCAAGGGAGGGACTTGCTCCTTCGGCGCCCCAGCGAAGTTGCTGCTGAGGACTCTCCCGCGCGGATTCAAACGGCCGGTATGCAGTTGGCGCGGCCATCATTGCACGGCTCGCCCCGATCGCGGCAGGCCGCATCTGTAACCGGCTTGTGTCGGTACGCGCATGAAAACGCGAGACACCGCGCATTACCTTCTCTTTACGCTCGATGGGGATGAGCACCACCTGACCCCAGGGGAGGACGATCACGGTGAACAGGACGACCACGGCGAGGACCACGGCACTGGCGACCGGCTCGGGGATCGCGCTGCCCACGCAGCCTGCCGCCCGGGCCCGGGAGGCGTGCGGCCCGCGGCCCGCGCCCGTCGTCCGCGACCTGCGCGACCGGGCCGGCCGCAGCCCGCACGGCCTGCTCTTCGGCCCCCGTGACCTGGTCGTGGTGACCGGTCTGCCCGGCAGCGGCAAGTCCACGCTCATGAAGCGGGCCGTCAAGGGCGTCCGCGTCGACTCCCAGGACACCCGCGACCGCTGGGACGCCCGCATGCCCGGCTTCCTGCCCTACGCGCTCTACCGTCCCCTCGTGCGCCTCTCCCACTACGCCGGACTGCGCCGCGCCCTGCGCGGCGGCGAGGGAGTCGTCGTGCACGACTGCGGTACGCAGACCTGGGTCCGCGACTGGCTGGCCCGCGAGGCCCGCCGCCGCGGCGGCACGCTCCACCTGCTTCTCCTCGACGTCGGCACGGACACCGCGCTGGAGGGCCAGCGCGAGCGCGGCCGGGGCGTCTCGCGCTACGCCTTCCTGCGCCACCGCCGCGCCGCCGCCCGTCTGCTGCGCTCGGTGGAGAAGGGCCGGCTGCCCGAAGGATGCGGCTCGGCGGTCCTGATCGACCGGTCCGCGGCCGACGTCCTGCGACGAATCGGCTTCACGGGCTGAGACGACCCGCGCGGCACCCGCTAGCCTTTCAGCCACAGCACAGTGAGCGGTTCTCGGCAGGCGGTAGGCAGATGGACTTCCCCCCGGCGGACTTCCCGACGGACTTCCCGGCGCAGACGCACCCCCATCCGCACGGCGGATGGCCCGGCAACGAGCTGGAGGAGGTGCTCTCCGTCTCCCTCGGCGTGCCGGAAGCCGGCGGCCGGATCGTGGAGGTGCTCGGCCGCAGCTTCGTCTGGGTGCCGCTCCCCAGCGGCGGCGGCCCCCACAGCGGCCCCCTCGACCTGCCCACGCTGGAGCTCGACGGCCAGGTGTACGTGCCGGTCTTCAGCTCCGAGGAACAGTTCCGCCAGGTCGTCGGCTCGCACATGTCGTACACGATCGCGCCGGCCGTGGAGTTCGCCCGCGGCCTCCCCCCGCAGGTCGGCATCCTGGTCAACCCCGACGGCGTGGTCGGCGTTCCGCTGCCGCCGCCGGCCGTGGCCGAGCTGTGCCGGGCGGGCCGCACCCCGCTGGACGGCCCCGCGAGCGGCGGCCGGGTCCGCCTCTACGAGCCCGACTGGCAGGACGACCCGATCGACTTCCTGGCCGCCGCCTCCGCGGAGTTCGAGGCGGTCGGCGTGGTCCGCACCGCCCGACGCTGCCTGGCCGCGATCGAGACGGCGGACCCGGTGATGTTCGTGGGCGTCGAACTCTCCCAGTGGGAGGGCGACCTGCGCGCCCTGCCGCTGGAGGCCCTGGGCAGGGCCCTGGGCAGGACGTCGTCCCCCTGGCCGGTCAACCTGGTGCTGCTGGACGTGGCCCAGGACCCGGTGGGGGAGTGGATGAGGGAGAGGGTCCGCCCCTTCTTCACGAGCGCCTACTAGCGACTCCGCCGGGGGCGGCGGGTCCAGGGGTGCGCGAGGGTGTCCGTTCCCGGTCCCGCCGCGGGGCGCACCGGGTGGGGCGCGCCCCGCGCCCGCCAACGCACCACGACCTCGGACGCCTTGGGCGCTTAAGCTGGACCCCGAAGCGGGGCAACAAAAAAGAAGGGGCGGTACAGGTGAGCGCCAGCGGCATCGCGACCGGTCAGGTCGAGCACATGCTGCGCCAGGTCACGCCCGGGCGCTATGACGCCTACGAGGCGCTCCTGCGCGCGCTCGCGGCCCCCTCGTCCGGCCAGGTCTGGATGCTGCTGTGGCACGGCCAGGCCGGCTCCCCGGACGCGCAGTACGGAAACATGGAGGTCGACGGTCACGGGTACGCCCCCTGCGTGACCTCCGCCCAGGAGCTCAGCGCCAGCGGCTGGAACAGGTCGTACGAGGTGATCGACGGGCTGGACGTGGCCCGCACGCTCTACCCCGACCGCTACGGCCTCTGGCTGAACCCGCACGCCCCCGGCGGCGGGGTCGGCATCCCCTGGCTGGATCTGCGCCGGATCGCCACGGGGCTGGAGCGTCAGCCCGCCGGTCCGCTGCGGCTGTCCGAGCCCGGCATCGAGATCCCGCAGTTCTACGCCCTGCTCGCGCAGAACGCCCACCGCACGCCGGTGGTCCGGGCGCTGCGCCGGGCCTGGGTGCAGCCGTCGCTGGGCGCGCCCTACCTGGCCATCGGGCTGGACGTGTACGAGTCCTCCCCGCCGGCCGTGGACGCCGTCCGGGCGATGATGCAGCAGTCCATCGGCGCGGTGCCGGACGGGCTGCCGGTGTCGACGGTCGCCATGACCGACGAGTACGACCCCGTCGTGATGTGGATGCGCGCCAACGCGCGGCCGTTCTACGACCGCGAGGCGCACGCCTCGGCCCCGGCCCAGTCCCCCGCGGCGGGCTACGGCTATCCGCCCACCGGACGCTACTGACCCCGTTCGCCTTCTGCCCGGAGGCAGGAGTCGGACTTCTTCGCGCGTAGATAACGGCGATTGACGCCGTTTTAGTTACTTATGTCCGAATATGCCCCTGTCCGGGGGGCGTTACCCATCGTCCGGATAACGGAACTCATCTACCCGCATCACGTTTACGCATCCTTTCACTGCCAAGTCTGGCAACAGATCGCCAAAGCGTTGAAGACTCCCGCTCCAGGGGACTTATCCCCTGCGTATTACGGACTGATCACGCCGCTACAGCGGCAAGTGCGGGCCGGCTACCGCCGGTTGAGAGGGGTCCCTGCCAGATGACGGCACCATTGCACGAGCCGACCGCGGAAGCGGCTCCGAGTGCGGCCGAGGAAGCGGCGGTCGCGTCCAGCGACGCCAAGGCCGTTCAGGGGCGTTCCCTGGGCCGGATCGCCTGGGAGCGCCTCAAGCGGGACAAGCTCGCCCTCACGGGCGGAATCGTGGTGCTCTTCCTCGTGGTGATCGCGCTGCTCGCGCCGGTCATCACGGGTCTTCTCGGGCAGGACCCGAACGAGTACCACGAGAGCCTCATCGACCCGCTCTTCGGCACGCCCACGGGCTCCCTGGGCGGCATGAGCGGCGACCACCTGCTCGGCGTCGAGCCGGTCAACGGCCGCGACATCTTCGCCCGCATCCTCTACGGCGCCCGCATCTCCCTGCTGGTGGGTTTCCTGTCCGCAGTGGTGGCCGTGATCCTCGGAACGGTGCTCGGCATCCTCGCCGGATTCTTCGGCGGCTGGGTCGACTCCGTCATCAGCCGGGTGATGGACGGTCTGCTCGCCTTCCCGCAGTTGCTCTTCATCATCGCCCTGGTCTCCGTCATGCCGGGCAACATGCTGGGCCTGTCCGGTTCCAGCGTGCGCGTCTTCGTGATGATCCTCGTCATCGGTTTCTTCGGCTGGCCCTACATCGGCCGCGTGGTGCGCGGTCAGACGCTCTCGCTGCGCGAACGCGAGTACGTCGAGGCCGCTCGATCCCTGGGCGCGGGTCGGCTGTACATCCTGTTCAAGGAACTGCTGCCCAACCTGGTCGCCCCGATCGTCGTGTACACGACGATGATGATCCCGACCAACATCCTCACCGAGGCGGCGCTCAGCTTCCTGGGCGTCGGCGTGAAGCCGCCCACGGCCTCCTGGGGACAGATGCTCTCGAGTGCGATCGACTACTACGAGTCGGACCCCATGTACATGGTGGTCCCCGGTCTGGCGATCTTCATCACCGTGCTGGCCTTCAACCTCTTCGGCGACGGCGTCCGGGACGCGCTGGACCCGAAGGCTTCCCGCTGAACGGCCGAACCGCCGAACAGCGAAACCGCCGAACCGCGACACCCACAACCGTCCCGTGGCCTTCACACGGGGTCTCTCATCTATCCGGAGGATCCGAGATCGTGACTACCCAACGCACCTCAGGGCGGCGGAAGCAGGCATTTGCCGCTGCCGCCGCGGTCGCCGCGCTGCTGACCACGGCGGCGTGCGGCGGTGGCGGAGACGACGACAAGGGCTCGAGCACCGGCGCCGCCGGCTTCGACGCCGCGAACAACAAGGTCGCCCAGGCCTCCGCCGCCAAGAAGGGCGGCACGCTGAAGTTCGGTGCCGCGCAGGACGCCGACTCGTGGGACACCACGCGCGGCTACTACGGCATGATGTGGAACTTCGCCCGCTACTACAGCCGCCAGCTCGTGACCAACAAGGCCGAGCCGGGCGCCGCGGGCGCCGAGATCACTCCGGACCTCGCCACCGAGACCGCGAAGGTCACGGACGACGGCAAGACCTACACGTACACCCTGCGTGACGGCATCACCTGGGAGGACGGCAAGCCGATCACGTCCAAGGACGTGAAGTACGGCATCGAGCGCGTGTGGGCGCAGGACGTGCTGTCCGGCGGTCCGACGTACCTCAAGGACGTGCTGGACCCCAAGGGCGAGTACAAGGGCCCGTACAAGGACACCTCCGCGGACAAGCTGGGTCTGAAGGCGATCGACACGCCCGACGACAAGACCATCGTCTTCCACCTCCCGCAGGCCAACTCGGACTTCGAGGAGATGCTGGCCCTGGTCTCGGCCTCGCCGGTCCGCCAGGACAAGGACACCAAGTCCAAGTACGGCCTCAAGCCGTTCTCCTCGGGTCCGTACAAGTTCGAGTCCTACAGCCCGGGCAAGGACCTCAAGCTGGTCCGCAACACGTCCTGGAAGCAGGCCTCGGACCCGATCCGCAAGGCCTACCCGGACCAGATCACCATCCAGTTCTTCTCGGACGCCAACCAGCTCGACCAGCGTCTGCTCAGCGGTGACCTGGACCTGGACCTGAACCAGACCGGCATGTCGCCGCAGGGCCGCACCACCGCCCTGAAGCAGCACAAGGCCAACCTGGACAACCCGGTCTCCGGCTACGTCCGTTACGCGGTCTTCCCGCAGAGCGTGAAGCCGTTCGACAACGTCGAGTGCCGCAAGGCCGTCATCCTCGGCGCCGACCACGTGTCGCTGCAGACCGCGCGCGGCGGCCCGGTGGCCGGCGGTGACATCGGCACCAACATGCTGCCGCCGTCCGTCCCGGGCGCCGAAGGCCAGAAGTACGACCCGTACAAGCTCGCCGGCGCCAACAAGAGCGGCAACGCGGACGAGGCCAAGAAGGCCCTGAAGGCCTGCGGTCAGCCGAACGGCTTCAAGACCACCATCGCGGTCCGCAACAACAAGCCGGTCGAGGTGGCCACCGCCCAGTCCCTCCAGGCGTCGCTGAAGAAGATCGGCATCACCGCCGAGATCGACCAGTACGACGGCTCGCAGACCGCCGGCATCATCGGCAGCCCCTCGAATGTGAAGAAGAAGGGCTACGGCATCATCATCATGGGCTGGGGTCCGGACTTCCCGTCCGTCCAGGGCTTCGGTCTGCCGCTGTGGAGCAGCAAGTACATCGCGGAGAGCGGTAACAACAACTACGCGCTCATCAACGACAAGACGATCGACGGCCTGTTCTCCTCGTACGTCACCACCCTGGACGACGCCGGCAAGACCAAGATCGCCACGGAGATCAACCACAAGGTGATGGAGGGCGCGTACTACCTGCCCTTCGTCTTCGAGCGGTTCATCAACTGGCGCTCGGACAACCTGGCGAACGTCTACACCACCGACGGTTACAGCGGTCAGTACGACTTCGTCAACCTCGGTCTGAAGAACCCGAAGAAGTAGTCCCGGCACACCCGCCGAACGGCACGAAAGGCAGGTGAAGGCCGGCGCGGCGTGATCGCGGGTCATCTGGGGACACCTCCCACGTCCACAAGACAGTGGGGGAGACCACAGGTGGCCCGCGGTCCGCGGCGGGCCGAGAGCTGTGCTCGCTTACCTCATCAGGCGGTTGTTCGCCGCCGCAGTGATGCTCGTGGTCATCGTCATGGTGGTCTTCGGCATCTTCTTCCTCATCCCCAAGTGGGCCGGCGTCGACATCGCCTTGAGCTTCGTGGGCAAGCAGGCCGACCCGGCCGCGGTCGAGGGCGTGCGCGAGAAGCTGGGTCTGGGCGACCCGATCTACGCCCAGGTCTGGGAGTTCTTCAAGGGGATCTTCGCCGGACGCACCTACACGGGCGGCGGCGACAGCATCCAGTGCTCCGCTCCCTGCTTCGGCTACTCCTTCCGCAGCGAGCAGGCTGTCTGGCCGGTGCTGACCGACCGCTTCCCGGTGACCCTGGCCCTCGCGCTCGGCGCCGCCGTGCTGTGGCTGATCTTCGGCGTCTCGGCGGGTGTGCTCTCCGCGCTCAAGCGGGGCAGCCTGTGGGACCGCGGCGCGATGGTGATCGCGCTCTCGGGCGTCTCCCTCCCCATCTACTTCACCGGCATGGTCGCCCTGTCGATCTTCGTGTACGGACTGGACCTGTTCGACGGCCAGTTCGTGCCCCTGGAGGACAGCTTCAGCGGCTGGTTCGGCGGCATGATCCTGCCGTGGGTCACCCTGGCGTTCCTCTACGCGGCGATGTACGCGCGCATCACCCGGGCCACCATGCTGGAGATCCTCGGCGAGGACTACATCCGCACCGCCCGCGCCAAGGGCCTCAAGGAGCAGACCGTCATCGGCAAGCACGCCATGCGCTCCACGATGACGCCGCTGCTCACCATGCTCGGCATGGACCTGGGCGCCCTCATCGGAGGTGCGATCCTGACCGAGACGGCGTTCAACCTGCCCGGCCTCGGCCAGGCCGTGCTCAACGCCATCAAGAACCAGGACCTGCCCATCATTCTGGGCGTCACCCTGATCACTTCTCTCGCGGTGCTCGTCGCCAACCTCGTGGTGGACATCCTGTACGCCGTGATCGACCCCCGAGTGAGGCTCGCATGACCGAACTGAGCAAGAGCGGAGCGGCCGTGGGCGAGCCCACCCCCGCCTCGCCCGCGCCGAGCGCCTTCCTCGAAGTGCGCGACCTCAAGGTGCACTTCCCCACCGACGACGGTCTGGTCAAGTCGGTCGACGGGCTCAGCTTCCAGCTGGAGAAGGGCAAGACCCTCGGCATCGTGGGCGAGTCCGGCTCCGGCAAGTCGGTGACCTCGCTCGGCATCATGGGTCTGCACACCGCCGGCCAGTACGGCAAGCGCAAGGCCCAGATCTCCGGCGAGATCTGGCTGGACGGCACCGAGCTGCTGTCCGCCGACCCGGACCACGTGCGCAAGCTGCGCGGCCGCGAGATGGCGATGATCTTCCAGGATCCGCTGTCGGCGCTGCACCCGTACTACACGATCGGTCAGCAGATCGTGGAGGCGTACCGGATCCACCACGACGTCGACAAGAAGACCGCCAAGCGCCGTGCGGTCGAGATGCTCGACCGGGTGGGCATCCCGCAGCCGGACAAACGGGTGGACAGCTACCCGCACGAGTTCTCCGGCGGTATGCGCCAGCGCGCGATGATCGCGATGTCGCTGGTCAACAACCCCGAGCTGTTGATCGCGGACGAGCCGACGACCGCCCTGGACGTGACCGTCCAGGCGCAGATCCTCGACCTCATCCGCGACCTGCAGAAGGAGTTCGGCTCCGCGGTCATCGTCATCACCCACGACCTGGGCGTCGTCGCCGAACTCGCCGACGACATCCTGGTGATGTACGGCGGCCGCTGTGTCGAGCGGGGCCCGGCGGACAAGGTGTTCTACGAGCCCCGGCACCCCTACACCTGGGGTCTGCTCGGTTCGATGCCGCGTCTGGACCGCGAGCAGCAGGAGCGGCTGATCCCGGTCAAGGGCTCCCCGCCCTCGCTGATCAACATCCCGTCCGGCTGCGCCTTCAACCCGCGCTGCCCGTACGCGGACCTCCCGAAGGACAACGTCACCCGCACCGTCCGGCCCGAGCTGGCGGAGGTCGGCAGCCGCCACTGGGCCGCCTGCCACCTGGGCAAGGAACAGCGGGAGCGTATCTGGACCGAAGAGATTGCGCCGAAGCTGTGAGTGACCACGAGAAAGCGGTGAAGATTCCCGCGCAGGCCGACGGCCCGACGGAGCAGGGCGCGACCCTCACCAAGGGCACCGCTCCCGGCGAGGTCCTGCTGAAGGTCACCGGCCTGCAGAAGCACTTCCCGATCAAGAAGGGCCTGCTCCAGCGGCAGGTCGGGGCGGTGCACGCGGTCGACGGCATCGACTTCGAGGTCCGCTCCGGCGAGACCCTCGGCGTCGTGGGCGAGTCCGGCTGCGGCAAGTCCACGATGGGCCGGCTGATCACCCGGCTGCTCGAACCGACCGGCGGCAAGGTCGAGTTCGAGGGCAAGGACATCACGCACCTCGGCGTCAACGGCATGCGTCCGCTGCGCCGCGACGTCCAGATGATCTTCCAGGACCCGTACTCGTCGCTGAACCCCCGGCACACCATCGGCACGATCGTCGGCGCTCCCTTCAAGCTCCAGGGCGTCACGCCCGAGGGCGGCATCAAGAAGGAAGTGCAGCGGCTGCTGTCGGTCGTGGGGCTCAACCCCGAGCACTACAACCGCTACCCGCACGAGTTCTCCGGCGGTCAGCGTCAGCGCATCGGCATCGCCCGCGCGCTCGCGCTCAACCCGAAGCTGGTCGTGGCGGACGAGCCGGTCTCGGCCCTGGACGTGTCGATCCAGGCCCAGGTCGTGAACCTGCTCGACGACCTCCAGCAGGAGCTCGGCCTCACGTACGTGATCATCGCGCACGACCTCTCGGTGGTCCGGCACGTCTCGGACCGCATCGCGGTGATGTACCTCGGCAAGATCGTCGAGCTCGCCGACCGGGACCTGCTCTACAAGTCGCCGATGCACCCGTACACCAAGGCGCTCATGTCGGCGGTGCCGATCCCGGACCCGCGGCGCAAGAACGCCAAGAGCGAGCGGATCCTGCTCAAGGGCGACGTGCCCTCGCCGATCTCCCCGCCGAGCGGCTGCCGCTTCCACACCCGGTGCTGGAAGGCGACGCAGATCTGCAAGACCACCGAGCCCAAGCTCGTCGAGCTGCGGACCGGGCAGCAGGTCGCGTGCCACCACCCGGAGAACTTCCAGGACCAGGCCCCGCAGGACACCGTCCTGCTGACCGTCGCGAAGGAGGCGGCGGAGCTGGTGGCCGACGAGGTGCTCGCGGAGTCGGCGGAGACGTCGGCCGCGGTGGCCGCGGAGGTCGCCGAGACCTCCACGGCCTCGGCGGACGAGACCCCCGAAGCCGCGGCGGCCTCGGGGACTGCCGAATCGGACGCTCCGGCCACGGACGCTCCGGCCACGGATGCCCCCGCGAAGGACGCTCCGACCAAAGAGAAGTAAGTAACACCGAGCCCCCGCCTTGCAATGTAAGGCGGGGGCTTTGTGTTGGGTAAGAATGTAGGGGTGCTCCAGCAAATATTCAGCCCCTCCGTCCAGCACACGCTCGACCTGATCGGCATCTTCGTCTTCGCCATCTCGGGCGCGCTGCTGGCCGTCCGCAAGAACTTCGACGTGTTCGGCATCGCCATGCTCGCGGAGGTCACCGCGCTGGGCGGCGGGGTGTTCCGCGACCTGGTCATCGGGGCGGTGCCGCCGGCCGCCTTCACCGACCTGGGGTACTTCCTCACGCCCCTGCTGGCCGCCCTGCTGGTCGTCTTCCTGCACCCGCAGGTGGAGCGCATCCAGACGGGCGTCAACGTCTTCGACGCGGCCGGCCTCGGCCTGTTCTGCGTCACGGGCACGACGAAGGCGTACGACCACGGCCTCGGCCTGACCGCGTCGGCCGCCCTGGGGCTCGCCACCGCCGTGGGCGGCGGAGTGCTGCGCGACGTGCTGGCCAACGAGGTGCCCTCGCTGCTGCGCTGGGACCGCGACCTCTACGCGGTCCCGGCGATGGCCGGCGCCGCCATGGTGGCGCTGTGCATCCGTTACGACATGCTCACCCCGCTGGCCAGCGGACTGGCCGCGGTCACCGCTTTCGTCCTGCGGTTGCTCGCGATGCGCTTCCACTGGCGAGCTCCGCGCGCCTGGAACCGTCGTTCGACGGTGCGTGAGGAGTAGTCCGCTTCCCGCCGACCACCGCGCGCTGGCCCATCTGCGTCGTCAGCCAGCGGAACGCCGGCGCCACCTGCGGCCGCCACAGCCCCATGGTGTGCCCGCCCGCGCTGCTCGGGATGTACACGACGTGCACGGTCGTCGGCGCCTTCGCCTCCTTGCGCAGGGCCATGGCCGCCTCGTAGCCGTCGTGCGGCTGGCCCGAGAGGTAGAGCGCCACCGGCGGCGGGACGGCGGCCTTGCGCAGCAGCAGGTACGGGTTGTTCGCCCGGCGCAGGGCCGGGTCCTGCGCGGCGAGCGAGTCGCGCTCGACCACCGGGTCGTTGTACCCGGACAGGCTCACCGCCGCCCGGTAGCGGTCGGGGTGGGCGACGGCGAGCTTGGTCGCGCAGTGGCCTCCCGCCGAGTACCCGGCGACCGCCCAGCCCTTGGGCGCGGGCTGGGCCCGGAAGTTGTCCGTGACCATCTTCGGCACGTCGACGCTGAGCCAGCTGTCGGCGTTGACGGTGCCGGCGACGTTGGCGCAGCCGGTGTCCACGCCGGGCAGCAGCGTGGTGCGCGGCGCGACCAGGATGAACGGCGCGACCTTGCCCTCGCGCATCAGCGGGGCCAGCTGCTCGTGCACGTGCAGCGTCCCGTACCAGGTCTTCGCGGACCCCGGGTAGCCGGGCAGCAGCTCCACGACGGGGAAGGCGCGGTGCGCGTAGGCCGGCTCGTCGTACTGCGGGGGCAGCCAGACGTAGACCTCGGCGTTCACACCGGAGACCCGGCCCTGGACCTGGGTGACGCGCACCCCGCCGGCCGCGCGCATCGCGGGGCCCTCGGCCTGCGTGAACTTCTGTCTGACCTTCGGCAGCCGGTCCAGCGCGATGCCGCCGGTGCCGTCGGCGCCCAGGTCGGCGGCCTGCTGCACATGGGTGCCGGTGCCCAGGAGGTCGTCCCAGGTGTCGTACAGGCCGTTGGAGTTGTTGACCATGACGAAGACCAGGGCCACGGCCGTGGTCTGGGCGAACAGCAGCATCATGACCCGGGCCGCGGCGCGCAGGATCCGCGGCCCGCGCAGTCGCGACCACAGCAGCAGCGGCAGCAGCACGGCGACGGCGGACAGCGCGATCAGGGTGTAGAGGAACGGAGTCCCGGTGAGGCTCATGTCCTTGCAGAGGGAAAACGGGGCGTCAAGGTTACGGACGAGTTCGGACACTTACCAAGAAATTGCGGACCCCGGCCGAGAACGCGCTCCCAGGGTGCCGTCGCCCGGCCGACGCGCACCGTGAAAAAGCTACCGCTTAGTAATCAAGTGTTGTAGCGTGCAGCCATGCCAGAAGCAGCTACTGCGACGGCCCGGCGGGCCGCCATCGGTGACAGTGAGTTCGACCGGGACACCGCGCTCACGCGACGTGCCCCCGGCGTCTACGACATCGACCTGTCGGCCGGCTGGACGATCATCAGCGCCGTCAACGGCGGATATCTCCTCGCCGTCCTCGGCCGCGCGCTCGCGGACGCCCTGCCGCACGACGACCCGTTCACGATCTCGGCGCACTACCTCACCGCCTCCCAGCCGGGCCCGGCCGTCGTCCGCACGGAGGTGGTCCGCTCCGGCCGCACCCTGTCGACCGGCCAGGCCTCGCTCCTGCAGTACGACGAGGAGGGCAACGAGGTCGAGCGGATCCGCGTCCTCGCCTCCTACGGCGACCTGGACGCTCTGCCGGACGACGTCCGCACCACGGCGAAGCCGCCCGCGTTCCCGCCCCTCGACCAGTGCTTCGGCCCCGAGGACGGACCGGCGCCGGTCGACGGCAGCTCCGCCATCGCCGACCGTCTGATGCTCAAGCTCGACCCGTCGACCCTCGGCTGGGCGCTCGGGCAGCCCTCCGGCAAGGGCGAGATGCGGGCCTGGTTCGGGCTGAAGGACGGCCGCGACCCCGACCCCCTCTCCCTCCTCCTCGCCGTGGACGCCCTGCCGCCCACCGCCTTCGAGATCGGCCTGCGCGGCTGGGTCCCCACCGTCGAGCTCACGGTCCACGTCCGCTGCCGGCCGGCTCCGGGCCCGCTGCGCGTCTCGATCACCACCCGCAACCTCGCCGGCGGCTTCCTGGAGGAGGACGCCGAGGTCTGGGACAGTGCGGACCGGCTGGTCGCGCAGTCGCGCCAACTGGCACGGGCCCGACTGGCCTGACAGTCGCTCTTGTCACGGACCTGTACCGGGCCGCCCCTCGGCCCCGGACGGGAAGTGCCAGGTCGGCGCGGTGACTTGAGACCCGATTTACCCGATGGACAGGCGGGGGACAGAGAGGGCTCAAGGAAGCCCCAGGCGCCGTTGGTTGAGTTCCGGCCTCAGGTTCTCCTCATCCTCCCTGGAGCTGTCTCTCATGAAGCGTGCGCTGATGCCCGTCCGTCTCGTCCCCGCGGTGGCGCTGCTGGCGCTCTCGCCCCTCGCCCTCGTGGCCTGCGGCTCGAACGACTCCTCCTCCGGCGGCGGCGCCTCCTCCCAGCGGTCCTGCCGGCCGCCGTCGGGAAACGGCTCGGGCATGCCGGGCGGCGCTCCGTCGGGAACCCCGTCGGGCGCTCCGACCGGGGCGGCCTCGGGGCAGCCGACGGCCACTCCGACCGGAACACCCACCGCCCTGCCCACCGGCATGCCGACCGGTGTTCCGTCCGGCGCTCCGAGCGGCGGCCCCGGCGCCGGTCAGGGTGGCCCCGCAGGCGGTCAGGGCGGCGGCTGCGGCGGTCCCGGAGGCGGCCAGGGGGCTCAGGGCCGGCAGGGTCAGCAGGGGCAGCAGGGCTGAGGGGCGGTTCGCCCACGTGGGCGGCGCATCCGGGAGCGGGTGCGCCGCCCCTGCGCGTGCCGGGCGTGCCGCGCACGCCGGGCGTGCCGGGCGCGCAGGGCGTGCCGCGCGTGCCGGGCACGCAGGGCGTGTCGCGCGTCGGATCGGGCGGCGGTGGCTCAATCCAGCCAGTGGTGGCGGCCGATGCTGATGAGCCGCATCTGGCGGGTGGCGAGCCGGTTGATCCGCTCCCGGTCCTCCGGCGAGCCCTCCAGCCCCTCCAGGAACAGCGAGGCCGTGATGAGCATCTGGTCGACGTACAGGTGCGAGAGCATCAGCAGGTCGTCGTCGCTCCAGCCCTCGGCCTCGGCGTCCTTGGCCAGTTCGACCTTCACCTCCTGGGCGAACCGGCCCAGTTGGTCCCGGATCGCCTCCCGCACCGGCTGGACTCCGCCATGTCGCTCCCGGGCGATGAAACGGACGTGTGCGGGGTACGCGTTGACATGACCGGCGATCAACTCCACAGCGCGTGTGATGCGTTCGGCGCTGGAGTCGGCGGACGTCACCGTGGTCCGGATCATCGGGTGCAGGCTGCCCAGCGCCTCCTCGACCAGGGCCACGCCCAGATCCGCGGTGGAGCGGAAGTGGCGGTAGAAGGCGGTCGGGGCGACCCCGACGGCGCGGGTGACCTCGCGCAGGCCCAAGCTGCTCAGGCTCTGCTCCTCCAGCAGTGCCAACGCCGCGTCCATGAGGGCCTGCCGGGTCTTCTGCTTCTGGGCCTGCCGAATGCCGAGGGTGTGACTCATGTCATCCAGTTAACAACTGTTCTCCGGAATTGAAAAGCCGCAGGACGCGCTAGACTCGAGAGTCAGTGAACAACTGTAACTACAACTGTTCACCCAAATTTTACGGAGGGGGATCCGATCCCATGCTGTTCCTCGTCGCCGCACTGCTGCTGCTCGGCGTCGTCCTGGGCACCGTCGCCCACGCGCCGTTCGCCTTCACCCTCGTGGCCGCCACCGTGATCGCCGCCTGGCTCGGCATCTTCGCGATCCGTGAGCGTCACGGCCGCCGGAACACCTCGACCCGCTGACCACCCCGCCGAACGACAGGAGTCGACCGACCATGCAACTCACCGCACCTGCCACGCGCCGCACCGGCGTCCGGGACGCAGACGGCATGGCCGTCGCGTCCTTCATCCTCGGCCTCCTCGGCCTGCTCGTCCTCAACCTCGTCCTCGGTCCGATCGCCATCGTCCTGGCCTCGGTGGCCCTCTGGCGGGGCACCGCCCGCCGTGGACGCGCCTACCTCGGCCTCGGGCTGGGCGTCGCCGACCTCCTGGTCCTGGTGGCGTTCATGCAGGCGGACTCGACGGTGTCCTGGAGCTTCTGAGCGCCGGGCCCACCTGGCAGCGAGGCGAGCCGGCCGGCCCCCGTAGAATCGGGGCACCATGGCATACCTCGACCACGCCGCGACCACGCCGATGCTCCCCGAGGCGGTCGAGGCACTCACCGCGCACCTGGGCCTCACCGGCAACGCCTCTTCCCTGCACGCAGCAGGCCGACAGGCCCGCCGCACGGTCGAGGAGGCCCGTGAGACGCTCGCGGAGGCGCTCGGCGCCCGCCCCAGCGAGGTCGTCCTCACCTCCGGCGGCACCGAGGCCGACAACCTCGCGGTCAAGGGCCTGTACTGGTCCCGGCGCGACGCCGACCCGGCCCGCACCCGTGTCCTGGCCAGCCCCGTCGAGCACCACGCGGTCCTCGACGCCGTGCACTGGCTCGGCGAGCACGAGGGCGCCACGGTCGAGTACCTGGCGGTCGACTCCTACGGCCGGGTCCACCCCGAGGCCCTGCGCGAAGCCCTCGCCCGCAACCCGCACGACGTGGCCCTGGCCACCGTCATGTGGGCGAACAACGAGATCGGCACGCTGATGCCGGTCCGCGAACTGGCCGACGTGGCCGCGGAGTTCGACGTCCCGCTGCATGCCGACGCCGTCCAGGCCTTCGGCCAGGTCCCCGTCGACTTCGGCGCCTCCGGCCTCGCCGCGATGACCGTCTCCGGCCACAAGATCGGCGGCCCCTACGGCATCGGCGCCCTGCTGCTGGGCCGCGAGCACACCCCCGTGCCCGTCCTGCACGGCGGCGGCCAGGAGCGCCACGTCCGCTCCGGCACCCTCGACGTCCCGGCGATCGCCGCCTTCGCCGTCGCCGGCCGCCTCGCCGCCGAACAGCGCGAGTGGTTCGCCCGTGAGATCGGCGCCCTGCGCGACGCCTTGATCGACGCGGTCCGCACGGCCGTCCCGGACGCGATCCTCGGCGGTGATCCCGTGGAGCGGCTGCCGGCCAACGCCCACTTCACCTTCCCGGGCTGCGAGGGCGACTCCCTGCTGCTACTCCTGGACGCGCAGGGCATCGAGTGCTCCACCGGCTCCGCCTGCACCGCCGGCGTCGCCCAGCCCAGCCATGTCCTGCTCGCCACCGGAACCGACCCCGACCTGGCGCGCGGCACCCTCCGCTTCTCCTTCGGGCACACCTCCACGGAGGCCGACGTCGAGGCCGTCGCCAAGGCGATCGGCCCGGCGGTGGAGCGGGCCCGAGCGGCGGGCCTCACATAGCGGGCCACCACCCCCCGTCACCGCGCACGGCCACCCGCCGCCACGCGTCACCGCGCACGGCCACCCGCCGCCACGCGTCACCGCGCACGGCCACCCGCCGCCACGCGTCACTGCGCGAGGGCCGGCGGACGCTCACGGCCGCCCATGGCCGATGCTCAGGCGGCGGCGGTGCGGGCCTCCCGCACGAGCCGCAGATACCGGTCCCAGTCCCAGTGCTCGCCGGGGTCGGTGTGGTCCGTCCCCGGCACCTCCACGTGTCCGATGATGTGTTCACGGTCCACGGGGATGTCGTACCGCCGGCAGATCGCGGCGGTCAGCCGGGCCGAGGCGGCGTACATCGCGTCCGTGAAGTCCTTCGGCCGGTCCACGAAGCCCTCGTGCTCGATGCCGACACTGCGCTCGTTGTAGGAGCGGTTGCCCGCGTGGTACGCGACGTCCAGCTCGCGGATCATCTGCGTGACCCGCCCGTCCCTGCCGACGATGTAGTGCGCCGCGGCCTTGTGCCCCGGGTCCTCGAACGCCTTCACCGCGCTGGCCAGATCGCCCTGGGTGACATGGATGACGACCATGTCTATCCCGTAGTCGTCCGGCCGGTCCGCCCAGCGGAAGTTCGCCTCCGACGCCGCCACCCACCGCGCGCCCCGGTAGTCCACCGCGCCCTCGACCCGCGCCCTGCGCACGCCCGGCAGCCGCCAGTACAGCCTCGACAACTCGTCACGCGCCAGCACACCCGTGCCGACGGCGGCCGCCGCCCCGCCGATCAGCAGGGCACGTCGCCCGATCCGCCGGTCGGAGTCGCTCTTCTTCTCCCCCATGTCCGTGCCCTTCCTCGCCCCTCGTGATCGTCAACGGATACTCGCGGGCCGCGGTTCCCGGCGACCCGTACCCTGGAAGGGTTATGACTGAGACCTCGCCGCGCCCCCGCCCCTTTCGCGTACTCGCCGCCATGTCCGGCGGCGTGGACTCCGCCGTCGCCGCCGCCCGCGCCGCGGAAGCCGGCCACGACGTGACCGGCGTCCACCTCGCGCTCTCCGCGAACCCGCAGTCGTTCCGCACCGGCGCCCGGGGCTGTTGCACCATCGAGGACTCCCGCGACGCCCGCCGCGCCGCCGACGTCATCGGCATCCCGTTCTACGTGTGGGACCTCGCCGACCGCTTCCGCGAGGACGTCGTCGACGACTTCGTCGCGGAGTACGAGGCCGGCCGCACCCCGAACCCCTGTCTGCGCTGCAACGAGAAGATCAAGTTCGCGGCGCTGCTCGACAAGGCGCTCGCGCTGGGCTTCGACGCGGTGTGCACCGGCCACTACGCCAAGGTGATCGTCAACGAGGACGGCACCCGCGAACTGCACCGCGCCTCCGACATGGCCAAGGACCAGTCGTACGTCCTCGGCGTCCTGGACGACCGCCAGCTCGCCCACGCGCTGTTCCCCCTCGGCGACACGGTGACGACGAAGGACGAGATCCGCGCGGAGGCCGAGCGCCGCGGCCTGGCGGTCGCCAAGAAGCCCGACTCCCACGACATCTGCTTCATCGCCGACGGCGACACCCAGGGCTTCCTCGCGAAGCGGCTGGGCAGGGCGGAGGGCGACATCGTCGACGAGTCCGGCGCGAAGATCGGCACCCACGAGGGCGCGTACGGCTTCACCATCGGCCAGCGCAAGGGGCTGCGCATCGGCACCCCGGCGCCCGACGGCAAGCCGCGCTACGTCCTCGACATCTCCCCGGTGGACAACACGGTGACGGTCGGCCCGGCCGCCGCCCTGGACGTGACCGCCCTGACGGCGATCAAGCCCCGCTGGTGCGGCGCCGCCCCGACCGGCCCCGGCGCCTACACGGCGCAACTGCGCGCCCACGGCGGCGAGACCGAGGTGACCGCCGAACCGGTCGACGGCCGCCTGGAGGTCACCTTCGCCGAGCCGGTCCGGGGTGTGGCCCCCGGCCAGGCGATCGTGCTCTACGACGGCACCCGCGTGGTGGGCTCGGCCACGATCGCGTCCACGGTGCGGGCGACGGCCGGGGTGGCCTGACCTACCCGCCGAAGACGGCCGGGGTGGCCTGACCTACCCGCCGAAGACGGCCGGGGTGGCCTGACCTACCCGCCGAAGAACTCCGCCAGCACCGGCGCCAGGACGTTCGGGTCGACCATGTGGGTCTGGCCCGGCAGCGTCCGGTACGTGCCGTCGGGGGCCGCGTCCGCGACCGCGCGCGTGGCCTCGCGCAGCCAGGGCGGACTGGCCTCGCCCGCGACGGCCAGCACGGGCACGCCGACCGACGCCAGCCGCTCCCGGGGCGGCCGCCCGTCGCCCATGACGGCGTCGTCGTGGGCGAGGCTGGGCGCGATGGCCTCCATCCCCGCCCACATGGGCGACTGACGGGCCCCCTGGATCATCTCCTCGGCCAGCCCGGTCAGCCGCAGGAACAGCTCGACAGCGTCCCCGCGGCGTCCCTGCGCGAGCGCCCGGGTGAGGTTCGCCGTGTACGCGGCGCGCTCCTGCACCGCCTCCTCGTCGAGGGCGAACGGCGTCTCGTACACGGCGACCCGGCTCACCGGCAGTCCGCCGGCCGCCGCCTCCAGCACCAGCGCGCCGCCGGAGGAGATGCCGTACAGCCCGGCCTCGCCGCCCGCCGCCTCCATGAGGGCCGCCAGGTCCTCGACCTCGCGCTCCACCGCGTACGGCTCGGTGTCGCCGCTCTCGCCGCGGCCCCGGCGGTCGTACCGGAGGACGGTGAAGCGGTCGGCGAGCAGCCCGGCCAGGGGCGCCATGGTGCCGCCCGTGGACATCGCTCCGCTCACCAGGATGACCGCCGGGCCGTGTCCGGCGCGGGTGTACGCGAGTTCGGTGCCGTCGCGGGAAACAGTCTTCTTGTCCATGCTCATGCAGACTGCCGCACGGCGCGGCGGTCGTCGGCCTGCGACACCCGGCCTACGGCACCTCGGCCTACGGCACCTCGGCCTACGGCACCTCGGCTTCCGGCGCCCCGGCTTCCGGCTCCCCCGCGTCCGAGACCTCCACTTCGTAGAAGCAGAGACGGCCCCTGATCTCGGCCACGTCCGGCTTGGGGTCGGGATACGCCCAGACGAGGTCCGCCGCGTCCTGCAGCGACCAGTAGGAGGCCGTGCCCTTGAAGGGGCAGTACGTGTGGGTGTCGGAGGGGGTCAGCAGGTCGAGCCGTACGTCGTCGGCGGGGATGTAGTACCGCACCGGACAACCGGTCTCGCGCAGCACGAGCGCCCGGTCGGTCTCGGCCAGCACGCGGCCCCCGTGGACGACCCTGATGTGCCGGTCGCCCTGCTCGATCGTGATCGTGTGTCCTCGGGTCATGCCGGGAAAGCACTGGCGGGCCCCCGGTTCTTCCCGCGTACGGTGGCCGCATGCGTATCTGTGTCTTCCTCTCCGCCGCCGACCTCGACGACCGGTACACCCGCCCCGCCCGCGAGTTCGCGGAACTGCTCGGCAAGGGCGGCCATGTGCTCGTGTGGGGCGGTTCCGACGTCGGCCTGATGAAGGTGGTGGCGGACGGCGTGCAGGAGGCCGGCGGACGGCTGTGCGGGGTGTCGGTGGGCTTCCTCGCGGCGAAGGCGCGGGCCGGCACCGACGAGATGGTCGTCGCCAAGGACCTCTCCGAGCGAAAGCGGCTGCTGCTGGAGAAGTCCGACGCCGTGGTGATCATGGTGGGCGGCACCGGGACCCTCGACGAGGCCACCGAGATCCTGGAGCTGAAGAAGCACGGTCACACGGACAAGCCGGTGGTGCTGCTGAACACCGCGGGCTTCTACGACGGGCTCAAGGAGCAGTTCCGGCGCATGGAGGACGAGGGGTTCCTGCCCCGCCCCCTCGCCGACCTGGTGTTCTTCGCGGAGGAGCCGGTGGCCGCGCTGGCCTACCTGGAGGAGAGCCAGGGCATCGCGTAGGGCCCGGGTGATGCGAGCATGGCGGGCATGGCTACTCATGTGATCACCGGAGCGGGCTCCGGCATCGGCGCGGCCGTCGCCCGCCGCCTGCACGCGCGCGGGGACGAACTCGTGCTGCACGCGCGCGACGCGGGCCGCGCGAAGGAACTGGCGGCGCGGTTCCCCGGCGCGCGGACGCTCGTCGGCGACCTGGCCGACCCCGACAAGCTGAGCTGGGCCTTCTCCCACCAGACGCTCCCCGACCGGGTGGACTCCCTCCTCCACGTCGCCGGAGTGGTCGACCTCGGCCCGGTGGGCGACCTCACCCCGAAGTCGTGGCGTCACCAGCTCAACGTCAACCTGATCGCCCCCGCCGAGCTGACCCGGCACTTCCTGCCCCAGCTGCGTGCCGCCCACGGGCACGTGCTCTTCGTGAACTCCGGGGCGGGCCTGCGGGCGAGCGCCGACTGGTCCGCGTACGCCGCCTCCAAGCACGGTCTGAAGGCGCTCGCGGACTCGTTGCGCCAGGAGGAGCACGGCAACGGCGTCCGCGTCACCTCCGTCTACCCCGGCCGCACCGCCAGCCCCATGCAGGCCAAGGTCCACCAGCAGGAGGGCAAGGAGTACGACCCTGCGGAGTGGATCGACCCCGAGTCGGTGGCGACGACGATCCTGATGGCGATCGACCTGCCGAGGGACGCGGAGGTCAACGATCTGACGGTGCGTCCGGGGCGCTGAGGGCGGCTTCGCGTTCCGGGTCGGCCTCCGCGCCTACGTACGCTTCACCTGTGAACGCACACTTCAGTTTCGGCCCCGCCACCGGTATCGGCTCCATGCCGGGCGGTGACGCCCGCGAGGCCGCCAAGACCGTCACCGGGTCCTTCGACGACTTCCCGCACCTGCCCGAACTGCCCGCCCGCGGCCCCGGCGCGGACATGATCGGCCGCACCGCGGGGATGCTCGTCGAGCTGTACGCGCGCGTGGAGCCCAGCGGGTGGCGGATCGGCGACCGGCCGGGGCGGGACACCAGGCGGGCCCGGTCCTGGCTGGGGGAGGACCTCGACGCGCTGGAGGAGTTCGCCCACGGCCACGAGGGGCAGGTCAAGGTGCAGGCGGTCGGGCCGTGGACGCTCGCCGCCGCACTGGAGCTGAAGCACGGCGAGGCCGCGCTCTCCGACCCCGGCGCCTGCCGCGACCTGGCCGGGTCCCTCGCCGAGGGTCTGCGCCTGCACCTCGCCGAGGTGCGCCGCCGGCTGCCGCGGGCGCAGCTCGTGCTCCAGCTCGACGAGCCCTCCCTCACCGCCGTGCTCCGCGGCCATGTGCGGAGCGCCAGCGGCTACCGCACCCACCGCGCCGTCGACCGGCAGGTCGTGGAGGCCACGCTCCGGGATGTCGTCGGGGTTCACGGCGACGGGCCCGTCGTGGTCCACTCGTGCGCACCGGACGTCCCGTTCGCCCTCCTGCGCCGGGCCGGCGCGGCGGCGGTCTCGTTCGACTTCTCGCTCCTCACCGAGCGTGACGACGACGTGATCGGCGAAGCGGTGGAAGCGGGCACCCGGCTCTTCGCCGGTGTCGTGGCGGGAGTGGACGGTCCATTGTCAGACCCTGCCGGTAGCGTCAGGGGTGTCAGGACGCTGTGGCGCAGGCTGGGACTGCAACCGGGGCTTCTCGCGGAGGCGGTCACGCTCACGCCGTCGTGCGGCCTCGCGGGGGCCTCTCCCGCGTACGCCCGCCAGGCCCTCGCCCACTGCGTCCGGGCGGCGAGATCCCTCGCGGACAACCCAGAGTAACGGGAGGACAACACGGTGGCCGGCGACAGGCAAGCGGAGACGACGGTGCCCACCGAGGCACGGGAGAAGCACGCGCAGCTCGCTGAGCAGATCGAGGAGCACCGCTTCCGGTACTACGTGAAGGACGCCCCCGTCATCAGCGACGCGGAGTTCGACAGGCTCCTGCGCGCCCTGGAGGCGCTGGAGGAGGAGTACGCCGAACTGCGCACGCCGGACTCGCCGACCCAGAAGGTCGCGGGCGCGTACGAGACGGAGTTCACGGCCGTCCAGCACCGCGAGCGGATGCTCTCGCTGGACAACGCCTTCGACGACCTGGAGCTCGCCGCGTGGGCCGAGCGCGTCCACCGGGACGTCGGCTCCTCGGTGTACCACTTCCTGTGCGAGCTCAAGGTCGACGGCCTCGCCGTCAACCTGACGTACGAGAACGGGCGCCTCACGCGCGCGGCGACCCGCGGCGACGGCCGCACGGGCGAGGACATCACGCCCAACGTGCGCACCATCGCGGAGATCCCGGACCGGCTCTCGGGCGACGGGGTGCCCTCGCTCGTGGAGATCCGCGGCGAGGTCTACTTCCCGATGGAGAAGTTCGAGGAGCTCAACGCGCGCCTGGTCGAGGCCGGCGACAAGCCCTTCGCCAACCCGCGCAACGCGGCGGCCGGTTCGCTGCGCCAGAAGGACCCGCGCGTCACCGCCTCCCGCCCGCTGCACATGGTCGTGCACGGCATCGGCGCCCTGGAGGGCTACGAGGGCCTCGGCCGTCTCTCCGAGGCCTACGACCTGCTCAAGACGTGGGGCCTGCCCACGTCCCGGCACAACAAGGTGGTCGAAGACCTCGACGGCGTGCGGGAGTTCATCGCGTACTACGGCGAGAACCGGCACTCGGTGGAGCACGAGATCGACGGGGTGGTCGTCAAGCTCGACGAGATCCGCCTGCAGGGCCGGCTCGGCTCGACGGCCCGGGCGCCGAGGTGGGCGATCGCCTACAAGTACGCGCCGGAGGAGGTCAACACCAAGCTCGTCGACATCAAGGTGGGCGTCGGGCGCACCGGCCGCGTCACGCCGTACGCCCAGGTCGAGCCGGTGACGGTGGCGGGTTCCGAGGTCGAGTTCGCCACCCTGCACAACCAGGACGTCGTCAAGGCCAAGGGCGTCCTGATCGGCGACACGGTGGTGTTGCGCAAGGCCGGTGACGTGATCCCGGAGATCCTCGGTCCGGTGGCGGACCTGCGCGATGGCACCGAGCGCGAGTTCGTGATGCCGTCCGAGTGCCCCGAGTGCGGGACGCCGCTGCGGCCCATGAAGGAGGGCGACGTCGACCTGCGCTGCCCCAACGCCCGCACCTGTCCCGCGCAGTTGCGCGAGCGGCTGTTCTACCTGGCCGGCCGCAAGGCCCTGGACATCGAGCACTTCGGGTACGTGGCGGCGGCCGCCCTCACCAAGCCGCTGGAGCCCGAGGACCCGCCGCTGGCCGACGAGGGCGACCTGTTCGACCTCACCATCGAGCGGCTGCTCCCGATCAAGGCGTACGTCCTCGACCAGGACAGCGGTCTGCCCAAGCGGGATCCGAAGACCGGCGAGGAGAAGATCGCCACGGTCTTCGCCAACCAGCAGGGCGAGCCGAAGAAGAACGCGCTTGCCATGCTGGAGAACATCGCGGCCGCCAAGGAACGCCCGCTGGCACGGATCCTCACCGGCCTGTCGATCCGCCATGTCGGTCCGGTCGCGGCGGAGGCGCTGGCCCGCGAGTTCCGTTCGATCGAGCGCATCGAGCAGGCGACCGAGGAGGAGTTGGCGGGCACCGACGGGGTCGGCGCCATCATCGCGGCCTCGCTCAAGGAGTGGTTCGCCGAGGAGTGGCACCAGGAGATCCTGCGCAAGTGGAGGGCGGCCGGCGTCCGCATGGAGGAGGAGGGCTCCGGGGAGGACGAGGGGCCGCGTCCCCTCGAAGGGCTGACGGTCGTCGTCACCGGCACCCTCGAACGCTTCACCCGTGACGGCGCCAAGGACGCCCTGCAGAGCAGGGGAGCCAAAGTGACCGGCTCGGTTTCGAAAAAAACGTCATTCGTCGTTGTGGGTGACAGCCCCGGATCAAAATATGACAAGGCGATGCAGCTCAAGGTGCCGGTCCTGAACGAGGACGGCTTCACGGTCCTGCTGGAACAAGGGCCGGAGGCGGCGGCCGAAGTGGCCCTTCCCACCGAGGAGTAGCCCGGAGCGGCGGTTGAAGGCCACCCGATCGGCGCATACCAGATGCATACGGGTGGCCGGGGCGCATTCGGGCAACCGTCGGCGACCGCTGCCCGTGGAAGCCTTCTGCGGCCTACTGTTGAGATGTGCGCCTGCCGTGCCCAGCTGCGGTCGGGGCATCCCCGGGCTCCGGGCGAGCGGGGGCAAGGGTTTTCCAACGCGGCGCCGCCCGGGGTTGTCGGGCAACGGGCCGCGTGGCGTGGGCACCGCCGGCTGTGAGAGGGACGGGAATGGAACCGACCGAGAGCGCCGCCCCGGACGCACGGCTGCGCCGACGCCGGGTCGCCGGCGTCTGGTGGGGGAGCCGGTGGCCGGTGCGCTCCGAAGGGCGTCCGGGCGCGGACGCGTACGTACCGCACACCGAGCCGCATTCCACCCTGGGCGCGCGCGCCTCCGTCCAGCCGCCCACCGGACTGCCCGGCGCCGAGTCCGACCGGCACCTGTCCTGGCCCGCGCTGCCCGCGGCCGTCGTCGGAGCGGCCGCCTTCGCCCTGGGCGCCGGGTTCTACCGCGCCTTCACCGGCGGCCACGCGCTCTTCCCGTCCGGCACGGTCGGCTGGTCGCTGGCCGTCCTGGCCGGAGTCATCGTCGGACACCTGGTCCTGCTCGGCCGGGCCCGCTGGTGGGGCGGCACCGGCTCCGGCGCCGCCCTCACCCTCGCGGTGCTGCTGCTGTACGGCTGGGTGCCCGCCGGAACGGTCAGCCTCACCGTCGTCGTACTGGTGGGCATAGCCCGGCGCCACCGCTGGCGGCAGGGCGCCCTGCACGGAGCGGTGGACCTCCTCGGCATCGGCGCGGGCGCCCTCCTGCTGGCCGCCTGCGGCCGGATACCGTCCGTGGAGCGCCCCTGGACCCCGGACAGCTGGTCGCTGTACACCGCCCCCCAGGTCGTCCTGGTGGCCGTCACCTACCTCGCGGTCACCCGCGTCCTGCTCTGGTACCTGCACGCCCCGCGCTCCGGCGGACTGCCCACCGTCGCCCGCACCGCCCTGGTCAGACAGGGCCTGGTCGCGGTCGCCCTGCTGGGCATAGCGCCGCTGATCTGCGTGGTGGCCGCGGCCGAGCCGATCCTGCTGCCGCTGTTCGCGATCCCGCTCATCGCCCTCGATTCCACCCTGTGGATAGCGCGGGCCCGCGCCGAGGAACAGCTGCGCGACCCGCTGACCGGGCTGCCCAACCGCCAGTGGCTCCTGGAACGCATCTGGACCGCCCTGGACGACGCCGAGCGCATCGGCGCCCGGGCCGCCCTGATGCTGATCGACCTCGACCGTTTCCGCTCGGTCAACGACACCCTCGGCCATCTCGCCGGCGATCGGCTGCTGCTGCAGATCGCCGACCGGCTGCGGCTCGCCCTCCCGCGCGGCGCGGAGGTCGCGCGGCTGGGCGGTGACGAGTTCGCCGTCTTACTGCCCGTGGCGGACTCCACGACCTCCGCGAGCCGTGTCGCCCGCGCGCTGGTCGCCGACCTGAGTTCGCCGCTCGACCTCGACGGCCTCACCCTCGTGTTGGAGGCCAGCGCCGGGGTCGCCGTCTTCCCCGACCACGCACTCGACGCCGAGGGCCTGCTGCGCCGGGCCGACGTGGCGATGTACCAGGCCAAGCGGGACCGCACGGGCGTGGAGGTGTACGAGTCCAAGCGCGACTCCAACACCCCCGACAGGCTCGGCCTGCTGGGCGACCTGCGGCGCGCCCTCGACGCGCACGAGGTGCAGCTGCACTACCAGCCGAAGGTCCGCTTCGACGGACAGGTGGCGGGGCTGGAGGCCCTGGTCCGCTGGGTGCACCCGGAGCGCGGGAAGGTTCCGCCGGACGAATTCATAGCGATCGCCGAGTCGTCCGGCCTGATGCCCCACCTCACCGAGTACGTGCTGGACACGGCGCTCGGCCAGGTCGCCCGGTGGCGGGCCCAGGGACTCTATGTGCCCGTCGCGGTGAACGTCTCCCCCCGCGACGTGCACACGCCGGGCTTCGCCGGATCCGTCGCCGCCCGCCTCGCCCGGCACGGAGTCCCCGCGGGAGCGCTCCAACTGGAGATCACCGAACACGTGCTGCTGGAGGACCCGCAGCGCGCCGCCGACACCCTCAACGGGCTGACCGGACACGGCGTGAAGATGTCCCTGGACGACTTCGGCACCGGCTACTCCTCCCTCGTCCACCTGCGCCGGCTGCCGGTGAGCGAGCTGAAGATCGACCGTTCCTTCGTCGCCCGGCTGGCCGTGGACGCCGAGGACGCCGAGATCGTGCGCTGCACGGTCGACCTCGCGCACTCCCTGGGGCTCGTGGTGGTCGCCGAGGGCGTCGAGGACGACGAGACCTGGGAACGCCTGCGCGACCTGGGCTGCGACGCCGTCCAGGGCTGGCTGGTGGCCGCGGCGATGCCCCCCGAGGAGACGACGGCCTGGCTGCGCGCCCGCGGCTCACGCGGCTGGCAGCGCCCCGCGGCGGCCCTCCCGGCAGCGGCGTCCGACGAGTAGCCGTCCCGGCCGTCGGCAAAGCGTTTCACGGGCATGCCGCCCCGCCCCATAGGATTGGGCCAAACCACACACTCACTCCACCCCAGAGGAACGCTGCATGCCTGGCATCACGCGCGAGGAGGTCGCCCACCTCGCCCGGCTGGCGCGTCTGGAGCTGAAGCCCGAAGAGCTCGAACACTTCGCGGGACAGCTGGACGACATCATCGGCGCGGTCGCCCGCGTCAGCGAGGTCGCCGACCAAGACGTACCGCCGACCTCGCACCCGCTCCCGCTGACCAACGTCATGCGGGCGGACGAGGTCCGTCCGTCGCTCACCCCCGAGCAGGCGCTCTCCGGCGCCCCGGCCCAGGAGCAGCAGCGTTTCAAGGTGCCGCAGATCCTGGGGGAGGACTAACCGACATGACGGACAACGTCACCATCATCAAGCTCACCGCCGCCGAGACCGCCGCGAAGATCGCCTCGGGCGAGCTCACGGCCGTCCAGGTCGCCGAGGCCCACCTGGCGCGCATCGAGGCCGTCGACGAGAAGGTCCACGCCTTCCTGCACGTCGACCGCGACGGCGCCCTCGCGCAGGCCCGCGCGGTCGACGAGAAGCGGGCCCGGGGCGAGAAGCTCGGCCCCCTGGCCGGCGTTCCGCTCGCGCTCAAGGACATCTTCACCACCGAGGGCATCCCGACCACCGTCGGCTCGAAGATCCTCGAGGGCTGGATCCCGCCGTACGACGCGACGCTCACCAAGCGGCTGAAGGCCGCCGACGTCGTCATCCTCGGCAAGACCAACATGGACGAGTTCGCCATGGGGTCCTCCACCGAGAACAGCGCCTACGGCCCGACCGGCAACCCCTGGGACCTCACCAAGATCCCCGGCGGCTCCGGCGGCGGCTCCTCCGCCGCGCTCGCCTCCTTCCAGGCGCCCCTGGCCATCGGCACCGACACCGGCGGCTCCATCCGCCAGCCGGCCGCCGTCACCGGCACCGTCGGCGTCAAGCCGACCTACGGCGCCGTCTCGCGCTACGGCATGGTCGCCTTCTCGTCCTCCCTCGACCAGGGCGGCCCCTGCGCCCGTACGGTCCTGGACGCGGCGCTGCTGCACGAGGTCATCGCCGGGCACGACCCGCTGGACTCCACGTCCATCGACGCGCCCGTCCCGCCGGTCGTCGAGGCCGCCCGCAACGGCAGCGTCGAAGGCATGCGCGTCGGCGTCGTGAAGCAGTTCCGCGGCGAGGGCTACCAGGCCGGCGTCATCCAGCGGTTCGACGAGTCCGTCGCGCTGCTGAAGGAGCTGGGCGCCGAGATCGTCGAGCTGGACTGCCCGTCCTTCGACCTCGCGCTGTCGGCGTACTACCTGATCGCGCCGTCGGAGTGCTCGTCCAACCTCGCCCGCTTCGACGGCCTGCGCTACGGCCTGCGCACCGGCGACGACGGCACCCGTTCGGCCGAGGAGGTCACCTCCCTCACCCGTGAGGCGGGCTTCGGCCCCGAGGTCAAGCGCCGCATCATGCTCGGCACCTACGCCCTGAGCTCCGGCTACTACGACGCGTACTACGGCTCCGCCCAGAAGGTCCGCACGCTGATCACGCGCGACTTCGAGAAGGCCTTCGAGCAGGTCGACGTGATCGTCTCGCCGACGACCCCGACCACCGCCTTCGCGATCGGCGAGCGCGCCGACGACCCGATGGCGATGTACCTGGCCGACCTGTGCACCATCCCGACCAACCTCGCGGGCAACGCGGCCATGTCGCTGCCCTGCGGTCTGGCCCCGGAGGACAACCTCCCGGTCGGTCTGCAGATCATCGCCCCGGCGCTGAAGGACGACCGTCTTTACAAGGTCGGCGCCGCCGTCGAGGCCGCCTTCGTGGAAAGGTGGGGGCACCCGCTTCTCGAGGAGGCTCCGTCGCTGTGAGTGCACTGAACAAGGCCAAGGGCTTCAAGAAGTCCAAGTCCGGCACGTACCTGTCCATGGCCGCCACCGCGTTCGGCGCGCTCGGCGTCGCCAAGCGGCTGAAGAAGGCCCGCGCGGAGAACGACACGCTGGTCCTGATCGACGCCACCGTGTCCGCCGCCGCCATCGTCACCGGCCTCGCCATCCTGTACCGCGAGCTGAAGCGGCTGGGCGACGACGACGTCCTGCTGGGCTGAGAGGGAAGTTTCACCGTGACCACCACGACCGACCTGGTGTCGTACGAGGACGCGCTGGCGTCGTACGACCCCGTCATGGGCCTCGAGGTCCATGTCGAACTCGGCACCAAGACGAAGATGTTCTGCGGCTGTTCGACCGAGCTCGGTCAGGACGCCAACACGCAGACCTGCCCCACCTGCCTCGGCCTGCCCGGCTCGCTGCCCGTCGTCAACGCGATCGGCGTCGAGTCCGCGATCAAGATCGGTCTCGCGCTGAACTGCGAGATCGCCGAGTGGTGCCGCTTCGCCCGGAAGAACTACTTCTATCCGGACATGCCGAAGAACTTCCAGACCTCCCAGTACGACGAGCCGATCGCCTTCAACGGCTACCTCGACGTGCAGCTGGAGGACGGCGAGACCTTCCGCGTGGAGATCGAGCGCGCCCACATGGAGGAGGACACCGGCAAGTCGACGCACGTCGGCGGCGCCACCGGCCGTATCCACGGCGCGTCCCACTCCCTGCTGGACTACAACCGCGCCGGCATCCCGCTCATCGAGATCGTCACCAAGCCGATCGAGGGCGCGGGCGAGCGTGCTCCCGAGGTCGCCCGGGCCTACGTGCGTGAGCTGCGCGAGGTCATCAAGGCGCTCGGCGTCTCCGAGGCCCGTATGGAGATGGGCCAGATGCGCTGCGACGTGAACCTGTCGCTGCGCCCGCACGGCCGGGAGAAGTTCGGCACGCGGTCCGAGACGAAGAACGTGAACTCGCTGCGGTCCGTGGAGCGTGCGGCCCGCTTCGAGATCCAGCGGCACGCGGCCGTGCTCAACGGCGGCGGCACGATCGTCCAGGAGACCCGCCACTTCCACGAGGACACCGGGTCCACGACCTCGGGCCGCGTGAAGGAGGAGGCCGAGGACTACCGGTACTTCCCGGAGCCCGACCTCGTCCCGGTGGCCCCGTCCCGCGAGTGGGTCGAGGAGATCCGCGCCGGGCTGCCGGAGCTGCCGCTGGCCCGCCGCAACCGGCTGGTCGCCGAGTGGGGCATCACCGCCCTCGACATGCAGTCGATCCTCAACGCCGGCGCGCTGGACCCGATCGTCGCCACGATCGACGCCGGCGCCGACGCGGCCTCCGCCCGCAAGTGGTGGATGGGCGAACTGGCCCGCAGCGCCAACGAGTCGGGCGTCGCGCTCGACGAGCTGGCCATCACGCCCGCGCAGGTCGCGCGGGTCGCCGAGCTGGTGAGCAAGGGCGACCTCAACGACAAGCTGGCCCGTCAGGTCATCGAGGGCGTCCTCGCCGGCGAAGGCGCCCCGGACGAGGTCGTCGAGAAGCGCGGGCTGAAGGTCGTCTCCGACGACTCGGCGCTGGGCACGGCCGTCGACGAGGCCATCGCGGGCAACCCGGGCATCGCCGACAAGATCCGCGGCGGCAAGGTGGCCGCGGCGGGCGCCCTGGTCGGCGCCGTGATGAAGGCCACGCGCGGCCAGGCCGACGCGGCCCGCGTCAAGGAGCTGATCCTGGAGAAGCTGGGCGTCACCGAGGGCTGAGGCCCGCACGATCGCCGCAGGGGTGCACCGCGAACCGGTGCACCCCTTTCCCCTGTCCCCGGCCCGACGCGCTACGCTCGCCCGCCATGAGTGCACGAACCGACTCCGACCCCCACAGCGACATAGAGGACCCGGACGAGGAGTACGGCACCGAGGACGCCCGGCGGGCCCGCTGGACGGCGACCGCCGCCGGAGCGCTGCTCACCCTCGCCGGCCTCGCCGCGTCCCTCATGCGCCTCACCCGCTCCGCCCCGGCCCTCGTCCCGTCGGCCTACGCCCTCGGCGCCGCGGTCTGCGCGCTGGCCGCGTTCCTCGGCTCCCGGGGCCGCACCCGGCGCGCCCTGTGGCTGCTCATCGTCGGCGTCATGGTGATGGCGTTCGGGGACCAGGCCGACTGACGCGGCCCGACTGACGTGGCCTGACAGGGCTGCCGTTATTGTCCTGTGATCTGTCTCCCACTCCTGTGAAAAGACACACGAACGAAACAAACGATCTCGTGCGCCTGCAAGAGTGATCCCGCATCGCTCATACGTTCTTTGCGGGCTGTTTCCCGGTCAAAGATCCACAATTCACCCTCCGGGAGCACGTCAGTGGCAGCCCTCGCACGTTGGTGTGTCCGCAACCGCCTCCTCGCGGTACTGCTCTGGCTTCTCGCCCTCGGCGGCACGGCCACGGCAGCCGTCGTCGCCGGGGCCGCGTACTCCAACGACTACGAGGTTCCCGGCACCGAGTCCGGCCGCGCCACGCGGCTGCTGACCGAGGGCTTCCCCGGTCTCGGCGGCGACAGCGACACCGTCGTCTGGCACACCGCCTCGGGCACGGTCCGCGCCGCCGACGTCGAACAGACCATGACCCGCGCCCTGGAGAAGATCGCCGACCTGCCCGGCGTGGCCTCCGTCGCCGGCCCCTACGGCGACCAGGGCAGGGCGCAGATCAGCAAGGACGGACACACGGCGTACGCCACCGTGGTCTTCGAGGACCGCGCCGAGGACGTCGGCAGGGGCCGGGCGCAGGCCGTCGTCGACGTCGCGGAGGCGGCCGGGACCGACGGGCTCCAGGTCGAACTGGGCGGCAGCGCCATCGCCCTCACCGAGTCCTCCGGCGGACATCTCGCCGAGGTCGCCGGCGTGGTCGTCGCCGCGGTGGTGCTGTTCCTCGCCTTCGGCTCGCTCGCCGCCTCCGCCCTGCCCATCGCCACCGCCCTGGTCGGCGTCGGCACCGCGTACGCCGGGATCGTGCTGCTCGGGCACGCCATGACCGTCGCCGACTTCGCGCCCATGCTGGGCATGCTGATCGGGCTCGGCGTCGGCATCGACTACGCGCTGTTCATCGTGACCAGGCACCGGCGCGGGCTGAAGCGCGGGCTCACGGTCGCCGAGGCCGCCGCCAACGCCGTCGCCACCACCGGACGCGCGGTCGTCTTCGCGGGCGCCACGGTGTGCATAGCCCTGCTCGGCATGCTGATCCTGCGGCTGAGCTTCCTCAACGGCGTCGCGATCGCCGCCTCACTGACCGTCGTGCTCACGGTCGCCGCGTCCGTGACGCTGCTGCCCGCCCTGCTGTCCTTCATCGGCATGCGCGCCCTCAGCCGCCGAGAACGCCGCCGGCTCGCCGAGCACGGGCCCCAGCCGGAGCTGCCGACCGGGTTCGCCGCCCGCTGGTCCGCGTTCGTGGAGCGCCACCCCAAGCTGCTCGGCTCGCTCGCCCTCGTCGTCATCGCCGTCCTCGCCCTGCCCACCTTCTCCCTCCGCCTGGGCAGCTCCGACCAGGGCAACGGCCCGGAGTCGGCCACCACCCGCCAGGCCTACGACCTGCTCGCCGAGGGATTCGGGCCGGGCGTGAACGGTCCGCTCACCCTGGTGACCCGGGTCGAGGGAGCCCAGGACCGGCTCCCCCTCGACAACCTCGACGCCGCCCTGCGCGCCACCGACGGCGTGGCGTCCGTGACGCCGGTGACCTTCGGCTCCGGCGGCCGCACCGCCTACCTCACCGTCGTGCCGCAGTCCGCTCCGCAGTCGCAGCGCACCAGTGATCTCGTCGACCGGCTGCGCGCCGAGGTGCTGCCCCGCGCCGAGACCGGCACCTCCCTCGACGTGCACGTCGGCGGGGTGACCGCCGGCTACGACGACTTCGCGGACGTCATCGTCGACAAGCTGCCGCTGTTCGTCGGGGTCGTCATCGGCCTGGGCTGTCTGCTGCTCCTGCTCGCGTTCCGGTCCGTCGGCATACCGCTCAAGGCCGCCGTGATGAACGTGGCCGCCGTCGCCGCCGCGTTCGGAGTCGTCGTGGCGATCTTCCAGTGGGGCTGGGGGAGCGAGCTGCTGGGCCTCGGCCGGGCCGGGCCGATCGAGCCGTTCCTCCCGGTCATCATGGTGTCGGTCCTCTTCGGCCTCTCCATGGACTACCAGGTCTTCCTGGTCAGCCGGATGTACGAGGAGTGGCTGGAGACCGGCGACAACCGGCGCGCCGTCCGGATCGGCCTCGCCGAGACCAGCCGGGTGATCAACTCCGCCGCCGTCATCATGATCTCCGTCTTCCTGGCCTTCGTCCTCAGCGGCGACCGGGTGATCGCCATGTTCGGCATCGCGCTCGCCGCCGCCGTCGCCCTCGACGCCTTCGTCCTGCGCACGCTGCTGGTGCCGGCGCTGATGCACCTGCTCGGCGGCGCCAACTGGTGGCTGCCCCGGCGGCTCGACAAGCACCTGCCGAGGATCAGCATCGAGCCGCCCGAGTGCCGTGCCGCCCATGAGAGGCTCAGCGAGGCAGTGGAGGAACTTCAGAAGGAGTCCCGACCGGATGTACGCGATATCGCTGGGTGACGACGGAGCCGAGCTGCGTCCCCTGGAGCCCTGGCACGCCGAGGAGTTCCTGGCGCACCTGGAGCGCGGCCGGGAGTTCATCAACCGGTTCGTCCCCTTCGGCTCGAAGGCCACCGACGCGGCGAGCGCGCGCGTGGCCCTCCAGCGCTACGCCGACATGCGGGCCGCCGACACCGGCTCCCTGCACGGCATCTGGCTGGACGGCAGGCTCGTCGGCGGGGTGCTGTTCCTCAACTTCGACGCCGAGGCCGCGAACTGCGAGGTCGGCTGCTGGCTGGAGCCCTCCGCCACCGGGCGCGGGCTGATCACCAGGGCCATGCGGGTGCTGATCGACTTCGCGGTGGAGCAGCGCGGGATCCAGCGGATCGAGTGGGTCGCCTCCGCGGGCAACGCGCCCAGCCTGAACGTCGCCCGCCGGCTCGGCATGACCCGCGACGGCGTGCACCGGCAGGCCTACCCCTATCGTGGGGTGCGGCACGACCTCGAGGTGTGGTCCGTGCTGGCCCAGGAGTGGCGCGAGGCACGCGCGCGTGCCGCTCACAACGATCATTAAGGGACCTCTCAGAGAGCGTCCGTACGGTGCGAGGTATGGGAACCAAGACTGCTGACGAGGCCGGCCCCGCGACCGGCGCCGAGACCAGGACCGACGAGGAGAAGATGGACCTCACCAAGACCGACGCCGTGGACGAGGCGACCCGGAGCGAGGAGCTCTCGGACGCCGAGGAGGACGTCGCCGGGTTCGCCGCCGAGGACGGTGAGGGCGTTCAGGAAGGCCCCACCGGCGTCGGCCAGGGTGCGGGCGCCGTCGTCTCCGCCGTGCTCGGCTTCGTGTCGCTCACCGGCAGCTGGATCGGCACCGTCGCCGGCGCCCGCCAGACCCTCGTCGGCCAGCTGGGGACCTCCTCTTCGGCGAGCGTCGCCAAGCAGATCCAGGCGGTCTACGGCGACGCCTGGCAGACCACCGCGCTGTGGGCGGGTCTGTTCGCGCTGGCCGCGCTGGTCACCGGCGTCGTGGTGCTGGCCCGCCCCGCCTTCGGCAGCCCCGCCCGTCCGCAGGCGGCCTGGATCAAGTCGGTCTCCTGGGCGGGCGTCGTCCTCGGTGTCATCGGCCTGCTCCTGGCCGTCCTGAAGTACACCGACGCACTGCTCGGCCTGCCCTCCGCGGGCTGAGTCCCCGCACGTCACGAGGGGCCTTAGGCCGGCCGTAAGCACCTTACGGCCGGCCTGAGGCCCCTTTGGCGCGTCTAAGGCCCCGACGGCGGCCGAAGATGCGGAACTCTCCCGATGTGGCACACCCCCCTGGGAGACGAAGGTTGAGGCATCGCACCAAGCGACACCGCACACCGGACTCCCAGGGGGACACACCATGTTCGCGTACGAACTCCAGCAGGCCCGCTCCGCCGAACTCCGCCGCCAGGCCGCGGAAGAGCGCCTGGCCCGCGAGGTTGCCCGCAGCGCTCGCACCGCCCGCCGCGAGGCCGCCGCACGCGCCGCCGCCGAGCGGTCCGACGGCGGCGCCGGGAGCGAATCGCATAGCCGCCGCCCACGCCGGCCACGGTTCCCCCGGCCGGCGTGAACGCCGACGTCGACCAGGGCGGCCGCACGGGGGTCGGCCGCCCTGCCGTCGAAGGCACGGCGATAACCGCTGGGCCCTCCCCGGACGCGCATGCGATGCTCGCCTCCGTGGAGACCAGGTCCGTCAGCCCCGTCTTCGTCGGCCGCACCGACGAGTTGGACACCCTGTACGACGCGCTCTCCCGCGCCGCCGCGGGAGAGCCGCAGGCGCTGCTCATCGGCGGCGAGGCCGGGGTCGGCAAGACCCGGCTCGTCGAGGAGTTCGCCACGGCCGCCTGCCGCCGGGGCGCCGTCCTCGCCCTGGGCGGCTGCGTCGAGATCGGCGCCGACGGGCTGCCCTTCGCCCCGTTCTCCACCGCCCTGCGCGCCCTGCGCCGCGCCCTGCCGGACGAACTGGCCGCCTGCGCGGCAGGCCAGGAGGAGGAACTCGCCCGGCTGCTGCCGGAACTTGGACACAGCGGGACCGCACGCCACGACGAGGAGGGCTTGGCCCGGCTCTTCGAACTCACCGCCCGGCTCCTGGAACGCGTCGCCGCCGAGCACACGGTCGTCCTCGTCCTGGAGGACCTGCACTGGGCCGACGCCTCCACCCGCCACCTGCTGTCCTACCTGCTGCGCACCCTGCGCACCGGCCGTCTCGTCGTGCTCGCCACCTACCGCGCCGACGACATCCACCGCCGCCACCCGCTGCGCCCCCTGCTCGCCGAACTCGACCGGCTGCGCACCGTCCGGCGCCTCGAACTGGACCGGCTCACCCGCGACGAGGTCTGCCGCCAGATCGCCGGCATCCTGGCCCGGGAACCCGACCCCGCCCAGGTCGACGACATCTTCGAACGCTCCGACGGCAACGCCTTCTTCGTCGAGGAACTGGCCGTCGCCGCCCACGAGGGCTGCTGCACCGGCCTCACCGACTCCCTGCGCGACCTGCTGCTCGTCCGCGTCGAGGCGCTGCCCGAGTGCGCCCAGAACGTCGCCCGGATCGTGGCCGAAGGCGGATCGACCGTCGAGTACCGGCTCCTCGACGCCGTCGCCCGGCTCGCCGAGGACGACCTCATCGAGGCGCTGCGCGCCGCCGTGAACGCCAACCTCCTGCTCGCCACCACCGACGGCGACGGCTACCGCTTCCGCCACTCCCTGGTCCGCGAGGCCGTGAGCGACGACCTCCTGCCCGGCGAACGCTCCCGCCTCAACCGCCGCTACGCCGAGGCCCTCCAGGCCGACCCGACGCTCGTCCCCGCCGACGAGCGCGTCATGCGGCTGGCCAGCTACTGGTACCACGCCCACGATCCGGCCAAGGCCCTGCCCGCCGTCCTCGACGCCTCCGTGGAGGCGCGCTCCCGGCGCGCCTACAGCGAGCAACTACGGCTCCTGGAACGGGCGATGGAACTGTGGGAGTCCGCCCCCGAGGACGTGCGGGCCGCGCTGCGCCCCGTCGACTACACCGAGGCCTACCCCCCGTGCGGCTGCGACCCCGCGACCACCCCCCTGCGCTACCTCGACCTCATGGCCGAGGCCACCGTCGCCGGCCGGTACAGCGGGGAACGCGAACGCTCCCTGACGATCGCCAAGCGGGCGCTGCGACTGCTGGAGGACGAGGACGACCGTCCCCCTGGCTCCCCACTTCCCTCGCGCCGGGGGGATCCCCAGCGCGCCGCCTGGTTCTGGGTGCAGCGTTCCCGCTTGGTCCGCTCGCTCGGGCGGGGCAGCGGCCGCGAGGAACTGACCACCGCGCAGGAGCTGGTGCGGGGTCTGCAGCCCAGCGAGGTGCACGCCGAGGTGCTCATCCACAGCGCCAAGTGGGCCACGATCCACGATCCCGGACCCGAGGCCTACGAGGCCGCCGAGCGGGCCGTGGAGTACGCGCGCATGATCGGCTCCCGCGAGACCGAGCTGGACGCCCGCCAGGTCCTCGGCGTCCTCATGGTCCACGCCGGGCACATCGAGGCCGGACTCGCCGAGCTGCATGAGGTCCGGGAACGGGCGCTCGCCGAGGACGCCCCCGCCGTCGCCCTGAACGCCTACGTCAACCTCCCCTCCGAGTTGGAGGCGGTCGGCCGTTCCCGGGAAGCCGTCCCGATGCTGGAGCAGGGCCTCGACTTCGCACGGCGGCACGGACAGCCCGACACCGAGGCCTGGGTGTGGGGCAACCTCGCCGAGTCCCTCCTGTCCCTGGGCCGTTGGGACGAGGCCGAGCGCGCCTGCGCCTCCGCCGGCCGGGTGGGCCAGGGCGTCGCGGTCCGGGGCGCCAACGCCACCCTCCGCGCCGAACTCGCCCTCGCCCGCGGCGACCTCGCCGAGGCCGACCGCCAACTCGCCGCCGGGCGGCACTTCTTCAGCTCCCACGCGCACGCCCCCCAGCACCATCTCCCTCTCACCCGCCTCGCCGTCCAGCTGGCCGCGGCCCAGGGCCGGCCGCTGGACGCCCGCGGCCACATCGCGCCCGTCCTCGACCGCGGCTTTCCGCCCGGCACCCAGCGCGACGCCTGGCCCCTGCTGCTCGCCGCCGCCTCCGCAGAGGGAGAGGCCCGAGCGCTGCCCGCCGCCGACGCGGGCCGCGCCGACCTCCTCGCCCGCATCCGGGCGGCCGCCCGGACGCTCGTCACCGTCGCGCCCGTCTGGCAGGCCCACGAACGCTGGGTCCGCGCCGAACTCCTGCGCGCCGAGGGCCGCACCGACCCGGACGACTGGTGCGAGGTCGTCAGCGCCTTCGAGTGCCTGGAACGCCCCTACGATCTCGCCCGCGCCCGGCACCGCCTGGCCGAGGCGCTGCTCTCCGCCGGCGGGGAGGCCGAGCGCGACCGGGCCGCCGAACTCCTGCGCCTCGCCCACGCGGTCGCCGTCCACCTCGGGGCCCGTCCCCTCGTCGACGCCGTCGGTCTGCTCGGCCGGCGCGCCCGCCTGTCCCTGGCCTCCGCCCCGGGCCGGCCGGACGCCCCGACCGGGCCCGTGGACCCGCTCACCGCCCTGGGCCTCACGGGCCGGGAACGCGACGTCCTGCGCCTGGTGTCCGAGGGCCGCACCAACCGCCAGATCGCCGAGGAGCTCTACATCTCCCCGAAGACGGCGAGCGTCCACGTCTCGAACATCCTGTCCAAGCTCGACGTCTCGGGCCGGGGCGAGGCGGCGGCGGTGGCCCACCGTCTGGGGCTGTTCCCGCCCAGCGCCGACGACCGGCTGGTCGCGGGATGATGGGCGGACCACGCCGACCGCGATCCGGCACGGCAGAGGAGAACGATGTTCAACCCCTTCGAGGAACTCTTCGCACCGGGCCGCAAGCACACCCGGGACGAGCAGAACCGGCTGGAGCTGACCCGGGTGGACGTCGGCGACGGCGATCCCGGGCGGGGGCCGATAGACCTCGCCTCCGGAAAGGTCGTGGTCCGGGCCGCCGAGCCGGAGCCCGCACAGGAGGAGACGACGGCGGTCGAGGCGACGGCGGTCGAGGCACCGGCGGTCGAGGCGACGGCGGTCGAGGCACCGGCGCAGGAGAAGACGGTGGACGAGGCGGCCGCGCAGGACGAGTGACGGCGTGGGAGGAGTGACCGCGCAGGACGAGTGACGGCGTGGGAGGAGTGACCGCGCTGGACGCGTGACGGTGCTCAGCTCACCCGCAGCTCCAGGATCCGGTCGTCCCCCGTCTTCGGGGCTCCGCGGCCGTCCGTGTTGCTGGTCGTGACCCAGAGCCTGTCGCCGCCCGCCGCCACCACCGTGCGCAGCCGGCCGTACCGGCCCTCGAGGAAGGGCTGCGGCGCGGCCGAGGCCGTCGTGCCGTCGAGCGGGATGCGCCACAGGCGCCGGCCCCTGAGTCCGGCCATCCAGATCGAGCCCTCGGCGTAGGCGATGCCGCTGGGGGAGGCCTCGTCGGGGTGCCACTGGGCTATCGGATCGCGGAACCTCGCGTTCTTCGACGTGCCCTCGGCCGACGGCCAGCCGTAGTCGGCGCCGGGCGCGATCGCGTTCAGTTCGTCCCAGGTGTCCTGGCCGAACTCCGAGGCGAACAGACGCTGTTCGGCGTCCCACGCCAGCCCCTGCACATTGCGGTGGCCGTACGAGTACACCGGCGAGTCCGGGAAGGGGTCGCCGGCGGCCGGTTCGCCCTCCGGGGTCAGGCGGAGGATCTTGCCGCCCAGGGACTTCCTGTCCTGGGCCAGACCCCGGTCGCCGCTCTCCCCGGTGCCGACGTACAGCATGCCGTCGGGGCCGAACGCGATCCGGCCACCGTTGTGGATCATGCCCTTCGGGATGCCCTTGAAGACCGTGTCGGGCGCCCCCAGCTGGTCGCCGGCCGGCCGCTTCGCGTCATAGATCATGCGGACGACGCGGTTGTCCGAGGCCGAGGTGAAGTACGCGTAGACCATGCGGTCCGAGGCGTAGTCGGGGGACAGGGCGAGACCCAGCAGACCTCCCTCGCCCGCGGCGGAGACGCCGGGCACCTCGCCGAGCTCGGTCTTCGCGCCCGTCTTCTCGTCCACCCGCGTGATCGTCCCCTCGTCGCGCGAGGCGATCAGCAGGCCGCCCTCGGGAAGGGGCGCGAGGCCCCAGGGGCTGTTCAGGCCCTCGGCGACCGTGCGCACCACCGTGACCGTGCCCTTCGCGGGCGGGGGCTTCTCGGCGGCCGGCGAGGTCCGCGCGGCCGTGGGACGGGGCGAGGCGCTCACGGAGGCCCCCGCCGACCCCCCGCCGCCGGAGGAACAGCCGGCGGTCGCCAGCAGGGCGCTCGCGGCCAGTACGGCCGACACAGCTCGACGTCGCACGATCATGGTCCCTTCGGCACGGTGGTTCCTTCGACAGGCTCCACTTGTCCTACGCGGCGCACGCCTCCCGGGTTCCCGATCCGCGTCGGCACCACCCTGAAGCGGCACTCACTCCCACGATCCCCTGGCCCCGGGCAGCCGCGCCATCTCCGCCAGGTCCTGCGGCGTCAGGCGCAGACCGGCCGCCGCCGCGTTCTCCGTCACCCAGCGCTCCTGCTTGGCGCCCGGGACCGGGACGACATGCCGGCCCTGCGCCAGCACCCAGGCCAGGGCGACCTGCGCCGCCGTCACGGTCTCGCCGTGGCGGGCGGCGACCCGGCGCAGGCCGACGACGATCGGCTGGTTCGCGGCCATCATCTCGGCGGTGAAGCGGGGGTGGCGGGCGCGCATGTCGTCCGGTTCGAAGCCCTGACCGGGGGTCAGCGTGCCCGTGAGGAAGCCGTTGCCGAGCGGCATCGCCGCCAGGAAGCCCACGCCCCGCGCCTCGCACCACGGCAGCAGGCTGCCCAGCGCCTCCGGCGACCACACCGACAGTTCCGCCTCCACCGCGCTCACCGGGAACACCTGCTGCACGCGCCGCAACTGCCGAATCGTTCCGTCGTGCAGTCCTCCCGACCGGCGACCGCCCCGCGCCCCCACCGCGCACAGCCCCAAGGCCCGTACCTTGCCCGCCCGGACGAGATCGGCCATCGCTCCCCAGGTCTCCTCGACCGGGACCTCGGGGTCGGGGCGATGCAGCTGGTAGAGGTCGATGACGTCCGTCTGCAGGCGTCGCAGCGACGCGTCGCAGGCCCGTCTCACGTACCCGGGACGGCCGTTGGCCACGATGTGCTGATCACCGACGAGCAGCCCGACCTTCGTCGACACGAACGCGTCCTCGCGCCGCTCCTTCAACACCCGCCCCAGCAGCAGCTCGTTGGTGAACGGGCCGTACATGTCGGCGGTGTCCAGCAGGGACGAGCCCGCGTCCAGCGCCCGGTGCACCGCCCGGAGCGACTCGTCGCCCCGCTGCCGCGACCCGCTGTACGCCCAGCTCATCGGCATGCACCCGAGGCCTACGGCCCCCACCTCGAGCGCCCCCGCGCCGATCGTCCTGCGCTCCACCTGCCCGAAACCCTCCCTCGCCAGACCCCCCAACCTAACCTCTGCGCCGACGCGCACCTGACATAGCCTCCTGGCATGACCGCTGACCTGGCACGTGACGTCTGGCTGCCCATCCCGCCGGAAGAGATCGAGGGCCTCCCGCAGGGCCCGCGTTACCGCTTCTGGAACGGAGAGGAGGACTTCCCGGCCGACCCGGCCGACTGCGTCTTCTACGTCGTCCCCTACATGAAGCCCGCCGAGCTCGGGCAGCGGCCGCTGCCCGCGATGAGCTCGCTGCAAGTGGTCCAGACCCTCTCCGCCGGCATCGACCACGTGCAGTCGGCTCTGCCCTCGTTGCCCCCCGGTGTGCGGCTGTGCAACGCGCGGGGGGTGCACGAGGCCAGCACGGCCGAGCTCACGCTCACGCTGATCCTCGCGTCGCTGCGCGGGATCCCCGACTTCGTGCGGGCCCAGGACCGGGGGGAGTGGCTCGGCGGCTTCCGGCCCGCGCTCGCCGACAAGAACGTGCTCATCGTCGGATACGGCTCCATCGGCTCCGCCATCGAGGACCGGCTCGTGCCGTTCGAGGTGGCGCGGGTGGCGCGCGCTGCGCGCTCCTGGCGCACGACGGCGCGCGGTCCCGTGCATCCGATCGCCGAACTGCCCGCCCTGCTCCCCGAAGCGGACGTCGTGATCCTGTGCACGCCGCTGAACGAGACGACGCTCGGCCTGGTCGACGCCGACTTCCTGGCCCGGATGAAGGACGGCGCGCTGCTGGTCAACGTGGCCCGCGGCCCGGTCGTGGACACCGAGGCGCTGCTCACCGAACTGGACAGCGGCCGCATCACCGCCGCCCTGGACGTCACCGACCCCGAACCCCTGCCCCCGGGCCACCGGTTGTGGACCGCGCCGGGCGTCCTCGTCAGCCCGCACGTCGGCGGCCCCACCTCCGCCTTCCGGCCCCGCGCCGAGCGCCTGCTGACGGACCAGTTGGACCGCTTCGTGAACCGGCGGCCGCTGCGCAACGTGATCCTTACGACGGGCACGGCGGACGGATCGTGACGGCCGTGGCGGTCCCGTAGGCCGGTCCGGACACCCTCCGCAGTCCTCCGGACGCGGTCTGTACCTCATCCGGGCGCATATGCCGATGATCGTCACGCAGCGTAGAGGAACTATGTCCCTGAGTGACGAGACTGGTGTATCGTCCCGACAGGGGCTGCGCCGCGCACGATCGGCGTCAGGGATGGACATTTCAGACTTGTGAGGGGGGCGACGGGCGATGCACGGCCTATGGACGAACGATCCGACGCGGCGGAGCCGCCGCCGGCGACCCTGGCGCTCGGCCGAGCGCGGACCCGGTCTCGGCACTCACCACGGCCCTCACCACCGCGGGTGCGGCGGCGGCCACGGGAGGCAGACGCAGCCGACGCCCCGGGACCCGGGGCGGCCGGGAGCGACGCGGACCGGGAGGTCGCGGTGAGTTCGCCGTCGACCTCCACGCCCCTCCTCGACGGAGTGCTGCGGCCGCAGCCCCCGGCGGGAAGGCCGCGCCCCGCGCCGCCGTCCGCCGACGGCACCGGATCGAACCTGGTCCACCAACTGCTGCTGGCCCTGCTGTGCGCGGGGTACGCCATCGGTTCCGCGGTCGGCTGGGGTTCGGACCGACTCGCGCTCATCATGGGCGACTTCGGGCTGACCGCCGCAGCCGGCACGGCCGCCGTCTCGTGCTTCCTCTACGGGCGCAGCCGCCGGGTCCGCTTTCGACCCGCCTGGCTGCTGTTCTCGCTCTCCTCGGTGATGGCGGCCTTCGGCAACCTGGTCTGGGGCTGGTACGAGGTGGTCCTGGGGCGGCCCGTGCCCAGCCCCAGCTTCGCCGACCTGTTCTTCCTGTGCTTCGCGCCCCCGGCCATCGTGGGGCTGCTCGTACTCGCCGCCCGCCCCATGACGAAGGCGGGCTGGGTCTGCCTGGCGCTGGACGCCTGGCTGATCGCCGGCTCGCTGCTCACGCTCTCCTGGAGCCTCGCGCTCGCCCAGGCGGCCAAGCTCGACGGTCCGAGCGTCTCGCACGCGGCGCTGTCCCTGGCCTACCCGCTGCTGGACATCGCCCTGGTCAGCATGGTGCTGGTGCTGCACTTCCGGCGCACCTCGGTGAACCGCACGGCGGTCAACACCGCCGTGGGCGCCCTCGCGCTGACCGTGATGTGCGACGCCCTGTTCACCTCACCGCTGCTGCACAACAACTACCGGTCGGGCCAGCTCCTCGACGCGGGCTGGTTCGCCGGCTCGCTGCTCCTGGCGTACGCGCCCTGGGCCGCCTCCCGTCGGCAGGCGGCGGACGAGGGACACACCCGCGTGGTGCGCGAGCACCTGCCCGGGCAGCGCCCCGGCGGGCACCCCCAGGTGCCTCCGCACGCGTCCGGCGCCGCACAGCCGTCCTCGCCGCAGACCCCGCTGCACATGCAGGCGCAGACGCCTCCCCAGGGGGGCGACCACGGCCGGTATCCGGTCACCCGGCCCATCACCGGCTCCCTGGCCGCGCTCACGCCCTATCTCGCCGCCGCCGTCTGCACCCTGGGGATCCTCTACAACGTCCTCAACGGCCGCAGCGTCGACCGCGTGGTGCTGCTGACCGGCGGCACGGTCGTGCTCGCCCTCGTGGTGCGCCAGGGGATCATGCTGCTCGACAACATCACCCTCACCCAGGAACTGGCGCAGAAGGAGAACCACTTCCGCTCCCTGGTGCAGGGTTCCAGCGACGTCATCATGATCGCCGCCCCCAGCGGCGTCCTGCGCTACGTCTCCCCGGCCGCCGCCGGGGTCTACGGGCGGCCCGCCGAGGAGCTCGTGGGCACCGAACTGGCCGGGCTCATCCACCCGGAGGACCTGGGGTGCGTGGTGCACGAGGTGCGCCGCTTCCTCGCCGCCAGTCCCCAGGACGAGCCCACCACCCGCATCGAGTGCCGGTTCCGTTCCGGCGACGGGGGCTGGCTCAACGTCGAGTCCACCGTCAACCGCCACCACGGCGGCCTGCTCTTCAACAGCCGGGACGTGACCGAGCGGGTACGCCTGCAGGCCCAGCTCCAGCACAACGCCGAGCACGACCCGCTCACCGACCTGCCCAACCGCGCGCTGTTCACCCGGCGCGTCCAGCAGGCCCTGTCCGGCCGGCGCAGCTCCGACCGGGGGCCCGCCCTGCGCAACACCGCGGTCCTCTTCATCGACCTCGACGGATTCAAGGCCGTCAACGACACCATCGGCCACGCGGCCGGCGACGAGCTGCTGGTCCAGGCGGCCCGCAGGCTCCAGGACGCGGTGCGCAAGGGCGACACGGCCTCCCGGCTGGGCGGCGACGAGTTCGCGGCTCTGATCGTCGGCGACGGCACCCGCGACCGCGCCGCCCGCGAACGGCACATACAGGAACTCGCCGACCGCCTCAGGATCACGCTCTCCCAGCCGTACCTCATCGACGGCAACGAGGTCCGGGTCGCCGCGTCCATCGGCGTCGCCTTCGCCGACCCGGGACTCGGCGCCGGTGAGCTGCTGCGCAACGCCGACCTCGCCATGTACCGCGCCAAGGCCGGCGGCAAGGGGCGGGTCGAGCTGTACAAGCCACAGATGCAGCAGGACGTCGTACGCAAGGTGGAGCTGGCCACGCGGCTGCGCGCGGCGCTGCACGACGGCGAGTTCGCGCTGCTGCACCAGCCCGTGGTGCGCCTCGAGGACGGCCGGATCTCGTCGGTCGCAGCCCAGGCCCGCTGGCGCTCCTCGCAGGGGGTGCTCTTCACGCCCGCCGAGTTCCTTCGGGTCGCCGAGGACAGTGACAAGACGGCCGAGCTGGGCCGCTGGATGCTGGAGGAGGCCGTCGAGCAGGCCGCCGACCGGACCGCGAGCGGGCTGACCCTGCCGGTGGTCGTGCGGGTGGGCGCACGGCGGCTCATCGACCGGTCGATGCCGCTGGGCTCCGTGGAGGCGTTGCTGACGCGGCACGGGCTGCCGTCCGGATCGCTGGTGGTCGAGCTCGCCGACACCGACCCGAGGGTGCCGCTGGACGAGCTGGAGCGCCGTCTGGGGGCCCTGAAGCGCCTCGGCGTCCGGATCGCCCTGGACGGCTTCGGCAGCGGCTACGCGGCCCTCACGGCGCTGCGCCGGCTGCCCGTCGACATCCTCAGGCTCGACCGCTCGCTGGTCGAGGGCGTCGTCGAGTCCGCGCGGCTGCACAAGATCACCAGCGGTCTGCTGCGGATCGCCGGCGACCTGGGGCTCCAGTCCCTGGCCGAGGGCGTCGACCTGCCCGAGCAGGTGGTCGCTCTGCGCGCGATGGGCTGCACGCACGGCCAGGGCATGGCCTTCTCCGGGCCGCTGGACGAGTACCGGCTGCGCCGGGCCCTCGCGACGGGCCGCTACCCGGTGCCGCACGGGCCCGCCGAGCCCGCGTTCGCGGGCGGGGGAACGGGGGTGTACACCAGTGGTGTCCACGCCGGTGGCGTCGCCGCCGGCGGTGTCACCACCGTCCTGGGGAGCGGAAGTGCCCTTCGCTCACATAATGAGACGCCCGTCCCACCCACTTGACAGTCGGTGCGCGCCAGGGGGAGGGTCAATGCCATGCGCACCCGAATTCTCGTACTTGGAAAGCGCGTCGGCTGAAGCTGGTGACGTCCGGGCGGACCGGAACTCGCAGCGACCCACACCCGGCGCGCTCCCCTCGCTTGCCTTTTGGCACGAGGGGTTTTTTGTTGCACAAAACCCGCAGCACCCCCCAGCACGACTCTCAGTAAAACCCTCAGCATCGAGAAGAGAATGCCGATGACCGAGCAGGCCACCGGGGCCCATCCGCAGCCGCGGCCCCGATCCGGAGGACAGCACTCCGCGTCCGTCGAGCACGTGACGGGTGCGCAGTCCCTCATCCGTTCTCTCGAGGAGGTCGGCGCCGACACGGTATTCGGCATTCCCGGCGGTGCGATCCTTCCCGCCTACGACCCGCTGATGGACTCGACGCGGGTCCGTCACGTCCTGGTCCGCCACGAGCAGGGCGCGGGCCACGCGGCCACCGGGTATGCGCAGGCCACCGGCCGGGTCGGTGTCTGCATGGCCACCTCGGGCCCCGGCGCCACCAACCTGGTGACCCCGATCGCCGACGCCCACATGGACTCGGTGCCGCTCGTGGCGATCACCGGCCAGGTGGCGTCCAAGGCGATCGGCACGGACGCCTTCCAGGAGGCGGACATCGTCGGCATCACCATGCCGATCACCAAGCACAACTTCCTGGTCACCAAGGCCGAGGACATCCCGCGGGTCATCGCGCAGGCGTTCCACATCGCCTCCACCGGCCGCCCCGGCCCGGTCCTGGTCGACATCGCCAAGGACGCCCTCCAGGCGAAGACGACGTTCTCCTGGCCGCCCGTCATGGACCTGCCCGGCTACCGCCCGGTGACCAAGCCGCACGCCAAGCAGATCCGCGAGGCCGCCAAGCTGATCACCGCCGCCAGGCGGCCGATCCTGTACGTCGGCGGCGGCGTCCTCAAGGCCGGCGCGACCGCCGAGCTGAAGGTCCTCGCCGAGCTGACCGGCGCGCCCGTCACCACCACGCTGATGGCGCTGGGCGCGTTCCCCGACAGCCACCCGCAGCACCTGGGCATGCCGGGCATGCACGGGTCCGTGGCCGCCGTGACCGGACTGCAGAAGGCCGACCTGATCGTCGCCCTCGGCGCCCGCTTCGACGACCGCGTCACCGGAAAGCTGGACAGCTTCGCGCCGTTCGCCAAGATCGTCCACGCGGACATCGACCCGGCGGAGATCGGCAAGAACCGCACCGCCGACGTCCCGATCGTGGGCGACGCGCGTGAGGTCATCGCGGACCTGGTCCAGGCGGTCCAGAAGGAGCACAGCGAGGGCCAGCAGGGCGACTACAGCGCCTGGTGGAAGGACCTGAGCCGCTGGCGCGAGACCTACCCGCTCGGCTACGACCAGCCCTCGGACGGCTCGCTCTCCCCGCAGCAGGTCATCGAGCGCATCGGACAGCTCGCCCCCGAGAACACGATCTTCGCCGCGGGCGTGGGCCAGCACCAGATGTGGGCCGCCCACTTCATCCAGTACGAGAAGCCCGCCACCTGGCTGAACTCCGGCGGTGCGGGCACCATGGGATACGCGGTCCCGGCCGCGATGGGCGCCAAGGCCGGCGCGCCGGACCAGGCGGTCTGGGCGATCGACGGCGACGGCTGCTTCCAGATGACAAATCAGGAGCTCACCACCTGCGCACTGAACAACATCCCGATCAAGGTCGCCATCATCAACAACGGCGCCCTCGGAATGGTCCGCCAGTGGCAGACGCTGTTCTACAACCAGCGCTACTCCAACACCGTGCTGCACTCCGGACCCAACGACGTGAACCCGGACGCCCGGGGCACGCGCGTCCCGGACTTCGTGAAGCTGTCCGAGGCCATGGGCTGCTACGCGATCCGCTGCGAGTCCCCCGACGACCTCGACAAGGTCATCGAGGAGGCGAACTCGATCAACGACCGCCCGGTCGTCGTCGACTTCATCGTCCACGAGGACGCGATGGTGTGGCCGATGGTCGCGGCCGGCACCTCCAACGACGAGATCATGGCCGCCCGGGACGTCCGCCCCGACTTCGGCGACAACGAAGACGACTGAGCGAGAGAGACGCAAAGAAGACATGTCCAAGCACACGCTCTCCGTCCTGGTGGAGAACAAGCCGGGCATCCTGGCCCGGATCGCCGCCCTGTTCTCGCGCCGCGGCTTCAACATCGACTCGCTCGCCGTCGGCGTCACCGAGCACGCCGACATCTCCCGCATCACGATCGTGGTGAGCGTCGACGCCCTCCCGCTGGAGCAGGTCACCAAGCAGCTCAACAAGCTCGTCGAGGTGCTGAAGATCGTCGAACTGGAGCCGGGACAGGCCGTTCACCGCGAACTCGTTCTGGTGAAGGTGCGCGCCGACAACGAGACGCGCTCCCAGATCGTCGAGATCGTCCAGCTGTTCCGCGCCAAGACCGTCGACGTCTCCCCGGAGGCCGTGACCATCGAGGCCACCGGCGGCAGCGACAAGCTGTCCGCCATGCTCAAGATGCTGGAGCCGTACGGGATCAAGGAGTTGGTCCAGTCCGGCACGATCGCGATCGGCCGTGGCGCCCGTTCGATCACGGACCGGTCGCTGCGCGCTCTCGACCGGTCGGCTTAAAACGCGGAGCGGGCGGTCGGCGTCATCCGACCGCCCGTATGCCGAGACCCCGAGACTTCCCTTCCGCCCGCCGTCATACGGTGGGACGCAACACCTGCATCCAAGGAGAGAACCCAAAGTGGCCGAGCTGTTCTACGACGCTGACGCCGACCTGTCCATCATCCAGGGCCGCAAGGTCGCGGTCATCGGCTACGGCAGCCAGGGCCACGCCCACGCCCTGTCGCTCCGTGACTCCGGTGTCGACGTCCGGGTCGGTCTGCACGAGGGCTCCAAGTCCAAGGCCAAGGCCGAGGAGCAGGGCCTGCGCGTGGTGACGCCGGCCGAGGCCGCCGCCGAGGCCGACGTCATCATGATCCTCATCCCGGACCCGATCCAGGCCCAGGTCTACGAGGAGTCCATCGCCCCGAACCTGAAGGACGGCGACGCGCTGTTCTTCGCGCACGGCTTCAACGTGCGCTTCGGCTTCATCAAGGCCCCGGCCGGCGTCGACGTCGCCCTGGTCGCCCCCAAGGGCCCGGGCCACCTGGTCCGCCGCCAGTACGAGGAGGGCCGCGGCGTCCCCGCGATCGCCGCGGTCGAGCAGGACGCCACGGGCAACGCGTTCGCGCTGGCGCTGTCGTACGCCAAGGGCATCGGCGGCACCCGCGCCGGCGTCATCAAGACCACCTTCACCGAGGAGACCGAGACCGACCTCTTCGGCGAGCAGGCCGTGCTGTGCGGTGGCACCGCGGCGCTGGTCAAGGCGGGCTTCGAGACCCTGGTCGAGGCCGGCTACCAGCCGGAGATCGCCTACTTCGAGTGCCTGCACGAGCTGAAGCTGATCGTCGACCTCATGTACGAGGGCGGCCTGGAGAAGATGCGCTGGAGCGTCTCCGAGACCGCCGAGTGGGGCGACTACATCACCGGCCCGCGCATCATCACGGACGCCACCAAGGCCGAGATGAAGCAGGTCCTCGCCGAGATCCAGGACGGCACCTTCGCCCAGAACTGGATGGACGAGTACCACGGCGGTCTGAAGAAGTACAACGAGTACAAGGACGCGGACTCCGAGCACCTGCTGGAGACCACGGGCAAGCAGCTCCGCAAGCTGATGAGCTGGGTGAACGAAGAGGCGTGAGCCTCGCGGACAGGGGTCGGAGCGCGCAGCTCCGGCCCCGTTGTCCATTCCGTCCGACCACGGACGGGTGATCCTTCCGCGGAGGCATGAGGCGACCTCCGTCGCAGCACTACACTGCTGCATATATACGCGTTCAGGCCCACAGCGTCGTGCGTCTTCCACGCGGCTAGCCCCCTCCTCCGCCTGCGGCCGTCGGGACGGCCGTCCGCACGCTTTGGACTTGTGAGGACTCACGTGAGCTCGAAACCTGTCGTACTCATCGCTGAAGAGCTGTCGCCCGCAACCGTGGACGCGCTTGGCCCGGACTTCGAGATCCGGCACTGCAACGGAGCGGACCGAGCCGAACTGCTCCCGGCCATCGCCGACGTCGACGCGATCCTGATCCGCTCGGCCACCAAGGTGGACGCCGAGGCGATCGCCGCCGCGAACAAGCTGAAGGTCGTCGCGCGAGCCGGCGTCGGCCTGGACAACGTCGACGTCTCCGCCGCCACCAAGGCCGGCGTGATGGTCGTCAACGCCCCCACCTCGAACATCGTGACCGCGGCCGAGCTGGCCTGCGGTCTGCTGCTCGCCACCGCCCGCCACATCCCGCAGGCCAACGCCGCGCTGAAGAACGGCGAGTGGAAGCGCAGCAAGTACACCGGTGTGGAGCTCGCCGAGAAGACCCTCGGCGTCGTCGGTCTCGGCCGCATCGGCGCGCTCGTCGCGCAGCGCATGTCCGGGTTCGGCATGAAGGTCGTCGCCTACGACCCCTATGTGCAGCCCGCGCGCGCCGCGCAGATGGGCGTCAAGGTGCTGTCGCTGGACGAGCTGCTCGAGGTCGCCGACTTCATCACCGTCCACCTGCCGAAGACCCCCGAGACGGTCGGTCTGATCGGCGACGAGGCGCTGCGCAAGGTCAAGCCGAGCGTGCGGATCGTCAACGCCGCCCGCGGCGGGATCGTCGACGAGGAGGCGCTGTACTCGGCGCTGAAGGAGGGCCGGGTCGCCGGCGCCGGCCTCGACGTGTACGCGAAGGAGCCCTGCACGGACTCCCCGCTGTTCGAGTTCGACCAGGTCGTGGCCACCCCGCACCTCGGCGCGTCCACCGACGAGGCGCAGGAGAAGGCCGGCATCGCGGTCGCGCGTTCGGTGCGTCTCGCCCTCGCCGGTGAGCTCGTGCCCGACGCGGTGAACGTCCAGGGCGGTGTCATCGCCGAGGACGTCAAGCCCGGTCTGCCGCTCGCCGAGCGCCTCGGCCGGATCTTCACCGCGCTGGCCGGCGAGGTCGCGGTCCGCCTCGACGTCGAGGTCTACGGCGAGATCACCCAGCACGACGTGAAGGTGCTGGAGCTGTCGGCGCTCAAGGGCGTCTTCGAGGACGTCGTCGACGAGACCGTCAGTTACGTCAACGCGCCGCTGTTCGCTCAGGAGCGCGGTGTCGAGGTGCGGCTGACGACCAGCTCGGAGTCGGCCGACCACCGCAACGTGGTGACCGTGCGCGGCACGCTCTCGGACGGCGAGGAGGTGTCGGTCTCCGGCACGCTGGCCGGTCCGAAGCACCTGCAGAAGATCGTCGCGGTCGGCGAGTACGACGTCGACCTCGCGCTCGCCGACCACATGGTCGTCCTCAAGTACGAGGACCGTCCGGGCGTCGTCGGCACCGTCGGCCGGATCTTCGGCGAGGCGGGCATCAACATCGCCGGCATGCAGGTCGCCCGCGCGGCGGTGGGCGGCGAGGCGCTGGCCGTGCTGACCGTCGACGACACGGTTCCCTCCGGGGTGCTGGCGGAGGTCGCGGAGGAGATCGGAGCGACGTCCGCTCGTGCCGTGAACCTCGTCTGAGGGTCGCCGCACGACTGGGGGCCGTCGCCCCCAGGCCCCTGCTTCGGCCTTGAAGGGGCCTCGTCCTCGAACGCCGGACGGGCTGAGAACCTCAGCCCGTCCGGCGTTCGTATGTGCCGCTACCTGTCGCTGACGCGACTGCGTCGCAGCGTCGCCGTCGCCGCCGTCGCGGCCCCCGCAAGGACCATCGCTCCCGCGATCGCCGCCCCCTGCATGCCGTGGGTGAAGGCCTCGCGGGCCGCCGCGGCCAGGGCGTCTCCCGTGCGCCCGGGCAGGTGGCCGGCGACGGCCAGCGCGCCGCCGAGGGTCTCGCGGGCCTCGGCCGGAGCCGAGGACGGCATGGCGTGGCGGTAGAGCGCCGTGCCGACGGAGCCGAGGACCGCCATCCCCAGCGCGCCGCCGAACTCGGCGCCCGTCTCCAGCAGCGAGGACGCCGAACCCGCGCGCTCGGCCGGGGCCGCGCTCATCGCCAGGTCCGTCATCTGGGAGAGGACCATGACGATGCCCGAGGCGAGGACCCCGCAGGCGGTCAGCACGAGCCACATCGAGTCGGTGCCGGCGAGGGCGAGCAGGCCGTAACCGGCCGCGCCGGTCGCGAAGCCCGCCGTCACGACGTGGGCGCGGTCGACGCCCTTCTGGACCAGCGAGGTGGCCAGCGGCGCCGCCATGCCGATCGGCACCGAGGGGAGCAGCGCCCACAGCGCCGCCTCCAGCGCGCTCTTGTCGAGGACCGACTGCAGGTACTGCGTGGTGAAGAAGGCCGAGCCCAGCATCCCGAACGAGGAGACGAGGTTCAGGACGACCGCGGGGGCGAAGCCGGGGCGACGGAAGAGGGCGGGGGAGATCATCGGGTCGGCGGCCGTGCGCTGACGGTGGACGAAGAGGGCGGCGAAGAGCAGGCCCACGGTGACCGAGACGACGTACCCGGTATGCCAGCCCTCGGAGGCGATCTCCTTGAGGCCGTAGATCACGGGGAGCACGGCGGCCATCGACAGCGGGACGCTCGGCCAGTCGAAGCGGCCGGGGGCGGGGTCGCGCGACTCCGGCAGCAGGACCGGGCCGAGGACCAGCAGCAGTGCCATCGCGGGCAGGTTGACCAGGAAGACCGAGCCCCACCAGAAGTACTCGACCAGGACGCCGCTCATCACGGAGCCGAGTGCGATGCCGCCGGTCATGACGCCGGACCACAGTCCGATCGCCTTCGCGCGCTGGCCGGGGTCGGTGAACATGGTGCGGATCAGGGCCATCGTCGAGGGCATCAGGGTCGCGCCGCCGATGCCGAGGACGGCGCGGGCGGCGATCAGGGTCTCGGCGCTGTCGGCGTAGGCCGCGATCAGTGAGGCGGCGCCGAAGGCGGCCGCGCCGATCAGAAGCAGCCTGCGGCGGCCCACGCGGTCGCCGAGCGAGCCCATCGTCATCAGCAGGCCGGCCAGGACGAACGCGTAGACGTCGAAGATCCACAGCTGCTGGGTGCCGCTGGGCTCCAGGTCCGCGCTGATCGCGGGGATGGCGAAGTAGAGGACGGAGACGTCCATGGAGACCAGCAGCAGCGGCAGCATCAGCACGCCGAGGGCGGTCCATTCGCGGCGGCCGGCACGGGCCGCCGGAGGTGTGGCGGTGCTCGTCGAGTTCGTCATGCCGAGGACTGTACGGACGTCTTAAACGCTTGTCTAGAACGAATGTATAAGTCATGCGTATGGGACGGTTGTATGGATCGGGGTAGGGTGGCGGGCATGGGACACCGTGAGGATCTGCTCGAAGGCGCCAAGCGCTGCCTGCTGGAGAAGGGCTTCGTGCGCACGACGGCGCGCGACATCGTCAAGGAGTCGGGGACCAACCTCGCCTCGATCGGCTACCACTACGGGTCGAAGGATGCACTGCTGGTCCAGGCCTACGTCTCGCTGATCGAGGGCCTCGGCGACACCTTCGACCCCGGCTGGGGCGCGGGCGACGCGTCCGCGTCCGCCCCGGGGTCGCTGGAGCGCTTCCAGGAGGTCTGGGGGAACGTCATCCGGTCGTTGCCCGAGGCTCGGGCCGTGTGGATGCTGAGCCTCGAGGTCATCCTCTACGCGGATCGGCTGCAGGAGGTGCGCAAGCTGCTCGCCGAGGCGCAGGAGCAGGGCCGTGCCGGGATCGTGCCCATGTTCAACGGCGTCCCGGAGGACCAGCTCGACAAGGAGACCGTCGAGACCGAGGGCCGCTTCTACCAGACCCTCCTGAACGGGCTCATGGTCCAGTGGCTCTTCGACCCGCCGTCGGCGACCGACGCGGCACAGCTCACCGAGGGGCTGCGTCGGGTGATCGCGGGGGCGGCCCGGAGCTGATCCGCCCGTCGCGCATCCGCAGGACGCGGTCCGCGACGTGTCCGACGACCGCCCGGTCGTGGCAGATGAAGAGACAGCCGAGGCCCAGGTCGTCCTGGAGGTCGGCCGGCAGGTTGAGGACGCCGGCCCGCACGGACGGGTCCAGGGCCGACACCGGCTCGTCGAGGACCAGCAGGCGCGGGTCGGAGGCGAGCGCGCGGGCGATGCCCACCCACTGGCACTGGCCGCCCGAGAGCTCGGCCGGGCGACGGTCGCCGTGCGACGGGTCCAGGCCGACCCGGTCGAGGAGTTCGGCCACACGGGCCGGGCCGTCGGTCGCGCTCCAGCGGCCCTGCACCCTCAGCGGTTCCGCGATCGCGTCGCGGACGCGGTGGCGAGGGCTGAGCGAACCGTACGGGTCCTGGAACACCGGCTGCATACGGGGGCGCAGCGGCCGCAGTTCCCGTTCGGTGAGGGACGTCAACTCCCGCCCTTCGAAGTGGACTTCGCCCTCGTCGGGGCGGCGCAGCAGCAGGACCGCCAGGGCGGTGGAGGACTTGCCGCAGCCGGAGGGGCCGTCGAGGGCGAGGGTCTCGCCGGGTTCGACGCAGAAGGACACGTGGTCGACGGCCGTCCTTGCGCCGTAGCGGACGACGAGGTCACGGACGTCCAGCAGCGGGCGGGTCATGCGAACTCCCGTATGGGATCATTGACTTCGGCCGCACGGTGGCAGGCGACGAGCCGTCCGGCCACCTCCCGTTCGGCCGGCTCCTCGCGTCGGCAGAGCTCGGTCCCCAGCGGACAGCGGGGTGCGAAGGCACAGCCCGGCGGCAGCGCGCCCGGAGCGGGCGGGGTGCCCGGCAGGGCGGGCAGACGACGGCGCCGGGGGCCGGACCCGGGGAGCGCGGCCGGCAGGCCCGCGGTGTACGGCGCCCGCGGATGCGTCGGCACCCGCCGCGCCGGGCCGGTCTCCACCGCGCGGCCCGCGTACATCACCAGCATCCAGCAGCGCGGCCTGGGACACGGGCACCGCCTCGACGATGTCGGCCTCGCCGCTGCGCAGGGCGGCGGCGCGGGCGGTGCCGTCGGGCACGAACCGTACGTCGATGCCGGGCGCCTTCGCCTTCGCGCCCCAGTAGGCGTCGTAACGGTCGAGGGAGGCGGAGGAGGTGCCGTCGACCTCGGTCAGCTCGAAGGGGCCGGTGCCGTTCACCGTCTCCCCGTGTACGCCCGCGCCGCGAGGATCGACAGCTGCGGCGAGCTCAGCCGCTGGGGGACCAGCGGGTCCTCGTCGGCGGTGGTGACGGTGACCGTGCCGGGGCCCGCGGCCCGCACGGTGAGTTCGATGCCGTCCAGGATGCGGGGCTTGGGGGTGGCGGTGGCGGCTGTGGTCAGCGACCGCACGACGGCTTCGGCGTCGAGCTTCGTGCCGTCGTGCAAGGTGACGCCGTCGCGTATGCGGAAGGTCCAGGTGCGGCCGGACCGCCGCCACGCGGTGGCGAGCGCGGCCTTCGGGTCGCCGGCCGCGTCCAGCTTCACGAGGGTCTCGGCGGTCGACCAGCGTGAGAGCTTGAAGGCGTCGTCGGAGAGCGGGGACAGCCCCGAGCGCGGGGGCTGCATCATCGCGACGCGCACCCGCCGGCCCTCCCCGTTCGTGGCGTCGCCGGTGGCGGACCCGCCGCCGGTGAAGCACCCGGTGAGCAGCGCCGAGGCGGCCGTGAGGGCGGTGACGGGGAGCAGGCGGCGAGCGGGCAGGCGCACGGAACCCTCCGGGTAAGGGGGTGATCGGGAGCGAGGGCGCCGACATTAGTATGATGATAATCATTTTCAGTAATGCCGTTGAAGGCGCTCGCCTCACGGCAGCCGGGTCGCCCGGATCAGGGCAGCCGGGCCGCCTTCAGGGTCATGTGCAGCAGCAGCCGGTCCTCGCCGTCGTCCAGGTCCAGACCCGTCAGCTGCTCCACCCGCGACAGCCGGTAGTACAGGGTCTGTCGGTGGATGCCCAGCTCCGCGGCCGCACGGCCGGCCTGGCCCGCGCAGTCGAGGTACACCTCCGCGGTGCGGGCGAGTTCCCGGTGGGCGGGGGCCAGCAGGGGCCGCACGGAAGGTTCCTGGGCCGCCTCGGGAGGCAGGGAGGTCAGCAGCCGGTAGGGGCCGACGGACGCCCACCGTGCGACCGGTCCCAGGCGCGGCTCCGCCAGCGCGGCCCGCGCCGACGCCGACGCCTCCTCCCAGGCGGCCCCGAGTTCGGCCAGTCCGACGCGCCCGGCCGCCACTCCGGCGGCGGCCCCTCCCGCCGCCGTCCCCCCTGCCCGCTCCAGCAGCCGCGTCGCCGCGGACGTCGCCGGGGTGAGGGTGTCCGCGGAGCGCAAGCGCACCAGCACCGCCAGGCACTGACCCGCCGTCGACCACGGCACCGTGCACAGCGCCGTCGCCCCCGGCAGCGTGCGCAGCGAGGGCGCCTCGTCCGGGTCGGCGGACGGCCAGGGGGCCACGCACACCACCGTGTGGGGGCCGTCCGCCCGGCTGCCGAGCGCGGTGCGCAGCTCCGCCACCGCCATGTCCCGGGGCCAGCCGCGCCCGGCGGTGAGCACAGCCCGCAGCTCCCGGGTGAGGTCGGCGCCGTGCTGGGCCTCGTCCGCGAGCAGGGCGCCGATCCGCACGGTCACCTCCATGGCGGCCGTCAGCTGCGCGTCCGACGGGCCGGGGTCGTCGTCCAGCAGCCAGACATAGCCGAGGGCGACCCCACGGTGCCGTACGGGGAGGCAGACGCGGCCGCGGTAGACCCCCGCCTCCGGGGTCGGCGGGATGCGGACCGGGCCGGTGGCGCGGGTGATGCCGAAGCCCTCGAACCAGGTGCGCACGGCCGTGGTCGAGCGCCGGGTCAGGATCGAGCGGGTGCGCACCGGGTCCAGCGCGGACGCGTCCAGCTCGTCCTCGCTGTCGTAGGCCCCGAACGCGATCAGCTCGAAGTCCCGGTTCTCCAGGGTCGCGGGGGCACCGAGCAGCTCCGAGATCTCGTCGACCAGCTCCTGGTAGTCACCCGCGTGGGAGGAAGATGCAGCATCGGCCGTCACCCGGGCATTCTCTCCCATTTCCGTGAGCGCTTCATACATCTGTATGAGATCTGCGGCACGGATGCGTGACAGCTGTCGATGGCCGACGATCGGAGAGATCCTTAGGTTTCACGGTGGTTCTCCGTGCCGTTCCCGGATCGTCGGGTATCGGCCTCGTATGGGTTGGTATGTGGAGGTGCCCCGTGCTGGGTCCCGTGATTCTCGCCGCGTCGCGCAGCGACCGGATGCGACGCCTGATCTCGGCGGCCCCGGTGACGAAACAGGTCGTGGACCGCTTCATCCCCGGTGAGACCGTCGACGACGTCGTGCCGATCATCGAGGAGCGCACCGCCCGCGGGCTGGAGCTGACGATGGACGTCGTCGGCGAGGACATCACCACCCCCGAACAGGCCGGCGCCGCCCGGGACGCCTACCTGGCCCTCGTCGACCGGCTGAAGGAGCTGGAGCTCGGCGAGCGGGTCGAGATGTCCGTGAAGCTGTCGATGTTCGGCCAGGCGCTGGACGGCGGGCACGAGCTGGCGCTCGCCAACGTGCGCCCGGTCGTCGAGGCCGCCGCCGCCATCGGCACCACCGTCACGCTCGACGCCGAGGACCACACCACCCTCGACTCGATGTTCGCCATCCACGAGGAGCTGCGGAAGGACTTCCCGCAGACGGGCTGCGTCATCCAGGCCTACCTCTTCCGCACCGAGGCCGACGCCCGCCGCCTCGCCGCGAACGGCAGCCGGGTGCGGCTCGTGAAGGGCGCCTACAAGGAGCCCGCCGAGGTCGCCCACCAGCAGAAGCACGAGATCGACAAGGCGTACGTGCGGATCCTGCGGACCCTGATGGAGGGCGAGGGGTACCCGATGATCGGGTCCCACGACCCGCGCCTGATCTCCATCGCCCAGGAGCTCGCCCGCCGAGCCGGCCGCAAGCCCGACGAGTACGAGTTCCAGATGCTGTACGGGATCAGGGGAGACGAGCATCTGCGGCTCGCCGCCGAAGGCCACCGCATGCGCGTCTACACCGCCTACGGCACCGACTGGTACGGCTACTTCATGAGGCGTCTCGCGGAGAAGCCGGCGAACCTGCGCTTCTTCCTGCGCTCCATGGTCAGCAAGGGCTGAGCCCGACCCCCGCTCGCAACACCGCTCAGTAAGGAGTTACCGAACTCATGGACGCTGTGACCCAGGTCCCCACCCCCGTCAACGAGCCGGTGCACGGCTACGCCCCCGGCTCGCCCGAGCGCGCCCGGCTGGAGGCCAAGCTCAAGGAGCTGGCCGACAACCCGGTCGACCTGCCCTGCACCATCGGCGGCGAGCAGCGGATGGGCGGCGGCGAGCGGTTCGACGTCGTGCAGCCGCACAACCACAAGGCCCGCCTCGGCACGTACGCCAACGCCACCCGGCAGGACGCCCAGGACGCGATCGACGCGGCCCTCGCCGCCGCGCCCGCCTGGCGCGCGATGTCCTTCGACGACCGCGCCGCGATCATCCTGCGCGCCGCGGAACTGCTCGCCGGACCCTGGCGCGAGACGCTCGCCGCCTCCACCATGCTCGGCCAGTCCAAGACCGCGCAGCAGGCGGAGATCGACTGCCCCTGCGAGCTGGTCGACTTCTGGCGCTTCAACGTCGCCTACGCCCGTCAGATCCTGGCCGAGCAGCCCCCGGCCAACTCCCCGGGCGTCTGGAACCGTCTGGACCACCGCCCGCTCGAGGGCTTCGTCTACGCGATCACGCCGTTCAACTTCACGGCCATCGCGGGCAACCTGCCGACCGCGCCCGCGCTGATGGGCAACGTGGTCGTGTGGAAGCCGTCCCCGACGCAGACGCACGCCGCCGTGCTGCTCATGCGACTGCTGGAGGAGGCCGGGCTGCCCAAGGGCGTCATCAACCTGGTCACCGGCGACGGCCTCGAGGTCTCCGAGGTGGCCCTGAACCACCGCGACCTCGCCGGCATCCACTTCACCGGCTCGACGAAGACCTTCCAGTACCTGTGGAAGACGGTCGGCGCCAACATCGAGAAGTACCGTTCCTACCCGCGTCTGGTCGGCGAGACCGGCGGCAAGGACTTCGTCGTCGCCCACCCGAGCGCCGACCGCGCCGTGCTGAAGACGGCCCTCACCCGGGGCGCCTTCGAGTACCAGGGCCAGAAGTGCAGCGCGACCTCCCGGGCCTACATCCCGGCGTCGATCTGGAACTCCGGCTTCAAGGAGGAGTTCGCGGCCGAGGTCGACCAGCTCGCCATGGGCGACGTCACCGACCTGTCGAACTTCATCGGCGCCGTCATCGACGAGCGGTCCTTCGCCAAGAACAAGGCCGCCATCGACCGGGCGAAGGCGGATCCGGCCTGCACGATCGTCGCGGGCGGCACCTACGACGACTCGGTCGGCTACTTCGTCCGCCCGACCGTCGTCGAGTGCACCGACCCGGAGAACGAGGTCTTCACGACCGAGTACTTCGGCCCGTTCCTCGCCGTGCACGTGTACGACGACAGCTCGGCCGAGGCGTACGACGAGATGCTGACGCAGATGGAGTCGGTGTCGGACTACGCGCTGACGGGCTCGGTCATCTCGAACGACCGTGCGGCCGCCGCGTACACGATGGAGAAGCTGCGCTACGCCGCCGGCAACTTCTACGTCAACGACAAGTCGACCGGCGCCGTCGTCGGCCAGCAGCCCTTCGGCGGCGGCCGCGCCTCGGGCACCAACGACAAGGCCGGCGCCCCGCAGAACCTGACGCGCTGGACGCTGACCCGCGCCATCAAGGAGACCCTGGTCCCGCCGACCGACTACACCTACCCGCACATGGGCTGACGATCCGTCAGCGTGCAGGAAGGGCCGGGCGATGCGCCCGGCCCTTCGCGTTTCCCGCGCGCGGCCGACGACGGCGTACGGCTGTGGGCCTCGCGGCAGGGGCGGGGCGAGCCCCTGGTGCTGTGCCGCGGGGGGCCGGGACAGTGGGACTGCTTCGGGAGCGTGGCGGCCCTGCTGGACCTGTCGGCGCAACGTCCTCGCCGGGCCTGGCGGCGGCGCTCAGAGGTTCCGGCCGAGGAAGTCCCCGATCAGGGCGGCGATCTGCCCCGCGTGCGTCTCCAGCGCGAAGTGCCCGGTGGGCAGCAGGTGCACCTCGGCCCCCGGCAGGTCCCGCCGGTAGGCGAGCGCGCCGGCCGGGACGAAGATCTCGTCACCGGCGCCCCAGACCGCCAGCAGCGGGACCTGGCTGGTGCGGAGGTACTCCTGGAAGGCCGGGTAGAGCGCGATGTTGGAGCCGTAGTCGGAGATCAGGTCGAGCTGGATCTCCGCCTGGCCGGGGCGGGCCATGCGGGCCGCGTCGTGTTCGTAGGCGTCGGGGCTGACGAGGTCCAACCGGTCTTCCGGAACGCCGTGCAGGTACTGCCACTTGATGCCCTCGGGGCTGCTGATCTCCCGGACGGGCGCCTCCGTCTGCGGGGTGCGCTCGGCGATCAGCGCCAGCACCGGCGCCCAGGCCTCCTCGCCCAGCCCCTCCTCGTAGGCGTTGCCGTTCTGGGTGATGACCGCCGTCACGCGCTCGGGGTGGGCGAGGGCGAGGCGCAGGCCGATGGGGGCGCCGTAGTCCTGGATGTAGAGGGCGTACCGCTCGAGGCCCAGCTCCTCGGTGAGCTCGTCGGTGATCTCGGCCAGCGCGGCGAAGTCGTACGTGAACTCGGAGGCGTCCGGGGCCGCCGAGCGGCCGAAGCCGAGGTGGTCGGGGGCGATCACGTGGTAGCGGTCGGCCAGGAGCGGGATCAGGTCGCGGAACATGTGCGAGCTGCTCGGGAAGCCGTGCAGGAGCAACAGGACCGGGGCGTCGGCCGGGCCCGCCTCCCGGTAGTGGATCTCATGGCCGCGGACCACGGCGCTGCGGTGGCGCACCCCGCCGTGGACGGAGGGGGCGACGCGGCGGACGGGGCGGAGGGTTCCGAGAGTCATGACGCGAGTGCATCACGTGACCATCTAACCGGTCAAGTGTTTTTTGAGGGTTAGAAACGCAGCTGCGGGTCGGGGGTCTCCGGGGGATGGGTGGGGATGTGGGCGGGGATGTGAGCGGGGGTGGGGGTGAGGGGGTGGGTGAACGTGCGGATCAGTGGGGCGGGAGGGGCGCGTGGGCCGGTCGCCGTCTCAGATAGTAGGAAGTCCGAGTAATTGTGGAGACAGTCGCGCGCTCCTCCCTTAGCTTTGTAGGAGCCGAACGTCTCGCTCGATCAAGCGAATGGCGGTCGTGAGCCGGGCCCCGTGCAGGCAACCCCTGCGGCCCCGCTCCCCGCCCCCCGGCGTCTCGTAACCCCTCTGGCACTCCCTGGAATTCGAAGGAGTCGATTCCCCATGGCCGAGACGACCGTCCGCCGCCGAGTCCGTCACGTCTCCCGTACGACCGAGTCCGACCGCAAGAACGCCGCCGCGGCGCTGCAGCGCGCCCTCGACCGCCGTGACAACGGCGGCGAGACCGGCCACTGAGAGCCGGCCACTGAGACCGGCCGCCGAGGCGGGTCACCGAGCCCGGTCGCCGAGACCGGTCTCCCCGCAGTCCGGGAGCCGCGCCCGCACGGGGTGCGGCGCGGGCGTCCGAACGGGACTTCGGGCCCCGCGCCGCTCCCTCGGCCCCCTGCCGTCCGCCGCGACACCGCTGTCCGCATGACGGACAGTCCGTGTCATCACATGGGACGAGGAGTAGGGTTCCCGCATGTCTCGCAGCCTCAATCTCGCAGTGATTCCCGGTGACGGCATCGGCCAGGAGGTCGTGACCGAAGGTCTCAAGGTCCTCTCCGCCGTCCTCCCGCAGGATGTGAAGCTGGAGACCAAGGAGTACGACTTCGGCGCCCGGCGCTACCACGCCACCGGTGAGACCCTCACCGACGCCGACGCCGAGGCGCTCAAGCAGCACGACGCGATCCTGCTCGGCGCGATCGGCGACCCGAGCGTCCCGTCCGGCGTCCTAGAGCGGGGCTTCCTGCTCAAGCTGCGCTTCCTCTTCGACCACCACGTCAACCTGCGCCCCTCGAAGCTCCTGCCCGGCGTCGCCACGCCGCTGGCCGGCCAGCCCGAGATCGACTTCATCGTGGTCCGCGAGGGCACCGAGGGTCCGTACACCGGCAACGGCGGCACGATCCGCAAGGGCACCCCGCACGAGGTCGCCACCGAGGTCTCCGTCAACACGGCCTTCGGTGTCGAGCGCGTGGTCCGCGACGCCTTCGCCCGCGCTCAGGCCCGCCCCCGCAAGAAGCTCACGCTGGTCCACAAGAACAATGTGCTGTCCTTCGCCGGTCACCTGTGGACGAACGTCTTCAACAAGGTGGCCGAGGAGTTCCCCGAGGTCAGCACGGACTACATCCACGTGGACGCCGCGACGATCTACCTGGTCACGGACCCCGGGCGGTTCGACGTCATCGTCACCGACAACCTGTTCGGCGACATCATCACCGACCTCGCCGCGGCCGTCTCCGGGGGCATCGGCGTCGCCGCGAGCGGGAACATCAACCCGTCCGGCGAGTTCCCGTCCATGTTCGAGCCCGTGCACGGCTCGGCCCCGGACATCGCCGGCCAGGGCAAGGCCGACCCCACCGCCACGGTCCTGTCCGTCGCCCTGCTGCTGCGCCACCTCGGCCACGAGGCCGAGGCGGTCCGCATCGAGGACGCCGTCTCCGCCGACCTGGCGGAGCGCGGTTCCCTGCCGGCGCGCAGCACCTCCGAGATCGGCGACGCGCTCTCCGTACGAGTAGCCGGCTGACCCCGCGCTGCACACATCGCTTCGAAGCCGCCGGGTCGCATCCGCACCCGGCGGCTTCTCCTGTGTCCGACCGGGTGTCACCATCAACCCTGGGTCGCATTCACGCCGTTTTCTTCCACGGACCCCGCTTGCGATAATCGAACGCGGAGCCGCGGTATGAGGCAATGCTCGGACGTCCTAGCACCGGCCACTGGCCGTACGGACGTGAGCGCGGCCCGTCACTACCCAACCGGTGAAGGACAACCACTCATGACGACGCCCACGATCGAGCTCAAGCCCTCCGCCAGCCCCACCTCCGCCGTCGAGCGGCAGGCGATCCTGGCGAACCCCGGGTTCGGCCGCCACTTCACCGACCACATGGTGACGATCAAGTGGACCGAGGGTCGCGGCTGGCACGACGGACAGCTCGTTCCGTACGCGCCGATCCCCCTCGATCCGGCGACCAACGTCCTGCACTACGCGCAGGAGATCTTCGAGGGCCTCAAGGCCTACCGCCGTCCCGACGGCTCCGTCGCCACCTTCCGTCCGGACCAGAACGCCAAGCGGTTCCAGCGTTCCGCCCGCCGCCTGGCGATGCCCGAGCTGCCGGTCGAGACGTTCATCGAGGCGTGCGACGCGCTCGTCGCCCAGGACAAGGACTGGGTGCCCGCGCACGGCGGCGAGGAGTCCCTCTACCTGCGGCCCTTCATGATCGCGACCGAGGTCGGCCTGGGCGTGAAGCCGGCCAACGAGTACCTCTTCATCGTGATCGCCTCGCCCGCCGGCGCGTACTTCCCGGGCGGCGTCAAGCCCGTCTCGATCTGGGTCTCCGAGGACCACGTCCGCGCCGTCCCCGGCGGCATGGGCGACGCCAAGACGGGCGGCAACTACGCCGCCTCCCTGCTCGCCCAGGCCGAGGCCGCCGCACAGGGCTGCGCCCAGGTCTGCTACCTCGACGCGGTCGAGCGCAAGTGGGTCGAGGAGCTCGGCGGCATGAACCTGTACTTCGTGTACGGGAACAAGATCGTCACGCCGTCCCTCACCGGCTCCATCCTGGAGGGCGTCACCCGCGACAGCCTCCTCACCGTCGCCCGCGACCTGGGGTACGAGGCCGAGGAGGGCCGCGTCTCGGTCGACCAGTGGCAGCGCGACTCGGAGAACGGCTCGCTGCGGGAGGTCTTCGCCTGCGGCACCGCGGCCGTGATCACCCCGGTCGGCACGGTCAAGCGCACCGGCGGCGAGTGGCAGCAGTCGGGCGGCGAGCCCGGCGAGGTCACCCTCAAGCTCCGCCAGGCCCTGCTGGACATCCAGCGAGGCACGGCCGAGGACAAGCACGGCTGGATGCACCAGCTGGGCTAGTCGCCACCTTCCTCCACAGCAGGGCCACCCCGACCGGGGTGGCCCTGCGGCGTCTCCGGGGGTGGCCACGGTTTGAGCAGCGCTCGAAAAATGGTCTCGGCATCTTTCAGCAGACTTCTGATTATCAGGGAAAAAGTTTAGAGTGCTGCTCAAACACGAGGAGGGCTACGTGCGACTCACCCCCACCGAACGCGACCGGCTGCTGCTCTTCGGGGCCGCCGAGCTCGCCCGGGCGAGAAGGGCCCGCGGGCTGCGGCTCAACGTGCCGGAGGCGACCGCGCTCATCGCGGACACCGTCTGCGAGGCCGCCCGCGACGGCGTCCGGCTCGCCGAGGCGATCGACCGGGCCCGCTCGGTGCTCGGTCCGCACGACGTGCTGCCCGGCGTCACGGACGTCGTCACCGAGGTGCACGTCGAGGCCGTCTTCGACGACGGCTCGCGGCTCGCGGTCGTCGCCGACCCGATCGGCGGAGGCGGCTCGGGGGACCGCGGACCGGGCGCGCTGCTGCCCGGGGCCGCGCACGCCGAGCCCGGGGCCGTCGTGCGGCTGACGGTCACCAACACCGCCGCCGTGCCCGTCTCCGTCACGTCCCACTTCCACTTCTTCGAGGCGAACCCGCGGCTGGACTTCGCGCGAGACGCCGCCTACGGGATGCGGCTCGCCGTGCCCGCCGGATCCTCCGTGCGCTTCGGGCCGGGGGAGAGCGTCGAGGTCGGGCTCCTGCCCCTCGGGGGCGACCGGGTGGCGATCGGCTTCGCCGGGCTGGTGGACGGGCCGCTGGACGCGCCGGGGGCGCGGGAAGAGGCCCTGCGCCGCGCCGCCGCCTGCGGATACCTGGGGGCCGAGGCGTGAACCCCTACGAGTACGCCGCCACCCACGGCCCGCGCGCCGGCGACCGCATCCGGCTCGCGGACTCCGGTCTCGTCGTCCGGGTGGAATCCGACTCCCAGCGCCACGGCGACGAGTTCCTCGCCGGGTTCGGCAAGACCGCCCGCGACGGACTGCACCTCAAGGCCGCCGCCGTCCGGGCCACCTGCGACGTGGTGATCAGCAACGTCGTCGTGATCGACGCCGTCCAGGGGATCCGCAAGGTGTCCGTCGGCATCCGCGAGGGACGGATCTGCGCCATCGGGCGGGCCGGCAACCCCGACACCCTCGACGGGGTGGACGTCGTCGTCGGCACCGGCACCTCGATCGTGTCCGGCGAGGGCCTCATCGCCACCGCGGGCGCCGTCGACACGCACGTCCACCTGTTGTCGCCGCGCATCATGGAGGCCTCGCTGGCCTCCGGCGTGACCACGGTCATCGGGCAGGAGTTCGGGCCCGTGTGGGGCGTCGGGGTCAACTCTCCCTGGGCGCTGCGGCACGCGTTCAACGCGTTCGACGCCTGGCCGGTCAACATCGGCTTCCTGGCCCGGGGTTCGTCCTCCCGCGACGCCCCCCTGGTGGAGGCGCTGGCCGAGGGAGGGGCCTCGGGCTTCAAGGTGCACGAGGACATGGGCGCCCACACCCGGGCGCTGGACACGGCGTTGCGCGTCGCCGAGGAGCACGACGTCCAGGTCGCCCTGCACAGCGACGGGCTGAACGAGTGCCTGTCCGTCGAGGACACCCTGCGCGTCCTCGAAGGCCGCACCGTCCACGCCTTCCACATCGAGGGCTGCGGCGGCGGTCATGTGCCGAACGTGCTGAAGATGGCGGGCGTGCCGAACGTCATCGGCTCCTCCACCAACCCCACCCTCCCCTTCGGCCGCGACGCCGTCGCCGAGCACTACGGCATGATCGTCTCCGTCCACGACCTGAAGACCGACCTGCCCGGCGACGCCGCCATGGCGCGCGACCGCATCCGCGCCGGAACGATGGGCGCCGAGGACGTGCTGCACGACCTGGGCGCCATCGGCATCACCTCGTCCGACGCGCAGGGCATGGGCCGCGCGGGCGAGACCGTCCGCCGCACCTTCGCCATGGCCGGGAAGATGAAGGCCGAGTTCGGCGCTCCGGACGACGACCACGACAACGAGCGCGTCCTGCGCTACATCGCCAAGCTGACGGTCAACCCGGCCATCGCGCACGGCCTTTCGCACGAGGTCGGGTCGATCGAGGTCGGCAAGCTCGCCGACATCGTGCTGTGGCGCCCCGAGTACTTCGGCGCCAAGCCGCAACTGGTGCTCAAGTCGGGCTTCCCGGCGTACGGAGTGGTCGGCGACCCCAACGCGGCCACCGACACCTGCGAACCCCTCGTCCTCGGCCCGCAGTTCGGCGCGTACGGCGCCACGCCCGCCGACCTCTCCGTCGCGTTCGTCGCGCGGGCAGCCCTCGACCGGGGCGGCGACTCGATGCCCACCCGCCGCCGCAGGGTGGCCGTCCGCGGCACCCGCGGCATCGGCCCCGCCGACCTGCGCCTCAACTCGCGCACCGGGACGGTGGACGTGGACCAGCGCACCGGTCTGGTCACCCTGGACGGCGAGCCGCTGCGCTCCGAGCCGGCCGACTCGGTGTCCCTGAACCGTCTCTACTTCCTCTGAACCTCCTCCGACTCCCAAGGACCAGCCCCATGAGCAAGGCAGCCGCCGACGGCTTCCGCATGCCCGCCGAGTGGACCCCGCACGAACGCACCTGGATGGCGTGGCCGGGACCCAACCCCACCTTCGCCGACCCCGACGCCCTGAGCGCCGCCCGGGCCGCCTGGGCCTCGGTCGCCCGCGCCGTCCGCCGCTTCGAACCGGTGACGGTGGTGTGCGGCCCCGGACAGTCGGCTCACGCCCGCGCGCTGCTCGGCCCGGGCGTCGAGACGGTCGAGCGCGACCTGGACGACGCCTGGATGCGCGACATCGGCCCCACGTTCCTCACCAACGGCCGTGAACTGGCCGCCGTCGACTGGACGTTCAACGGCTGGGGAGCCCAGGGCTGGGCCCGCTGGGAGCACGACGCGAAGATCGCCGCGTATGTCTCGGACCTCGCGGGCGCCAGGACGTACGCGTCCAAGCTCGTCAACGAGGGCGGCGCGATCCACGTCGACGGCGAGGGCACGGTCCTGCTGACGGAGACGGTCCAGCTCGGCCCGGAGCGCAATCCGGGGTGGACACGGGAGGAGGTCGAGGCGGAGATCCACGCGATGCTCGGCACCCGCAAGGCGATCTGGCTGCCGCGCGGACTCACCGGCGACTACCCTCCCCGACCGCAAGCCCCCGGCGAGACCCCCACGGGTTTCGGCACCCTCGGCCACGTGGACATCGTCGCCGCCTTCGCCCGTCCCGGAGTCGTCGTCGCCCACAGCCAGCCGGACCCGGCACACCCCGACCACGAGGTGACGCGGGAGGTCGTCGGGCTGCTGAGGGCGCAGACCGACGCGCGCGGCCGCCGTCTGGAGGTCGTCGAGGTCGCCGCCCCGACCGCCCTGGAGGCCGACGGACACTGGGCCGACTACTCCTACATCAACCACTACCTCTGCAACGGCGGCGTGGTGCTGTGCGGCTTCGACGACCCGCGCGACGAGCTCGCGGCGGGCGTCTTCCGCCGGCTGTTCCCGGAGCGGACCGTCACCCTCGTCGACGCCCGTACGATCTTCGCGGGTGGCGGCGGGATCCACTGCGTCACCCAACAGCAGCCGAAGATCTAGGAGCAGCAGATGGCCGGTGGGCGCAGACAGGCCCCGCCCCGCGAGGACGTCCTCGCCGCCGCCATGAAGATGATCGCCGAGCGCGGTCTGGAGAAGCTCACCATGGCGGCGCTCGGCCGTGAGGTCGACATGAGCAGCGGCCATCTCCTCTACTACTTCCGCTCCAAGGACGAGCTCCTGCTGCGCACGCTGGAGTGGAGCGAGGGACGCCTCGGCGCCGAGCGCGCCCGGCTGCTGACCCGCACCGCCCCGGCCCGCGAGCGGCTCGACGCCTACGTCGGCCTGTACCTCCCCGACGGTCACCGCGATCCGCACTGGACGCTCTGGCTGGAGGTCTTCAACCGCTCGCAGAACGCCGACGACGACGCCCGCGACCGGCAGGCCGCGATCGAGGGCGCCTGGCACCGCGACCTGGCCGCCCTGCTTGCGGAAGGGGTGTCGCGCGGCGAGTTCCGCCGGGTGGACCCCGACCGGTTCGCGACCCGGCTGCGCGCCCTGCTCGACGGCTTCTCCATCCATGTCGCGATCGGCCTGCGGGGCGCGGACCGGCAGCGGGCTCTCGGCCACGTGCGGGAGTTCCTGGACGAGTCGCTGGGACTGCCGGGGCCCGCGGACTGACAACCCGCGGATCGGCGACGGACTGTTCGCATCCTGAGACACCCGGTGAGCATGGGGACGGTCTGTGCCAAACTGCCCCCGTGCTCTCGTTCGCCACGATTATTGGCAGCAGGCGCGCCGGTCCGCAGTGACCGCTCCGTACGACCAGGTACGAGCGGCCATCGTCGTCCTCGACCCGCGCGCAGACCTCTCGCACCCGCGAGAGGTTTTTTCGCTTTTCTGGCCCACCCACAGCCGGGAGCGAGAGCGCGAGGGACCATGGGGGGACGGTGGAGCCGGTCATTCCGGTAACGACCGAGATCCGACACAGGAGCCTTCAGACCATGACCGCAACCAGCGAACTCGACGATTCCTTCCACGTCTTCGACACCACCCTGCGCGACGGCGCGCAGCGTGAGGGCATCAATCTCACCGTCGCCGACAAGCTGGCCATCGCCCGGCACCTGGACGACTTCGGCGTGGGCTTCATCGAGGGCGGCTGGCCCGGCGCCAATCCGCGGGACACCGAGTTCTTCGCCCGCGCGCAGGAGGAGATCGACTTCCGGCACGCCGAGTTGGTCGCCTTCGGCGCGACCCGCCGGGCGGGCGCCAAGGCCGCCGAGGACCCGCAGGTCAGGGCGCTGCTGGAGTCGGGCGCCGGGGTGATCACCCTGGTCGCGAAGTCCCACGACCGGCACGTCGAGCTCGCGCTGCGCACCACCCTGGACGAGAACCTGGCCATGGTGGGCGACACGGTCTCCTTCCTGAAGAGCCAGGGCCGCCGCGTCTTCGTCGACTGCGAGCACTTCTTCGACGGCTACCGCGCCAACCCCGAGTACGCGAAGGCGGTCGTCCGGGCCGCCGCCGAGGCCGGCGCGGACGTGGTCGTCCTGTGCGACACCAACGGCGGCATGCTCCCGGCGCAGATCCAGGCCGTGGTCTCGACGGTCCTCGCCGACACCGGCGCCCGGCTCGGCATCCACGCCCAGGACGACACCGGCTGCGCGGTGGCCAACACCCTCGCCGCTGTGGACGCGGGCGCGACGCACGTCCAGTGCACGGCGAACGGCTACGGCGAGCGGGTCGGCAACGCCAACCTGTTCCCGGTGGTCGCGGCCCTGGAGCTGAAGTACGGCAAGAAGGTGCTGCCCGAGGGCCGGCTCCGCGAGATGACCCGTATCTCGCACGCGATCGCCGAGGTCGTCAACCTCACGCCGTCCACCCACCAGCCGTACGTGGGGGTCTCGGCGTTCGCCCACAAGGCCGGGCTGCACGCCTCGGCCATCAAGGTCGACCCCGACCTGTACCAGCACATCGACCCCGAACAGGTCGGCAACACCATGCGGATGCTGGTCTCCGACATGGCGGGCCGCGCCTCCGTCGAGCTCAAGGGCAAGGAACTCGGCGTCGACCTCGGCGATGACCGCGAACTGGTCGGCCGGGTCGTGGAGCGGGTCAAGGAGCGCGAACTCAAGGGCTACACCTACGAGGCGGCGGACGCCTCGTTCGAGCTCCTGCTGCGCTCCGAGGCCGAGGGCAGGCCGCTGAAGTACTTCGAGGTCGAGTCCTGGCGCGCCATCGTCGAGGACCGCCCCGACGGCACCCACGCCAACGAGGCCACGGTCAAGCTCTGGGCCAAGGGCGAGCGCATCGTCGCCACGGCGGAGGGCAACGGCCCGGTCAACGCCCTGGACCGGGCGCTGCGCGTGGCCCTGGAGAAGATCTACCCCCAGCTGGCCAAGCTCGACCTGGTCGACTACAAGGTCCGCATCCTGGAGGGCGTCCACGGCACCCAGTCCACCACCCGCGTGCTGATCTCCACGACGGACGGCACGGGGGAGTGGTCCACGGTCGGCGTGGCGGAGAACGTCATCGCCGCCTCCTGGCAGGCCCTGGAGGACGCGTACACGTACGGGCTGCTGCGGGCCGGAGTGGATCCGGCCCAGTAGGACCCGGGAGCCCGGTGGGGCGGGAGTCCGGCGGAACGAGCTCTGTGACGCACTGGTTGTCCCATTCCGGGATGGTTCGGGTAGCTTCGAGGGTATGAAGGCCGTGCTGCCGATCCCCTGGGCCCGAGGCCTCACCGCACCGCTGCTCGCCGTGGTGCTCGCCGCCCTCGCGGTCTGGACCGTGTGGGCGGCGCCCGCTCCGCGCGCAGCGGCGGCCACCGGAGTCTCGACGATCGCCGAATCCCTCCGCGAGAGCCCCGTCTACGTCGACCCGGAGGCGTCGGCCCAGCTGTCCCAGTCGGATGCGCGCGCCCTCCGGCAGCAGATCGAGGACGCCGGCAAACCGCTGTTCATCGCCGTCCTGCCGGCCGGATACCCCACGTCCGGCCTCTTCGGCGACCTGCGCACCGCCACCGGCATCACCGGCCTGTACGCGATCCGCCTCGGCGACCGCTTCGACGCCCGCGCCGACTCCTCCGTCCTGCCGCGCACGGCCGTGCGGAACCTGGTCGGCAGCGTCGACGACGAGAGCGACGCCGGCGCGCAGCTCGCCGACTTCACCGACCGCGCCCTGGCCGGCATGGGCGGCTCGGCCCCCGCGAGCTGGGACTCCTCGGGCGGCGGCGACGGGATCTCGTCCACCGCGCTGATCACGGCGGGCGTGGTGCTGGTGGCCGGCGGCGCGGGCGCGTACACCCTCGTGCGGCGCGGGCGCCGACGTCGGGCCGAGGAGCAGCGGGCCGCTCTGGACCGGCTGCGGGTCGTCGTCGACGAGGACATCACCGCCTTCGGCGAGGAGCTCGACCGGCTGGACTTCCACCCGGCCGAGAAGGGCGCCGACGACGCCATGCGCGCCGACTACGAACGCGCCCTGGACGCCTATGAGCAGGCGAAGTCGGCCATGGCGGCGGCGGGGAGACCGGAAGACGTCCGCGCCGTCACCCAGGCTCTGGAGGACGGCCGCTTCTCCCTGGCGTCCCTCGCCGCCCGCCGGGCGGGAAGGCCGTTGCCCGAGCGCCGCCCGCCCTGCTTCTTCGATCCCCGCCACGGCCCCTCGGTCGTCGACGCCACCTGGACGCCGCCCGGCGGGGCCACCCGCGAGGTCCCGGTCTGCGCGGCGGACGCGACCCGGATGGCCGACGGCCGCGACCCGGTGATCCGCGAGGTGGACAGCGACTACGGCCGCCGACCGTACTGGGAGGCCGGTCCCGCCTACGGTCCCTGGGCGGGCGGCTACTTCGGCGGCGGCATCCTGCCCGGCCTCCTCGTCGGCACGATGCTCGGCTCGATGATGGCCACGCCTTCCTACGCCGCCGACTACGGAAGCGGCTACGGCGACTTCGGCGGGGGCCACGAGGGCGGCGACGTCTCCGGCGCCGACTTCGACCCCGGGGACTTCGGCGGCGGCTTCGGCGACGGCGGGGGCGGGGACTTCGGCGGCGGGGGCGATTTCGGCGGAGGGTTCTGAACCGGGCCGGGCGCGGGGGAGGGGCTCGGGCCGGGGGTTCGGCTGCGGGCGGGCGCAGGGGACGAGGACGGGTACGGGCCCGGCGCGGTGCGGCGCCGGGCCCGTGGTCCCCGTCTGAGGCGGCCCCCTCGTCAGCAGGGGCCCGGGGGCCGTGGCGCGGGTCAGAGCGAGGACGCCGCCGAGGCGATGGCCGACGCGAAGGTGGACACCTCGGAGTAGACGCCGGGGGCGTTGGCCCGGGCGCAGCCGATGCCCCAGCTCACGATGCCGACCTGGATCCACGCGTTGGCGCTGTCCCGGCGGAACATCGGGCCGCCCGAGTCGCCCTGACAGGTGTCGGTGCCGCCGGCCGCGTATCCGGCGCAGATCTCGTCACTGGCGACGAGTCCGCTGTAGCCGCTGTAGGAACGGCAGGTCGCGTCGCTCACGAACGGCACGGTGGCCTTGAGCAGGTAGCGCTGCTGCGCGCCGCCCTCGGACGCGGAGCCCCAGCCGGCGATGGTGAAGGTGCCGGTGTTGTACTGCGTGGTGGTGGCGATCTTCAGCGTCGGCAGGTTGATGGGCGCGGCGAGCTTGATCAGCGCCCAGTCCTTGCCGTTGCCGTTGTAGCCGGGGGCCCGGTAGACGTACGTGGACTTGACCTGGACCCGGCCGCTGGTGGACTGCAGGTCCACGACGCCCGCGGTGGCGGTGATGCCGGTGTTGGCGCCGGTGCCGCTGACGCAGTGGGCGGCGGTGAGCACGATCTGCTGGGTGTAGAGCGCCCCGCCGCAGCCCATCGAGAGCCGGACCATGAACGGGAACTCGCCCTGGGTGGCGCGGGTTCCGCCGACGACGGGCGAGGGTGCGGCCTGCGCGGCCGACACGGGCTGGAGGCTGGCGATCGCCAGCGCGGCCGCGCCGACGACGGTGAATCTCTTCAGTGCCGTGAGGAGTCTCTTCAAGGTGCTGCCTTCCGTGGGGGGTGGCCTCGACCTGTGACGAGAGCATGTCAACACGGGCACCGCAAAGAACCGCCCACGCGCTGGCATGGTCAGGTCAAATCTGTTGCTGGATTATGGGAACGCCGCAAGTCCTCGCACAAGGGGGCGGATTCGGCCATCAGAAGCTCAGGGTGGCGCAGCTCAATTAGGACGAGTTCCGTCCTAGTTGACCCCTACCCTTCCCGCATGGTTCCTGCAGCCGCTCCACAGCCCCCGGTGTCCCTCCCCTTCCCCGGCCCCCTCGCCCTCGACGCCTGGCTCGCCGCTCACCCCGCTCCGCACCCCGGGCTGTGGGTCGAGATCGCCAGGAAGGGATCCGGCCTGCCCTCCGTCACCGCCGGGGAGGTCAACGACGTGGCGCTGTGCCACGGCTGGATCACCGGGCAGCGCAGAAGGCTCGACGACGCCCGCTACCTCCAGCGGATCACCCCGCGGCGGCCGGGCAGTCTGTGGTCGGCGGTCAACGTGCGGCGGGTCGCGGAGCTGGCCGCGCGGGGCCGTATGCGACCCGGCGGCCTCGCCGAGGTGGACGCCGCGCGGGCGGACGGGCGGTGGGCGGCGGCGTACGCCTCGCAGAAGGACGCGGCGGTTCCCGCGGAACTCGTGGCCGCGCTGGAGCGCGACCCGCGCGCCAAGGCGGTGTTCGACGGACTGGGCAGGACGGACCGCTACCTCGTCATGCTGGGTCTGCTCAGGGCCCGGACCCCGCAGACCCGGGAGGCCCGACTGGCGGCCACGCTCGCCGAGTTGGAGGCGGCCGCCGGTCCGTCGTGAGCCGTCGTCAGTCCTGGGCCGCGGCCTTCGCGAAGCCGAGCAGCGCCTGGAAGTCGATCGCCCCCGGGTCGCCGTGCGCGTTCTCCGGCACGTGCATGTGCCCGCACACGCCCTTGAACGCGTTCCACTGGGTCCCGCTCATCCGCTGTCCGCCCCCGTTCGCCGCGGACTTCGGGTACGCGGGCCACAGCGTCGGTCCGCGCAGCGGCACGTCGTGGTGGATGTGCATCCAGGCCAGGTACTGGGCGACTCCGCGCAGCGCCCATTCCGGGGCCTTGGGCCAGTAGATGTGGGCCCGGTCGTGGGCGTTCCACCGGGCGTGCAGCTCCGGGTCGCAGGTGCCGACGAGTTCCGCCTGGCAGACGTTGAGCGTGTTGGTCTCGACGCCGCCGCGGAGGTTGGCGAGCGCGCGGGAGGAGACGTCGATCTCGAAGTGCTGGTACCACTTCAGCTTCTTGGCGGCGAAGTCCGGCACCGCCGTCAGGTTGGGCGCGACGGCTCCGCCCTGGTAGTCGGGCAGTGAGCGGCCCTCCGTGGTGTGCAGGACGACGACGTTGACCTCCATCCGGTCACCGCCGAAGTCGTCCTGGTACCAGTGGTCGCGGTTCGCGCCGGGGTAGCGCTGGGGTCCGGTCTTGGTGCTCATGGTCCGCGACTGTGACACAGGACACAGCAAGGGGCCGGAAGCTCTCCGCTTCCGGCCCCTTTCCGCTGAAATTCACCGTATTCGGCATACGCTTACGCGTTCTTGATCGCCGAGATGTCGAAGTTCAGCTTGATCTTGTCGGAAACCAGCACGCCACCCGTCTCCAGGGCTGCGTTCCAGGTCAGGCCCCAGTCCGAGCGCAGGATCTCGGCCTTGCCCTCGAAGCCGACGCGCTCGTTGCCGAAGGGGTCCTTGGCGGAGCCGTTGAACTCCAGGTCGATGGTGAGCGGCTTGGTGACGCCGAGGATGCTCAGGTCGCCGGTGATGCGGTAGTCGTCGCCCCCCAGCGCCTCGGCGGAGGTGGAACGGAAGGTCATCAGCGGGAACTCGTCGGTCTTGAAGAAGTCGGCGCTCTTCAGGTGGCCGTCGCGGTCGGCGGATCCGGTGTCGATGCTGTCCATCTTGACGTCGATGGAGGCGGTCGACCGGGACGGGTCGACGCCGTCCAGCTGCAGTGAGCCGGTGAAGTCGTTGAACTTGCCCTTGACGTTGGTGACCATCGCGTGGCGAGCGGTGAATCCGATCGTCGAGTGCGCCGGGTCGATCGAGTACTCGCCGGTCAGGGCGGCGAGCGCCGGGTTCACCGCGGTGCTGGCGGCGGAGGCGGTCTCGTCGGTGTTCTTGCGGCCGAAGATGCCCATGACGTGCTCCTTGGGGATGAGGAAGGTCGAAGCTGTTTAATCTTCAACGAGGTCAACAAGGGCGACCGTAGACCTATTCCGTTCAAGTTTCAACTTAATCCGCGAAGCGTTCCGGTCGCCGTGAACCGCCGTCCGGCTCTGTGGTTCACTCCGGAGGGGGCATGCGCGGCCCGGAATGTGAGCCGGCTCTCAGTGCGCGCGTTTGTGTGACCCCTACAACCCATCAGGCCTCTGAGCAGTCGGAACGACTGCATGCCGACCCGGTTCTGTTCAGGGGTACCAGGAAAACGCTCCGGAGACTGTACGGAGTCGACGTCTCCCTTTCCTTGGTGGGCTTCGTAAGGTCACTACATGACCGTTTTGGAAGAGACGACGGGCGAGCCGACCACGGAGCCTGCGGAGCCCACGGATGCACGCGGCCGCGTGGCCGAGCTGCACGAGATCCGTGCCCAGGCGCTGGCCGGCCCGAGCGAGAAGGCGACCCAGGCGCAGCACGCCAAGGGCAAGCTGACCGCACGGGAGCGGATCGAACTGCTCCTGGACCCGGGATCCTTCCAGGAGGTCGAGCAGCTGCGCCGGCACCGGGCGACCGGGTTCGGCCTGGAGGCCAAGAAGCCGTTCACCGACGGTGTCGTCACCGGCTGGGGCACGGTGGAGGGCCGCACGGTCTTCGTCTACGCCCATGACTTCCGCATCTTCGGCGGCGCGCTGGGCGAGGCCCACGCCACCAAGATCCACAAGATCATGGACATGGCCATCGCGGCCGGCGCTCCGCTGGTCTCCCTCAACGACGGCGCCGGCGCCCGTATCCAGGAGGGCGTCTCCGCCCTCGCCGGCTACGGCGGCATCTTCCAGCGCAACACCCGGGCCTCCGGCGTCATCCCGCAGATCAGCGTGATGCTGGGTCCCTGCGCGGGCGGCGCGGCCTACAGCCCCGCCCTCACCGACTTCGTCTTCATGGTCCGCGAGACCTCGCAGATGTTCATCACCGGGCCGGACGTGGTCAAGGCCGTCACCGGCGAGGAGATCACCCAGAACGGCCTCGGCGGCGCGGACGTGCACGCCGAGACCTCCGGCGTCTGCCACTTCGCGTACGACGACGAGGAGACCTGCATCGCGGAGGTGCGCTACCTCCTGTCGCTGCTGCCGCAGAACAACCGCGAGAACCCCCCGCGGGCCGAGGCCACCGACCCCGCTGAGCGCCGCGGCGACGTGCTGCTCGACCTGGTCCCGGCGGACGGCAACCGTCCGTACGACATGACCAAGGTCATCGAGGAGATCGTCGACGACGGCGAGTACCTGGAGGTCCACGAGCGCTGGGCGCGCAACATCATCTGCGCCCTGGCCCGGCTCGACGGCCAGGTCGTCGGCATCGTGGCCAACCAGCCGCAGTCGCTCGCGGGCGTCCTCGACATCGAGGCCAGCGAGAAGGCCGCCCGCTTCGTGCAGATGTGCGACGCCTTCAACATCCCGATCATCACTCTTCTGGACGTCCCCGGCTTCCTGCCCGGCGTGGACCAGGAGCACGGTGGAATCATCCGCCACGGAGCGAAGCTGCTGTACGCCTACTGCAACGCGACCGTGCCGCGGATCTCGCTGATCCTGCGCAAGGCGTACGGAGGTGCCTACATCGTCATGGACAGCCAGTCCATCGGTGCGGACCTCACCTACGCCTGGCCGACGAACGAGATCGCCGTGATGGGCGCCGAGGGCGCCGCCAACGTCATCTTCCGCCGTCAGATCGCCGAGGCCGAGGACTCCGAAGCCATGCGGGCCCGCATGGTCAAGGAGTACAAGTCCGAGCTGATGCACCCGTACTACGCGGCCGAGCGCGGCCTGGTCGACGACGTCATCGACCCCGCCGAGACCCGTGAGGTCCTCGTCAAGTCCCTGGCCATGCTGCAGTCCAAGCACGCAGACCTGCCCTCGCGCAAGCACGGCAACCCCCCGCAGTAACCCGGCAGATCCCACCGGTAACCCGGCGGATCCCCTGCGGAAACCTCATCAACGGAGACTGACACCCATGAACGCTCCCGACATCCGCGTCGAGAAGGGCCATGCCGAGCCCGAGGAGGTCGCCGCCATCGCGGCGATCATCCTGGCCCGTGCGGCCGCCCAGCCGTCCGTGACCGTAACCCACCGAGGCCGCCCCAAGGCCGGCTGGCGCCGCCTGGAGCGCGAGGGCGGCTTCCGCGCCCCGCACAGCTGGCACTGACCCGTACGACGCGAGAAGGGCCCCTCTCCGACGAGAGGGGCCCTTCTCGCGTGCTCACGCGCGCCGGGCCCGCCGCCCCCACGCGCGAAGGGCCCCCTCCGGACGACGGAGGGGGCCCTTCGCGGCGGAGAAGGAGGAGGCGGCTACCGGAGCCGCGCCATCAGGGCGTGCTCCACGAGCGTGATCAGCGCCGACTTGGCGTCGGCACGGTGCCGCGCGTCCGTCGTGATGATCGGGGTGTCCGGGCCGATCTGCAGGGCCTCGCGCACCTCGTCCGGGTTGTACGGCTGGTTGCCGTCGAAGCCGTTGAGGGCGATCACGAAGGGGAGACCCGAGTTCTCGAAGTAGTCGACCGCGGGGAAGCAGTCGGCGAGACGGCGGGTGTCCACCAGCACGATCGCGCCGATGGCGCCGCGCACCAGGTCGTCCCACATGAACCAGAAGCGGTCCTGGCCGGGCGTACCGAAGAGGTACAGGATCAGGTCCTGGTCCAGGGTGATACGGCCGAAGTCCATGGCGACCGTGGTGGTCGTCTTGTCCCCGGTGTGGGTGAGGTCGTCGATACCCGCCGACGCGGACGTCATGACGGCCTCGGTACGCAGCGGATTGATCTCCGAAACAGCCCCGACGAACGTGGTCTTGCCCACGCCGAAGCCGCCCGCCACCACGATCTTCGCGGAAGTGGTGGAGCGGGAGGGACCCCCGCTAGAGCTTGCGAAGTCCACTGAGCACCCTTTCGAGCAGTGTCACGTCTGGCTGGCCGCCGGCGCTCTCGTCGCCGCCGGGCTGATGGATGGCGACCAGTCCCGCTTCCGCCAAGTCGGCGACGAGGATCCTGGCCACGCCGAGAGGGATGGTCAGCAGCGCCGAGATCTCGGCGACCGACTTGATCTCTCGGCAGAGGTTGCAGATCCGCTGATGCTCGGGCAGCTGGCCCTGCATCTGATGCGGCTGCGCAGTGGTGTGCACCAGCGCCTCGATGGCGAGCTGGTAACGCGGGCGGGTCCGGCCACCGGTCATGGCGTACGGACGCACCAGCGGGTTGTTCGACGCCCCGGCGGGCGCCGCCTCGGGGGTGCGCCGGTGCGGCTGCACGGGCTGGATGCGCGGGGCCGGCGGCTGGTCGTACGGGGACGGCCCCGGACCCTGCGGACCCTGGGGCGCGTACGGCCGCTGCTGGCTGGGCGCGGAGGGGAAGTTGTAACGGTTCGAGTTCTGGGAACCGTCGTTCTGGCCCTGGGCAGGGCCGTACGACCAGTTACCCGAATTCGAACCGCCTGGGGGTGTTGCCACTTTCTCTCCTCCTCCGACTGTGCCTGGCGCCCATCACGTGGAGCCGCGTCCCGAAACCCTACGGCCTCGGGACGCCAAAACGCACCGTCCGTCTGTTAGTTGAGAAGGCTCCCTTGGAGCTCCGCACGAAGGTCGGGGGTCAGGACCGAACCTGCTCGGTCCACCAGAAGGGCCATCTCGTACCCAATGAGGCCGATGTCCGCCTCGGGGTGAGCGAGAACCGCGAGCGAGGAACCGTCGCTCACGGACATGATGAACAGGAATCCCCGCTCCATCTCCACAACCGTCTGGTTCACGCTGCCTCCCTCGAAGATCCGGGAGGCGCCTGCCGTCAGGGACGTCAGACCGGAGGCGACGGCCGCGAGCTGGTCGGCACGGTCGCGGGGAAAGCCTTCGGACATCGCCAGAAGGAGTCCGTCGGCGGAGACCACCACCGTGTGGGACACCCCCGGGGTGTTGTCCACGAAGTTGGTGATCAACCAGTTCAGGTTCTGTGCCGCCTGGCTCATCGGGCTCACACTAACGCTCCTGGTTGTAGGTGCTGTCAGAACCGAAGCCCTGACCGTTCGTTTCACTGCTGCCTGCGCTGCGTCCGCGCTGGACGCCCCGTCGCAGGTTGCTCAACCTGCCTCGGACGTCCTCCGGGGCGCGGGAGACCTGTGGGCCTCCCTGGGGAGTGCTCTCGGCGGCGCCCTCGACCAGGTTGGCCTTGGGTACCCGCCGCGGCAGGCCGGAGGAGGTGACCCCGCCCGCCTTGGGCTTCTTCAGAGCGGAGGCCTGGTGCCAGCGCTCGTCGTTCGCCGATCGCCAGACGTCGGTGCCGCCGCTGCTCTCGGAGGAGGAGGCCGGCGCTTCCTGCTTCGCGGGCCGCGCGCCGTTCGCACCGCTTGCGGTGGATCCGCGGCGAGGCAGACCGGCGTCGGTCAGCGCGTGGGAGGCGGAGGGGGCCGGTCCCGGACTGTCGAAGCCTACGCGGTTCTGCTCACCTGCGTCAGTGGCCTGCGCGGATTCCGCTTCCGGAGCGTACTGGTCCGGGTAGCTGTTCTGGTAACCGTTCGTGTGACCGTTCTGCTGGGGCCAGTCGTCCTGGTAGGACTGCTGCTCCCCGTACGGCTGGAAGCCCTCGGACGTGCCTGCGGAAGCACCCGTCCGTTCCTCCTGCGCGGGCTCCGCATACGCGGGGTCCGGGTAACCGCCGTTCGACCCGTAGCCGTCGCCCTGCGCAGCGCCGCCGTTCGCGGAGAACGAGTCGTTCTGCGGCCGACCGCCGTTGGGCGCGTAGTACTGGTCGTCGTACGCCGGGCGCTGCTGCTCCTCGTACGCCGTCTGCTGGTCGAACGAACCGGGCCGGTCGGCATAGCCGGTGGCGTTGTTGTCGTAGCCGCCCTGGGCGCCGTTCTGCGCGGGGTCGTAGCCGTTCTGCCCGGCGTCGTACGCCGGCTGCTGGCGCGGCGCGTCGAAGCCCTCGCCGTACGAGGAGGCCTCGGACGGCTGCTGCGGCTGCTGCGGCTGCGCGGGCTGCTGCCCGGGCTGGTTCGGCTGGGAGTCCCGCGCCGCACGGCGTTCCTCGCGCAGCAGGGAGCGGCCCACCGGGTCCAGATCCCGGATGTCGTCCGGGACCTCGTAGCGGCTGTCGTCGAAGCCGAGTTCGGCCGCGGTGCGCATCGGCAGACCGTTGTTGAAGTCCTCGCCGCCGAAGTTCGGCTGCTGCTGCTCGGGGATGATCTGCGAGACCGTGAACTCGTCGCGCTCAGGCTGCTGCCCGCCGCCACCGTGGGTGATGGCGTCCGGCAGCATGACCAGCGAGGTGGTGCCGGCCTGCTCGCCCGAGGGACGCAGCTGGACGCGGATGCCGTGCCGGTCGGACAGCCGGCCGACCACGAACAGGCCCATGCGCTGCGAGATCGCGGCGTCCACCGTCGGCGGGTTGGCCAGCTTGTGGTTGATGTCCGCGAAGTCCTCGGCGGTGAGGCCGATGCCCTTGTCGTGGATCTCGATCATCACACGGCCGTCGGGCAGACGGGTCGCGGTGACGCGGACCTTGGTCTGCGGGGAGGAGAACGTGGTCGCGTTCTCCAGCAGCTCGGCGAGCAGGTGCACGAGGTCGGTGACCGCGCGGCCGTGGATCTCGGCCTCCGGGACGCCCGACAGCTCGATGCGCTCGTACTGCTCCACCTCGGAGGAGGCGGCGCGCAGCACGTCGACCAGCGGGACCGGCTGGTCCCAGCGGCGGCCGGGCTCCTCGCCGGCGAGGACCAGGAGGTTCTCGCCGTTGCGGCGCATACGGGTCGCGAGGTGGTCCAGGCGGAAGAGGTTCTCCAGCTGGTCCGGGTCGGCCTCGTTGTTCTCCAGGTCGGTGATCAGGGTCAGCTGGCCCTCGATCAGCGACTGGTTGCGGCGCGACAGGTTCGTGAAGATCGCGTTGATGTTGCCCCGCAGCAGGGCCTGCTCGGCCGCCAGCCGGACCGCCTCGCGGTGGACCTGGTCGAAGGCGCGCGCGACCTCGCCGATCTCGTCCGTGGTGGTGATCGGGATGGCCTGGACGCGGGTGTCGACGCGTCCGGGGTCGGTGCGCGAGAGCTGGTCGACGAGCATCGGCAGACGCTGCTCGGCGATGCCGAAGGCGGCGTTGCGCAGCTGGCGCATCGCGCGGCTCATCTGGCGGGCCACGGCGCCGGCGAGGATGAACGCCAGCAGCAGGGCGACGACCACTGCGGCGCCGGTGATGATCGCGGACGTCTTGGCGTCAGCCGCGATGTCCGAGGCCTCGGTCACGGCCTTGTCGGCCATGTCCGACTCGATCTGCCGGTAGGCGTCGTACTTCAGCGTGGTGACCGCCCACCAGTTCTCCTTGCTGATGCCCTTCTCGGCGAGACCGGCGCGCTCGGCGCCCGAGGTGGTCTCCATCGTCGAGATGGCGCCGACCATCGTGGTCGGGTCGGACGGCGGCGGAACGTAGTCCGGGTTCTGCTGCTTGGCCTCGGCGGCCTGCGCGGCGCCGTCGCTCTTGATCTTCGCCGTGGCCTCGTCCAGCTTCTTCGCGTCGGCCGCGGTGCCGCCGCCGATGTACTCCTCGATGGCGATGCCCTCGAGGTAGGCGTACGAGGAGAGGGAGACCTTCTGCTTGGCGAAGTCGGTGTCCTGCGGGCCCGGCTTGATCAGCAGGTGCATGCCGATCGAGCGCTCCAGGGACAGCGCGGCCTTGGTCAGCGAGATGGCGTAGACGGTACGGCCGTAGGAGGTGATGTTTCCGGTGCCCAGACCGAGCTCGTTGGAGAACTCCATCAGCGGGTGCGCGACCTGGGTGTAGCCCTCTTCGGTCTGCACGCCGGTGAGCTTGGAGGTGTAGGCGGCCGCGCGCAGCGTCGTCAGCTTGGTCTCCGCGGCGCGGAACAGCTGCAGCCTGCGCTCCAGTCCGGCCTTCGCCGGCATGCTCTGCGCGGCCTCGTCGAAGGCGTCGGCGGCGGCGTCCGTGGCCTTGCGGGACGCGGTGACCGTGGCGTCGTCCTTCTTGCCGGCGAGCAGCGGCGCGGCCGAGACGTCGCGTTCCTTGTAGAGGGCGTCGCCGTAGCTCAGCGCGGCCCGCACCAGGCGCGCGGTGTTCTCCGCGTCCTCGGCCTCCTGCCAGGTGTCGATCGAGCTCTTCACCTGGAAGCCGCCCATGACCAGGCCGACCACCACGGGTATGAGCAGGATCGCGTTCAGCCGGGTCGGCACCCGCCAGTTGCGCGGGGAGAGACGGCCGCCGCTCTTCGCGGGCGCGGCCGTCGGCTCCGAGCCGGGCACAGGGGCGGTCGCCGCTCCGCGCGGCGGCGGGGTGAAGTTGCCCCGCGCCGCCGGCTCGGGACTTTTCTTGCTTCGCCTCACTCGACCAACAACCTCTCGGCGGTCGGCACCTTCGTCGTGCCGCAGTGTCTCAGAGCCCGGTCAGCCATCGACCATGAGTACGTCATTGACTATTGGGCAGTTCAGGCATTCCAGCACGACGACCAGTCCTCTTCCAAACATGGGAAAGAGTTGGTTCGACGTGATGTAAACCCCAGATAAAACGGTCAAAAAGAACGAGCCCCGCCAAAAGGCGGGGCTTTCGTGCGCACAGTGAGACCGAGTGACCGCGACGCGTGGCCGTACCACCCGATTCCTCTGCCGAAACGTTATGAACACCGGAGCCGACCGTGTCAAAGGCCACAGCCGGCTCCAAAGCGTCTACGACAACTGCCGTACGGCACAGGATATTTGAAAGTTACCGCAGTCGGGCCATGAGTGCGTGCTCGACCAGCGTGATCAGCGCGCTCTTGGCGTCCGAGCGATGCCGGGCGTCCGTCGTGATGATCGGGGTGTCCGGACCGATCTGCAGCGCCTCGCGCACCTCTTCGGGCTGGTAGGGCTGCTGACCGTCGAAGCCGTTGAGGGCGACTACGAACGGCAGACCGCTGTTCTCGAAGTAGTCCACCGCCGGGAAGCAGTCGGCCAGCCGCCGCGTGTCCACCAGCACCACGGCGCCGATGGCGCCGCGCACCAGGTCGTCCCACATGAACCAGAAGCGGTCCTGGCCCGGCGTGCCGAACAGGTAGAGGATCAGGTCCTGGTCGAGCGTGATGCGGCCGAAGTCCATGGCCACCGTGGTGGTGGTCTTGTCCCCGGTGTGGGTGAGGTCGTCGATGCCCGCGCTCGCGGACGTCATCACGGCCTCCGTGCGCAGCGGGTTGATCTCGGAGACGGCGCCCACGAACGTGGTCTTGCCCACGCCGAAGCCGCCCGCCACCACGATCTTCGCGGAGGTGGTGGCCCGCCCCCCGTCAGAGCTTGCGAAGTCCACTGAGCACCCTTTCGAGCAGCGTCACGTCAGGTGCGCCGCCGTTGTTCTCGTCGCCGCCCGGCTGGTGGATGGCCACCAGACCGGCCTCGGCGAGGTCCGCGACGAGGATCCGTGCCACGCCCAGCGGCATTGCCAGCAGCGCCGAGACCTCGGCGACCGACTTCACCTCACGGCACAGGTGGCAGATGCGCTGGTGCTCGGGAAGCAGCCCCATGAGCGCTGCCGGGTCGGCCGTGGTGCTGATCAGCGCCTCGATGGCGAGCTGATAGCGCGGCCGGGTCCGGCCACCGGTCATCGCGTACGGACGCACCAGCGGCTGGTCGCCCTCATCCCCGTACGGCTCCGCGTACGGGTCATGATGGGCGGTGGGCGGGGTCATGGATCCTCCGGGCGGGACAGCATTCTCGGATTGTCGTGCCGTCCGTCGAGGCCGGTGGGGGGAGTGTGTCGGCCGGACGGTGATTTCGTGAGGTGGGTGGTGCGGGGGCGGGTCAGTGGAGCAGACTGCCCTGGAGCTCGGCGCGCAGGTCGGGCGTGAGCACCGCGCCGGCACGATCGACGAGCAGCGCCATCTCGTAGCCGACAAGGCCGATGTCGCACTCGGGGTGCGCGAGGACGGCGAGGGACGAACCGTCCGAGACGGACATGAGGAAGAGGAATCCTCGTTCCATCTCGACGACGGTCTGGGCCACGCTGCCGCCCTCGAAGATCCGGGACGCACCGGCGGTCAGCGAGGTGAGTCCCGACGCGACGGCCGCCAGCTGGTCGGCACGGTCGCGCGGGAAACCCTCGGACATCGCGAGCAGGAGCCCGTCGGCGGACACCACGACGGTGTGGGACACCCCAGGGGTGTTGTCCACGAAGTTGGTGATCAACCAGTTCAGGTTCTGTGCTGCCTGGCTCATCTGGCTCAACTAACGCTCCTGCTGGTGAGTGGGGCTGGGGAAACTGCCGGTCTGCGGGCCGTTGCCGGCCTGTCGACCCTGTGCGATGCCCCGACGGAGATTGGTCAGCCGGCCGCGTACGTCGTCAGGCGCACGCGAGACCTGCGGACCGCTTTGGTGCTGTTGCTGCTGAGCCGTGCCCGGGACGAGGTTCGCCCGGGGCACCCGGCGCGGCAGGCCGGAGGTGGTGACGCCGCCCGCGGCCGGCTGCCTGACGCGTTCTGCCTGCCGGACGAGTTCGTCGTTCGGCGAGGTGCGCCACGAGGCACTGGCGGCAGCGGGACGCTGGGGAGCGGCCGGAGCCTGCTGTTGCTGCTGTTCCTGCTGGAGCGGCGCCGGAGCCGAGCCGCCCGCCTGCTGACCGTGGAACCAGTTGGTCTCCAGCGTGTCGTACAGCGGTGTGCGGCCGTCGCCGGGACCGGCCGGAGGCAGCGCCTCCGGCTGCGCCGGAAGGCCGTAGCCGTTCGACTGCGGAGCGGCGAACTGGCCCGTGGACGAGGGGTCCTGGCGGCCGGGCAGCGAGTGCTGCCCGGTGGCGGAGCCGTCGTAGCCGGGTGCGGCGTACTGACCGGTGGAGCCGTTGTCGTAGGCCTGCGGAGCGAACTGGTTCGGGTTCGCCGGAGCGTTCTGTCCGCCCGCGGTGCCGAAGACGTCGGAGCGGGTGAAGCCGTTGTCGTCCGTCCGGCCGGACGTGCCGGGCCGCTCGAACTGGCCGGTGTCCTGGCGTCCGTTCACACCCGGGCGCGGGAACTGGCCGCTGTCCTGCCGCCCGTTCGGGCCGCCCTGGGAGTTGCCCGGGACCGGGAACTGGCCCGTGCCGTGCAGACCGGTCGCGGAGGGGCTGCCGAAGTCGGCGGGACCCGACGGACCCTGGCGCTCGTCGATCCGCGGGATCGCGGGTATCTCGGCCGTGGCCCCGGGGCCCTGCCGGTCGTCGATGCGCGGCATGCGCGACGTCTGGGCGACGTCCGGCTCCTCGTGGCCGCGCGGGGCGTCCAGCGGGGTGCGCCCCACCGGCGGCTGGGCGTTCTCGTCGCCCCAGCTGGTCACGCGCGGCTGCGGGTTGCCGCCCGGCAGCTCGGCGCGCGGACCACCGCGCGGCGGCAGCTGCGGCTGACGGCCTCGGCCGCCCTGCTCGTTCTTGTTGCCCCGCTGCTGCGGCGGACGTCCGCCGCCGAACATGTCCGTGCCCTGCGAGCCGGTGCCGGCCGCCTGCAGACCCTGCGGCGCGCCCGGCGCCTGGCCGCCGAAGCCGGAGCCGGCCGGAGCCGGCCGGCCCTGCTGGGGGGAGAGCGGAGGCTGCTGCGGTCCGCGCGGCGGCTGGCCGCCGGGACGGCCGTTGCCGTCACGGCCGGGCAGCGCGGCCCGGGGACCCTGACCGCCGGCGAGCCGGCCGCCCCCGCCGGAACCGGCGCCCAGGGCGCTGCCGCCGTTCGGGGCGCCCGCGCCGAGGGCGCCGCCCTGCGAGCCGTTGCGACGAGCCGCGGCCACGCCCGCGGCGGCCTGCGCGGCGGCGGGACCGCCGGCGGCGCCGCCCTGGCCGGGCTTGGGCTGGGGCTTCTTGCCGCCCTGGGCGACGTCCACGGGCAGCATGACCAGCGCGGTCGTGCCACCGGAGTCGGACGGGCGCAGCTGGATGCGGATGCCGTGGCGCTGCGACAGCCGGCCGACCACGAACAGACCCATGCGTCGGGAGACCGACACGTCCACGGTGGGCGGCGAGGCGAGCCGCTCGTTGATCGCGGCGAGGTCCTCGGGGGAGAGGCCGATGCCGGTGTCGTGGATCTCGATCAGCACGCGGCCGTCGGGCAGCGCGTGACCGGTGACCTTGACCTTGGTCTGCGGGGAGGAGAACGAGGTGGCGTTCTCCAGCAGCTCGGCGAGCAGGTGCACGAGGTCGTTGACGACCCGGCCGGCCACCTCGGTGGTCGGCACGGAGGCCAGCTCGATGCGCTCGTACTGCTCCACCTCGGACGCGGCGGCGCGCAGGACGTCGACCAGCGGGACCGGACGGGTCCAGCGGCGGCCGGGCTCCTCGCCCGCGAGGACGAGGAGGTTCTCGCCGTTACGGCGCATGCGGGTCGCGAGGTGGTCGAGCTTGAACAGCGAGGACAGCTGGTCCGGGTCGGCCTCGCGGGACTCCAGTTCGGAGATGAGCGAGAGCTGACGCTGGATGAGGCCCTGGGAGCGGCGCGAGAGGTTGGTGAACATCGCGTTGACGTTGCCCCGCAGCAGGGCCTGCTCGGCGGCGAGGCGGACCGCCTCGCGGTGCACGTCGTCGAAGGCCGCGGCCACCTGGCCGATCTCGTCCTTGGAGTGCACACCGACCGACTCCACGGACGTGTCGACGTCCTGCGGGTCGGACTCGGACAGCTGCTTGACCAGCTCGGGCAGACGGTCCTGGGCGACCTTGGTGGCGGTCTCCTGCAGGCGGCGCAGCGAGCGGATCATGGACCGGGCGACGACGAACGCGCCGACCAGCGACACGCCCAGCACGAGCAGGATGAGCGCACCGGAGATGATCGCCTCGCGCTCGGACTCGGCGCGCAGCTCACGCGCCTTCTGCTCCATGTCCTCGAGCAGCGTGTGCTCGATGTTGTTCATCTGCGCGATCTTGGTCGAGCTGTCGTCGACCCAGTCCTGGTACGAGCGCTTGTCCAGCGACTGCAGACCCGTGGAGGAGCTGAGCGCGCGGGTGGCGTAGGTGTCCGCCTCCTCGATGACCGGGTTGCCCTGCTCGATGGGCTTCAGCAGTTCCTCGGCGCCGTCGTCGCCGTAGATGCTGCGGAAACTCGTGAGCTCGGAGTCCTGGTTGTCGAGCGCGGCCTCGGCGTACTGCCGGTCGTTCTCGGACATGTTGCCGTAGGTGGTGTTGCCCACCGGAAGCGCGGCCGCGAGCACGGCGCGCTGCACGGAGGCGTACTCCTTGGCGGCGGAGAAGGCGGCCAGGGCACGCGTGCGCTGGATCATCTCCGGGTTGCTGGTGGCCTGCGCCATGTCCTGCGACAGGTCGAGCAGGCTGGTGATCAGCCGGTGGTAGGCCTCGACCGTCTGGGTCGAGTTGCCCTTCTCCGTGTAGGCGGTGTTGCGGATCTTGGCGAGGTTGCCGAGGTCGCTGAGGAGGCCCACGAGGCTGTCGCGGACACCCTGGAGGTTGCCGTCCGTGCTGGCGGCGTCGATCTCCTCGGAGGCGTCCTGGAAGGCGACCAGGGCCTTGTCCGTCTTGTCCCGGTAGCCCTTGACGCCGAAGTCGGACGCCTTGCCGTCGTGCGCCAGCGGGCCGGCGGAGCGGTCGCGCTCGTTCTGGAGCTGGACCGAGAGCTCGGTGGCCTGCTTGGTCATGTCCGTCAGCAGCTTCATGTTGTCGAGCTGCTGGATGTCGTCCATCGACTGGTTGATGCGCACCGCGCCCAGCGTGGTGGCCGCGACCACCGGCAGGGTCAGCAGCGCCACCAGACGCGTGGAGATGCGCCAGTTGCGCAGCGCCACGCGCGGACCGGGACCGGGGGGACCGGCCGGCGGCTTGACCGTCGAAGTCTGGGTGGGGGAACTCGGCGACGCGGACACGCCGGGGCGCCCAGGGCGCTCACCGCCGTCGCCGGACGGAGCCGGGCCCGGGTTCTGGGCGTGCTGGGGCGAGGAACCGCGGTCGGTCCCGCCGTGCGGCTCCGGCTCAGCCGAAGCGCTGCCATCCCTCTTGAAACGTCCCTGCACTAGCGTCGCAACCTCTGGACCAGGCGCCCCTCCGCGTGAACGGAAGGACGGTGTCGGCGTGTTGAGGGGCGCCCTGAATACGCCCCCCTGTTCGTCGTGAGTACCGGCGCCGGCTCCCCCTAATCTCGCCGCCACCAGGCGCTCTGAGGCGCCCTCTGTGCGCCGGCTCGATCCCGCGGCGGTCCGAGGAATTCCAGCACAGTGCAGAATCTCGAACAAGGCCCGTTGGCCAGGCTGTGACATCCGTGACACGACGTGAGGGTCACGTCACGCGATGTAGAAGGAGATCCCCCGTAAGGCGGACATAAGAGGGCGAAGCCGCAGGGTAAGGATGGTGTCCCAGTCGCCATGATCAGGAGCGGAATATGGGCTTCAGGTGGTCAATGTCCGTTTCGCAACGGTCGATTGAGGGACCGATTTGACCGTTTTACCCATGGATCCGTGAGCAAACTCACACGCTGATCATGCGACCTTCACGCGTTCACCGGGAATCGCGTGTTTAGCCTGACGCTTTACAGGGATGGCACATCCGACAAGCCGCGCCTGTGCAGGGGCCCTTGGGGGGCCTCCTCGGCGCCCGGAAACGACAGGGTCCAGTACAACAGTGAAGACGACGACGATGTTCCACAAGATCGCCAACCCGCGGCGCACGACGCTGGCGCACCTCGACGACGCCGGCGAACTGCAGCTGCCGGAGCAGCCGGAGCACTCCGTCGACCTCCCGGCCCAGACTGCCAACCCCAAGCGCACCATCCTCATGGAGGCCCCGGTCGCCGCCTCCGTCGCACCGTAGATCCACACGCTGGATCCACAAGATCCTCACCGATCTTCGTGGAGGGATACGGACGACGGCCGCCGAATGCTCAAGGCGACCGCCACTCGATGTCAAGGGCGTCCCCGGCCGGGGACGCCCTTCCGCGTTAGCCTGGAGCGTCACACTCCAGCCAGCTCAGTCAAGGGGCCAACCAACCCGTGCGCATCGCCAGGTTCTCCATCGACGGCAACGTCGCCTTCGGCGCGGTCGAGGGCGACAAGCCGGACGAGCTCGTCCTCGACATCATCAAGGGCATCCCGTTCGCGGACTTCGAGCTCTCCGGCACCAAGGTGCCGCTGAGCAAGGTCCGGCTGCTCCCGCCCGTCCTGCCCAACAAGGTCGTGGCCTTCGGCCGCAACTACGCCGAACACGCGCGCGAGCTGGGCAACGAGGTGCCGGACGCCCCGTTCGCCTTCTTCAAGCCGTCCACCTCGGTGATCGGCCCCGGCGACGACATCCAGTACCCGTCCTTCTCCTCGGAGGTCCACCACGAGGCCGAGCTCGCCGTGGTCATCGGCCGGCTGTGCCGCGAGGTCCCGCGCGAACGCGTCAAGGACGTGATCTTCGGATACACCTGCGCGAACGACGTCACCGCCCGCGACGTGCAAAAACGCGAGAAGCAGTGGGCCCGGGCCAAGGGCTTCGACACCTCCTGCCCGCTCGGCCCCTGGGTGGAGACAGGCCTGGACCTCGAGACCGCGAGCGACCTCACCGTCCAGCTCACGGTGAACGGCGGGCAGCGGCAGCTCGGCCGCACCAGCGAGATGATCCACTCGATCGAGGATCTGATCGTCAACATCACCGAGGCCATGACGCTGCTCCCCGGCGACGTGATCCTCACGGGCACCCCGGCAGGGGTCGGCCCCCTGGCTGTCGGCGACGAGGTCGCCGTCACCATCGAAGGCATCGGCACTCTCACCAACAAGGTTGTCAAGCGTGGCTAGCGCACCCGGCTCACCCGTACGCGTCCGTTTCTGTCCCTCGCCCACCGGTAACCCCCACGTGGGCCTGGTCCGCACCGCCCTGTTCAACTGGGCGTTCGCCAAGCACCACCAGGGCACGCTGGTCTTCCGCATCGAGGACACCGACGCGGCCCGCGACTCCGAGGAGTCGTACGAACAGCTGCTGGACTCGATGCGCTGGCTGGGCTTCGACTGGGACGAGGGGCCCGAGGTCGGCGGCCCGCACGCCCCGTACCGTCAGTCGCAGCGCATGGACCTCTACAAGGACGTCGCGCAGCGGCTCCTGGACGCCGGGCACGCCTACCACTGCTACTGCTCCCAGGAGGAGCTGGACACCCGCCGCGAGGCCGCCCGCGCCGCCGGCAAGCCCTCCGGCTACGACGGCCACTGCCGCGATCTCACCGAGGCGCAGGTGGAGGAGTACCGGGCCCAGGGCCGTACGCCCATCGTCCGCTTCCGGATGCCCGACGAGACGATCACCTTCACGGACCTGGTCCGCGGCGAGCTGACCTTCACCCCGGAGAACGTGCCCGACTACGGCATCGTCCGCGCGAACGGCGCCCCGCTGTACACACTGGTCAACCCCGTGGACGACGCGCTGATGGAGATCACGCACGTACTGCGCGGCGAGGACCTGCTCTCCTCGACCCCCCGCCAGATCGCCCTCTACAAGGCGCTGACCGAGCTGGGCGTCGCCAAGCGGACCCCGCTCTTCGGCCACCTGCCGTACGTCATGGGCGAGGGCAACAAGAAGCTGTCGAAGCGGGACCCGCAGTCCTCGCTCAACCTCTACCGCGAGCGCGGATTCCTCCCCGAGGGCCTGCTCAACTACCTCTCGCTCCTCGGCTGGTCCCTCTCGGCCGACCAGGACATCTTCACGATGGACGAGATGGTCGCGGCCTTCGACGTCGCCGACGTCAACCCCAACCCGGCGCGCTTCGACCTCAAGAAGTGCGAGGCGATCAACGCCGACCACATCCGCCTGCTGGACGTGAAGGACTTCACCGAGCGCTGCGCGCCCTGGCTGAAGGCCCCGGTCGCCCCTTGGGCGCCGGAGGACTTCGACGACTCGAAGTGGCAGGCGATTGCCCCGCACGCCCAGACCCGCCTGAAGGTCCTGTCCGAGATCACCGACAACGTCGACTTCCTCTTCCTGCCGGAGCCGGTCTTCGACGAGGCGAGCTGGACGAAGGCGATGAAGGAGGGCAGCGATGCCCTGCTGACCACGGCGAGGGAGAAGCTGGAGTCGGCCGACTGGACCTCCGCCGAGTCCCTGAAGGAGGCCGTCCTGGCCGCCGGCGAGGCCCACGGCCTCAAGCTCGGCAAGGCCCAGGCCCCCGTCCGCGTCGCCGTCACCGGCCGCACGGTCGGCCTCCCGCTCTTCGAGTCGCTGGAGATCCTGGGCAAGGAGAGGACGCTGGCCCGCATCGACGCGGCGCTGGCGAAGCTGGCGGCATAGCCCCTGAGCACGCCCGAGGGGCGGCGCCCGACGAGCTCGGGCGCCGCCCCTCGGGCGTTCGTCTCAGACCGCGTCGCTCTCGTCGATCGGGTAGGCGAACTCGTCGAAGATCTCCAGCACGACGACGACCATGACCGCCCCCGCGACCATGTACTCCGGCATCAGCCCGGGAGCCACGTACGTCTTCCGCAGGTGCTCGTCGGGGCCGAGTTGCGCCGTTGCGACCTTGCGGAAGGGATCGCGCGCCAGTATCCGCACGGCCTTGTCCAACTGGGCTCGACGCTCGCCGGGCAGGCCGTCGTACGCCGAGCGGGCCTCGACGGTGAACTGGACCCGGTACTCGCTCATGCCCTCGGCGTGCCACCCCGCGATACCGTCGGGGCATGAGCATTCGCGCCGTGGTCTGGGACGTTGACGACACTCTCTTCGACTACACGACCGCCGACCGGGAGGGCATGCGGGCGTATCTCACGGCCGAACGGCTGCTCGACCGGTTCGGCACGGCGGAGCGGGCCCTCGCCCGGTGGCGGGAGGTCACCGACCAGCAGTGGGCACGGTTCTCGGCGGGCGGGATCACCTTCGAGGACCAGCGCCGTGACCGGGTACGGGACTTCCTGGGCCGCGAGATGACCGACACGGAGGCCGACGACTGGCTCGCGAGCTACCGCTCGCACTACGAGGCCGCCTGGTCGCTCTTCCCGGACGTCCTGCCCGTGCTGGACGCCCTGGCCGCCAGCCACCGCCACGCGGTGCTCTCCAACTCCAGCATCCACGTCCAGGACCACAAGCTGCGCGTCCTCGGCGTCCACGACCGCTTCGAGGCCATCCTGTGCGCCGCGGAACTCGGCGTCTCCAAGCCGGAGGCCGGCGCCTTCCTCGCGGCCTGCGAGGCGCTGTCCCTGCCCCCGCACCAGGTGGCCTACGTCGGCGACCACCCGGAGATCGACGGACGGGGCGCCGCCGACGCCGGACTTCTGTCGGTGTGGATCGACCGTCACGGCGGCGGGGCCACCGTCGAGCTCCCCTCCGGTCGGCACCGGATCGTCACCCTCGCCGAACTCCCCGCGATCCTCGGCGCGGATACCCGTTTTGGAGCGCAGTCCACCTTCGGGTAATGTTCTTCCTGCGCCGCCGGAGAGCGGGCCGAAAGGCCGGAACCGGGGGAGCGAAACTAGAACAAGATCCCCGACGGGGCTTGCGTTCCAGTGGCCTATGGTGTAATTGGCAGCACGACTGATTCTGGTTCAGTTAGTCTAGGTTCGAGTCCTGGTAGGCCAGCTCGCAGAGCTCATCTGCGCACGTGGAGATCAGCTCCACAAAGCCCCCGTTGTGTAGCGGCCTAGCACGCTGCCCTCTCAAGGCAGTAGCGCCGGTTCGAATCCGGTCGGGGGTACAGATCCTTCCCGCGAGGAGAGCTCGGGTAGCTCCCCCTCACCTCGATGCAGGATCGCTAGGGCCCCCGTTGTGTAGCGGCCTAGCACGCCGCCCTCTCAAGGCGGTAGCGCCGGTTCGAATCCGGTCGGGGGTACAAACTGGTCTAAACCACATTGGTCTATGGTGTAATTGGCAGCACGACTGATTCTGGTTCAGTTAGTCTAGGTTCGAGTCCTGGTAGACCAGCTCGGATCTGCGGAAACGCAAGATCCTCGCCCCCGTTGTGTAGCGGCCTAGCACGCCGCCCTCTCAAGGCGGTAGCGCCGGTTCGAATCCGGTCGGGGGTACGCATCAGTGAAGGCCCTCCACTGTGGTGGAGGGCCTTCGCCGTGTTCACGGCCTCCTCGCGCCGCCCCACCGCTCACTCGAAGCCGTACCGCCGGGCCGACTCCTCCTCCTGCGCCAGCCGGTGCAGCGCCTGCAGCATCGGCTCCACGAGGATCGCGCCGAGCACCGCCGTCTCGATCCGCTCCGCCTCCGACTCCTGCGTCTCCACGAAGTCCAGGTCGAGCGTGGCCGCCCGGTGCATCAACCGGCCGTAGGACACGAGGAGTTCGGCGTCCCACCCGTAGCCGAGCCGTCGCAGCGCAGCCACCGCCACCACCAGCGAACGGTAGGCGGGGGAGATGCTCGTCAGCAGCCGGGCGTTGGACCAGCCCAGGGTCCCCAGCAACTCGTCGGCCTCCAGCTGCGCGGCGCGCACGTGCTCGTCCTCCGCGTCCGGCTCGGGCACCTGCGGCAGCGCCCACAGGGCCGCGCCGAGCCGGATCGTGCGGCCCAGGGAGTCGTCGTCGACGTGCCCGAGCACCTCGCGCACCGTGGCCACCGGCAGCCGGCCCACCTGGATCATCGCGCGCACCAGTCGCAGCCTGCGCAGATGTTCGTCGTCGTACTCCGCGGTCGTCATATTGATCTGGCGGCCCGGCGGCAACAGGCCCTCGCGCAGGTAGTACTTGATCGTCGCGGTGGACACACCGCTGCGTTCGCTCAGTTCGGCCAGCCGCATGTCTTGCGCCCCTCCTTGGTCAGCGGCACTATCCAAGCATGTCTGTCACAGCCAGCCGTACCACCGCGGACGCCCGGGGAGACGTGGTCGTCCTGCTGATCGGAATGCGCGTCAACCACTTCTGGGCCGTGCACCAGTGGGTGCCGGTCATGCTGGCCATGTTCCGCATGCTGGCGGAGCTGAAGAAGGACCCGGGGCGCGGTCTGCTCTCCCGGGTGCTGCTGACGGCCTCGCCGCGGACGTACTACGTCGTCCAGTACTGGGAGTCCAAGGAGAAGCTCTACGCCTACGCGAGCGCGCCCGACGCGTTCCACCACGAGGTGTGGGCGAAGATCAACCGCATCGAGCGGAGCGGGAAGGTGCGCGGGCACGTGGGAATCTGGCACGAGGCGTATGTCGTCCCGGAGGGGTCGTACGAGGCGATCTACGGGGACATGCCGGCGTTCGGCCTCGCGGCCGCGCACGGGCAGGTTCCGTTGGGGGAGCGGGGACGGTACGCGAAGGACCGGTTCGCCTACCGGTCGGCGTCCTAGCGGCGTTGCCGTCCGTCCGGCGCGGGCCGCTGCGGCCTGTCGCGCGGTTCCCCGCGCCGGAGAGCCCGCCGGGCTGCCGTGGGGAGAGAGCGTGCCGCGGCGTTGAGGCCCGCTCCTCCCCCCTGGCTCAGCCGGTGCGGCGCAGCGCCTCCGACAGGCGGGCCGCCGCGTCGATGACCGCCTGGGCGTGCATGCGGCCCGGGTGGCGCGTCAGGCGCTCGATGGGGCCAGAGACGGAGACGGCGGCCACCACGCGGTTGGAGGGGCCGCGGACGGGGGCCGAGACGGACGCGACGCCCGGCTCGCGCTCGCCGATGGACTGGGCCCAGCCGCGGCGTCGCACGCCCGACAGGGCCGTCGCCGTGAACCGGGCGCCCTGCAGGCCCCGGTGCAGGCGCTCGGGCTCCTCCCAGGCCATCAGGATCTGCGCCGAGGAGCCGGCCTTCATCGTGAGCGTGGAGCCGACCGGGACAGTGTCCCGAAGGCCGGACAGGCGTTCCGCCGCCGCCACGCAGATGCGCATGTCGCCCTGGCGGCGGTAGAGCTGCGCGCTCTCGCCCGTGATGTCGCGCAGGTGCGTGAGCACCGGGCCCGCGGTGGCCAGCAGGCGGTCCTCGCCGGCGGCCGCGGCCAGCTCGGCCAGCCGGGGGCCCAGAATGAACCGGCCCTGCATGTCGCGCGCCACCATACGGTGGTGTTCCAAAGCCACGGCCAGGCGGTGGGCCGTGGGTCGTGCGAGTCCGGTGGCGGCGACCAAGCCCGCGAGGGTGGCCGGACCGGACTCCAGGGCGCTCAGGACAAGGGCTGCCTTGTCCAGAACGCCGACGCCGCTACTGTTGTCCATGCAACGATACTCCCGTCTCACTCTGTGAAACGCAAGTTCATTTTTCCGTGAGACGCGCAACCCTTGGACGCATGGTGGCCCGCGGACCAACGGGCCTGGCGGCGGGTGCCCGGAAAACGCCGGGAAGCGAGACCGAGGGCGTCGCCTCCACAAGATCTCTAGTTGGGCCGGTGCTTCCTTGCCGGCCGGAGGGAAAGCGATGGGTAGGACACTCGCGGAGAAGGTCTGGGACGACCACGTCGTCCGGCGCGCCGAGGGCGAGCCCGACCTCCTCTTCATCGATCTGCACCTGCTGCACGAGGTGACCAGCCCCCAGGCCTTCGACGGCCTCCGTCAGAACGGCCGCCCCGTGCGCCGTCTCGACCTCACCATCGCGACCGAGGACCACAACACCCCGACCCTCGACATCGACAAGCCGATCGCCGACCCGGTCTCCCGCGCCCAGCTGGAGACCCTGCGCAAGAACTGCGCCGAGTTCGGCGTGCGACTGCACCCGCTCGGCGACGTCGAGCAGGGCGTCGTGCACGTCGTGGGCCCGCAGCTGGGTCTGACCCAGCCCGGCATGACCGTCGTCTGCGGCGACTCGCACACCTCCACGCACGGCGCGTTCGGCGCGCTGGCGTTCGGCATCGGCACCTCGCAGGTCGAGCACGTGCTGGCCACCCAGACGCTGCCGCTGGCCCGCCCCAAGACCATGGCGATCACGGTCGACGGCGAGCTGCCCGACGGCGTCACCGCCAAGGACCTGATCCTGGCGATCATCGCCAGGATCGGCACCGGCGGCGGCCAGGGCTACATCCTGGAGTACCGCGGCTCCGCCATCGAGAAGCTCTCGATGGAGGCCCGGATGACCATCTGCAACATGTCGATCGAGGCCGGCGCCCGCGCGGGCATGATCGCCCCCGACGAGACGACCTTCGAGTACATCAGGGGCCGCGCCCACGCCCCCGAGGGCGAGGACTGGGACGCGGCGGTCGCGTACTGGAAGACGCTGAGGACGGACGACGACGCCGAGTTCGACGCCGAGGTCGTCATCGACGCGACCGCGCTGTCGCCGTTCGTCACCTGGGGCACCAACCCGGGCCAGGGCGCGCCGCTTTCGGCCGACGTCCCCGACCCTGCTTCGTACGAAGACGCTTCGGAGCGCCACGCCGCCGAAAAGGCCCTGGAATACATGGGGTTGGAGGCCGGACAGTCGCTGCGCTCCATCAAGGTGGACACCGTCTTCGTAGGTTCGTGCACCAACGGCCGCATCGAGGACCTGCGCGCCGCCGCCGCGATCGTCGAGGGCCGCAAAGTCGCCGACGGCGTACGGATGCTGGTCGTCCCCGGCTCCGCGCGGGTGGGTCTGCAGGCCGTCTCCGAAGGCCTGGACGTCGTCTTCAAGGAGGCCGGCGCCGAGTGGCGGCACGCGGGCTGTTCGATGTGCCTCGGCATGAACCCCGACCAGCTGGCCCCGGGTGAGCGCTCCGCGTCCACCTCCAACCGCAACTTCGAGGGCCGGCAGGGCAAGGGCGGTCGGACGCACCTGGTGTCGCCGCAGGTCGCGGCCGCCACGGCCGTCCTGGGCCACCTGGCCTCCCCGGCCGACCTGTCCGACGCCGAGAACCGTACGCCCGCGGGAGTCTGAACAGTCATGGAAGCATTCACCACGCACACCGGCCGGGCCGTCCCGCTGCGCCGCTCCAACGTCGACACCGACCAGATCATCCCTGCTCACTGGCTCAAGAAGGTCACGCGGGACGGGTTCGAGGACGGGCTGTTCGAGGCCTGGCGCAAGGACGGGAACTTCATCCTCAACCGCCCCGAGCGGCAGGGCGCGACCGTGCTGGTCGCAGGCCCCGACTTCGGCACCGGCTCCTCTCGTGAGCACGCCGTCTGGGCGCTGCAGAACTACGGCTTCAAGACCGTGATCTCCTCCCGCTTCGCCGACATCTTCCGCGGCAACTCGCTGAAGAACGGCCTGCTCACGGTGGTTCTCCCGCAGGAGACCGTGGACGCGCTCCAGGACCTCACGGAGAAGGACCCGCAGGCCGAGATCACGGTCGACCTGCAGGCCCGCGAGGTGCGCGCCGAGGGGATCACCGCCTCCTTCGAGCTGGACGAGAACTCCCGCTGGCGGCTGCTGAACGGGCTGGACGACATCTCCATCACCCTCCGGAACGAGGGCGACATCGCCGCCTACGAGGCCAAGCGCCCGTCGTACAAGCCGAGGACGCTCCAGGGCTGACCCCGAGGCCCCGAGAGGCCCGGGCAGGTCGAGTTTCGGCCACCGCGACACCCCCGCCGTACCCCCGATCGGACTGATCGGGGGTACGGCTGTTTCTGCACCCGTTCGGCCCCGCACACGCTCGCCCCGCCTGCCAACTTCCCACGTTAGGCGGGCTGTTGCCGGGGTACGCGTCTGATGAGGACGCGACCGCCGGAAGTGCCCGGACGGCCGTTTGAGGCGGCAGTTGCCCCCTGAGCGGGCGACAACTCGCCCCAGATGGCACAATCTGTGCATGGAACACGACGGCCAACTCGAGCTCTATACGGCGGTCGCGAACCAGCTCAAGGAAGCGCACACAAGAGTGCGCGCACTGCAAGTCCCGGAGGGCGTACGGATGGCGCTGACCCGGAAGCTGCTGGTCATTACGGCCGCGGCCAAGCACGATCTCGCCGATGCGACAAGGCGTCTGGAGCGGTTCATGGCGGACCTCGACGAGGGGCGAACGCCCGAAGAGGGGCGCTGACCGCCTCCGGAACAGCCGATTTCGTTGCGGCACAAGGGTGATTAGCCCGTTTCGTGTTTGATTTGCGGTATATATCTGCCTAACGTGCGAAAAAGCTTGAACAGTTTCGTTCCGGCTAATGTCTCCGAAGGGGAAGACGTGAACAAGGCGCAGCTCGTAGAAGCGATTGCCGACAAGCTGGGCGGCCGCCAGCAGGCCGCCGAGGCGGTCGACGCGGTCCTGGACGCCATCGTCCGCGCGACCGTCGCCGGCGACCGGGTCTCGGTCACCGGCTTCGGTTCGTTCGAGAAGGTCGACCGGCCGGCCCGCTACGCTCGCAACCCCCAGACGGGCGAGCGGGTTCGGGTCAAGAAGACGTCCGTGCCGCGCTTCCGCGCAGGCCAGGGCTTCAAGGACCTGGTGAGCGGGTCGAAGAAGCTCCCCCGCGGCGGCGAGGTCGCCGTCAAGAAGGCCCCCAAGGGCAGCCTGACCGGCGGTGCTTCCGCCACGGTCAAGAAGGCCGCCGCGAAGAAGACCACGGCCACGAGGGCCGGCGCCGCGAAGAAGACCACGGCCACGGCGAAGAAGACGACGCCGGCCGCGAAGAAGACCACGGCCACCGCCAAGAAGACCACCGCGAAGAAGGCCACCACCAAGAAGACGACGGCGGCCGCCAAGAAGACCACCGCCGCCAAGTCGGCCACCGCCAAGAAGACGACGGCCAAGAAGGCCCCGGCCGCGAAGAAGGCGACGGCCACCAAGGCCCCCGCCAAGAAGTCGACCGCGCGCAAGACCACCGCCAAGAAGGCCACCGCCCGCAAGGCGTAGGGCAGCAGGGGCACTCACACGCCGGGCCGGACTCCCTCTCGGAGCCCGGCCCGCGGCGTGTGCGCAGCCCGCTCAGAAGGTCTGCAGCGTCACCAGGGTGATCCGGGGGACGGAGCCGTCCTGCGGGCCCTCCGTCTCGATCCGCACCCGCTGCCCGGGCCGCAGCAGTCTCAGCCCGCCCGCGTCGAACGCCGGCGCGTCGAAGGGCACCGGTGTGCCGTCGTCCAGCAGCACCTGTCCGCTGCGCGTGGCGGGGTCGTACGTGTATGCGGTCGCCTGCATGACGGCAGCCTACTGCCCCGGGATCAGCAGCCGTGCGGTCGCCGCGGCCGTCCGGGGCCCCACTCCCAGGGCCAGCGCCGCCCGCAGATCCTCGCCGGTGTCCACGTCCTGGCGGACGGAATCCACCGCGTCGAGGCGGAGTTCCACCGCTCCGGACGCGTGATGGCGGGCGCGTGAATCCGCGCCGAATGCGGGCAGCAATTCACGGCCCGGTGCGGCGGTGAGAAGCGTGGTGCCGATCGCGGCCGCGTCCGGGAGGAAAGCGCGGGGGAATGCGGCGGCCGCGTCCAGGACGCGAGCCAATTCCGGCGGGCGCAGCGCCGGCAGGTCGGCGTTGAGGGCCGCGAGCGGGGAGTCGGACCGAAATGCGCGTACGGTGGCCGCCCCGTGCGCCAGCGCGGCGTTGAGGCCCGCGCGCGGCTCGTCCGGGACGATCCGCGCGCCCAGTGCCGCCAGGGTGCGCGCGGCCAGGGCGTCGTCCGTGATCACGGCCACATCGCGCACCGCGCCCGAGGCCAGCGCGGCGGCCACGGTGTCCTCGGCGAAGGCGAGGGCGAGCCCGGGGCGCAGCCCGTCTGCGGCGGTGTCCGCGAGCCTGCTCTTGGCCAGCGCCAAGGGCTTCAGGGGTATGACCAACGTCCACTGCACCGGCGTACCGTCCCTCTCTCGTCGCGGCCATTGTCACCCGGCCCATCCGCCGGGCGGGCGGGCGGGCGTACGGTGTTCTCGACAGACCGGCGGCCCGGGGCGACACTTGTGCGGCCCCAGGCCGGGGAGCAGGCCTTGGGAAGTCCTAGAGGAAGGTGTCCGCGTGCCCCGCCGCAGAATCGGCTTCTGGTACCGCTTCGCAGCGGTCCTCTGCAAACCCTGGCTGGTGGTTCTGATCAAGCGGGACTGGCGCGGAATGGAGCACATTCCGGCCGAGGGTGGATTTATCACCGCGGTGAACCACAATTCGCATGTCGACCCCTTCGCGTACGCGCACTTTCAGTACAACACCGGACGGGTGCCGCGATTCCTCGCGAAGAGCGGGCTTTTCAAGGAGGGATTCGTCGGTGCCGCGATGCGCGGCACCGGACAGATCCCCGTCTACCGCGAGAGCACGGACGCGCTCAGCGCCTTCCGCGCCGCGATCGAGGCCGTGGAGCGCGGCGAGTGCGTCGCGTTCTACCCCGAGGGCACCCTGACCCGGGACCCGGACGGCTGGCCCATGACCGCCAAGACCGGCGCCGCGCGCGTCGCCCTGCAGACCAAGTGCCCGGTGATCCCCGTCGCCCAGTGGGGCGCCAACGAACTGCTGCCGCCGTACGCCAAGAAGCCCAACCTCCTTCCGCGCAAGACCCACCATGTGCTCGCGGGCCCGCCCGTGGATCTCACGCGGTTCTACGGCCACGAGATGACCCCGGAACTCCTGAAGGAGGCGACGGAGGTCATCATGGCGGCCATCACCGTCCAGCTGGAGGAGATCCGCGGCGAGAAGGCGCCCGAGACGCCCTACGACCCGCGTCGCGAGCGGATCGAGCAGCGCCGTCGCACCCAGGCGCAGACCGGCGCCGAGGCCGGCCCCGCGCACATCCGTCACGAGGGGGAGAGCAGCAAGTGAGCAAGTCCGTGAAGGCGGCCGTCTTCGGCACCGGATCATGGGGGACCGCCTTCGGCGCCGTCCTCGCCGACGCGGGCTGCGAGGTGACGCTGTGGGCGCGCCGCGCAGAGCTCGCCGACGCGGTCAACTCCACGCGCACCAACCCCGACTACCTCCCCGGCGTCGAACTCCCCGCGAACCTGCGGGCGACCGCCGACCCGGCCGAGGCGGCCGACGGCGCCGACTTCACCGTTCTCGCGATCCCCTCGCAGACGCTGCGCGCCAACCTCGCCGACTGGACGCCGCTGCTCGCCCCGGACACCGTCCTGGTGTCGTTGATGAAGGGCGTCGAGCTCGGTACGACCATGCGGATGAGCGAGGTGATCGAGGACGTCGCGAAGGTGGGCCAGGGCCGGATCGCCGTGGTCACCGGCCCCAACCTCGCCAAGGAGATCGCCTCCCGCATGCCGGCCGCGGCCGTGGTCGCCTGCACCGACGAGGCGGTGGCCCGCAAGCTCCAGGCCGTCTCCCACACGCCGTACTTCCGGCCCTACACCAACACCGACGTGGTGGGCTGCGAGCTGGGCGGCGCGGTGAAGAACGTCATCGGCCTCGCGGTCGGCATCGCCGACGGCATGGGGCTGGGCGACAACGCCAAGGGCTCGCTGATCACGCGCGGCCTCGCCGAGACCACCCGGCTGGGCCTGGCGATGGGCGCGGACCCGCTCACCTTCTCCGGCCTCGCCGGACTCGGTGACCTGGTGGCGACCTGCTCCTCGCCGCTGTCCCGCAACCACACCTTCGGCACCAACCTCGGCAAGGGCATGACCCTGCAGGAGACGATCGCGGTCACCCGGCAGACCGCCGAGGGCGTCAAGTCCTGTGAGTCGGTGCTGGATCTGGCCCGCCGGCACGGCGTCGACATGCCGATCACCGAGACGGTCGTCGGCATCGTCCACGAGGGCAAGCCTCCGGTGGTCGCCCTCAAGGAGCTGATGTCGCGCAGCGCGAAGCCGGAACGACGCTGAGCGACCCCGGCGGGCGGACGCTGACTCCCGGCACTACCACCGGGTACTCTCAAGCCGATATGAGCACCGAGAACCTCCCCCAGAGCCCTCAGCAGCCCCACCGCAAGCCGCGGGTTGCCGTCGTCTTCGGCGGCCGCAGCTCCGAGCACGGGATCTCCGTGGTCACCGCCGGCGCGGTCCTCAGGGCCATCGACCGGACCAAGTACGAGGTCCTGCCGATCGGCATCACGCGCGAGGGCCGCTGGTTCCTCACCGCCGACGAGCCCGAGCGCATGGCGATCACCGACCGCCGTACGCCGGACGTCGACGAACTCGCCGAGTCGCGGGACGGCGGCGTGGTGCTCCCCGTCGACCCCGCCAACCGCGAAGTCGTCTACTACGAGGCCGGGTCGGTGCCCAAGGCGCTCGGCGAGGTCGACGTCGTCTTCCCGGTGCTGCACGGCCCCTACGGGGAGGACGGCACCCTGCAGGGTCTGCTGGAGCTCTCCGGCGTCCCGTACGTCGGCGCGGGCGTGCTCGCCTCGGCCGTCGGCCAGGACAAGGAGTACATGAAGCGGGTGTTCACCTCCTTCGGGCTCAAGGTCGGCCCGTACGTGGTGATCCGGCCGCGCGAGTGGGAGCAGGACGAGTCGGCCGCCCGCAAGAAGATCGTCGACTTCGCGGGCGAGCACGGCTGGCCGCTCTTCGTGAAGCCCGCGCGCGCCGGCTCGTCCATCGGCATCACCAAGGTCGACGACCTGTCCGGGCTCGACGAGGCGATCGTCGAGGCCCGGCGTCACGACCCGAAGATCCTGGTCGAGGCGGCGCTGCGGGGCCGCGAGATCGAGTGCGGCGTCCTGGAGTTCGAGGACGGCCCCCGCGCCTCCCTCCCGGCCGAGATCCCGCCGCCGGACGCGCACGCGTACTACGACTTCGACGCGAAGTACATCGACTCGACCCCCGGTGTCGTCCCGGCCCCGCTGACGCCCGAGGAGACGGCGGACGTGCAGCGCCTGGCCGTGGACGCCTTCGAGGCGGCCTCCTGCGAGGGCCTGGTCCGCGCGGACTTCTTCCTCACGGAGGAGGGCGAGTTCGTCATCAACGAGATCAACACGATGCCCGGCTTCACGCCCATCTCGATGTACCCCCAGATGTGGCAGGCGAGCGGGATCGGCTATCCGGAACTGGTGGACCGCCTGGTGCAGGCGGCGCTGCGCAGGCCGACGGGTCTGCGCTGATCCGCGAGCGCTCCCGGATCGCTCCGTGATCGCTCCCGGACCGGTTCGGGAGCGATCCGGGGCAGGGTCCGGGAGTGGTCCCGGGCTCGATCCCGGCTGGGGTCTAGTCGGCGATCCCTTCCGGGATCGCATTCCTGACGGCTGAGGCGACGTCGACGAGCGGCGCCATGCCGTCGCCCGTGCGGTCCTTCGGGATCGTCACCTCGACGTACGCCCTGCGCAGGGTGGTGGTGAACCGGAACGATCCGCCGTCCTGCTTCTCCAGCAGCCACCCCACCCCGTTCACCTCGACCCCGTCGGCCTCGGGGTCGCTCATCCTCGCGGGTCGTTCGACACCGCAGCGCAGTATGATCGCCGGGTTCCCCCAGCCCGCGGTCAGCGCGGACGCGGGCGAGGGGTCCCGGCGGTCGAGTTCGTCCACGGTGGACGGCAGCGCCTCGTCCAGTTTTCGGCACAGCTCGGTGACCGTTGCCGACGGACTGGGAACCGCCGCCGACGTGTCACCGTCTGCTGAGGAGCAGCCCACCGCAGCGAGCAGGAGGGCGAGCACGGGCAGGCCGATGGGCCGGTGACGGAAAAGGTTCACCGGCCAAGGTTAGACGGGGGCTACAGATGCACGACCGGGCAGGTCAGGGTACGGGTGATCCCGTCCACCTGCTGGACCTTGGCGACCACCATGCGGCCGAGGTCGTCCACCGTGTCGGCCTGGGCCCGCACGATCACGTCGTACGGTCCCGTAACGTCCTCGGCCTGGACGACGCCAGGGATTTTGCTGATCTCCTCGGCGACGGTCGACGCTTTGCCGACGTCCGTCTGGATCAGGATGTACGCCTGTACCACGGAACCTCCAGGGCGGCCACGAGGATCATGTGGGGAAAAGGAACGCCACGGTATCGCGTCGCCGCTCGCCGCGGGGAGACCTGCGCGGACCACGGCTCGCGCGCCGGGGTCCAGGCACGACGGAAGTTGACGGCTGTCTCGACCGTATCGAGGACACTGGGTATGCGCGACCGGGCACGGACAGGTACAGAAGGGGCCAAAGGGTAATGAAGGGCACTGTTGGTGAGCTCGGGGAGTTCGGGCTCATCAGGGAGCTCACCTCCCGTCTCACCACCACCCCCGCGGTCCGGGTCGGCCCCGGCGACGACGCCGCGGTGGTCGCCGCACCCGACCGCAGGGTCGTGGCCAGCACCGACATCCTGCTGGAGGGCCGGCACTTCCGCCGCGACTGGTCCACGGCCTACGACGTCGGCCGCAAGGCCGCCGCGCAGAACCTCGCCGACATCGCCGCCATGGGCGCGGTGCCGACGGCCCTGCTGCTCGGCCTCGTCGTGCCCGCCGAACTGCCGGTCACCTGGCCGTCCGAGATGATGGACGGACTGCGGGACGAGTGCCAGGTCGCCGGCGCCTCCGTGGTCGGCGGAGACGTCGTGCGCGGTGACATGATCATGGTGTCGATCACGGCCCTCGGCGACCTGCGCAACCAGGAGCCGGTCACCCGGGGCGGCGCCCAGCCCGGCGACCTGGTCGCGGTGACCGGCTGGCTGGGCTGGTCCGCCGCCGGTTACGCGGTCCTCTCCCGCGGCTTCCGCTCGCCCCGCGCCTTCGTCGAGGCCCACCGCCGCCCCGAACCGCCGTACCACGCGGGTCCCGCGGCCGCCGGGCTCGGCGCGACGGCGATGTGCGACGTCAGCGACGGGCTCATCGCCGACCTCGGGCACATCGCGGAGGCCAGCAAGGTCCGCATCGACATCCGCTCCGGCGCCATAGACATCCCGACGCAGATGAACGACATCGGACAGGCCGTCGGCGTCGATCCCATCCAGTGGGTGCTCACCGGGGGCGAGGACCACGCGATCGTGGCGACCTTCCCGCCGGACGTGAAGCTTCCCGCCCGCTGGAAGGTGATCGGCGAGGTCCTCAACCCCTCGGCCCTGCCCCAGGTGACGGTCGACGGGGCGCCATGGACCAGCAAGGGCGGCTGGGACCACTTCGGGGACATGGAGCCGTGAGCGCGTACGGGGCGCCTCCCCGCGTGCTGACCGTCGCCGGCTCCGACTCCGGCGGCGGGGCCGGGATCCAGGCCGACCTGAAGACGATGCTCGCCCTCGGCGTGCACGGCATGAGCGTGATCACGGCCGTCACCGCGCAGAACTCCCTCGGCGTGCAGGGGGCTTGGGAGCTGCCCGCGGAGGCGGTGCGGGCCCAGTACCGCAGCGTCGTCGACGACATCGGCGTCCAGGCCGTGAAGACGGGCATGCTCGCCTCGGCCGAACTCGTCGAGACAGTCGCCGAGTTGATCGCGGGCACCGCCGCCGCGGTCGTCGTCGACCCGGTCGGCGTGTCCAAGCACGGCGATCCGCTGCTGGCCGCCTCCGCTCTGGACTCGGTGCGGACGAAGCTGCTGCCGCTCGCCACCGTCGCCACCCCGAACCTCGACGAGGTGGCCCAACTGACCGGCGTCCAGGTCGAGTCGGAGGAGCAGCTCAGGGGCGCGGCGGCCGCGGTGCTGGAGTACGGGCCGCGCTGGGTGCTGATCAAGGGCGGCCATCTCCCGGGCGACGCCGTGGACCTGCTGACGGACGGCGCCGAGGAGCGCTGGCTGCGCGCGCCCCGGCATGACAACCGGCACACGCACGGCACCGGCTGCACGCTCGCGTCGGCGATCGCCTCGCAGCTGGGGAAGGGGCAGTCCGTGCCGGAGGCGGTGACGGCGGCCAAGAGGTACGTCACCGGGGCCGTCGCCGCCGGGTTCGCACTCGGCGGGGGCATCGGGCCCGTGGACCACGGCTGGGATCTCACCCGGAACGACCGGACAGTCTGACGCCCGGCCCCGGCCCGTCAGTGATCCGCTCGAGGAGCCCGTGGGTGATCCGCTCGAGGAACCCGTCGGTGATCCGCTGGAGAAACCCGTCGGTGATCCGCTCGGGAAGGTCGCTCTCGGCCGTGAGGCGGGCAGCCGACAGGAAAACGGGCACAGCAAAAAGCCGGCCCCCACGAGGTGGACCGGCTCGATGCAGCGAACCAGCAGTGGCCGCGCGCTTAGCTGTGCGTCAGCGCGAGACCTTGCCGGCCTTGATGCACGAGGTGCAAGCGTTCAGGCGCTTCGGCGTCCCGCCGACCACGGTACGAACGCGCTGGATGTTCGGGTTCCAGCGACGAGACGTACGGCGGTGCGAAAACGAGATGTTGTTGCCGAAGCTCGGCCCCTTGCCACAGACGTCGCAGTTGGCAGCCACGGGTCACTCCAAAGACTTCAGATGCACTTACGGATGATCCCGGCATGCCGGGATCAGGATCTAGGATCTGAGATCTGAGTGGCGCTGCCAGGGGGATGGCCCGATGCGGATCGGGCAACCGGAGCAGCATACAACGACTGCGCCAGTACAACGAAACTACCATGGCTGCTCAGGGCCCTGCGCCCGCCCCCGGCCCACCTGTTTCCGGCTGACGCGGGCCCGGGGTCTACGCTGCGTCCAGTCCAGCAGCTCAAGGAGGCGCAGGTGGCGCAGGTGCCGCAGACATTCTTCGATGCTCTCGCGGTGCGCACCTGGTGCGGCCTCGCGCTCATGGCGCTGGGCCGGGCGCGCGAGGAGATCGACGCGATCAACGTCTACCCGGTCGCGGACGGGGACACCGGCACCAACCTGTACCTGACCGTCGAGTCGGCGGCGACCGCCGTCGAGGCCGTCTTCGCCGGGTACGAGGCCGGGTACGAGGCCGGCTCCGCGTCCGCCGGGAAGCCCGCCCTGGCCGACGCCGCGCGCGCGATGGCGCACGGCGCGCTCATCGGGGCGCGCGGGAACTCGGGGACGATCCTCGCGCAGCTGCTGCGCGGCATGTCCCAGGTGCTCGCCGCCGAGGGCGACGCAGCTCACACCGACGGACAGGGGCTGCGCCTGGCCCTTCGCCGCGCGGCCGACTCCGCCCGCCAGGCCGTCGCCCACCCCGTCGAGGGCACGGTCCTGTCGGTCGCCTCGGCGGCCGCGGACGCCGCCGAGCGGGCGGAGCCGGCGCACGGGACGCAGGACGACTGCGGGACGGTCGCCCGCGCCGCCTACCAGGGGGCCTGCGCGGCGCTCGCCGCGACCCCGGGGCAGCTGGCCGTCCTGGAGCAAGCCGGAGTGGTCGACGCGGGCGGCCGGGGCCTGGTCGCGGTGCTCGCGGCGCTGGTGGAGACGTTCACCGGAGAGACGCCCGGGCTGTCCGGGGCGCCGGCCAGGGGCCTGGCCGCAGCCGCTCCCGGAGGCGGATCCGTGGCTGCTCCCGGATCCGCCTCCGGATCCGTGCCGGAGAGGCACGCGCGCGTGGAGCCGGTCCGGAGGGACGGCGCCGGGGAAAGCGCGGAGGAGGGCGTGGAGGACTGCGCCGACGGGCCGGACGGCGAGGGCGGCCCCGCCTTCGAGGTGATCTATCTGCTGGAGGCCGGGGACGCGGCGGTGGCGCGGCTGCGACAGCGGCTGGACGACCTGGGCGACTCGCTCGTGGTGGTGGGCGGCGACGGCCTGTGGAACGTCCATGTGCACGTGGACGACGCCGGCGCCGCCGTGGAGGCCGGCGTCGAGGCGGGCCGGCCCTACCGGATCCGCATCACGCACTTCGGCGTCGGCGACGCGCACACGCGCGGGAGCGAGCGTCCCCCCCGTGAGCGCGTCCAGCGCGCGGTCGTCGCCGTCGTGCCCGGCGAGGGGCTGGCCGGGCTGTACGGCGAGGCGGGCGCGACCACCGTGCTCGCGCGCCCCGGGGAGCCGCCCGCCAGCGGGGAACTCGTCGAGGCCGTACGACGGGCCCACGCGCGCGAGGTCGTGCTGCTGCCCAACGACGCCGATCTGCGCCACACCGCCGCGGCGGCCGCCGCGCAGGCCCGCACGGAGGGCATCCGGGTGGCCCTGATCCCGACCCGTTCCGCGGTCCAGGGGATCGCCGCGCTCGCCGTCCACGAGCCGGACCGCCGCTTCGACGAGGACGTCGTCTCGATGACCTCGGCGGCCGGCGCGACCCGGCACGCCGAGGTCGTCGTCGCCGAGCGCCAGTCGTGGACCATGGCCGGCATCTGCCAGGCCGGCGACGTCCTCGGCCTCGTCGACGGCGACGTGGCCGTCATCGGCTCCGACGTGACCGCCACCGCCGAGACCGTCCTGAACCGCATGCTGTCGGCCGGCGGCGAACTCGTCACCCTCGTGCTCGGCGACGAGGCCCCCGCGGGCATCGCCGAGCACCTTCAGGCACGGGTGCGGGAGGCGTACCTCGCCGTCGACACGGTGGTGTACCGGGGCGGACGGCAGGGAGCCCTGCTGCTCATCGGGGTCGAGTAGCCGCCGTCCCGGGTGGAGCAGGGGAGCCCCGGGGGCGGGCGGAGCAGGCCGAGGAACCGGTCAGCGGTCCTTCTGTTCCTCCGCCACCTGCAGCAACTGCTCCGCTTCGGCCCGCCGCGCCCGTATCGTCTCGTCCTCGTCCGGTTCGCCGCCGCCCGGTCCGCCGCCTTCGGCGTCCGCATAGGAGCGCAGCACCGCACGCGCGCGTGCAGCTGCCTGCGCAGGGCGCCCCAGGTCGCTCTCCAGCCAGCCGGCGGCCAGCTCCGCGCCGTTCCGGGCGTGCAGGGCGTCGTCGCCCAGGGCGACGAAGACCGCGACGGCCTCGGCCATCTGGGACAGCGCCTCGTCCAGGGCGGCCCGGATGGTGTCGTCGTCGGCGTCCTCGGCGGCGGAACGTGCCAGCAGATCCCCGAACTGCCGGTGGGTGTGGCCGAGTTCGGCGACGAGCCGTCGGCGCCCCTCGTCGTCGTCCGCCGCGTCGAACGCGTCCGCGCACTCCTCCAGGGCTGCCGTCATCAGCTCGCGCGCCGAGCCCGTGCCGTCCCCGGCGCGCAACGCCAGCCAGGCGCGGGCCCGCAGGGAGCGGACCAGGCCGTGGACGTTGCCGAGCTCGCGCCACAGCTCGCCGGCGCGCGCGTACGCCCGGTCCGCCTCGGTGTGCAGGCCGGCCTGGCCGAGCGACTCGGCGGCCAGATGGGCCAGGGTCGCGTGGTCGTGCTGCTCGGGCCAGTGGCGGGCGATCTCGGCGGCCCGCAGCCGGCGTTCGGCGGCTTCCCGGTGCTCCCCGAGCTCGCTCAGACAGTCGCCCAGCCACCACTGCGTCTGGACGACCGCGCCGTCGCCGTGGGTCTCGGCGCTCAGGTCCGCCAGCGCCGACTCCAGCACCTCCGCGGCCTCGGCCCAGCGGCCCTGCCGCACGAGGTAGCCGCCGAGCTGGTGCCGCGCCCACGCGCCGAACGTCGGGCCCACGCCCGCCTCGTCGGCCCAGTGAGCCGCCTCCAGGGCGTGCTCGGCGGCCTCCTCGGCCTGCCCCCGGCCCCCGACCACCTCCGCGAGCTGGAGATGCAGCTGGGCCCGCCCCACGGCCTCCAGGAACGGCCCGCCGTGTTCCAGGGCCGCCCGTAGCGCCCGCTCCGCCTCCACCATGTCGTCCAGCTGGTGGGCGAGACCGGCCAGCCGGGCCTCGTACTCCACGGCGAACCACGGCAGACCCGCCTCGACGAACTCGGCCGCGGCCCGCGCGAACAGTTCGACGCCCGTTTCGGCGTCCCCGGACCGCACCGCCAGCTCCGCGAGCATCGCACGGCCCTCGGCGACCCGGGCGGCGAGCCGCACGTCGTTCCCCGCCCGGCCCTCCACCAGTGCCAGAAGCTCCCGTACGGCCGCCTCCGCCGCCGTCAGGACGGCCTCGTCGGCAGGCCCGTCGGCCTCGTGGACGCGCCGCATCAGGATCCGTGCCCGCGCCATCAGCACGCCGGCGGCCTGCGGCACCTCCGTGCCGCCGTCGGCGTACAGCGCAAGGACACGGTCGTAGGGGCCGGCGACGGCCGCGAGCGCCTCGTCGACCTCGCCGGCGAGCGCGCGCACATAGGCGGCACGCGCGCGTGCCGCCAGGGCCTCGCCGGGGTCGCCCGCCCGCGCGTACAGCTCGGCCGCCAGCTCGAACGTCGCCGCGCCCTCCGGGCCGAGACCGATCGCCTCGTGGTCGGCGATCTCCGCGCGGTCGCGCGCCGCGAGCTCCACGCCCTCTCCGGCGGCCGCTCGGGCCGCCCGCGCCCACGCCTCGACGGCGTGCGGCTGGAGCGTGTCCGACAGCCGCCGGGCCTCGGCGACCAGAGCCGCCGGGTCCTGCTCGCCGGAGCCCCCGGCCGTGGTCGAAGGCGAAGCCGGGGCCGGGGCCGACGGCGACGGCGCGGTCGCGGCGGACACCGGGTGCGCGGCCCGTATCCCCAGGGGCAGCCGCTCCACCAGGGGCCGCTGCGTCATCCGCGCGCGGGCCCGCTCGCTGACGTGGGACGTGCCGTTGCGCTCGTCGAAGCGCGCGGCCAGCGCGAGTGCCTGCGCGCGCGCGTGGTCCGCGAGTTCGACGGCCGTCCACTCCCGCCCGGCCGCCCCCGGCACCCGCCGGCCGCCGAGCCCCAGCTCGCACAGGCGCCCCATGAGCAGCACCACCACGCTCAGGAACTCCAGCTTGCTGCGCGGGTGCCCCTCGTCCGTGAAGTACGCGGGCCGCTCCGCCAGCAGCTCGAGCCCCCGCGCCTCGTTGCCGGTCAGCGCACAGAACTCGACGTGGTCGGCGTAGGCGCCCCGCATCGACTCCATGGGCCGCACCAGCCGGAAGCCCCGCAGATGGTGGGCGCGGGCCTCGTCCAGGCGGCCCAGCCGCAGCAGCGGCAGCAGGGAGGACGCGAGCACGGTGTGCGGCTCGTGCGCGCATGTGTACGCGCCGTCCAGGACCGGCGCCCACACCTTCAGCGCCTCCGCGTCCCGGCCCCGCTCCGCCTGCCACCAGCCCTGCCCGTGCAGCTCGCACGCGTGGCAGTCCGCCATGGCGTCCCGGTCCGCCGCCAGCCAGGCGGTGAACGCCCGCTCGGCCCGCTCCACGTCCCCCACGTGCGCGGCCACGCTGAACTCGGCGCTGCGCACCGCGCGCTCGGAGTGCCCGGCGAGCCGGTAACGGTGCTCCATCTCGCCGAGCCACTTCTCCACCGACGCCAGCGGCACGTGCGGCTGGTCGAGCATGCCCGCCGACATCCACTTGAAGACCCAGTGCAGCGAATGCGTCTCGTACTCGTCGAAGTCCTCCGGCCGCTCGTCCCACATGCGCAGCAGCCGCGCGAAGGGGACGAACATCTTCGCCTTCTCGGAGCTGTAGTTGTAGACCTTCAGCTGGTGCCCGAGCGCCTCGATCACGGCGAGCGGGATGTTCAGCTTCTCGGCCTCCAGCAGCAGTTGCTCCGCGCGCGCGTTGCGGGCCGGCCCCTCCGGCTGCTCGCCGTTCTCCGCCATCGCCCGGCGAAGGGAGTCGAAGTCCGTGATCCCGCTCATCAGTGACCCTCCTGTCCCTGCGCCGACTCCCCGGGGGCCGGCTCGCCGTGTGTGGCCCATTCCAGGAGCCCGATGAACGCCCGGTTCAGCAGCGCCGAGTCCGCCGGCCGCAACGGGCGCTGTGCCATCAGCAGCGCCTGCCCGTACAGCGACTCCGTGGCGGTGCCGACCAGCTCCGGATCGCTCAGCGAACTGATCCGCCGGATCAGCGGGTTGAGATGGTTGAGCACCAGACGCGCGCGTGGGGCGCTCCCGCGCAACGAGCCCAGGATGCCCGCCCACAGGTCGTCGGCCCGCGCCTCCGCGTCCGCGCGCGCCTGCTCGTGCCGGGCCGCCCGGTCGTCGAGATGCAGCGCGGGCACCGACAGCGGATGGAAGGCCCGCAGGACGACGTCACAGCCCAGCGGGTCCAGCTTCGCCCGCGCGGCCGCCAGGAAACCGGTCAGGGCCAGCTCGTCCGCGGGGTCGACGGCGTCCAGGTGCGCCGTCACCGTGTCCGCGTCCAGCTCGGCGACCACCGTCCCCGGCCGCACCGACGGCAGCGCCTCCACCAGCTCGCTGTCGTACGTGTAACCGCCGTTGATCACCCCGACGCCCTGCGCGGACGCGATCGGCGCGACCTGCCGGTACTCCTCCACGGTCCGGGTGAAGTGCACCACCGGGTGGCGCTGCGCGAACTCCTCCAGCGACAGCCGCCCGTCGGTCGTCTCGAAGGGCAGCCACGGCAGCATCGTGCGCAGCATCTCCCGGTCGTGCCGCGCCAGCGACTTCACGCCCAGGTGGTGCACCGCCAGGAAGGCCGCGAGCCGCTCCGGATCGCCGGCGGCCAGCCCCGTCAGCCACGACCGGATCCGCTCGCCCAGCGCCTCCCGCACCGCGGCCAGCGTCTCGTCCTCGTACAGCGACTCCCGCGAGGCCGTCGGCCGCAGACTGTCGGTGTCCAGGACGCAGCGCACGAAGAACGCCCAGTCGGGCAGCAGCTGTTCGCCCCGCTCGGTCAGCAGCATGCCCTTGAGGTGCACCCGGTGCCCGGCGCGCTGCGCGGGGCTCACCGCCGACGGCAGCACGTACGCCACCCCGCGGATCCCCGCCAGCGGAACGTCCAGCTCGACCGAGTCCAACGGCGTGAAGCCGAACAGCTCGTGACAGTGCCGGGCCAGCGCCACCCGCCGGTTGGCGGGGGAGGGGTACGCCCGGTCCCAGGGCGCGGGCAGATCGGTGACCGCCTCCTCGCCCACCCGGACGTCGTACGGCAGCAGCGACCCGAAGTCCCGCGCCAGCTCCAGCACCCGCGGCTCGGCCAGCCACTCCGCGGCGCCGGCCCGCGCCACCAGATGCACGGTGGTGCCCGGCTCGGGGCGCTCCTCGTGGGGCAGCGTCCGCACCGTGTACGAGCCGTCGTCGCGCGCCGTCCACTCCACGGGCGGCGCGTTGGGCGTCCGTGCGCTGCGGCTGACCACCCGGATCCGCTCGGCGACCACGAAACAGGCCAGCAGCCCGATGCCGAACTGCCCGAGGAAGTCCGAACGGACGTCCTGCAGGCCTTCCGCGCGCTTGGAACTGCGCCCGATCGTCGCCAGCAGGCCGTGCACGTCGGCCTCGGTGAGACCGATACCGGAGTCCTCCACCCGCAGCCGCCCGTCCGCCGCGAACAGCCGTACCCGGGCCGGGGCGTCGGGCTCCTCGGCCCGCCGCGCGGTGATGGCGTCCACCGCGTTCTGCAGCAGCTCGCGCAGATAGACCCGGGGACTCGAGTAGAGGTGATGGGACAGCAGGTCCACCAGACCACGCAGGTCGACCTGGAACGTGTGAGGTGACGGGGATGCCTGGGATGACTGTGAGGTCTGGGAGTCCATCGCTGCAGCGCCGCGGGCTGGGGAGGAGCACGGCGCGGGGTCGGGCGGTCCCGGTGGGGCGGTGACCGCGGATGATGGCCGGAGCGCGCCATCCTAGAGCCCGAACGAGCCGCCTGACCAGGGGTTTCGGGACACGTATACGGCAATGTCGGTGGTGTGGTGTGCAATGGATCTCGTGCCCGCGCTGAAAGAACCACTGGAACAACCGCTGAAGTCAGTGCTCGGCCCCGCCACCGCGAAGGTGATGGCCGAGCACCTCGGCCTGCACACGGTCGGCGACCTCCTGCACCACTACCCGCGCAGATACGAGGAGCGCGGCCAGCTCACCCACCTCGCCGACCTCCCCATGGACGAGCACGTCACCGTGGTCGCCCAGGTCGCCGACGCCCGTCTGCACAGCTTCGCCTCCGCCAAGGCCCCCCGGGGCAAGGGCCAGCGCCTCGAGGTGACCATCACCGACGGCAGCGGTCGGCTCCAGCTCGTCTTCTTCGGCAGCGGCGTGCACAAGCCCCACAAGGAGCTGCTGCCCGGCACCCGCGCGATGTTCGCGGGCAAGGTCTCGGTCTTCAACCGCCGCCTCCAACTGGCCCATCCGGCCTACGAACTGCTGCGCGCCGACACCGAGGAGGCCGTCGAGACCTGGGCGGGCGCCCTCATCCCGCTCTACCCGGCCACCGCCAAACTGGAGTCCTGGAAGATCGGCAAGGCGATCCAGACCGTGCTGCCCAGCGCCCAGGACGCCGTCGACCCCCTCCCGGACTCCCTGCGCGAAGGCCGCGGCCTGGTCTCCCTCCCCGAGGCCCTGCTGAAGATCCACCGCCCGCACACCAAGGCCGACATCGCCGACGCCCGCTCCCGCCTGAAGTGGGACGAGGCGTTCGTGCTCCAGGTCGCCCTGGCGCGTCGGCGCCACGCCGACGCGCTGCTTCCCGCCGTTCCCCGCAGGCCTGCCCCCGACGGCCTCCTGACCGCCTTCGACGCCCGCCTCCCCTTCACCCTCACCGAGGGCCAGCAGAAGGTCTCCAAGGAGATCTTCGACGACCTGGCGACGGACCACCCGATGCACCGGCTGCTCCAGGGAGAGGTCGGATCGGGCAAGACCCTGGTCGCCCTGCGCGCCATGCTCGCCGTGGTCGACGCCGGCGGGCAGGCCGCGATGCTCGCCCCCACCGAGGTCCTCGCCCAGCAGCACCACCGCTCGGTCGTCGAGATGATGGGCGACCTGGCCGAGGGCGGCATGCTCGGCGGGTCCGACCAGGCCACCAAGGTCGTGCTGCTGACCGGCTCCATGGGCGCGGCCGCCCGCCGCCGGGCACTGCTCGACCTGGTCACCGGAGAGGCCGGCATCGTGATCGGCACGCACGCGCTGATCGAGGACAAGGTCCAGTTCCACGACCTCGGCCTGGTCGTGGTCGACGAGCAGCACCGCTTCGGCGTCGAACAGCGCGACGCCCTGCGCGGCAAGGGCAAACAGCCCCCGCACCTGCTCGTCATGACGGCCACGCCCATCCCGCGCACCGTCGCCATGACGGTCTTCGGCGACCTGGAGACCTCCGTCCTCGACCAGCTCCCGGCCGGCCGCTCGCCCATCGCCAGTCATGTCGTCCCGGCAGCCGACAAGCCCCACTTCCTGGCGCGCGCGTGGGAGCGCGTGCGCGAGGAGGTGGCCAACGGCCACCAGGCGTACGTCGTCTGCCCCCGTATCGGCGACGAGGAGGACGATCCGAAGAAGGCCGGCAAGAAGAAGTCCCCCGAGGACGAGGCGGAGAAGCGTCCGCCGCTCGCGGTCCTGGAGGTGGCCGACCAGCTGGCGAAGGGCCCGCTGAACGGGCTCACCGTGGAGGTGCTGCACGGCCGGATGCATCCCGACGACAAGGACGCCGTGATGCGGCGCTTCGCCGCCGGGGACACCGACGTGCTGGTCGCCACGACCGTCATCGAGGTCGGCGTCAACGTCCCGAACGCCACCGCGATGGTGATCATGGACGCCGACCGGTTCGGCGTCTCCCAGCTCCACCAGCTGCGCGGCCGGGTCGGCCGGGGTTCGGCGCCCGGACTGTGTCTCCTGGTCAGCGAGATGCCCGAGGCCAGCGCGGCCCGGCAGCGGCTGAACGCCGTCGCCGCCACCCTCGACGGCTTCGAGCTCTCCCGGATCGACCTGGAACAGCGCCGGGAGGGTGACGTCCTCGGCCAGGCCCAGTCCGGCGCCCGCACCTCCCTGCGCGTCCTCGCGGTGATCGAGGACGAGGAGGTGATCGCGGAGGCGAGGGAGGAGGCGGTGGCGGTGGTCGCGGCGGATCCGGAGCTCGGCGCCTACCCGGGCCTGCGCACGGCCCTGGACGCCCTCGTGGACGAGGAGAGGGAGCAGTACCTGGAAAAGGGGTGAAAGGGACCGCCCCGGGGGCCGGGCAGCGGTTACCGCCGAGCGGCGCGACCAGCCACACTGAACTCAAAGCCATTCACGAGCAAGGACCAGAGATGACCCGCGTGATCGCCGGTGCAGCCGGGGGACGCCGACTCGCCGTCCCCCCGGGCAACGGAACCCGCCCCACCTCCGACCGCGCCCGCGAGGGACTCTTCTCCACCTGGCAGTCGCTCCTCGGAGGCCCCCTGGACGGCGAACGCGTCCTCGACCTCTACGCCGGCTCCGGCGCCGTCGGGCTGGAGGCCCTCTCCCGCGGCGCGAGCCACACCCTCCTCGTAGAGGCCGACGCGCGAGCCGTCCGTACGGTCCGGGACAACGTGCGCACCCTGGGCCTCCCCGGCGCCGAGGTCCGCGCGGGCAAGGCGCGGCAGATCATCCAGGCGGAGCCCGCCGCACCGTACGACCTCGTCTTCCTCGACCCCCCGTACGCCGTCTCCGACGACGATCTTCGGGAGATTCTGCTCACACTCCGCTCGGGGGGCTGGCTCGCGGCCGATGCCCTCGTCACCGTGGAGCGCAGCACCAGAGGCGGGGAGTTCCTCTGGCCGGAGGGCTTCGAGGCGCTCCGGGCCCGTCGCTACGGCGAGGGAACGTTTTGGTACGGTCGCGCCGCCTCTACGTGCGAAGACGCGCGATGACCGGACCGGAGAGCGAGGGAACACAAGTGCGCCGTGCCGTCTGTCCCGGGTCGTTCGACCCGATCACCAACGGACACCTCGACATCATTTCCCGCGCCTCCCGTCTGTACGACGAGGTCTATGTCGCGGTCATGATCAACAAGTCCAAGAAGGGCCTGTTCGAGATCGACGAGCGGATCGACCTGATCCGCGAGGTCACCGCCGAGTACGGCAACGTCAGGGTCGAGGCCTTCCACGGCCTCCTCGTCGACTTCTGCAAGGAGCGCGAGATCCCGGCCATCGTCAAGGGCCTGCGCGCGGTCAGCGACTTCGACTACGAGCTGCAGATGGCCCAGATGAACAACGGCCTCTCCGGCGTCGAGACGCTCTTCGTGCCCACCAACCCCACCTACAGCTTCCTGTCCTCCTCCCTGGTCAAGGAGGTCGCCACCTGGGGCGGCGACGTCTCCCACCTGGTGCCGCCGCAGGTCCTCGCGGCGCTGGGCGAGCGCCTGAGGCAGGCCTGACCGCGAGAGCGCCCCGTGACGGCTCGTCATCCGGTGTCCGGCGGACACCTCATGGCCGTACAGTCGTCCCGTCCGTCTCCAACACAGCTGTAGAGAGTGGCGAGCAACCGGTGGACGTGCAGAAGAAGCTCGACGAGATCGTCACGGCGGTCTCCAGTGCCCGGTCGATGCCGATGTCGGCCTCGTGCGTGGTCAACCGCGCGGACCTGCTCGCCCTGCTCGAAGAGGTGCGCGCGGCCCTGCCCGACTCCCTCGCCCAGGCCCAGGAGCTGATCGGCGGCCGGGAGCAGATGGTCGAGCAGGCCCGTCAGGAGGCCGAGCGGATCATCTCGACCGCGCACGCGGAGCGCGGCTCACTGATCTCCGACACCGAGATCGCCCGCCGCTCCCAGGCCGAGGCCGACCGCATCCTCGCCGAGGCCCGCAAGGAGGCCGAGGAGGTCCGCGCCGAGGCCGACGACTACGTCGACTCCAAGCTCGCGAACTTCGAGGTCGTCCTCACCAAGACCCTGGGCTCCGTCGGCCGGGGCCGCGAGAAGCTGCTGGGCACCGGCCCCGGCGTCGACGAGAACGGCTACCAGGACGAGGACGCCCCCGAGCGCAGCCACGACCCCGAGACCCTGCGCCGCGACGCGGACGCCTACGTCGACACCAAGCTGGGCGCCTTCGAGGCGGTCCTCGCCAAGACCCTGGAGGCCGTCGGCCGGGGCCGGCAGAAGCTGCACGGCCGCATCGCCACGGACGACCTCGGCGCCCTCGCCGGCGACACGACGACGTTCCAGCACTCCTCCGACGCCGACTACCTCGCCGACCTGACCGCCCTGGCGCAGCAGGACGCCACGGCCGGGCAGTCCGCCCAGCAGCCGTACGAACAGCCGCAGGACGCGTACTCCGCCGGCTCCGACTACGCCCGGCCGCAAGAGGCGCCCTTCCCGCAAGCGCCGGACCCGTACGCGGGCGCCTACGCACAGCAGCAGACCTACGGCGGGCAGGACGCCTACGGCTACCAGCAGCAGGCGGACCCCTACGCGTATCAGGGCTACGACACCCAGCAGGCCCCCTACGACCCCCACCAGGCCGCGCAGCAGCCGCAGCAGCCGCAGCAGACCCACCAGGGGTACGCCCTCGACGAGACCAGTCTCTTCGACACCGGCATGATCAGCGCCGAGCAGTTGCGCGCCTACGAGCAGGAACGCGGGCTGTAGGACGGCGTCGCGTACACCCGATTGGGCTGTGGGCGAAAGCTCCAGTATCCTGGCTCTTCGGTCGCGTGTGCGCTTCGCTGATTTCGCATGCGCCCGCAATCGCCGCTGCCCGCAGCACCGGGGGCAGTGTCCCTCTGAGCTCGAAGATCGAAAGCAGGAATGGCCCTGAACGCCCGCCTCGACCACCGCAATCCTCTCGTGTTCGACACACACGAGCTGGGGCGGCGTCCTGGCGCGCTGCAGCGCCTGACCCGTGAGATCGACGCTCCCAAGGATCTCGGGATCCAGGGAGTCGTCGGAGTGCCGGAAGGCGCTCCGGTGGAGCTCGAACTCCGACTCGAGTCGGTCATGGAAGGTGTGCTCGTCACAGGCACCGCCCGTGCACAGGCCGAGGGGGAGTGCGTAAGGTGTCTGGAGCCGCTCGAGCTCGAACTCGAAGCGGACTTCCAGGAGATGTTCTCGTACCCTGACGCCGACGACCGGGGCCGTGTGAAAGCGGAGCCGGCCGACGACGCCGAGGAAGACGAGGACAGGCTCTTTCTCGAGGACGGTCTGTTCGACCTCGAACCCGTGCTGCGTGATGCGGTGGTGCTCGCACTGCCGATGCAGCCGGTGTGCCAGGACGACTGCCCAGGTCTGTGCTCCCAGTGCGGAGCCCGGCTGGCGGACGACCCGGACCACCACCACGACGCCACCGACATCCGTTGGGCGGCACTGCAGGGACTCGCCGGTTCACTCGAAGACGGCGAGAAGGACGAGATGAGCGGCGCCGAAGCGGGCGTCGACGAGAAGCAGGAGAAGTAGCCGTGGCTGTTCCGAAGCGGAAGATGTCGCGCAGCAACACGCGCCACCGCCGGTCGCAGTGGAAGGCTGCGGTCCCCACCCTGGTTGCGTGCGAGCGCTGCCACGAGCCCAAGCTGCAGCACATCGCGTGCCCGTCTTGCGGCACCTACAACAAGCGCCAGGTCCTCGAGGTCTGAGCGGCTGGTGAGAGGCTTCATGTCTGACGCCAAGGCGGACACGACCGCCAAGAAAAAGGCGGACACCACAGCCTCGTCCCACACGCTTCTGGAAGGGCGGCTCGGCTATCAGCTCGAGTCCGCCCTTCTGGTGCGTGCGCTGACCCACCGTTCCTACGCGTACGAGAACGGCGGCCTGCCGACGAACGAGCGGCTGGAGTTCCTGGGGGACTCCGTGCTCGGCCTCGTCGTCACGGACACGCTGTACCGCACCCACCCCGACCTGCCCGAAGGCCAGCTGGCCAAACTGCGGGCCGCGGTGGTCAACTCTCGTGCGCTGGCGGAGGTCGGTCGTGGCCTCGAACTGGGCTCCTTCATCCGGCTGGGCCGGGGTGAAGAGGGCACGGGCGGCCGGGACAAGGCGTCCATCCTCGCCGACACCCTCGAAGCGGTGATCGGCGCGGTCTATCTCGACCAGGGCCTCGACGCGGCCTCCGAACTGGTGCACCGCCTGTTCGACCCGCTGATCGAGAAGTCCTCGAACCTCGGTGCCGGCCTGGACTGGAAGACCAGCCTCCAGGAGCTCACCGCGACCGAAGGCCTCGGCGTCCCCGAGTACCTGGTCACGGAGACCGGCCCCGACCACGAGAAGACCTTCACTGCTGCCGCCCGCGTCGGAGGCGTCTCGTACGGCACCGGCACCGGCCGCAGCAAGAAGGAGGCGGAGCAGCAGGCCGCCGAGTCCGCGTGGCGGTCCATCCGGGCCGCGGCGGACGAGCGCGCCAAGGCGGCGAAGGCGGCCCAGGCCGTCGAGGCCGCCGAGGGCAGCAGCCCGGACCCCGAGTCCGCCTCCGCCTGACGAACGCCGACGACAGCAGAACAAGCAGTACGAGACGAGCGCCCGCCCCCTTCGGAGGCGGGCGTTCCGTACGGGGGATCCCATGCCCGAGTTGCCCGAGGTCGAGGTCGTCCGACGCGGTCTGGAGCGGTGGGTCGCCCATCGCACGGTCGCCGACGCCGAGGTGCTGCACCCGCGCGCCGTGCGCCGGCACCTCGCGGGCGCGGAGGACTTCGCGCGTCGGCTCGAGGGCCATCGCGTCGGAACGCCCAGCCGCCGCGGCAAATACCTGTGGCTGCCGCTGGAGGACACGCACCAGGCGGTCCTGGCCCACCTCGGCATGAGCGGCCAGCTCCTGGTCCAGCCCCACGCGGCCCCCGACGAGAAGCACCTGCGCATCCGGGTGCGCTTCGCCGACGACGTGGACACCGAACTGCGCTTCGTCGACCAGCGAACCTTCGGCGGCCTGTCCCTGCACGACACCACCCCCGACGGTCTCCCGGACGTCATCGCGCACATCGCCCGCGACCCCATGGACCCGCTGTTCGACGACGAGGCGTTCCACCGGGCGCTGCGCCGCAAGCGGACCACCGTCAAACGGGCCCTGCTCGACCAGTCGCTGATCAGCGGCGTCGGCAACATCTACGCCGACGAGGCGCTGTGGCGCGCCCGCCTGCACTACGACCGTCCGACGGGTGGCCTCACGCGCCCGCGCACGCTGGAGCTCCTGGGACATGTGCGGGACGTGATGAACGAGGCGCTGGCCGTCGGCGGCACCAGCTTCGACAGCCTGTACGTCAACGTGAACGGCGAGTCGGGCTACTTCGACCGGTCCCTGGACGCCTACGGGCGCGAGGGGCTGCCCTGCAAGCGGTGTGCCACGCCGATGCGCCGACGCCCGTGGATGAACCGGTCCAGCTACTTCTGCCCCAGATGTCAGAGGGCGCCGCGCGTCCCGTCGTAACGCTCGCGGGCGGCGAGGACGTCGCCCATCCGCCCTTCGACGAGGTGGATGAGGCCGAGGAGGCGTTCGGCCACCTCGCGTCCGAGCGGGGTCAGTTCGTAGTCCACGCGGGGCGGGTTGGTGGGCTGGGCCTCGCGGTGCACCAGCCCGTCGCGTTCCAGGGCGTGCAGTGTCTGGGACAGCATCTTCTCGCTCACCCCGTCGATCCGGCGACGCAGTTCGTTGAAGCGCAGCGAGCCCTCGTACAGCGCGCCGAGTGTGAGCCCGCCCCAGCGGCCGGTGACGTGCTCCAGCGTGCCGCGCGAGGGGCAGGCCTTGGCGAACACGTTGAACGGGAGGTCCTGGTCCTCCGCGCTCTCCTGGGTGATGTCCATAGCCCAAGCGTACTCCAAGGCAGCGCTAACTGACAGGTTGCACTAACTAGAAGTAAGTGCTTTCCTGTGGTCACTGTCTTCGAGCTGCCCTTTCAGGCCCGTTCACGAGGAGTGCCATGCCCACCCCTGTCGTCTCCATCGCCTACCACTCCGGCTACGGCCACACTGCCGTCCTCGCCGAGGCCCTCCGCGCCGGCGCCGCCGACGCCGGCGCCGAGGTGCACCTGATCAAGGTCGACGAGATCACCGAGGAGCAGTGGGCGCTGCTCGACGGATCGGACGCGATCGTGTTCGGCTCGCCCACCTACATGGGCACCGCGTCCGGCGCCTTCCACGCCTTCGCCGAGGCGACCTCCGCGCGCTGGGCGACCCAGGCGTGGAAGGACAAGCTGGCCGCCGGATTCACCAATTCCGGCTCCAAGAGCGGCGACAAGCTGCACACGCTGCAGTTCTTCCAGATCCTCGCCGCGCAGCTCGGCATGCACTGGGTCAACCTCGGTCTGCTCCCCGGCTGGAACAGCTCCACCGGCTCCGAGCACGACCTGAACCGCCTCGGCGTGTTCCTCGGCGCGGCGGCGCAGACCGACGTCGACGCCGGTGCGGACGCCGTCCACAAGTCCGACGTGGCGACGGCGGAGCACCTGGGCCACCGGGTCGCCGAGACCGCGAAGGTCTTCCTGGCCGGCCGCACCCAGGCTGCTTGATCGTTTCCGCACGGCCACGGGCGTCCGCAGCGCCGCTGGCGTACGCGTGATCTCTGCTGTCCGCGCGATCACTCCGTCGGGGCGGTTTCTCCGGCGACGGGCCTCTCCGGCGGCCCGGTGCGGGACCAGTAGCCGAAGAAGTGAGGGGCCGGGTCTCTGACCTGCGGCCGTGTAATCGATCAACGCTGCGACCTGCGACTTGGCTGTCGTCGGTTGTCAGCGTTGGTCGTCGTTTTACGCCCTCGGACCGCCCGGAGACGGTCCGAGGGCGTGCCGGTGGCAGTTGACGGTCGGTCAGAGGAAGGCGGCCCCGACGACCTGCGAGAAGGCGGGGCCGAGCCGCCAGAGCTTCTCCACGAAGATCACCACGGCCACCGCGGCCATCGCCAGGACGTTCATGACGCCCAGCGGGACGAGCACGACCATCAGCCCCCAGCAGCAGCCCACGCAGTACGCCCCGTGGTGCGCTCCGACCCGCAGATCGCGGGCCCGGCGCCGGAAGCCCGCGTAGCGCACGAGCTGGCCCATCGGGCTCCGGCAGTGCCGCAGGCAGAGGTCCTTCCACGGGCCGAACTGGTACAGCCCGGCGACCAGGAAGGCCCCGGACCGGGCCAGGTCGCGACCTGGGGCCGCTCGACGGTGGACCGCGCCGATGCCCACGGCTTCCTCTGGAGCCGCGAAGGCCGGTCCAGCAAGCACATCACCTTCGACTGGACCGGACCCGACTAGCCGGCTCGTCTCGTCAGTAGCCGAAGTCCTGTGTCCACCAGGGCCCGCCGGGCCCGAAGTGGACGCCTACGCCCAGCGTCTTGAAGTCGCAGTTCAGGATGTTCGCCTTGTGGCCGGGGCTGTTCATCCAGGCTTCCATGACCGCGGCCGCGTCGGACTGGCCGCGGGCTATGTTCTCGCCGCCGAGGTCGGATATGCCGGCCTTGGCCGCCCGGTCCCAGGGGCTCGCCCCGTTCGGGTCGGTGTGGTCGAAGAAGCCGCGCGCGGCCATGTCGTCGCTGAACTTCTCGGCGAGCTCCGACAGCGCGCTGTTCGCCGAGACGGGGCTGCAGCCGACCCTGGCCCGCTCCTCGTTGACGAGCTTCAGCACCTCGGCCGCGGCCTGCGCCTCGGCCGAGACCGTCACCGGCGACTCGGCCTTCTGCGGCGCCTTGGTCGCCGTCTTCGACCGGGACGGCGTGGCCTGCGGCTTCTTCGCCGGCTTCGACGGCGTGGCCTGCGGCTTCTTGGTGGCCGTCCTGGTCGGCGACGCCGCCGAGGCGGAGGGGGACGGGGAGGCCGAGGAGGCGGAGGGCGAGGCGGACCGGCCCGCGTCGCGGCTGGTCGGCGTGTCGCCGCGGTCGGCGTCGGCGGAGCCGGACGTGCCGCCCTGCTCGGAGGCCGAGTTCGTCGGCGAGCCGGCGGCCTGCACGTTGTCGGCCGGGCCGCTGCCGCCGCCGAGCCGGTAGCTGTCGAGACCGGGCACCACGCCCGTGGCCACCGCGACGGTGCCCAGGGCGACCGCCGCGGACACACCGAGCAGGCCCGTCCTGACCGGCGTGACGACCCTCTTCTTGCGGCGGCGGCCCGAAACGGCCCGGCCCGAGCCCGCGCGTCCGGTGTCGCCGGGCGCGAAGCCGTCGGCCGCGAACATGACGGTGTCGGCGTGACCGCGCGCCTCCTCCGTGGCGTACAGGTACTCCTGGCTCCGGGCGACGGAGTCGGCGTACGCCTCGGGGTTCAGATACGGCGCGATGCCCATCGTGGGGCGGTCGTTGCCGTACCGGTCCTGCGGGGTGTGACTGTCCGCGTGCGAGCCGTGCGTCTGTGTGACCCCCGTGGCGCGGCCCGTGGCGGCGCGGCCGGCGGCGGAGCGTCGGTGGCGTCCCATGTCCTTGCCTTCCTCGTCCAAGCGGTGTTCCCGAGGGCCGACCGGGTCCGGGGCGACGTGCGCCTCCTGCTCCCCCTGGTCGACCAGACTCACCCGATCGAGTGAGTTTCATATGAGAATCGTTGGGTGGGGACGGTACCGCATGGCGCTCGGGGAGGAAGTGCCCCGAGTGACATTGCGCGGTTAGGTTGCACCCATGAGCGAGGATGTAAGGCTGGTCGCCTGGGTGCGCGGACACGTCCAGGGCGTGGGATTCCGCTGGTTCACGCGGGCGAAGGCGTTGGAGATCGGCGGCCTGAGTGGTTTTGCTCTCAATCTGGCGGACGGACGGGTCCAGGTCGTCGCCGAGGGGGCCAAGGAGGGCTGCGAGGGACTGCTCGAATGGCTCCTGGGTGACGACACGCCCGGGCGCGTGGACGGCGTCACCGAGATATGGGACACACCGCGCGGCGGCTACGACGGCTTCGCGATCCGCTGACGATCGCGGGCGAACGGGCCCCGGCGAAACGGGGGGACATGCCACCGGCACCTGCCCGAAGCAGAAAGGGCCAGGTGGTTGCCAAGAATCGCTTGCAGTGGCAGGCTCCGCACGCAAGGATGATCGCCACGCCTCGAGGGCCCCGCGGGAGTCGCAGCGCCGCCGTTTCCGGCCGCGCGCCACCGGGTTGCCGCCAATACGGGGCGTGATCGTGTTGACCGTCAAACTTTTTGGTGAGACGCTGAAAGCACCCCGCGCACCTTAGCTGTTTGGCATGGATGAACGTCAGCAACAACAAGATCCTGCCAGGCACCGCGGGTGCGAATCCCTCACGACCCACACCGCTTCGGTCGGTCACTCAGTGTGGAGGACCATCCATCATGGCAAAGGCGCTTCTCGGTTACGTCGGCGGCTCCGACCCGCGACTCCTCGCCGAGATGCGACGGCTCCAGCAGCGTGTACAGGATCTGGAATCCGAGCTCGGACGGATCCAGGCCGAGAACGACGCGCTGACGGCTGCCGCTTCTCACGAATCGCTTCTGGAGAGCATCGACGCACGCCAGGCGGAGCCTGCGCTCACCTGATCGCTGCACCGCTGCACAACGGCACACGCAGTGGTCGGGCGGCACATCATCAACCGCGTCGGACCGCTAAGTTGTCAGAGTTTGCAAGGGACGCCTATTCGGCGTCCCTTCTTTCTTGCCTCGCTGCTCCTGTGGCCCCCGCCAGTCGTTCCCCCGTCACCCTTTCAGTCTCTTAACGTTTGGTGTGCCCTGCGCGTTCATGGGTGAAACCGCGGGTTCATGGAGTGAGACACCCCCGGAAGGTAGAGTCCAGCGCCGTGCACCTCAAGGCCCTGACCCTCCGGGGGTTCAAGTCGTTCGCCTCCGCGACCACGCTCCGGTTCGAACCGGGGATCACGTGCGTCGTCGGACCGAACGGCTCGGGCAAGTCCAACGTCGTCGACGCGCTCAGCTGGGTCATGGGCGAGCAGGGCGCCAAGTCGCTGCGCGGCGGCAAGATGGAGGACGTCATCTTCGCCGGCACCACCGGGCGTCCCCCGCTGGGCCGCGCCGAGGTGTCCCTGACCATCGACAACTCCGACGGGGCGCTGCCCATCGAGTACGCCGAGGTGACGATCACGCGGATCATGTTCCGCAACGGCGGCAGCGAGTACCAGATCAACGGCGACACCTGCCGGCTCCTCGACATCCAGGACCTGCTGTCAGACTCCGGCATCGGCCGTGAGATGCACGTCATCGTCGGCCAGGGCCAGCTCGACTCCGTCCTGCACGCCGATCCCATGGGCCGCCGCGCCTTCATCGAGGAGGCCGCGGGCGTCCTCAAGCACCGCAAGCGCAAGGAGAAGGCGCTGCGGAAACTGGACGCGATGCAGGCCAACCTCGCGCGCGTGCAGGACCTGACCGACGAACTGCGGCGCCAGCTCAAGCCCCTCGGCCGTCAGGCGGCCGTCGCCCGCCGCGCCGCCGTCATCCAGGCCGACCTGCGCGACGCCCGGCTGCGGCTGCTCGCCGACGATCTCGTACGCCTGCGCGAGGCCCTGCAGGCCGAGGTCGCCGACGAGGCCGCCCTCAAGGAGCGCAAGGAGGCCGCAGAGCAGGAGCTGCGCAAGGCCCTCCAGCAGGAGGCCCTCCTGGAGGACGAGGTCCGGCGACTCGCGCCGCGCCTGCAGCGCGCCCAGCAGACCTGGTACGAGCTGTCCCAGCTCGCCGAACGCGTTCGCGGCACGATCTCGCTCGCCGACGCCCGCGTGAAGAGCGCCACCTCGGCTCCCCCGGAGGAGCGGCGCGGCCGCGACCCCGAGGACATGGAGCGCGAGGCCGTCCGGGTCCGGGAGCAGGAGGCCGAACTGGAGGCCGCCCTCGAAGCGGCCCGGCACGCCCTGGACGACACCGTCGCCCACCGCGCCGACCTGGAGCGGGAGCTCGCCGCCGAGGAACGCCGGCTCAAGGACGTCGCGCGGGCCATCGCCGACCGACGCGAGGGACTCGCCCGGCTGAACGGGCAGGTCAACGCGGCCCGTTCGCGCGCCGCCTCGGCCCAGGCCGAGATCGACCGGCTGGCCGCCGCCCGCGACGAGGCCCAGGAACGCGCCGTCGCCGCGCAGGAGGAGTACGAGTCGCTCAAGGCGGAGGTCGACGGCCTCGACGCGGGCGATCAGGAGCTGGGGGAGCGCCACGACGAGGCCAAGCGGCAGCTCGCCGAGGCGGAGGCGGCCCTCGCCGCCGCGCGCGAGGCGGCCACGGCGGCCGAACGCAGCCGCGCCGCGACCCAGGCCCGCCGCGAAGCCCTGGCGCTGGGACTGCGCCGCAAGGACGGCACCGGCGCACTGCTCGGCGCGCGGGATCGCCTCAGCGGTCTGCTCGGGCCGGCCGCCGAACTGCTCACCGTCACCCCGGGACACGAGGTCGCGCTCGCCGCGGCCTTCGGGGCGGCGGCCGACGCGATCGCCGTGACGACGCCCGGGTCCGCGGCCGAAGCCATCCGTCTGCTGCGCAAGCAGGACGCGGGCCGGGCCGCGCTGCTGCTGAGCGGCGCCCCCGACGAGCCCCCCGAGGAGGAACGCGGCGACGGGCCGCCCTACGCCGCCGACCTCGTCCGGGGACCCGTCGAACTGATGCCCGCCGTACGGCGTCTGCTGCGCGGGATCGTCGTCGTCGCCACGCTCGAGGACGCCGAGGAGCTGGTCTACGGCCGTCCCGGTCTCACCGCGGTCACGGCCGAGGGCGATCTGCTGGGGGCGCACTTCGCGCACGGCGGGTCCGCCGGGGCGCCCAGCCTGCTGGAGGTGCAGGCGTCCGTCGACGAGGCCGCGGCCGAGCTGGAGGAGCTGGCCGTGCGCTGCGCGGAGCTGGCGCGGGCGCAGGACGAGGCGGGGGAACGGCGCAAGGAGTGCGTCGCGCTCGTCGAGGAGCTCGGGGAGCGGCGGCGGGCGGCCGACCGGGAGAAGTCGGCCGTGGCCCAGCAGCTCGGGCGGCTCGCCGGACAGGCGCGGGGCGCCGCCGGTGAGGCCGAGCGGTCCACGGCGGCCGCGGCGCGGGCGCAGGACGCGCTCGACCGGGCCGTCCAGGAAGCCGAGGAGCTGGCCGAACGGCTGGCCGTCGCGGAGGAGATGCCGGTCGAGGAGGAGCCCGACACCTCCGCCCGGGACCGGCTCGCGGCCGACGGCGCGAACGCCCGGCAGACCGAGATGGAGGCGCGGCTGCAGGTCCGCACCCACGAGGAGCGGGTCAAGGGGCTGGCCGGGCGGGCCGACTCCCTGGACCGGGCCGCGCGAGCCGAACGCGAGGCACGCGCGCGTGCGGAGCAGCGGCGGGCGCGGCTGCGGCACGAGGCCGCCGTCGCGGAGGCCGTGGCCGCGGGCGCGCGGCAACTGCTCGCCCACCTCGAGGTCTCCCTCGGGCGGGCGGAGGCGGAGCGGGTCGCCGCCGACGCCGCGAAGGCGCGCCGTGAGCAGGAGCTGGCCGCTGCCCGCACCGCCGGGCGCGATCTGAAGGCGGAGCTCGACAAGTTGACGGATTCAGTTCACCGGGGCGAGGTACTCGGCGCCGAGAAACGGCTGCGGATCGAGCAGCTGGAGACGAAGGCGCTGGAGGAGCTGGGTGTCGAACCGGCGGGGCTCGTGTCGGAGTACGGCCCGCACCAGCTGGTGCCGCCCTCGCCCCCCGCCGAGGGCGAGGAGCTGCCGGAGGACCCGGAGCATCCGCGCAACCAGCCGCGGCCGTTCGTCCGTGCGGAGCAGGAGAAGCGGCTCAGGGCCGCCGAGCGCGCGTACCAGCAGCTCGGGAAGGTCAACCCGCTTGCCCTGGAGGAGTTCTCCGCGCTGGAGGAGCGTCACCAGTTCCTCAGTGAGCAGCTGGAGGACCTCAAGAAGACCCGCGCCGATCTGCTGCAGGTGGTGAAGGAGGTCGACGAGCGCGTCGAGCAGGTCTTCACCGAGGCCTACCGGGACACCGCCCGCGAGTTCGAGGGCGTGTTCGGCCGGCTCTTCCCGGGTGGGGAGGGGCGGTTGGTGCTGACCGACCCCGACAACATGCTCACCACGGGCGTCGACGTCGAGGCGCGGCCGCCGGGCAAGAAGGTCAAGCGGCTCAGTCTGCTCTCCGGTGGCGAGCGCTCGCTGACGGCCGTCGCCATGCTGGTGTCGATCTTCAAGGCCCGGCCCAGTCCGTTCTATGTGATGGACGAGGTCGAGGCGGCGCTCGACGACACCAACCTGCAGCGGCTGATCCGGATCATGCAGGAGCTGCAGGAGGCCTCGCAGCTGATCGTGATCACGCACCAGAAGCGCACGATGGAGGTCGCCGACGCGCTGTACGGCGTGTCCATGCAGGGCGACGGTGTGTCGAAGGTGATCAGTCAGCGACTGCGCTGATGCGGCATGTCTTCAAGAAGTGAACGTTTGTGGTGCCGTCCTGTCTCAGTTCTCACATTTTCCTGCGTTTGATTTTGAAACTTGAAGGCATAAGGTCAGGAACGATGGATTTACCTTCAGGCACCACCTACCTGGAGGGCTGACCCCACCGGCAGCGTTGCCGGTGCCCGAGGAGTTCACGTGACCAGCACAGCGCAGGCATCCCCATCAGGAGCACGGACGGCTCACCCCGATCATCTCGGGCACGTCATCTTCATCGCCGCGGCCGCCGCGATGGGCGGCTTCCTCTTCGGCTACGACAGCTCCGTCATCAACGGCGCCGTCGAGGCCATCCGGGACCGCTACGACGTCGGCTCCGCAGCCCTCGCCCAGGTCATCGCCATCGCCCTGATCGGCTGCGCCGTCGGCGCGGCGACTGCCGGCCGCATGGCCGACCGCATAGGCCGCATCCGGGTCATGCAGATCGCCGCCGTGCTGTTCACGGTCAGCGCCGTCGGCTCGGCCCTGCCCTTCGCGCTGTGGGACTTCGCCCTGTGGCGGGTCGTCGGCGGCTTCGCCATCGGCATGGCCTCCGTCATCGGCCCCGCCTACATCGCCGAGGTCGCCCCGCCCGCCTACCGCGGCCGGCTCGGCTCCTTCCAGCAGGCCGCGATCGTCATCGGCATCGCGATCTCGCAGCTGGTCAACTGGGGTCTGCTCAACGCCGCCGGCGGCGACCAGCGCGGCGAGCTCATGGGCCTGGAGGCCTGGCAGGTCATGCTCGGCGTGATGGTCGTCCCGGCCGTCCTCTACGGTCTGCTCTCCTTCGCCATCCCCGAGTCCCCCCGCTTCCTGCTCTCGGTCGGCAGGCGCGAGCGGGCCCGCGAGATCCTCAAGGAGGTCGAGGGCGAGAACGTCGACCTGGACGCCCGCGTCGCCGAGATCGAGCACGCGATGAGCAGCGAGCACAAGTCCACCTTCAAGGACCTGCTGGGCGGCGGCTTCTTCTTCAAGCCGATCGTCTGGATCGGCATCGGCCTGTCCGTCTTCCAGCAGTTCGTCGGCATCAACGTCGCGTTCTACTACTCCTCGACGCTGTGGCAGTCGGTCGGCGTCGACCCGACGGACTCGTTCTTCTACTCCTTCACGACGTCGATCATCAACATCGTCGGCACCGTGATCGCGATGATCTTCGTGGACCGCGTCGGCCGCAAGCCGCTCGCCCTCATCGGCTCCGTCGGCATGGTGGTCGGCCTCGCGCTGGAGGCGTGGGCGTTCTCCTTCGACCTGGTCGACGGCAAGCTGCCGGCCACCCAGGGCTGGATCGCCCTGATCGCCGCCCACGTCTTCGTCCTCTTCTTCGCCCTCTCGTGGGGCGTGGTCGTCTGGGTCTTCCTCGGCGAGATGTTCCCCAACCGGATCCGCGCCGCCGCCCTGGGCGTGGCCGCCTCCGCGCAGTGGATCGCCAACTGGGCCATCACCGCGAGCTTCCCGTCGCTGGCCGACTGGAACCTCTCCGCGACCTACGTGATCTACACGCTCTTCGCCGCGCTCTCGATCCCCTTCGTCCTGAAGTACGTCAAGGAGACCAAGGGCAAGTCGCTGGAGGAGATGGGCTGAGCCTCGGCACGAGGCTTCCGAGCCCCCTGAGCTCGAGGAGCCGGGCCAAGTCCCCGCTGCCCGCTCCTCGACACCCGTAGGACGTACTGCCCCGGCTCACCCCCCGAGCCGGGGCAGTACGTCCTCGCAGAACAGCCGCAGGCTCCGCCACCCCTCCTCCACCGGCACCCCGCCCGCCAGCGGATGCAGGACGAGATGGTCGAGGCCCTGCGCCACACACTCGTCCGGCGTGAGGATCCGGTACACGCCCTCGTCCCGGAGCTCCTCGACCGTCAGCGCCCCCGACCGCACCGCCGAGCGGATGTCCCCCGACTGCCAGGAGGCGTACGTGCGGGCCTCGTGCAGGAAGTGCCCGCCGTACTCGGCCCACGCCCGGTCCGGATCCTCGGCGACGTGCAGCAGCGGTGTCTCGGCGCCGGGCATCATCGTCCACCCCTGCGTGCCGTACTCCACGAGCCGCTCCTTGTAGTACGCCTCCAGTTCCGGAAGGTGGGCGCTCGGGAAGAACGGCAGGCCGAGCCGGGCGGCCCGGCGGGCGGCGGCCTCGGAGGAGCCGCCCACCAGAAGGAGCGGGTGCGGGTCGGTTCCCGGACGCGGGGTGACCCGTACCGTACGGCCCCGGTAGTCGAACTCCTCGCCGGTCCAGGCCTTCAGCACGGTCTCCAGCACCTCGTCCTGGAGCCGGCCCCGACGCTTCCAGTCCACGCCGGCCCGGGCGTACTCCTCGGGCCGGTATCCGATCCCGGCGACCGTGACCAGCCGGCCGCCGCTCACCAGGTCGAGCACCGCGATGTCCTCCGCCAGCCGCAGCGGGTCGTGCAGCGGGCCGATCACCGCGGAGACCGTCACCGCCAGCCGCCGGGTCGCGCCCAGCACCGCGCCCGCGAAGACGAACGGCGACGGCAGCCAGTTGTTCTCGACGCCGTGGTGCTCCTCGGTCTGCAGGGTGGTCACCCCGTGCTCGTCCGCGTACGCGGCCATCTCCAGCGCGGCCCGGTAGCGGACGCCCAGCTCGGCGGGGGTCGCGCCGGGGGCGACGAGGTTGAAGCGGACGACGGTGACGGGCATGGGACCCCCTTCGGCGGATGTGGGGGGACGGTAGCTGACGGTGTATCAGATAGCCATGGTTCGGGACCGCCCGCCCGAAGAACCGGCTCCGGCCATGCGCAGGGTGGTGGTCGTGGAGACGTACGCGATGCCCTGGCCGAGCCACGACGCCCGCCACGACAGGGCCGGCCACGACCCGGCCGCTCATGACTCGGCCGCCCATGACCCGGCCGCCATGACCCGGCCGCCCATGACTCGGTCGCCCGCGACCCGACTGTCCGTAATTCGGCGGCGACGGCGCGACCGCCAGCGACTCGGCCAGCCGCGACCCGACCGCCCGTAATGCGGAGGCCGCGACCCGGCCGCCCACGAGGGCCGCCCGTGACTCGGCCGCCCACGACCCGGCCGCCCATGACCCGGCCGCCCATGACCCGGCCGCCCACGACGCGGCGCCCGATGACTCGGTCGGCCACGACCCCGCCGACCGCACCGGCCGGCCCCGGGGAGGCCGTGAGTGGAGTGCGGCGTCCTGCATCGCCCGCCGGCTCGACGCCGCCGAGAGCACGCCCGGTACCGCCGTCGGCTCGGGTCGGCGCGCACCCGGCACCCCCTCCGCCCCCGGTCCGCCGCCGGGGGCGTGCCCGGCGGGGCGGGAACAGGGCGGGCCCGGGGGTCCGGCGTGGCGCGGCGGTCCCGCCCACGGGTGGGCCGACCGGCCGACGCGCGGCCGGGCCGCCGCCCGCCCCGGCGCACAGGGGTCGCGCATACTGGGTGCGTTATGGAAACCGTCATCCTTGCTGTAGTCATCGCCGTGGTCGTGCTCGCGGTGCTCGGCGGGCTCGTCGTCGGCAGTCGACGGCAGAAGTCGCTGCCCCCGCCGCCCCCCACCGCGCCCGACCTCACCGCCCCGCCGACCGAGCCGCACGTCGGCGACGAGGCCGAGACGCCGCGCGACGAACCGCGCCGCACCATCGAGGAGGTGGACCTTCCCGGCGGCGGCCCGGCCGGCACCGCCGTCGAGGAGCCGCCCGCCGGCCCCGTTCTCGAGGTTCCCGAGCTCGAGATCCCGGAGCCCACCGAAGGGCGGCTGGTCCGCCTCCGCGCCCGTCTCTCCCGTTCGCAGAACGCCCTCGGCAAGGGGCTGCTCACGCTGCTGTCGCGCGAGCACCTCGACGAGGACACCTGGGAGGAGATCGAGGACACCCTGCTCACCGCCGACGTCGGCGTGCAGCCCACCCAGGAGCTGGTCGACGCGCTGCGCGCGCGGGTGAAGGTGCTCGGCACCCGCACCCCCGAGGAGCTGCGCGGCCTGCTGCGCGAGGAGCTGCTCAAGCTGGTCGGCACCGAGGTCGACCGCACGGTGAAGACCGAGCCCGCGGACCGCAAGCCCGGCATCGTGATGGTCGTCGGGGTCAACGGCACCGGCAAGACCACCACCACCGGCAAGCTCGCGCGCGTGCTCGTGGCCGACGGCCGGACCGTCGTCCTGGGCGCCGCGGACACCTTCCGCGCCGCCGCCGCCGACCAGCTGCAGACCTGGGGCGAGCGCGTCGGCGCCCACACCGTGCGCGGCCCCGAGGCCGGCGACCCCGCCTCCGTCGCGTTCGACGCGGTGAAGGAGGGCAAGGAGATGGGGGTCGACGTCGTCCTCATCGACACCGCCGGGCGACTGCACACCAAGACCGGGCTCATGGACGAGCTCGGCAAGGTCAAGCGGGTCGTCGAGAAGCACGCCCCGCTGGACGAGGTGCTCCTCGTCCTCGACGCCACCACCGGGCAGAACGGGCTCGTCCAGGCCCGGGTCTTCGCCGAGGTCGTGGACATCACCGGCATCGTGCTGACGAAGCTGGACGGCACGGCGAAGGGCGGCATCGTGGTCGCGGTCCAGCGCGAGCTGGGCGTCCCGGTCAAGCTGGTGGGACTCGGCGAGGGCGCCGACGACCTGGCGCCGTTCGAGCCGGAGGCGTTCGTGGATGCGCTTATCGGCGAGTGACGACCGTTCCGAACCGCCCACGGACCGCAACCATCGATTGAGGCGCCGCGACGGCGACCGGCCAGGTCCGCGGGAGCGGCGCAGGTTCAGGTGCGCACAGGGCGAAGCGCCCGCCCCCAGGTGCAGTGGGGGCGGGCGCTTCGCGGTGTAAGCCGCCGTACTCGCGTACTCGCCGTAACTCGCCGTGCGCGCGTACGCGGCGTACCGGGCGGGCGGCTACGCGCGCGAGCGGTGCGCCAGGTAGGCCAGCGTGCCCAGCAGCAGCCGCGCCTCCGGCGGACGGGTGGCCGAGTCCAGCGCGGGCGGGCGCAGCCAGCGCGCCGGGCCGAGGCCGCCGCGGTCGGAGGGCGGGCCCGTGACGAACGTGCCGGGGCCGAGACCGCGCAGGTCGAGGGCGGCCGGGTCGTCCCAGCCCATGCGGTAGAGCAGGCCGGTCAGCTCCGCGGCCGCGCCGGGGGCGACGAAGAACTGGGTGCGGCCCTCCGGGACGGCGACGACCGGACCGAGGGGCAGACCCATGCGCTCCAGGCGGACCAGGGCGCGCCGCCCTGCGGACTCGGCGACGTCGATCACGTCGAACGCATCCCCGACGGGCAGCATCACCGCGGCGCCCGGGAACTCCGCCCAGGTCCGGCTCACCTCGTCGAGGGTGGCGCCGGCCGGGACCCTGGGGGCGAACTCCAGGGGATGCGCGCCCGGAGCGCGGCAGTCGGGGCGTCCGCACGAGCAGACGCCGGCCGCGGCCCGTGCGCCCGGCACCGCGTCCCAGCCCCACAGTCCCGTGAACTCGGCGACAGCGGTGCACTCGGACGAGCGACCGCGCCTGCGCGCGCCGGAGCGGATCTCGCGGATGCCGCCGATCGTGAAGCCCATGCCCCCTCCAACGGGTCCGACGCGCCGATGGTTACGCAGCGGTCGCGCATCGTGACTCTGTGTGGTTCCGCTTCCCGGTGGCCGCATGGTCCAGCACAGCGCCCGGAAGCGCCCCCGGTGGTGCGCTCGGCTGCGCGCGCCCCTGAGTGCTCCGCTCCGCCCACTTCCGGCCGTCCTATGTCAAGTGAATCGCGTGCAGGCCACCGGGAGTTCATTCGAAGGGGTGGCGAATGGTGGCGTTTCCGGGATCCTCGTGGCTGGACCCGTGATCGTAGGATTACTTTGAGTGTGCGGGTCCTGGAGGCACATGCGCTTGTGGGTATGCCGGAGGCAAGTCGGCTTTCCGTTCGAAGGGTGACAAGTACCGTACGCCGGGCCGTATTTACCGGCATTCTGATAAGGCTTGGCGCACTCAGTGACAAGTGGTCTCAGGGATGGGGGCGTTCCAGTGAGCGGCAACGGCGGAAGCGGAAGTAACGCTGCGAGCGCGGACAAGCGCCCGAACGAGCTGCTCACTTCGTGGTTCGTGCGCAGTGGCTGGTCGAAGGGCGAGCTGGCACGTCAAGTCAACCGTCGGGCACGCCAGTTGGGCGCCAACCACATCTCCACGGACACCTCCCGGGTGCGCCGCTGGCTCGACGGCGAGAACCCCCGCGAGCCCATCCCCAGGATCCTGTCCGAGCTGTTCTCCGAGCGGTTCGGCTGCGTCGTCTCCGTCGAGGACCTCGGGCTGCGCGCCGCGCGGCAGGCGCCCTCCGCGACCGGCGTCGACCTGCCCTGGACGGCCCCGCAGACGGTGGCCCAGCTCAGCGAGTTCTCGCGCAGCGACCTGATGCTGGCCCGGGGCGGCTTCCTCGGGACCTCGCTGGCCCTGTGCGCGGGCCCGTCCCTCATCGAGCCCATGCAGCGCTGGCTGGTCCCCTCGCCGCCCGCCCCCCTCCAGGAGCCGGACTCGGTTCCCACCAGCCGGGCCCGCGGCCGGCTCTCCCGGCCCGAGCTGGACCTGCTGGAGTCCACCACCGTGATGTTCCGGCAGTGGGACGCCCAGTGCGGCGGCGGCCTGCGCCGCAAGGCGGTCGTCGGGCAACTCCACGAGGTGACCGACCTCCTCCAGGAGCCCCAGCCCGAGGCCACCTCGAAGAAGCTCTTCAAGGTCGCCGCCGAGCTGGCGGAGCTGGCCGGCTGGATGTCGTACGACGTGGGCCTGCAGCCGACCGCGCAGAAGTACTTCGTCCTCGCCCTGCACGCAGCCAAGGAGGCCGGCGACCGGCCGCTCGGCTCCTATGTGCTGTCCAGCATGAGCCGCCAGATGATCCACCTCGGCCGGCCCGAGGACGCCCTGGAGCTGATCCACCTCGCGCAGTACGGCAGCCGGGACTGCGCGAGCCCGCGCACCCAGTCCATGCTGTATGCGATGGAGGCCCGCGCCTACGCCAACATGGGGCAGCCCGGGCGGTGCAAACGCGCGGTCCGCATGGCCGAGGACACCTTCGCCGAGGCGGACGAGTGGGACGAGCCGGACCCGGACTGGATCCGCTTCTTCTCCGAGGCCGAGCTGTACGGCGAGAACAGCCACTCCTTCCGCGACCTCGCCTACGTCGCCGGCCGCAGCCCCACGTACGCCTCCCTGGCCGAGCCCCTGATGCGCAGGGCCGTCGAGCTGTTCGCGGGCGATGGCGACCACCAGCGGTCGTACGTCCTGAACCTGATCGGCATGGCCACGGTCCACCTGCTGCAGCGTGAGCCCGAGCAGAGCGCCACCCTCGCCACCCTCGCCATGAAGGAGGCCAAGAAGGTGCGCTCCGAACGGGTCAACACTCGTATCCGAAAGACCGTCGACAGCGCTGTACGCGATTTCGGGGATCTCTCCGAAGTCGTGGACCTGACCGAGCGGCTCACCGTCGAGCTCCCGGAGACCGCCGAAGCCGTCTGACCCGCCCGACCCGCCTGCTCCGCACGCGGTGATCCCCCAGAGGAAAACCCATGTACCCCGGCCGCGGCCGGTCCTCCCGAACTGCCCGACTCGGCTCCCCCATGCCAGGTCATCGGAAGGCCGACCGCGGCCGGTTTCTCTTCCTTCAGTGAAGGTTGCGCCACGATAACGATCCGCTCGCCGGACATCAGGCAGTTCATCGAGGCGTAACGCACGAGGCGTCTTCGTCACGGCGGCGAAACAACGAGGGGCGTCCACCGAAACCGCGCTGCGCGAATCTCTTGGCGCATAACCGGCCCACCCCTCACGAACCCGCTCTGGCTTCGCCCGCACGGGGCCGTACCTACGACGAGGAGACGCCGATGGCAGCAGCCATCACGCTTGCCGCGGAGGCACCCAAGCTGTCCTCCGCGAACACAGGCTTCATGCTCATCTGTTCCGCCCTGGTGCTGATCATGACCCCGGGCCTCGCCTTCTTCTACGGAGGCATGGTCCGCGTCAAGAGCACGCTGAACATGCTGATGATGAGCTTCATCAGCATCGGGATCGTCACCATCCTGTGGGTGCTCTACGGCTTCTCCCTCGCTTTCGGGACCGACTCCGGCAGCCTCATCGGCTGGAACTCCGACTGGGTCGGCCTGAGCAACATCGGCCTGACGGAGCTGTGGGACGGCTACACGATCCCGATCTTCGTGTTCATGGTCTTCCAGATGATGTTCGCGATCATCACGCCCGCCCTGATCAGCGGCGCCCTCGCCGACCGTGTGAAGTTCTCCGCCTGGGCGCTGTTCGTCGCCCTGTGGGCCACGGTCGTCTACTTCCCGGTCGCGCACTGGGTCTGGGGCGCCGGCGGCTGGGCCTTCGAGCTCGGTGTCATCGACTTCGCCGGCGGTACGGCGGTCCACATCAACGCCGGTGCCGCGGCCCTCGGCGTGATCCTCGTCATCGGCAAGCGCATCGGGTTCAAGAAGGACCCGATGCGCCCGCACAGCCTGCCGCTGGTCATGCTCGGCGCCGGTCTGCTGTGGTTCGGCTGGTTCGGCTTCAACGCCGGCTCGTGGCTCGGCAACGACGACGGCGTCGGCGCGCTGATGTTCGTCAACACGCAGGTCGCCACCGCCGCCGCCATGCTGGCCTGGCTCATCTACGAGAAGATCCGCCACGGCGCGTTCACCACGCTGGGCGCCGCCTCCGGCGCGGTCGCCGGCCTGGTCGCCATCACCCCCTCGGGTGGCGCGGTCTCCCCGCTCGGCGCGATCGCCGTCGGCGCCATCGCCGGTCTGCTGTGCGCCATGGCCGTCGGCCTGAAGTACAAGTTCGGCTACGACGACTCGCTCGACGTCGTCGGCGTCCACCTCGTCGGCGGTGTCGTGGGCTCCCTGCTGATCGGCTTCTTCGCCACCGGCAAGGGCCAGTCCACCGCGACCGGCGTCCTCTACGGCGACCACTCCTTCGACCAGCTGTGGAAGCAGTGCGCCGGCGTCTTCGCGGTGCTCGCCTACTCGCTGGTGGTCTCCGCGATCCTCGCCTTCCTCCTCGACAAGACCATCGGCATGCGGGTCTCCGAGGACGACGAGGTGGCCGGCATCGACCAGGCGGAGCACGCCGAGACCGCATACGACTTCAGCGGGGCCGGCGGCGGCGCCGCCCGCACGACCGCACTCCCGACCGCGGTCGCCGACGCGAGCAAGAAGGTGGACGCATGAAGCTCATCACCGCCGTCGTGAAGCCCCACCGGCTCGACGAGATCAAGGAAGCCCTGCAGGCCTTCGGCGTGCACGGCCTGACGGTCACCGAGGCGAGCGGCTACGGTCGTCAGCGGGGCCACACCGAGGTCTACCGTGGTGCCGAGTACACCGTCGACCTGGTCCCCAAGATCCGCATCGAGGTGCTGGCCGAGGACGACGACGCCGAGCAGCTGATCGACGTCATCGTCAAGGCGGCCCGCACCGGCAAGATCGGTGACGGCAAGGTCTGGTCCCTCCCGGTCGAGACGGCCGTACGGGTCCGCACCGGCGAGCGCGGCCCGGACGCGCTCTGACGGCAGAACAGAACAGGAGTCGCTGGGTGACGAGTACGGACGTGCGCAACGATGCAGAGGACTCGGGACCCAGCGGCTACGCGGCGGCCCGGCTGCGCCTCCTCACCGAGGGGGCGCGGTCCGGGCCGCCGCGCCGTGCGGCCCTCGCGGAACTGACCGACGACTGGCTGGCCGGGCTCTTCACCGCCGGCGCCGAGGACCTGAAGGGCGTGTCCCTGGTCGCCGTCGGCGGCTACGGCCGCGGCGAGCTGTCCCCGCGCAGCGACCTCGACCTCCTCCTGCTGCACGACGGCGGCGACGGCAAGGCGGTCGCCGCCCTCGCCGACCGCATCTGGTACCCCGTCTGGGATCTGGGCCTCGCCCTCGACCACTCCGTCCGCACCCCGGCGGAGGCCCGCAAGACCGCGGGGGAGGACCTGAAGGTCCAGCTCGGTCTCCTGGACGCCCGCCACCTCGCGGGCGACCTCGGCCTGACGGCGGGACTGCGCACGTCCGTGCTCGCCGACTGGCGCAACCAGGCGCCCAAGCGGCTGCCCGAACTGCAGGAGCTGTGCGCCGAGCGCGCCGAACGCCAGGGCGAGCTGCAGTACCTGCTGGAACCCGACCTGAAGGAGGCCCGCGGCGGTCTGCGCGACGCCACCGCGCTGCGCGCCGTCGCCGCCTCCTGGCTGGCGGACGCGCCCCGCGAGGGCCTCGACGACGCCCGCCGCCGGCTCCTCGACGTACGCGACGCCCTGCACCTGGCCACGGGCCGCGCGACCGACCGGCTCGCCCTCCAGGAACAGGACCAGGTCGCGGCCGAGCTGGGTCTGCTGGACGCCGACACGCTGCTGCGGCAGGTGTACGAGGCGGCGCGGGTCATCTCGTACGCGAGCGACGTCACCTGGCGTGAGGTGGGGCGCGTGCTGCGGTCGCGCGCCGTGCGGCCCCGGCTGCGCGCCATGCTCGGGGGCGCCAAGCCCGCGCCCGAGCGGTCGCCCCTGGCCGAAGGAGTGGTGGAGCAGGACGGCGAGGTGGTGCTCGCCCGCGCCGCCCGCCCCGAACGCGACCCCGTGCTCCCGCTGCGGGCCGCGGCCGCCGCCGCGCAGGCCGGGCTCCCGCTCTCCCTGCACGCGGTACGGCGTCTGGCGGCCACCGTGCGCCCCCTGCCCACGCCCTGGCCCGCCGAGGCCCGCGAGCAGCTGGTCACCCTGCTCGGTTCCGGCCAGCCCACCGTCGAGGTCTGGGAGGCGCTGGAGGCCGAGGGCCTGATCACCCAGCTGCTGCCCGACTGGGAACGGGTGCGCTGCCGGCCGCAGCGCAACGCCGTGCACATCTGGACCGTCGACCGGCACCTCATCGAGACCGCCGTGCGCGCCTCCGAGTTCACCCGCAGGGTCAGCCGCCCCGACCTCCTCCTGGTCGCCGCGCTGCTGCACGACATCGGCAAGGGCTGGCCCGGCGACCACTCGGTGGCGGGCGAGATCATCGCCAAGGACGTCGCGGCCCGCATCGGCTTCGACCGCGCGGACGTCGCCGTGCTGTCCTCCCTCGTACGGCATCACCTGCTGCTCGTCGAGACGGCCACCCGGCGCGACCTGGAGGACCCGGTCACGGTCCGCTCGGTCGCCGACGCGGTCGGCTCGCAGAGCACCCTGGAGCTGCTGCACGCGCTGACCGAGGCGGACGCGCTGGCCACCGGGCCGGCCGCCTGGTCCTCCTGGCGAGGTTCGCTCGTGGCGGACCTGGTCAAGCGGGTCGGGGCGGTGCTCGCCGGAAACGAGCCGGAGGAGCCCGACGCCGCGGCGCCGACCGCCGAGCAGGAGCGGCTCGCCATCGAGGCGGTCGCCACGGGCAGCCCGGTGCTGTCCCTGCGCGCACAGACCGAGCCGCCCGCGGAGGAGCAGTCCGCCGAGGACCCCGAGCCGCTCGGCGTGGAGCTGCTCATCGCGGTGCCCGACCAGGCGGGCGTGCTGCCCGCGGTGGCCGGCGTGCTCGCCGTGCACCGTCTGACCGTCCGCACGGCCGAACTGCGCGCCCTGGACCTGCCGACCGGAGTCGAGGGCTCCGTCCTGCTGCTGAACTGGCGGGTGGCCGCCGAGTACGGTTCCCTGCCCCAGGCCGCCCGGCTGCGCGCCGACCTCGTACGGGCCCTCGACGGCTCGCTGGACATCGCCGGACGGCTCGCGGAACGGGACGCCGCCTACCCCCGTCGCCGAGGCGTGGTCGCCCCGCCGCCGCGTGTGACGGTCGCCTCCGCCGCCTCCCGGCACGCCACGGTCATCGAGGTGCGCGCGCAGGACGCCCCGGGCCTGCTGTTCCGGATCGGACAGGCCCTGGAGGACGAGGGACTGCGCGTGCGCAGCATGCACGTCTCCACCCTCGGCGCGAACGCCGTGGACGCCTTCTACGTCACCGGGGCGGACGGTGCGCCCCTGCCCGGCGACGAGGCAGCCTCCGTCACCCGCAAGCTGGAGGAGACGCTGCGCGCGTGAGCGCGGGCTGCGTGACACGTCCCCGTCCGCTGAATACAGCAGGCGGGGACGAATGCCTTGCGCGGCCGGATACCCTGGAAGACGCTCAGACTGCCCCCGACTCCGAGGACCGACGCCGCCGTGTTCGATACTCTCTCCGATCGCCTTTCAGCGACCTTCAAGAACTTGCGCGGCAAGGGGCGCCTGAGCGAAGCGGACATCGACGCCACGGCGCGCGAGATCCGCATCGCGCTGCTCGAGGCGGACGTCGCCCTGCCGGTCGTCCGCTCGTTCATCAAGAACGTCAAGGAGCGCGCCCTCGGCGCCGAGGTCTCCAGGGCGCTGAACCCCGCCCAGCAGGTCCTGAAGATCGTCAACGAGGAACTCGTCACGATCCTCGGAGGCGAGACCCGCCGCCTGCGCTTCGCCAAGCAGCCGCCCACCGTGATCATGCTGGCGGGTCTGCAGGGCGCCGGTAAGACCACCCTCGCGGGCAAGCTCGGCCGCTGGCTGAAGGAGCAGGGCCACTCGCCGCTGCTCGTCGCCTGTGACCTCCAGCGCCCCAACGCCGTGAACCAGCTCAGCGTCGTCGCCGAGCGCGCGGGCGTGGCCGTCTACGCGCCCCAGCCGGGCAACGGCGTGGGCGACCCGGTCCAGGTCGCCAAGGACTCCATCGAGTTCGCCAAGTCCAAGGTCCACGACATCGTGATCGTGGACACCGCCGGCCGCCTCGGCATCGACGCCGAGCTGATGCAGCAGGCCGCGGACATCCGCGACGCCGTGTCGCCAGACGAGATCCTCTTCGTCGTCGACGCGATGATCGGTCAGGACGCCGTCAACACCGCGGAGGCATTCCGGGACGGCGTCGGCTTCGACGGTGTCGTGCTGTCGAAGCTCGACGGCGACGCCCGCGGCGGCGCCGCCCTGTCGATCGCCTCCGTGACCGGCAAGCCGATCATGTTCGCCTCGAACGGCGAGAAGCTCGACGAGTTCGACGCCTTCCACCCCGACCGGATGGCCTCCCGCATCCTCGACATGGGTGACCTGCTCACCCTGATCGAGCAGGCGGAGAAGACGTTCAGTCAGGAAGAGGCCGAGAAGATGGCCTCCAAGCTGGCGTCCAAGAAGGGCCAGGACTTCACCCTGGACGACTTCCTGGCCCAGATGGAGCAGGTCAGGAAGATGGGCAGCATCTCCAAGCTGCTCGGCATGCTGCCCGGCATGGGCCAGATCAAGGACCAGATCGCCAACCTCGACGAGCGTGACGTCGACCGCACCGCCGCGATCATCAAGTCGATGACCCCGGGCGAGCGCCAGGACCCGACGATCATCAACGGCTCGCGCCGCGCCCGCATCGCCAAGGGCTCCGGTGTCGAGGTCAGCGCGGTGAAGGGCCTGGTCGAGCGGTTCTTCGAGGCCCGCAAGATGATGTCCCGCATGGCCCAGGGCGGCGGCATGCCCGGGATGCCGGGGATGCCGGGGATGGGCGGCGGCCCCGGCCGGCAGAAGAAGCAGCCGAAGCAGGCCAAGGGCAAGCAGCGCTCAGGCAACCCGATGAAGCGCAAGCAGCAGGAGCTGGAGGCGGCCCAGCGGCGCGAGGCGCAGGCCCAGAGCGGCAACGCGCTCGGGCTGCCGCAGCAGGGCGGCCAGGACTTCGAGCTGCCGGACGAGTTCAAGAAGTTCATGGGCTGAGACCCGCAGTCGTCGAGGGCGCCCTCCGTGCCGGAGGGCGCCCTCAGCGCATGCCGGGTCGCGTTCTCTGCCGTAACGTCCAGGTATGAGCAATGCCGCTCCGGCGCGCAAGGCCCCCGATCAGCTCTGGCGTACCGAGGGCACCCCGGACGACGGAACACGCCCCCCGGACGGCAGGGGGCCCCGCGGTCGTTGGTGGGGGCTGGCGATCACCGCGGTGATCGTCTTCCTGCTGGCGTACATCGGGCTGAACTACCTCGGCGGGGGCGACGAGCCGACGATCTCCTACACGGAGTTCAGCAGACAGGTCGACGCGGGCAACGTCGACAAGATCTACTCCAAGGGCGACGCGATCCAGGGCCAGCTCAAGAAGGCCCGCGACGACCCCGACGGCGGGGGCGAGTACACCAAGTTCAAGACCCAGCGCCCGGCCTTCGCGGACGACGACCTCTGGCAGGGCCTGGACCGCCAGGACGTCACGGTGACCGCCCGGCCGGTCGTGCAGCAGCGCAGCCTGCTGGCCAACCTGCTTCTGTCGCTGGCGCCGATCGTGCTCCTGGTCGCCGTGTGGATCTTCTTCGCCCGGCGCTACGGCGGCGGCCTCGGCGGCGCGGGCGGCATGCTGGGGCGAAAGACGCCGCCCAAGCCGGTGGAGCTGCGCCCCGGGGGCCCACGCACCACGTTCGCCGACGTCGCCGGCATCGACGAGGTCAAGGGCGAGCTGGACGACGTCGTCGACTTCCTGGAACACCCCGAGGCCTACCGCCGGATGGGCGCGAAGATGCCCCGCGGCGTGCTGCTCGCCGGCTCGCCGGGAACCGGCAAGACCCTGCTGGCGCGCGCGGTGGCGGGCGAGGCCGGGGTGCCGTTCTTCTCCGCCTCGGCCTCCGAGTTCATCGAGATGATCGTCGGCGTCGGCGCGTCCCGGGTCCGCGAGCTGTTCGCCGAGGCACGCAAGGTGGCGCCGTCGATCATCTTCATCGACGAGATCGACACCATCGGGCGGGCCCGCGGCGGCGGCGCCTCGATGAGCGGCCACGACGAGCGCGAGCAGACCCTGAACCAGATCCTCACCGAGATGGACGGCTTCTCGGGGTCCGAGGGCGTCATCGTCATCGCGGCGACCAACCGCGCCGACATCCTCGACCCGGCGCTCACCCGGCCCGGCCGCTTCGACCGGGTGGTCAACGTCTCCCCGCCGGACCGCGCCGGACGCGAGGCGATCCTCGCCATCCACACCCGCGACATCCCGCTCGCGCCCGAGGTGGACCTGGCCCGGGTGGCGCGGACGACGCCCGGCATGACGGGTGCGGATCTCGCCAATCTCGCCAACGAGGCCGCGCTGCTCGCCGTGAAGCGCAAACAGGACCAGGTGACCCAGTCCGACCTGTCCGAGGCCCTGGAGAAGGTGCAGCTCGGGGCGGAGCGCACGCTGATCATGCCCGAGGAGGACCGCCGCCGCACCGCCTTCCACGAGAGCGGCCACGCCCTTCTGGGCATGCTCCAGCCAGGCGCCGACCCGGTGCGCAAGGTCACCATCGTGCCGCGCGGCCGCGCGCTCGGGGTCACCATGTCGACGCCCGAGGTGGAGCGGTACGCGCTCTCCGAGGAGTATCTGCGCGGCAGGATCATCGGCGCCCTCGGCGGCATGGCGGCCGAGCAGGTCGTCTACGGCGTGGTCACCACCGGCGCCGAGAACGACCTGGAGCAGGTCACCAACATCGCCCGCGGGATGGTCGGGCGGTGGGGCATGAGTGAACGGGTGGGCCGCCTCTCCGCGCTGCCCAGCGACGCCCAGCAGGCCTACGGCCTCGCCGCCGCGCCGGCGACCCTCGACGTCATCGACCACGAGATGCGCCGCATCGTCGACGACTGCTACGAGGAGGCCTGCCGCAAACTCCGCGACCACCGCGGGCAGTTGGACGCCCTCGCGCTGGCGCTGCTGGAGCACGAGACGCTGGAGGAGGCCGACGCGTACCGGATCGCGGGGATCACGCGGGTGACCAAGGCGGACGAGAACGCGTAGCGGGCGCGGTCCTCGTGGACCCGCGCGTCAGACGGTCCGCGCGATCAGGTACCGGAACACATGGGGCATCCACACCGTTCCGTCGGGCCGCCGGTACGGGTGCAGCGCCTCCGTCACTTCCTTGTCGACCTGCGCCTGGTCCGTCGCCGCGACCGCCGCGTCGAGCAGGCCCGTGGAGAGCAGCCCCTTGAGGGCGCTGTCCACGTCGGCGTACCCGAACGGGCAGGCGACCCGGCCCGATCCGTCCGGCCGCAGCCCGGCCCGCCGGGCGACCTCCTCCAGGTCGTCGCGGAGCGCGGGGCGCAGCCGGACCGTGCCGCGGTCCTGCTCCGCCAGCTTGGCCGCGACCTGCAGCACCGCCGTGGTGGCGCAGCGCTCGGGCGGACCCCAGCCGACGAGCACCACGGGGGCGCCGTGCAGGGCGAGCGGTGTCGCGGCCGTCAGCAGTTCGGTCAGTTCCTCCGTGTCGCCCGCCACGCGTCCGATCGGCTCGAACGCGGTCACCACGGTGTATGCGGTCGGCTGCGCGCCCGGGCCGTCCGTGGGCAGACGGTCGGTGAGCCGGATGTCCGCACGCGCGTGTGCCCCCCAGCTCTCCCGGAGCAGCCGCTCGCGCGCGAGGGCGAGCCGTGCGGGGGAGGAGGACTCGACACCGGTGAGGGCCGCGCCTCTGGAGGCCGCCATCACCAGGGCGAGGCCGGAGCCGCAGCCGAGGGAGAGGAGCCGGGTGTCGGGCCCCACGTCCAGTCGGTCGTGGACGGCCTCGTAGAGCGGAACCAGCATGCGTTCCTGGATCTCGGACCAGTCACGCGCGCGTGCACCCAGATCCGCGCGGGGCCCCGGCCCCGCGTGAGGCAGGTGCTGCCGCACGAGCACAGGTGTCATGGAAAAGCGCCCCAATCCGCCGAGAGTCTGCTGCCGTACCCGATCAGGTGGGCCCCCGTGCGGTGCCTCGCACCGCCCCCGTATGCCAGGTAACTCCCCGTCTGCGGCCGCGTCCAGGGGTCGCGGGGCCCTGCTTGGGGACGGCATGTGCCTGTGGCGAGAATTCACATTCCGGCAACTTGCAGCCGTACCATCGCGCCATGGCAAAGGCTCCCGTTCTCACCCCGCGGGCGGACGACTTCCCTCGCTGGTACCAGGATCTGATCACCAAGGCGGAGCTGGCCGACAACGGCCCGGTGCGCGGCACGATGGTGATCCGGCCGTACGGCTACGGGCTGTGGGAGCGGATGCAGGCGGAGATGGACGCCCGCATCAAGGAGACCGGCGCCGAGAACGCGTACTTCCCACTGCTGATCCCGCAGTCCCACCTCACGCGCGAGGCGGACCATGTCGAGGGTTTCGCGCCCGAGTTGGCCGTGGTCACGCACGGCGGCGGCAAGGAGCTGGAGGAGCCGGCGGTGGTCCGGCCCACCTCCGAGACGATCGTCAACGAGTACTTCTCCAAGTGGGTGCAGAGCTACCGCGACCTGCCGTTGCTGATCAACCAGTGGGCCAACGTGGTCCGTTGGGAGCTGCGGCCCCGCCTCTTCCTGCGCACGTCGGAGTTCCTCTGGCAGGAGGGCCATACCGCGCACGCCACGTACGAGGAGGCCCGCGACTTCGCCGCGCACATCCATCGCGAGGTCTACGGGGACTTCCTGGAGAACGTCCTCGCGATCGACGCCGTCGCCGGCCGCAAGACGGTGAAGGAGCGCTTCGCGGGCGCCGTCAACACGCTCACCCTGGAGAGCATGATGGGCGACGGCAAGGCCCTGCAGATGGTCACCAGTCATGAGCTGGGGCAGAACTTCGCCAGGGCCTTCAACACCCGCTATCTGTCGAAGGACGGCACGCAGGAGCTGGTCTGGCAGACCTCCTGGGGATCGACGACCCGCATGATCGGCGCCCTGGTGATGGCCCACGGCGACGACGACGGGCTGCGGGTGCCGCCGCGGCTGGCGCAGATCCAGGCCGTCGTCCTGGCGGTCAAGGACGACGAGGCGGTTCTGGCCAAGGTCCGCGAGCTGGGCGACCGGCTGAGGGCGGCGGGCGTGCGGGTCCGGATCGACGACCGCACCGACGTCCCCTTCGGGCGGCGCGCCGTCGACTGGGAGCTCAAGGGCGTGCCCGTCCGCATCGAGATCGGGCCCCGTGACCTGGAGAACGGCACGGCGATGCTGGTCCGCCGGATCCCCGGGGGCAAGGAACCAGTGGCGATCGACGGGCTGACGGGTCTGCTGCCGGCCGTCCTGGAGGAGGATCAGGCGCTGCTGCTGCGGCAGTCCCGTGAGCGTCGCGAGTCCCGGACGGCGGACGTCTCCACGATCGAGGAGGCGGCCGAGGTTGCCGTCGCCGGCGGCTGGGCGCGCGTCCCGTGGGCGGTCCTGGGCGAAGAGGGCGAGGCCAGGCTGGCCGAGCGGTCGGTGACCGTACGGTGTCTGGTCGCCGAGGACGGGTCGGTGCCGGTCGACGGGGACGCCCCCGGTAACGTCGCGGTCGTCGCGCGCGCTTACTGAGGCAGAGCCCTCCGCCCGGGAGAGCGGCCGAAACGTCTCTTGCGCCCCTGCGGAACATCAGCACCCGGCGCACGGACTTGGGCTACGCGCCGGGTCGTACGCGGGACTACGCACCAGCTTGGTACGAGCTGTGAGGCTTCTCCGCAGATCAGCGCACCCGCCCTCGTCCGGACGCATGAGTACCGACTGACGGGTACGTGCAAATTATTTGGGATGCCCCGGAATAGGAACACAGGGGCACCCCCGCTCGTTGTCATTACGTGAGCACGACACAGACACCACCAGTTCTCGCCGCAGAGCTGGCAGAGGCGTGGGCCGACATTCAGCGGTACCACCCCGAGCTGCCGGATCTCGCCGCGCCAGAGTCCCTGATCGGGGAGTCGTCGTCCGCCTGCGGTCACGAGCTCTCCTTCGAGCGACTGCTTCACGAGGCAGTCCATGGCATCGCCGCAGCCCGCGGCGTGCGCGACACCTCCCGTGCCGGCCGCTACCACAACCGCAGATTCCTCGCGATCGCCGAGGAACTGGGCCTCGACCACCCCGAGGAACCCCATCCCAGCAGCGGTTTCTCCCTGGTGACGCTCAATCCCGAGGCCAAGCGCCGCTACCGGCCGACCATCGAGCGCCTCCAGCGGGCCCTGAAGGCCCACACGGCGGCCACCTCCGCGGACACCAGCCGCACCTTCCGCGGTCCCGCGGCCCGCCACGGCTCCTCGGGCGGAGGCGTCCGGGTCAAGGCCGTCTGCGACTGCGGGCGCAACGTACGGGTCGTGCCCTCGGTCCTGGCCCAGGCGCCGATCGTGTGCGGAGGCTGCGGCAAACCGTTCCGGATCCCGGAGATCGCCGGCGCGGCGTAGTACCGGACGGGCCCGGCACCGGCATCTCGTGGCTGCCGGTCGACGGCGAGACGCGGGGTGTTCCCGAACCGCGACAGCCGTGCCGCCCCCAGCGCCCCGAGGGCCTGGGGGGATTTCCAGCGGCACGGGTGGGCGCGGTCGGCACCCCGCGGCGCCCGGCCGCGCACCCGGCGCGCGTCCACCGCGCCGCCGGGTGCCGCTGCGGCGTGCCCGGCTGCCGCCGGACCCTCGGCCCGAAGCGACCCGCCGCGTGTGGCACAATGGCTAGCTGTACTCGACAGTCGCACAGGACCCCTCTCTCCTCCGGCTGACGCGTCCATCGGGCACTCGGGTACCGCAACCCCACGCGGCAATCTCGCCGTGCCCAACCACGTCAAAACCAGGAGAACCCACTCCCGTGGCAGTCAAGATCAAGCTGAAGCGTCTGGGCAAGATCCGTTCGCCTCACTACCGCATCGTCGTCGCCGACTCCCGTACCCGTCGTGACGGTCGTGCGATCGAGGAGATCGGCAAGTACCAGCCGACGTACCACCCGTCGATCATCGAGGTCGACGCCGACCGCGTGGCGTACTGGCTGGGCGTCGGCGCGCAGCCGACCGAGCCCGTGCTCGCCATCCTGAAGAAGACCGGCGACTGGCAGAAGTTCAAGGGCGAGCCCGCCCCGGCGCCGCTGCTCGTCGCCGAGCCGAAGAAGGCTCGCCCGTCGTTCGAGGCCCTTGGTGGCGACGACTCGGGCAAGGGTGAGGCCATCACCCAGAAGAAGAAGGCTGAGAAGAAGGACGAGGCTGCCGCCGAGTCCGAGTCGACCGAGGCCTGAGCAGCATGCTCGAAGAGGCGCTTGAGCACCTCGTGAAGGGCATCGTCGACAACCCCGACGATGTGCAGGTCGCCTCGCGCAACCTGCGCCGCGGACGCGTGCTCGAGGTCCGGGTGCACCCGGACGACCTCGGCAAGGTGATCGGCCGCAACGGCCGCACCGCACGCGCTCTGCGCACCGTCGTGGGCGCCATCGGCGGCCGGGGCGTCCGTGTCGACCTCGTCGACGTGGATCACGTCCGCTGACGCGTATCGCAGCACCGGCTCGGGCCGGGGAGGGCCACTGGCCGTCCCCGGCCCGCAGTCGTTACGGCACTCGTGACGACAGGCACGACAGGCACGACAGGAGATCTTGAGAAGTGCAGCTCGTAGTCGCACGGATCGGCCGCGCCCACGGCATCAAGGGCGAGGTCACCGTCGAGGTACGCACCGACGAGCCGGAGCTGCGGCTCGCCCCCGGCGCCGTCCTGTTCACGGAGCCGGCCTCGACCGGCCCGCTGACCATCGAGACGGGCCGCGTCCACAGCGGCCGTCTCCTCCTGCGCTTCGAGGGCGTGCGTGACCGCAACGCCGCCGAAGCCCTGCGCAACACCCTCCTGATCGCCGAGGTCGATCCCGAGGAGCTGCCCGAGGAGGAGGACGAGTACTACGACCACCAGCTGATGGACCTGGACGTGGTGACCAAGGACGGCGCCGAGGTCGGCCGGATCACCGAGATCTCCCACCTGCCCTCCCAGGACCTCTTCATCGTCGAGCGGCCCGACGGCAGCGAGGTGATGATCCCGTTCGTCGAGTCGATCGTCATCGAGATCGACCTCGAGGAGCAGCGGGCCGTCATCGACCCGCCTCCCGGTCTGATCGACGACCGCGCCGAGATCGCCTCCTCCCGCGAGTCGGCCGGGGAAGAGTCCTGATGCGCCTCGACGTCGTCACGATCTTCCCCGAGTACCTCGACCCGCTGAACGTCTCCCTCGTCGGCAAGGCACGCGCGCGTGGCCGGCTGGACGTGCACGTGCACGATCTGCGGGAGTGGACGTACGACCGGCACAACACGGTCGACGACACCCCCTACGGCGGCGGCCCCGGCATGGTCATGAAGACCGACCCCTGGGGCGACGCCCTGGACTCCGTCCTCGCCGACGGCTACGAGCGGGGTTCGCACGCCCCGGCGATCGTCGTCCCCACCCCCAGCGGACGCCCCTTCACCCAGGAACTCGCCGTCGAGCTCTCCGAGCGCCCCTGGCTGATCTTCACGCCGGCCCGCTACGAGGGCATCGACCGGCGGGTCGTCGACGAGTACGCCACCCGGGTCCCCGTCTACGAGGTCTCCATCGGCGACTACGTGCTCGCCGGCGGGGAGGCCGCCGTCCTGGTCGTCACCGAGGCGGTGGCGCGTCTGCTGCCCGGTGTGCTCGGCAACGCCGAGTCCCACCGCGACGACTCCTTCGCCCCCGGCGCCATGGCCAACCTCCTGGAAGGCCCCGTCTACACCAAGCCGCCCGCCTGGCGCGGCCGCGAGATCCCGGAGGTGCTGCTCAGCGGCCACCACGGGAAGATCGCCCGCTGGCGCCGCGACGAGGCCCTGCGGCGCACGACGGCCAACCGGCCCGACCTGATCGAGCGTTGCGACCCCAAGTCCTTCGACAAGAAGGACCGCGAGATGCTCTCCATCCTCGGCTGGGCGCCCGACCCGGAGGGCGAGCCCCACGGTCGATTTTGGCGCAGGACCGAGGGCGTGGAACAATAGGTCGCTGTTGTGCGCCGTCCGGTGTGCGCCCCTGCCACAGGGGGACACGACGCCCGCCTCGACGGGCACACGGCACTCAATCCTCGAACTTCTAGTTCCGTTGATGACCTGTGGCATCAGCGAAGAAAGCAGACGAAATGTCTCACCTGCTCGACTCCGTCGACGCCGCGTCGCTGCGCAGCGACGTCCCGGCCTTCCGCCCGGGTGACACCGTCAACGTCCACGTCCGCGTCATCGAGGGCAACCGCTCCCGTGTGCAGCAGTTCAAGGGCGTTGTGATCCGCCGCCAGGGCGCCGGTGTCCGCGAGACCTTCACGGTCCGCAAGGTCTCCTTCTCCGTCGGCGTCGAGCGCACCTTCCCGGTGCACACCCCGATCGTCGAGAAGATCGAGCTCGTCACCCGCGGTGACGTGCGCCGCGCCAAGCTGTACTACCTCCGTGAGCTGCGCGGCAAGGCCGCGAAGATCAAGGAGAAGCGCGACAACTGAGCGCCTTCCGGGGTTCACAGAGGGGCCGGATAGCATCTGGCCCCGATGGACACCGAAGCTCAGCCGACGACGGAGCGCGATCGCTCCTCCCGCCCTTCCGTACCCGTGGACGTCTCCCAGGAGACCCCGGACCCGGAAGGACCGGAGGGACGGTCGCGTTTCGCGTTGGCGGGGCGGATCACGCAGTGGCTCCCGGGCGGCCGGATCAGCCTGACCCTGCTGGTCTGCCTGCTGTTCCTGCCGCTCCTCGGCGCTTTCGTGGCGCAGCCGTTCCAGATTCCCAGCGGATCCATGGAAAACGGATTGAGGATCGGCGACCGCGTTCTCGTAAATAAGTTGGCGTACCGTTTCGGTGCCGCGCCCCGGCGTGGCGACGTCGTCGTGTTCGACGGCACCGGCTACTTCGGGAACTCCGACTACATCAAGCGCGTCGTGGGTGTAGGGGGAGACCACGTGGTCTGCTGCGACAAGGAGGGGAGGATCCAGGTGAACGGCCGGTCTGTCGACGAGTCGACATTCCTTTATCCCGGCGACAGCCCGTCCACGGTGGACTTCGACGTGGTCGTGCCCGACGGCACGCTGTTCGTCCTCGGCGACCACCGCGGCCGCTCCAGCGACTCGCGGGACCACCTCGGCTCACCGGGCGGCGGCATGATCCCCGTCGACGACGTGATCGGCCGCGCCGACTGGATCGTCTGGCCCTACGCGCACCTCACCCGTCTGTCCCGCCCGGGTGCCTACGCGGGTGTGCCCGGCGCGGAGGGCGCCCATGGGTAACCGCGGCAAACCCCGCGGCGTGCCCAGCTCCGCGGCGGACAACCTCCTGCCCACCGGCTCGCGACGCGCCGCGAGCCCCAGCGGCGGACGCTCGCGCGCGGAGCGGCGCAAGCTGCAGCGCAAGGTCAAGCGCAAGCGCAGGCGCTCGGCCGTCCGGGAGATCCCGCTGCTGGTCGGCGTCGCCGTCCTGATAGCCCTGGTCCTGAAGACCTTCCTCGTCCAGGCCTTCGTGATCCCGTCCGGCTCCATGGAGCAGACGATCCAGATCGGCGACCGCGTCCTGGTCGACAAGTTCACCCCGTGGTTCGGTTCCAGACCCGAGCGCGGGGACGTCGTCGTGTTCAAGGACCCCGGCGGCTGGCTCAACGACGAGCAGACCACCGCGAAGAAGAAGGACCCGGTCGTCGTCAAGCAGCTCAAGGAAGGGCTCACCTTCATCGGTCTGCTGCCGTCCGACAACGAGAAGGACCTCATCAAGCGGGTCGTCGGAGTGGGCGGCGACCGCGTCGTGTGCTGTGACACGCAGGGGCGGGTGACCGTCAACGGCGTTCCCCTGGAAGAGGGGGCCTATCTCTATCCCGGCAACCAGCCCTCCAGCACCCCGTTCGACATCACCGTCCCGCAGGGGCGGTTGTGGGTGATGGGCGACCACCGGGCCAACTCCGCGGACTCGCGGTCCCACCAGAACACCGACTACGGCGGCACCGTCTCGGAGGACGAGGTGGTGGGCCGGGCCATGGTCATCGCCTGGCCCCTGGGTCACTGGGTCCGTCTCAAGGAACCGCAAACTTTCTCATCCGTGACCGGCTCGACTGCCACGGCGACCGCGTCCGCCCGGCTGTCGCATAGTGTTGCACCCGGCGATCCGAACGGATCGATTCGACAACTCCCGAGCCCTGCGGAACTCCCGCTCGTTATGGGAGTGGTGGGCCTGCGTCGTATGTGGGGCAGGCGGCGGCACAGAGTAAGGAGTTGGCGTGGGGGATGTGGCGGTTGGCGCACGGTCCGGGCACGACGGCGAGGATCACCGCGGACACCCCGTGGAAGCCGCCGACCCGGCTCCGGACGGCGTCGTGACCTCCGGGAGTGACCCCGCGGGCGGTGACGGCCCGCCGGCGAGCGAGCCGCCCCGGACCGGGGGTGAGGGCTCGGGCGACCGGACGCCGAAGGCGAAGAAGCCCCGCTCCTTCTGGAAGGAGCTGCCGATCCTGATCGGCATCGCGCTCGTCCTCGCGCTGTTGATCAAGACGTTCCTGGTGCAGGCGTTCTCCATCCCGTCGGCCTCGATGGAGAACACCCTCAAGATCGGCGACCGGGTCCTCGTGGACAAACTGACCCCGTGGTTCGGCTCCGAGCCGGAGCGCGGCGAGGTCGTCGTCTTCCACGACCCCGACGACTGGCTGGCCGGCGAGAACACCGCCAACCCGAACGCCTTCCAGACCGTCCTCAGCTGGATCGGCCTGATGCCGTCCGCCGAGGAGAAGGACCTGATCAAGCGGGTCATCGGCGTCGGCGGCGACACCGTCTCCTGCAAGGGCACGGGCCCGCTCACGGTCAACGGCAAGGCTCTGAACGAGCCCTACGTGTACCCCGGCAACACCCCGTGCAGCCAGGACGACCAGGGCGGCCAGTTCACGGTGAAGGTCCCCAAGGGCTCCGTCTGGGTGATGGGCGACCACCGCCAGAACTCCCGCGACTCGCGCTACAACCAGTCGGACAAGAACCACGGCATGGTGCCCGTGGACCAGGTCGTCGGGCGCGCCATCGTCAAGGCATGGCCGATCAGCCACTGGGGCACGCTGCCGGTGCCGGACACCTTCGACCAGTACGGACTGAGCGACCAGTCCGCGGCGTCCGCGGCCCTGACGGCCGCACCCGGGGGCCTCGCCCTCGTCGGCTCGGTGCCGGTGGTGCTGTGGCGTCGCCGCAGGGAACGCGGCTCCGAGACCCGCTGACCTTCCGCCTCCCGCTCGGCAAACCCTTTCCCAAGCTTGCGACCGAGGCTGTGAAGACCCGGGACCAAGGGCTGACCCGGTTCGGTACCGCCGGGTAGGGTGCGGATCCATGGGTGGCGAGAGCACTACGCGTACGGCCCCGCACAGCGGCGGTGGCACCAGCAACGGCCCGGTGGGCAGCCGGACCGGACAGCTTCTGTCCGGCCTGGCCGTCGCACTGGGCCTGGTGCTGTTCCTCGGCGGATTCGGCTGGGCAGCCCTGGTCTACCGGCCGTACACCGTGCCCACCAGTTCCATGAGCCCGACCATCGCCGCCGGCGACCGCGTGCTGGCCGAGCGGGTCGACGGCGGCGAGGTGCGCCGCGGGGACGTCGTCGTCTTCACCGACAAGACCTGGGCGAGCAACGCGCCCGTGGTCAAGCGCGTGGTCGCGGTCGGCGGCGACACGGTCGCCTGCTGCACCGACGGCAAGCTGACCGTCAACGGCGAGCAGATCGAAGAACCGTATCTGCCCCCGGGCACCCTGGCCGAGATCAAGAACTTCCCGACCGTGAAGGTCCCCGACGGCAGGCTCTTCCTGCTCGGCGACGAGCGGCAGGGCTCGCTGGACTCGACCGCCCACCTCACGGACGCGGCCCAGGGCACGGTGGCGCGCAGCGCCGTCAAGGCCCGCGTCGACGCCGTCGTCTGGCCCATGGACGGCATGCTCAAGCGGCCGACGGGCTTCGAGACCCTCGGCGCCCTCTCCGAGCCCGGCCCGCTGGCCATGATCGGCTGGCTGATCGTCGTCGGGGCGGTGCTGGTCCTCGGCGGCGGCGCGTACGGGCCGATCGCCAAGCGGACGTCGGGCCGCCGCGACCGCGTGCGGCCGGAGTCCGCCGGTGCCCGCTGAGGCCGACGAGCCGACGGGGACGAGCGCCGACTCCTACGAGGGCGGGCTGCGCAAGGTCGCCAGGGTCGTCCTTCTCGACCCGCGGGACCGCATCCTGCTGCTGCACGGCCATGAGCCGGACGATCCGGCGAACGACTGGTGGTTCACCCCCGGCGGCGGGGTGGAGGGCGACGAGACCCGTGAAGAGGCCGCTCTGCGGGAACTCGTCGAGGAGACCGGCATCACCGAGGTCGAGCTGGGCCCGGTGCTGTGGCGCCGGATGTGCTCCTTCCCGTTCGCGGGCCGACGCTGGGACCAGGACGAGTGGTACTACCTGGCCCGCACGACCGTGACGGCGACCCGGGCGACGGCCCTGACCGAGCTGGAGCGGCGCAGTGTCGCCGGAGCGCGTTGGTGGACGTGTCAGGAACTGACCCAGGCACATGAGACGGTGTATCCGACCAGACTCGCCGAGCTGCTGTGCAAGCTGTTGGACGAAGGTCTCCCGGCCGGACCCGTAACCCTTGACACGGAAATCGTCTAGGGGCGCGCGGGACTGGCGCACAATGGGGAGATCGCACGGCTGAAGGGGAACATGCCATGAGCGCCGAGGACCTCGAGAAGTACGAGACCGAGATGGAGCTGAAGCTCTACCGGGAGTACCGCGACGTCGTCGGTCTGTTCAAATACGTGATCGAGACCGAGCGGCGCTTCTACCTCACCAACGACTACGAGATGCAGGTGCACTCGGTCCAGGGCGAGGTGTTCTTCGAGGTGTCGATGGCGGACGCCTGGGTGTGGGACATGTACCGGCCGGCCCGGTTCGTGAAGCAGGTGCGGGTGCTCACGTTCAAGGACGTGAACATCGAGGAGCTGAACAAGAGCGATCTGGAGCTCCCGGGCAGCTGAGATCGCCTGAGCCCGTCTCCCGCACGCCCGTGTGAGTGACGGGGTTGTCCACAGCCGCCGGGTTCTCCACCAAGATCCTTTTCGTGGCGGCGGATGCGTGAGCGTGGGTGCCGGAGGTGGTGCCCACATGAACACGCACACGGATCTGGCCCGAGGCGCGCTCGGCAGGTACGGCGAGGATCTGGCCGCACGGCGGCTGGCCGAGGCCGGGATGACGGTCCTGGAGCGCAACTGGCGCTGCGGCAGGAACGGCGAGATCGACATCGTCGCCCGGGACGGCGACGTCCTGGTCGTCTGCGAGGTGAAGACCCGCCGGGGCGGCGCGTTCCAGCACCCGATGGCGGCGGTGACGCCGGAGAAGGCCGAGCGGCTGCGCGCTCTCGCCGCGCGGTGGATCCAGGCGCACGGGGGAGCCCCACCGGGCGGCGTCCGCATCGACCTCGTCGGGGTGGTCCTGCCCAGCCGCGGAGCGGCCGTCGTCGAGCACGCGCGGGGGGTGGCCTGAGATGGGGTTCGCGCGTACGTGCTCGGTGGCGCTGGTGGGCGTCGAAGGGGTCGTGGTCGAGGTCCAGGCCGACCTGGAACCCGGAGTGGCCGCGTTCACGCTGGTGGGGCTGCCGGACAAGAGCCTGAGCGAGAGCCGGGACCGGGTGCGGGCCGCGGTGGTGAACTCGGGCGGCGAGTGGCCGCAGAAGAAGCTCACCGTCGGACTCAGCCCGGCCTCGGTGCCCAAGGGCGGATCGGGCTTCGACCTCGCCGTCGCCTGCGCCGTGCTCGGCGCGGCCGAACGGATCGACCCGAGGGTCCTCGCCGACATCGTGATGATCGGGGAACTGGGCCTGGACGGACGGGTGCGCCCGGTCCGGGGCATCCTCCCCGCGGTGCTGGCCGCGGCCGACGCCGGATACGAACAGGTGGTGGTGCCGGAGTGCGCCGCCGCCGAGGCGTCACTGGTACCGGGCGTCTCCGTGCTCGGGGTGCGCAGCCTGCGGCAACTGATCGCCGTCCTCGCGGACGAGCCCGTGCCCGACGAGGAGCCCGACGAGGCGGGCCGTCCGGATCCGCTCATGGCCGGCCTGCGGATGCCCGGCACCGGCGCGGCCACCGGCATGCACAGCATGGGCGCCGCCCAGCAGGACCAGGAACACGACCTCGCGGACGTCGTCGGCCAGCGCTCGGCGCGCACCGCGGTCGAGGTGGCCGCCGCCGGCGGACACCACCTCTTCCTGGAAGGGCCGCCGGGAGCGGGAAAGACCATGCTCGCCGAGCGCCTGCCGGCGGTTCTGCCCCGGTTGAGCAGGCAGGAGTCGCTGGAGGTCACGGCGGTGCACTCGGTGGCCGGACTGCTGCCGCCGGGCAAGCCCCTCATCGACGTGCCCCCGTACTGCGCCCCGCACCACTCGGCCACGATGCAGTCGCTGGTCGGGGGAGGTCCCGGGGGCGCCCGCCCCGGCGCCGTCTCCCTGGCGCACCGCGGGGTGCTCTTCCTCGACGAGACCCCGGAATTCGGCAGCCACGCCCTCGACGCCCTGCGCCAGCCGCTGGAGGCGGGCCATGTGGTGATCGCGCGAAGCGCCGGCGTGGTGCGGTTCCCGGCCCGGTTCCTGATGGTGCTCGCCGCCAACCCGTGCCCCTGCGGCCGGTTCTCGCAGCGGGACACCCTGTGCGAGTGTCCGCCCTCCGCGATCCGCCGGTACCAGGCACGACTGTCCGGCCCCCTGCTCGACCGGGTCGACCTGAGGGTCGAGGTCGACCCGGTCAGCCGGGCCGAGCTCGCCCACCGCGGCCCCGGTGGTGAGTCCACGGCCACCGTCGCCGACCGGGTGCGGGCCGCCCGCGAGCGGGCGGCGGCCCGGCTGGCGGGCACTCCATGGCGGACCAACAGCGAAGTGCCGGGCCGTGAGCTGCGCAGTCGCTGGCACGCCGCGACCGGGGCCATGGACGAGGCGGAGCGCAACCTGGAGCGCGGGATGCTGACCGCCCGGGGACTCGACCGCGTGCTGCGCGTCGCCTGGACCGTCGCCGACCTCGTCGGCCACGACCGGCCCGACACGATGGACGTGGCCCTTGCCCTGCAACTGCGCACGGGCGTGCCGCGCGGGGTCCCGATGGTTCTCGGGGCGCTGACGTGAACGGCGGCGGCGCACCGGTCGACGACCGGCTCGCCCGCGTCTTCCTCGGGCGCGTCGTCGAGCCAGGGGACGAGGTGGGTGGGCAGTGGGTGCGGGAGCGGGGCGTCCTGGAGGTGGTACGCCGGCTGTGTGGCGACGGCGAGCCGCTGCCCGGGGTGACCGCGCGGCGGTGGGCCGGGATGCGGGCGCGGGCCGCGCGGGCCGAACCGGAACGGGATCTGGCCGTCGCCCGGGAGGCCGGGGTGCGCTACGTGTGCCCCGGCGACGCCGAGTGGCCGGGAACGCTGGACGAGCTCGGGGACGCCCGGCCGCTGGGGCTGTGGGTACGGGGGCGGCCCAGTCTGCGGATGTGGGCGCTGCGGTCGGTCGCCGTCGTCGGCGCCCGCGCCTGCACCGAGTACGGCGCCCACATGGCGGCCGCCCTGTCCTGCGGACTCGCCGAACGAGGGTGGGTGGTGGTGTCCGGCGGGGCCTACGGGGTCGACGGCGCCGCCCACCGGGGCGCCCTCGGAGCGGGCGGCGCCACCGTCGCCGTCCTCGCCTGCGGGGTCGACCGGCCCTACCCGAGCGGCCACACGGAGCTGATCGGCCGCATCGCCCAACAGGGACTGGTGGTCGGGGAGTTGCCGCCCGGAGACCATCCCACCCCGAGCAGATTCATCCTGCGCAACCGGGTGATCGCCGCGCTCACCCGGGGCACGGTCGTCGTCGAGGCCGCCTACCGCAGCGGCTCGCTGGTCACCGCACGGGCGGCGCAGCGGCTGGGGCGGCACACCATGGGAGTCCCCGGACCGGCCACCAGCAGCCTGTCGGCAGGGGTGCACGAGCTGCTGCGGGGCGAGGCCGTGCTGGTCACCGACGCGGCGGAGGTCGTCGAGCTGGTCGGAGACATGGGCGAGCTCGCTCCGGACCGGCGGGGGCCGGTGCTGCCGCGCGATCTGCTGGAGCCGGACGCCCGTCGCGTCCTGGCCGCGCTCCCCGCCCGGCGGCCCGCGGCGGCCGACGAGATCGCCCGCGAGGCCCGGACCACACCGGACGACGCCATCGCCAGGCTGTACGAGCTCAGAGCGCTGGGCTACGTCGAACGACACGGCGACGGCTGGAAGTTGACACGCCAGGCGATGGTCTCCGTTCGAGGGGGTCGTCCTCCGTGTTGACCCGGGGGGTTCGGCCGTCCGGGGGAATGCCGAAAGCCTTGGGAATTCAGGTAGTTGACCCGCCTCGGCGGTCACCCGCAGCGATCGCGGCGGCCCTGGAGGGCGCTCAGCGGAACGTATCTGCGTACCGGTCGGGGCCCGCCCTTCGCGCACCGCGACACCACAGTCACGCTACGCTCACGAGGATTCCGGCACAGAACGGCACCACTGCACCACGCGGTACCCACCACACGCACTTCACGGCAGAACGGCACAAGGCGACGAATGCCCCAGCACACCTCCGGGTCCGACCGGGCGGCTATCCCCCCAGCCGCCCGTGACGGTGGCAGCGTGCGGCCGCCCGCTCCCTCGACGCTCGACGAGCTGTGGCGGTCGTACAAGGCGACGGGGGACGAGCGGCTGCGCGAACAGCTGATCCTGCACTACTCGCCGCTGGTGAAGTACGTGGCGGGACGGGTGAGCGTCGGGCTGCCGCCGAACGTGGAGCAGGCCGACTTCGTCTCCTCCGGGGTCTTCGGACTGATCGACGCGATCGAGAAGTTCGACATCGGCCGGGAGATCAAGTTCGAGACGTACGCGATCACCCGGATCCGCGGCGCGATGATCGACGAGCTGCGGGCCCTGGACTGGATCCCGCGGTCGGTGCGGCAGAAGGCGCGCAACGTGGAGCGCGCCTACGCGACGCTGGAGGCACGGCTGCGGCGGACGCCGTCGGAGTGCGAGGTGGCCGCCGAGCTGGGCATCGCGGTGGACGAACTGCACGCCGTGTTCAGTCAGTTGTCGCTGGCCAACGTGGTGGCGCTGGAGGAGCTGCTGCACGTCGGGGGTGAGGACGGGGACGGCCTCAGCTTCATGGACACCCTCGAGGACACCGCCGCCGACAACCCCGTGGAGGTGGCCGAGGACCGGGAGCTCAGACGGTTTCTGGCCCGGGCGATCAACACGCTGCCCGACCGGGAGAAGAAGGTCGTCACGCTGTACTACTACGAGGGGCTGACGCTCGCGGAGATCGGCAACGTGCTGGGCGTGACCGAGAGCAGGGTCAGTCAGATCCACACCAAGTCCGTTCTCCAGTTGCGTGCGAAACTGGCGAGCTTCGGTCGTTGACCCGGGCCGGCCCGGGCCCGCGGCCGGTTCCGCCAGGAGTACGGCCGCGGTCACTCCCGCCGGGGGCGCAGCGTCCGTAGAGTGGTTGACGTGCCAAGGATTCGAGCGGCCTCCGTGGCCGAGCACCGGTCGATGCAGCGTGCCGCCCTCCTGGACGCGGCACGCTCCCTGTTGTCCGAGGGCGGGACGGAGGCGCTGACCTTCCCGGCCCTCGCCGAGCGGACGGGGCTCGCGCGCTCCTCCGTGTACGAGTACTTCCGGTCACGGGCCGCCGTGGTCGAGGAGCTGTGCGAGGTCGACTTCCCCGTGTGGGCCGCCGAGGTCGAGGCGGCCATGGCCGCGGCCGACGGGGCGCAGGCCAAGATCGAGGCGTATGTACGGCGCCAGCTCGCGCTGGTCGGCGACCGGCGCCACCGGGCCGTCGTGGCGATCTCGGCGAGCGAACTGGACGCCGCGGCCCGGGAGAAGATCCGGGCGGCCCACGGCGGGCTCGTGGCCATGATCGGGGAGGCCCTGGCGGAACTGGGGCACCCGCAGCCCCGGCTGGCGGCCATGCTTCTGCAGGGAGTCGTCGACGCGGCCGTGCGCCGGATCGAGCTCGGAGCCGCGGAGGACCCCGCGGCGATCACGGATGCGGCGGTGGCGATGGCGCTGCGCGGGGTCGGCGGCTGAGGAACTGACGGGCGGGGAGCTGGTGGCCGGCGACCGAGGAGCCGGTGCCGACGACCGGGGAACGGGTGGCTGAGGACCCAGTGGCCGGGGAGCCGACGGCTGCCGGAGCTGGCAGCCGGGGAGACGGCGACCGGCGGCCGGGTAGGCCGTGGCTGAGGATCCGGTGGCCGACGACCGGGGAACGGGCGGTTAAGGAGCCGGTGGCCTGGCGCCCGGCGGTCGGGGAGCCAATGGCCGACGCCCGCGGGGAGCACACGGCTGAGAAGCTGACGGCCGGGAAACCGACGGCCGTTGACCGAGGAGCTGACGGCCGGGAACCGACGGCCGATGCCCGGCGGCTGGGGAGCCGATGGCTGAGGAGCCGGTGGCCGACGACTGGGGAGCCGCGGTTGAGGACCCGGTCGCCGACCCCGGTGGCCGGGGAGCCGACGGCTGAGGAGCCGGCGGCTGAGGTGACCCGACGGCTGAGGACCCGGCGTCTGAGGACCCGGCCGCCGCGGAGGTGGTGGTCCGGTCACGGTAGGGGTACGCCGAGCACCGGCAGCAGCCGTGACGGGCCCCTCCGCCACAGCCACGGGGGCAGCAGCGACAGCGGGTCCAGATAGGCCCCGCCTCTCAGCAGCCCCCAGTGCACGCAGGCGTGCGGGCAGTGCGAGCCCGTCGGTTCCACCGTGCCGACGACCTGCCCCGGAGTCACCTCGTCGCCCTTGCGCACCGACGCCCGTACCGGCTCGTACGTCGTCCGCAGGGGAGGCTCGCCCGTCCCCGTGAGTTCCACCGCGACGACGCCCCTGCCCGCCACCTGGCCGGCGAAGGACACCCGCCCGGCGGCCACGGCCCTCACCGGGGCGTTCGGAGCGGCCGCCAGGTCGACCCCCCGGTGGCCGCGGGCGTACGGCGTCGCCGGGGGATCCCAGCCGCGGACCACCGTCGGGCGCGTGCCCACCGGCCAGACCCGACCCACCGCCGGGACGGCAGAGACAGTTGGGCCGGTTGGGGTTGAAGGGATCGAAGGGGCTGGAGGAACCGACGGGGCTGGAGAGGTCGAGAGGGCAGCCGGGGCAGCCGGGGCAGCCGGGGCCGGTGGGGGCTCCGGGGTCCGGGGCGGGGCCTGCGGGTTCGCCCACGCCACGGACGCCAGCGTCATGATCGTCAGGAGCGGCGCCAGGCCGCCGAGGCATCGCTTCGCACGCATGGGAGAACCGTTCCGCATCCCGCCGGTCAGGGCCCCGGGCCTGTGGACCGCCCACCGGTTGTGGACAGCGGCGTCACCCGGTACCTCGCGGGTCACGTACACTTCTTCTGGCGATCCGGGTCACCGGGTCGACTTCGCACGCCCCGGTATCGGGGGCCGGCTCCGGCCGGTCTTCCGGTACTCGCGCCCCTCGGTCCTCAGCGGCTCGGCGCATCGCGGGCGTCAGGCGCGGGAGCCGTCCGGCCCCTGCGGCACAACCGAGAAAAACAAGGAGAACGGCCATGGCCGTCGTCACGATGCGGGAGCTGCTGGAAAGCGGCGTCCACTTCGGTCACCAGACCCGTCGCTGGAACCCGAAGATGAAGCGCTTCATCTTCACCGAGCGCAACGGCATCTACATCATCGACCTGCTCCAGTCGCTGTCGTACATCGACCGCGCCTACGAGTTCGTCAAGGAGACCGTCGCCCACGGCGGCACGGTCATGTTCGTCGGCACGAAGAAGCAGGCGCAGGAGGCCATCGCCGAGCAGGCCACCCGCGTCGGCATGCCCTACGTCAACCAGCGCTGGCTGGGCGGCATGCTCACCAACTTCTCGACCGTCTACAAGCGTCTGCAGCGCCTCAAGGAGCTCGAGCTCATCGACTTCGAGGACGTCGCCGCCTCGGGTCTGACGAAGAAGGAGCTCCTGGTCCTCTCGCGTGAGAAGGCCAAGCTGGAGAAGACCCTCGGCGGTATCCGCGAGATGTCCAAGGTGCCCAGCGCCGTCTGGATCGTGGACACCAAGAAGGAGCACATCGCGGTCGGCGAGGCCCGGAAGCTCAACATCCCGGTCGTCGCCATCCTCGACACCAACTGCGACCCCGACGAGGTCGACTACAAGATCCCGGGCAACGACGACGCGATCCGCTCCGTCACCCTGCTCACCCGCGTGATCGCCGACGCCGTCGCCGAGGGCCTCATCTCCCGCTCCGGCGTCGCCACCGGCGACAAGGGCGACAAGGCCGCCGGCGAGCCGCTGGCCGCCTGGGAGCGCGACCTGCTCGAGGGCGAGAAGAAGGCCGACGCCGAGAAGGCGGACGACGCCGCCGAGAAGCCGGCCGAGGCCGCCGCTGAGGCCGAGGCCCCGGCTGCCGAGGCTGAGGCTCCCGCCGCCGAGGCCGTCGAGGCCCCCGCCGCCGAGGCCGCCCCCGCCGCCGAGGCCGCTCCGGCCGCCGAGGGCGAGTAGGCCTGAGTCAGGCCGTGAGCCGTGCGGTCGCCTCGCGTCCGCACGGCCCAGGGACGAAGTGACGGCGGGGGGCGCCGAGTGCGCCGCCCGCCGTTCACCCACAGCCCCCAGATCTTCGTAGATCTTCGAGACTTCGAACTCCGAGAGAGATTCACAGATCATGGCGAACTACACCGCCGCTGACGTCAAGAAGCTCCGTGAGCTCACCGGCGCCGGCATGATGGACTGCAAGAAGGCGCTGGACGAGGCCGAGGGCAACGTCGACAAGGCCGTCGAAGCGCTCCGGATCAAGGGCCAGAAGGGCGTCGCCAAGCGCGAGGGCCGCTCCGCCGAGAACGGCGCCGTGGTCTCGATCATCGCCGACGACAACTCCTCCGGCGTCCTCGTCGAGCTGAAGTGCGAGACGGACTTCGTCGCCAAGGGTGACAAGTTCCAGGCCGTCGCCACCGCGATCGCCGAGCACGTCGCCAAGACCGCCCCGGCCGACATCGAGGCGCTCCTCGCCTCCGAGATCGAGCCCGGCAAGACCGTCCAGGCGTTCGTGGACGAGGCCAACGCCAACCTCGGCGAGAAGATCGTGCTGGACCGCTTCGCGCAGTTCACCGACGGTTACGTCACCGCCTACATGCACCGCACGATGCCCGACCTGCCCCCGCAGATCGGTGTCCTCGTCGAGCTGGACAAGCCGAACGCGGAGATCGCCAAGGGCGTCGCCCAGCACATCGCCGCCTTCGCGCCGAAGTACCTCTCCAAGGAGGACGTGCCGGCCGAGGTCGTCGAGTCCGAGCGCCGCGTCGCCGAGGAGACCACCCGCGCCGAGGGCAAGCCCGAGGCCGCCCTGCCGAAGATCGTCGAGGGTCGCCTCAACGGCTTCTTCAAGGACGCCACGCTGCTCGGTCAGCCGTACGCGCTCGACAACAAGAAGTCCGTCCAGAAGGTCCTGGACGAGGCCGGTGTCACCCTGAAGCGCTTCACGCGCATCAAGGTCGGCATCTGAGTCCGTACCGCGATCGACGCGTCGGCCCGATAGGGTCGGGTGCAGTCGTCCGGTACGCCGTCACGCGCACGTGTGACGGACGACAGCAGATCTGACGAGGAGGCCATTGCCGCGCACGGGTTGCCCACGACACCCCACCGGCAATGGCCTTCTTCGTATGTGCACCACGTGAAAGAGGCGGGATCTCCCATGACCACCAAGGCCGAGAAGAGCGACGACGGCAAAGTACGCGGCCGGTTTCTGCTGAAGCTGTCCGGAGAGGCGTTCGCCGGTGGCGGCGGCCTGGGCGTGGACCCCGACGTGGTGCACAAGATCGCCCGGGAGATCGCGGCCGTCGTCCGTGACGGCGCCGAGATCGCGGTCGTCATCGGCGGCGGCAACTTCTTCCGCGGCGCCGAACTCCAGGTGCGCGGCATGGACCGGGCCCGTTCGGACTACATGGGCATGCTCGGCACGGTCATGAACTGCCTCGCCCTCCAGGACTTCCTGGAGAAGGAGGGCATCGACAGCCGCGTGCAGACCGCCATCACCATGGGCCAGGTCGCCGAGCCGTACATCCCGCTGCGCGCCGTGCGCCACCTGGAGAAGGGCCGCGTGGTCATCTTCGGCGCCGGCATGGGCATGCCGTACTTCTCGACCGACACCACCGCCGCGCAGCGCGCCCTGGAGATCGACGCCGAGGCGCTGCTGATGGGCAAGAACGGCGTGGACGGCGTCTACGACTCCGACCCGAAGACCAACCCGGCGGCCGTCAAGTTCGACGCCCTCGGCTACGGCGAGGTCATCACGCGCGAGCTGAAGGTCGCCGACGCCACCGCCGTCACGCTGTGCCGCGACAACAAGCTGCCGATCCTCGTCTTCGAGCTTCTCGCCGAGGGCAATATCGCTCGCGCCGTCAAGGGTGAGAAGATCGGCACGCTTGTGGGTGAGCAAGGCAGCCGGTCCTGATCGGTGGAACCGCGGTTTCGTACGACAACACCTGACCGGGGGACGGACCCTGGTCGGGGGATGGACAATGTCCTGCCGGTCGGGAACCGTGCAGGAAGAAGACGCGACGCAGCCGGCCGCCGCCCCCGCAAGGATCCGCAGCCGGGCCTACTCAAGACACGCAGGAGCAAGTGGTGATCGAAGAGACCCTCCTCGAGGCCGAGGAGAAGATGGAGAAGGCCGTCGTGGTCGCCAAGGAGGACTTCGCCGCGATCCGCACCGGCCGTGCGCACCCGGCGATGTTCAACAAGATCGTGGCCGACTACTACGGCGCGCCGACGCCGATCAACCAGCTGGCTTCGTTCTCCGTGCCGGAGCCGCGCATGGCGGTCGTGACCCCGTTCGACAAGAGCGCGCTGCGCAACATCGAGCAGGCGATCCGCGACTCCGACCTGGGCGTCAACCCGAGCAACGACGGCAACATCATCCGAGTGGTGTTCCCCGAACTCACCGAGGAGCGCCGCCGCGACTACATCAAGGTCGCCAAGAGCAAGGGCGAGGACGCCAAGGTGTCCATCCGCTCGGTCCGTCGCAAGGCCAAGGACGCGATCGACAAGCTCGTCAAGGACGGCGAGGTCGGCGAGGACGAGGGCCGCCGTGCGGAGAAGGAGCTCGACGACACCACCGCGAAGTACGTCGCCCAGGTGGACGAGCTCCTGAAGCACAAGGAAGCGGAGCTGCTCGAGGTCTGATGAACGACTCTTCCTGGGGCTCACCGCCACACGCCGGGTCGCGGGCCGGGTACTGGGGGCCCGTCGACCAGGGGCCTGCCCAGGGGGCCGCCCCGGCGGGTCCCGCGTACGATGCGCCTGAGGCGCAGCAGACTCGCCCCATGCCCATCGTCCCCGACGTACCCGCGCACGGCGGAAACCAGGATGACGACCGGGGGGCCGCTCGGCTGGGCGGCCCCTTGTTCCCAGACGAGAACTACGGCAACGCGCCCGGTGCCGGCGAGCCCCACGGCCGCGCCGCCCGGAGCGACGACACCCCGACGGCACAGCCCTCTGCGGCGGTGCCGCAGAATCCGGAGCCCATGCCCGACGCCCCTCACCCGGCGCCCGCACCGCAGAAGAAGAGCGCGGGCCGAGACCTGGGCGCGGCCATAGGAGTCGGGGTCGGGCTCGGCGCGGTGATCATCGCGTCGCTGTTCGTCGTCAAGGCCGTGTTCGTCGGCGTGATAGCGGTCGCCGTCGTCGTCGGCCTGTGGGAGCTGACCAGCAGGCTGCAGGAGCGCAAGGACATCAAGGCGCCGCTCGTACCGCTCGCGGTCGGCGGCGCCGCGATGGTCGTCGCCGGATACGTCCGGGGGCCGGAGGGCGCCTGGGTCGCCATGGCCCTCACCGCGCTCGCGGTGCTGGTCTGGCGGATGACGGAACCGCCCGAGGGATATCTGAAGGACGTCACGGCCGGCGTCTTCGCGGCCTTCTACGTTCCGTTCCTGGCCACGTTCGTCGCGCTGATGCTCACCGCCGACGACGGAGCGTTCCGCGTCATGACGTTCCTGCTGCTGACGGTCGTCAGTGACACGGGCGCGTACGCGGTCGGCTGGCGCTTCGGCAGGACCAAGCTCGCCCCGCGCATCAGCCCGGGCAAGACCCGCGAGGGCCTGCTCGGCGCGGTGTCGTTCGCGATGGTCGCCGGCGCGCTGTGCATGCAGTTCCTGATCGACGACGGCACCTGGTGGCAGGGTCTGCTGCTCGGTTTCGCCGTCGCGGCCAGCGCCACGCTCGGCGACCTCGGCGAGTCCATGATCAAGCGGGACCTGGGCATCAAGGACATGGGCACGCTGCTTCCGGGCCACGGCGGCATCATGGACCGGCTGGACTCACTGCTGCCGACGGCTCCGGTCGTCTGGCTGCTGCTCGTGCTGTTCGTGGGTTCCGGCTGACCCACGGCGTGACCGGCCCGGGCGTGTGCAGCGCCTGACGGCTTGTGCGGGCCCCCGTCCTGTTCTCCAGGGCGGGGGCCCGCTGCCGTGGCCCGGCGGGCGGTCGAGTGGGACGATTCTGTTGAGGGGACGGGAATCCGGTCCCTCGGGGGAATCTCCCGAAAGGGGGCGGGCTTCATGTCCGACTTCACTGAATCGATCGACGTCGACCGCAGCCCCGAGGACGTCTGGGCGTATGTGATCGACCCGTCCCATCTGCCGGAATGGCAGCAGAGTGCGGTCTCGGCGGAGGCGCTCGACCCCGGGCCCGTCGGTGTCGGCTCCCGGGTACGGGTCACCCGGCACGTCGGCCGCCGCGAGATGCCGATGACCATGGAGTACACCGAGTACGACCCACCGCACGCCTGGGGTCTGAAGGGCGTCGACGGACCGATCCGCGGCAGGATGCACGGTGAGATCACTCCCCTCGACGACGGCCGCCGCTCCCGGGTGACCATGGACCTCGACTTCGAGGGCAGGGGCTTCGGCAAGGTCCTTCTGCCCCTCGTGGTCCGCCCCCAGGTCCGCAAGGAACTGCCGAACAACGAGCGGCTGCTGAAGAACCACCTGGAGCACGGGCCGGCGTAGGCAGGTCGGCCGGCCCATTCGCCACTTCTGTGGCCCTTGCCTCGCGGGTCGCACCGCTCACCCGCCGGTGCCGGACAGCGGTTACCGTCGACCTTCCTGTGTCGACAAACCCGATGTCCGGCAGCGTGAGGGGGACGGGTGTGACCGTGGACGCGGAACACCGGCAGCCCGGGTTCGCGCCGATGACGAGGCGATGCTGGGAGCAACACGCCCTCCATCTGCTGCGAACGGCTCGCGACGCCGCCCGGCTCCTCGGCGACCGGCGGAAGCGGGACGAGCTCGGGCGCACGGTGGACGAACTGTGGACGGCCGTCGTGGGGCTGGTGCCGAGGCTGTCGGAGCTGCCCGGCCCAATCCCCCTCGACACCGCCCACCAGACGGACCTCATCCGGCGCGCGGGCGAACTGGCGGTCCTCCTTCGTGCCTACAACTGGGCCGATGCGGACCTCACCCCGGGGGAGATGCAGGAGGCGGTCGTCGGGACCGAGCACATCGGTGAGAGGGGCGCGGCCGACGGCTTCGACGCCCTCGGCAAGCTCGTCCTGCCGACGGCCTCCGCCGAGGGCTGGGCGGCCGAGCTCGCCACCAGGGCGGCGGAGGGGAACGAGGAACTGGAGCGGGTGGTCAAGCTCTTCAAGTACCTCCTCCACCCCACGCCCCTGCTCATCCTGGACGACCTGTCGGAGATCACCGGCAAGGCAGTGCACTCCCTGAACGTCGAAAAGCTGCTCACCTGCGTGGACGACCTCGGCACGACCTTGGAGTCCGGCTGCTTCCTCGACGCGATGGGGCTGGGACCGGACGACGACGACACGGAATTGGAGGGAACGGATTCGCTCGACGGGCCCGACCCGTCAGCCGGCCGACCCGCTGACGGCCCGAAGGCACCGCCGCTGGACGTCCTGCCGGAGTACGACTACCTCAACGACGGCTGGCGCAGATGGTCGGACGGCCCGGGCCATGACGGGTTCGCCCCGGGCGGCGAAGCGAACGGCCCGGGCGGCTTCGACGTACCAGACATCTGATCCGGACCTCTGATCCGAGCCCACCCTCCCTGCTGTCTGCTCGAGGGATCCCGGGCCGGGGACCCCTTTCACCTGCGCAGACGCCACCGGAGCCCGAGCCCGGGACGACGAGGAGCGGCCGTCGGCGACGGCCCCGCACGACTCGCGGCCCGGGCCACGGGAATCGATCTGCGACACTGGTAGCGCCATGCCTAAGCCCGGAGAACTCACTTTCGTCGCCCCCCGCGGAGCCAAGAAGCCGCCGCGGCATCTCGCCGACCTCTCGCCCGCCGAGCGTAAGGAGGTCGTGGCGGAGATCGGGGAGAAGCCGTTTCGTGCCAAGCAGCTCTCGCAGCACTACTTCGCCCGGTACGCGCACGACCCGGCGGAGTGGACCGACATCCCCGCCGGCGCCCGCGAGAAGCTGCGCGAGGCGCTGCTGCCGGACCTGATGTCGGTCGTACGGCATCTGTCGACGGACCAGGGGACCACCCGCAAGACCCTGTGGCGGCTGTTCGACGGCACGCTCGTGGAGTCGGTGCTGATGCGCTACCCGGACCGGGTGACCATGTGCATCAGCTCGCAGGCCGGGTGCGGTATGAACTGCCCCTTCTGCGCCACCGGGCAGGCCGGGCTCGACCGCAACCTGTCCACCGCCGAGATCGTGCACCAGATCGTCGACGGCATGAGGGCGCTGCGGGACGGAGAGGTTCCCGGCGGGCCGGCCCGGCTGTCGAACATCGTCTTCATGGGGATGGGCGAGCCGCTCGCCAACTACAAGCGCGTCGTCGGCGCCGTCCGGGCGCTCACCGACCCCGCGCCGGACGGGCTCGGGCTGTCGCAGCGGGGCGTCACCGTGTCGACGGTCGGGCTCGTGCCCGCCATCCACCGGTTCGCCGACGAGGGCTTCAAGTGCCGTCTCGCGATCTCCCTGCACGCTCCCGACGACGAGCTGCGCGACACCCTCGTCCCCGTGAACACACGGTGGAAGGTGCGCGAGGTGCTGGACGCCGGGTTCGAGTACACCGAGCGGTCCGGACGGCGGCTGTCCATCGAGTACGCGCTGATCCGCGACATCAACGACCAGGCGTGGCGTGGGGACCGGCTCGGACGGCTGCTGCGCGGCAAGCCCGTCCACGTCAACCTCATCCCGCTGAACCCGACCCCGGGCTCGAAGTGGACGGCCTCCCGGCCGGAGGACGAGAAGGCGTTCGTCGAGGCGATCGCCGCGCACGGGGTGCCCGTGACCGTCCGGGACACGCGTGGTCAGGAGATCGACGGGGCGTGCGGTCAGCTCGCGGCCACCGAGCGGTAGTCTGAGGACCGTACACATCTTCATATTCCGACAGGGGAGCGCCACAGCGCTGAGAGTGCGGCATCCAGGTCCGCAGACCCTCTGAACCTCGCCCAGGTCATTCTGGGTAGGAAGTTCGGTCATCACTCGAGCTGTTGCGCCCTGCCCGGCGTCCCGCGCGGACCCGGGCGGGGCCGCGTCTCTTCCTGGCCAACCCCAGGAGGAAAATCCAGTGCAGAACAAGACTGTCGTGGCCGTGGCCGCCGGGCTCGGCCTGGTCGTGTTGTCCGCGTGCGGGTCGACGGACGGCAAGGAGGCGGCGGGCCCGGCGCAGTCCAGGACCGTCACCCTCGTCAGTCACGACTCGTGGGCCGTCTCCAAGGACGTGCTCGCCGACTTCGAGAAGGAGTCCGGCTACAAGGTGAAGGTCCTCAAGGACGGCGATGCCGGGCAGGCCGTCAACAAGGCGATCCTCACCAAGGACAACCCCCAGGGCGACGTTTTCTTCGGCGTCGACAACACCCTCCTGTCCCGCGCCCTCGACAACGGGCTGTTCCAGTCGTACGAGGCCAAGGGGCTGGGGCAGGTCGGCAGCGAGTACCAGCTGGACGCGCAGAAGCACCGGGTCACTCCCGTCGACTTCGGCGACATCTGCGTCAACTACGACAAGCAGTACTTCTCCGAGCACAAGCTGACCCCGCCCGCCTCCTTCGACGACCTGGTGAAGCCCGCCTACCGGAACCTCCTCGTCACCGAGAACGCCTCCACCTCCTCGCCCGGACTCGGCTTCCTGCTCGGGACGGCCGCGAAGTACGGCGACGACGGCTGGGAGGCGTACTGGAAGAAGCTGAAGGCCAACGGCGTGAAGGTGGTCGACGGCTGGGACCAGGCCTACAACGAGGAGTTCTCCGGCTCCGCCGGGGGGAAGAAGGCGAACGCCGACCGGCCGCTCGTCGTCTCGTACGCCTCCTCGCCGCCCGCCGAGGTGATCTACGGCGACCCGAAGCCGACCACCGCGCCGACCGGCGTCGCGGCCGGCACCTGCTTCCGGCAGATCGAGTTCGCGGGGCTCCTCGACAACGCGGCCAACGACAAGGGCGGCAAGGCGCTGATCGACTTCCTGGTGTCCAGGAAGTTCCAGGAGGACATGCCGCTCAACATGTTCGTGTACCCGGTGGTGAAGGGGGCGGCCGTGCCCGCCGAGTTCACGCAGTACGGGCCCGCCGCCAAGGACCCCGAGACCATGGACCCGGCGAAGATCGCCGGCCACCGCGACCAGTGGGTCAAGTCGTGGACGTCACTCGTACTGAAGTAGCCTCGGACAAGGGCGGCAGGGGGCTCGAGGGGGCCGGGCGCGGCAAGGGGAGCGCGGCGGCGCGGCTCGGTCTCATGGCCGTGCCCGTCGCGTTCTTCGCGCTGTTCTTCGCCTACCCGGTCGCCGCGATCGTCGCCCGCGGGCTCCACGTCGACGGCTCCTGGCGGTTCGGGCGGCTGTGGGACGTGCTCGGACAGTCCGACATCCGGCACGTGCTGTGGTTCACCACCTGGCAGGCGCTCGCCTCCACCGCGCTCACGCTGCTGGTGGCGCTGCCGGGCGCGTACGTGTTCGCGCGCCTCGACTTCCCGGGCAGACAGGTGCTGCGCGCCGTCGTCACGGTCCCGTTCGTGCTGCCCACGGTCGTCGTGGGCACGGCGTTCCTCGCGCTCGTCGGGCGCGGCGGACTGCTCGACGAGCTGTGGGGCGTCCGCCTCGACACCACGGTGTGGGCGATCCTGCTCGCGCACGTCTTCTTCAACTACGCGGTCGTCGTGCGGACGGTGGGCGGGCTGTGGGCGCAGCTCGACCCGCGGCAGGAGGAGGCGGCGCGGATGCTGGGCGCGTCCCGGCTGCGGGCCTGGCGCACGGTCACCCTGCCCGCGCTCGGGCCCGCCGTCGCGGCCGCCGCGCTGATGGTCTTCCTGTTCACCTTCACCTCCTTCGGTGTGGTGCAGATCCTCGGCGGGCCGACCTTCTCCACCCTCGAGGTGGAGATCTACCGGCAGACCTCCGAGATCTTCGACCTGTCCACGGCCGCCGTCCTGACGGTCGTCCAGTTCGCGGCCGTCGGCGCGATCCTCGTCGTGCACGCCTGGACGGTGCGCCGGCGCGAGACGGCGCTGCGGCTGGTGGACGCGGCCGGGACGGCGCGCCGGCCGCGCGGGGCCGGGCAGTGGGCGCTGCTGGCCGGGGTGCTCGCGAGCGTCGCCGTCCTGCTGGTGCTGCCGCTCGCGGTGCTGGTGCAGCGGTCGCTCGACGCGCCCGGCTTCGCCTACTACCGGGCGCTGGGCAGCGACGACGGCAACGTCTTCCTCGTCCCGCCGATCGACGCGATCGGCAACTCGCTGCAGTACGCCGTCGCCGCGACCGCGATCGCCGTGGCCGTCGGCGGGCTCGCCGCGGCCGCCCTCGCCCGCAGGGACGCCGGCCGGCTGGCCCGGGGCTTCGACGCGCTGCTGATGCTGCCGCTGGGGGTCTCCGCGGTGACCGTGGGCTTCGGGTTCCTGATCGCGCTCGACGAGCCGCCGCTGGATCTGCGCGCCGCCTGGATCCTGGTGCCGCTGGCCCAGGCGCTGGTCGGCGTGCCCTTCGTCGTACGGACCATGCTGCCGGTGCTGCGGGCGGTCGACCACCGGCTGCGGGAGGCGGCGGCCGTGCTCGGGGCGTCGCCCTGGCGGGTGTGGCGGGAGGTGGACCTGCCGATGGTGCGGCGGGCGCTGCTGGTCGCGGCCGGGTTCGCCTTCGCGGTGTCGCTGGGGGAGTTCGGGGCGACGGTGTTCATCGCGCGGCCCGACAACCCGACGCTGCCGGTCGCCGTGGCGCGACTGCTGGGGCGGGCCGGAGAGCTCAACTACGGCCAGGCGATGGCCCTTTCGACGATTCTGATGGTGGTGTGCGCGGTGGCCCTGCTGGTGCTGGAGCGGCTGCGGACCGACCGGACGGGGGAGTTGTGATGTTGCTGGAGCTGCAGCGCGCCACCGTGCGGTTCGGCGGCCGGGCCGTGCTCGACGAGGTCGATCTCGCGGTCGCCGAGCACGAGGTGGTGTGTGTGCTCGGGCCCAGCGGCAGCGGCAAGTCCACGTTGCTGCGGGCGGTGGCCGGACTCCAGCCCCTGGACTCGGGGCGGGTCTCGCTCGACGGGCGCGACCAGGCGGCGGTGCCCGCGCACCGGCGGGCGCTCGGGCTGATGTTCCAGGACCACCAGTTGTTCCCGCAGCGGGACGTCGGCGGCAACGTGGCCTTCGGACTGCGGATGCGCGGCATGTCCAGTGGACGACAGGGCGAACGCGTGAAGGAGTTGCTGGAACTTGTCGGGCTGCCCGGGGCGGAGCACCGCGCCGTGACCGCGCTCTCCGGCGGCGAACAGCAGCGGGTGGCGCTGGCCCGGGCCCTCGCGCCGAGCCCGCGCCTGCTGATGCTCGACGAGCCGCTCGGTCAGCTCGACCGTTCGCTCAGGGAGCGGCTGGTCGTCGAACTCCGGCAACTGTTCGACCGGTTGGGGACCACCGTGCTCGCCGTCACCCACGACCAGGGCGAGGCGTTCGCGCTGGCCGACCGGGTCGTGGTGATGCGGGACGGCCGCATCGCCCAGTCCGGCACTCCCCTCGAGGTCTGGCAGCGCCCGGCGGACGCGTTCGTGGCCCGGTTCCTCGGCTTCGACAACGTGGTGGAGGCCAATGTCACCGGGGAGGTCGCGGTCACGCCGTGGGGCAAGGCGCCGGTTCCGGCGGGTTCCGGCCAGGGCGCCCGCACTCTCCTGGTCCGTCCGGCCGGCGTGCGCCTGGTGGACGCGGGCGAGGGACTGCGCTGCACGGTCGCCGCCCGCAGCTTCCGGGGCACGCATGTCGCCGTGCATCTGCAGCCGGAGGGCGCGCCGAGGCTGGAGGCGGCGTGCGCGTTGCGTGACGCGCCGGAGGTCGGGAGCGTGGTGGGGGTGTCCTTCGACCCCGCCGAAATCGTGGTGCTGGACTGAGTCACGCCCGCCCGCCCGCGGCGAAGACGAGTGGCCCGCCCCGGATCGGGGACGGGCCACACGCGTACGTGCCTCGTGCCGGTCGGCGGCGCGGATCAGCGGTGGCTGGACCCGCGGCGGCGCATACCGAAGAACACCGCGCCACCGCCGACGACGACCAGGACGGCCGCGATGCCGACGATCAGACCGGTGTTGGAGTTGGCGCCGGTCTCGGCGAGGTTGGACTCCTGGGCCGCGGCCGAGGGGGCGTTGCTCGCGGAGGCCGGGGGCGCGGCGTCGTCGCTCGCCGAGCCGGACGGGGACGGCGACGCGGTGACCGTCTCGGCCGGCGGCGGAGCGGTGTCCGACGGCGACGACGACGGAGTCGAGGACGGCGTGGCGGTGGGGGTGGACGTGTCCGCGGCCTTGCAGGCCTTGGACGGGGTGGTCACGTTCGGGCTGATGTCGGCGTCGACGAGCTTCTTCTTCTTGCCCTCGAGAGCCAGGACGTGGACCCGGTACTCGGCGTTGGGCTCCCAGTTCTCGGCGAAGGAGACGGTGACGCCCTTCTTCGAGCCCTTGACGGTCTGGGCCACGCCGACCTGCCTCAGATCGCCGCCGTTGTTCTCGAGGAAGACGGTGATCTCGGCGGGGGTGCCCGTGGGGTCCTTGTCGGTGACGGTGATGACGCCCTTCGTGCCGTCACAGGCGGCAGCGGCGGAGAACTCGCCTATCTCGCAGGCCAGCGCGGTGCCCGAGGCACTGAGCGCGAGGGCTGCGGAAGCGGCGACGACACCGAGCGTGCGCACGGAGAGTGCGGCGGTACGGCGGGAAAGGGACACGTTTGTCCTTTACGGGATGCGCAACTGCGGGGGGTGGAGGGGGAGATGGCGCCCCCGGTGAGCCGAGTGCGTCACCATCCCCAGCAGACTCACAGGTCTATAAGCGTTCCATAAGAAGTGTCAATGCGGTGCCCCCTCCGAGCGGTTGCCTTTGCCCGCTTATTAACCACCGAGACGTTTCAACGCCTCCGGCGCTTCCTCGATCCGGTCGACGAGGGCGATACGGGACTCCATCGACCGCTCGCGGGCGAGCGAGCGCAGGAGCGGCCAGGCCGGCAGGCGTTCCGTCCAGTGCGCCCGGTCCACGAGCACCATCGGCGTCGGCTCGCCCCGCGACTCGTAGTAGTTGGGCGTCGCGTTGTCGAAGACCTCCTGGACGGTCCCGGCGGCGCCCGGCAGGAACACCACGCCCGAGGTGCAGCGGGCCAGCAGGCCGTCCTCGCGGGTGGCGTTGGAGAAGTACTTGGCGATGTGCGCGGCGAACGGGTTCGGCGGCTCGTGGCCGTAGAACCAGGTGGGGACGGCGACCGATGGGCCGCCGCCGGGACGGTTCGCGCGGACCTCGAAGGCGGCCCGCGCCCAGTCGGTCACCGAGGGCGTGAACGTCGGCGCCTTGGCGAGGAGCCGGAGGGAGTCGGTGAGCATCTCGTCGTCGAACGGCGCCGCGTACGCGCCGAGGTTGGCGGCCTCCATCGCGCCGGGTCCGCCACCGGTCGCCACCATGAGCCCGCTGCGGGCGAGTTCACGGCCGAGGCGGGCCGCACCGGCGTACTCCTCCGTGCCCCGCGCCATGGCGTGGCCGCCCATGACGCCCACCACGCTCTCCCCGACGAGGAGTTCGTCGAGGGCGTCGGATATGGCGTCGTCGTGGATCGAGCGGAGCATCGAGCCGAATATGTCGCCGTCCGCCTTCGTGCGCCGGAACCAGGCGTACGCGAGGGCGTCCGGGGTCGCCTCGTAGCCCTCGTCCAGGGACGCGAACAACTCGTCGGGGGAGTAGACGAAACCGCGGTACGGGTCGAAGGGCAGGCCCGGTACCGGGGGGAAGACCAGGGCGCCGGAGGCACGGCACTTCGTGGCCGCCTCCGGGTCCATCGGGCAGCCGAGGAAGACGGCCCCCGAGGTGTCCAGGGCGAGGAGGGCGTCCGTACGGGCCGTCAGGTCGACGGACTGGACGCGGAAGTGGGAGAGCGTGCCGTGGGCGCGGACCACCTCGTCGAACTCGGCGAGGCACTCGATCTCACGGTCGTGGGAACCGTCGAACGGCTGGGCGGGTGTCGTCGGATGCACCCGCCCATGCTAGGCACTGCCGTGCCGGCGGCCGGTCGTCCTCGGTCAGCCCTGGACGGCCGACGGGTCCATCCAGACGATTTCCCAGGTGTGGCCGTCGAGGTCGTCGAAGGCGCGGCCGTACATGAAACCGTGGTCCTGGGTCTCGCCGCTCGGCGAACCGCCCAGCGCGAGCGCCTTGTCGACCAGTGCGTCGACCTCCTCGCGGCTCCGGGCGCTCAGCGCGACGAGGACCTCGCTGGTGCGGGTGGAGTCCGCGATCTCCTTCTTGGTGAAGGTCGAGTAGAACGGCTTGGTGAGCAGCATCGCGCAGATCGTGTCGCTGATCACCACGGAGGCCGCGTTGTCGTCGCTGAACTGCGGGTTGATCGAGTAGCCGAGCTCCGTGAAGAACTTCTTCGAGGCGTCGAGGTCGTTCACGGGCAGGTTCACGAAAATCATCTGCTGGTAGGCCGGGGTGCTCATCGGGTCTCTCCCATGGTGTTCGTGTCGCTGGTGTGTGGTGCTCGAGGGGGTAGACCGGGGGGCCGCCCGGAACTCATCGGCGAACGCGCACCTTTTTCGAGTGGCGTGGCGGAGCTGCTGGACGGTGGCCGACGGGGGCGGTGGCCCGCGCCCGTAGAGGGCTCAGCCGGTCAGGGGAAGCGCCGCGAGTTCGGCCACGGCCAGGGTGAGCGGGACGAAGAGCGCCAGCAGGGCGCCGGTGCGCAGGGCGGCGGCGCCGCGCAGCGTCTTGGCCGGGGCGCCGAGACGCAGGAGGGCGGCGGTGGTGTCGGCGCGGCACTGCCTGGCCTCCACGGCCGCCGTCAGCAGCGTGGCGACCGTGCACCCCACGACCACGAGGGCGCCGAGGGCGGTGAGCGGGCCGAAGGAAGGGCCGGCGGGGCCGCTCAGCGAGGCCATCGTGTACGCCCCGGAGGCCACCGCGCAGACCACGCCCAGCGGACGGCCGATACGGGACGCCTCCTGCATCAGGCCGCGGCCCGCGAGGAGGCGCAGGGCGCCGGGGCGGACCGCCTGCAGCGCCCGGCCGCACAGGTGGGTGAGGCCGGGGCCGGCGAGCGCGAGGCCCACGACGGTGAGGATCCAGCCGAGCAGAACGGCGGCGGGACCGGCGGGCAGGCCCCCGGGAAGGGGCAGCGCGCCGATGTCCGGACCGCGGTTGGCGTACGCCTCCACGGCCAGCCCGACGGCCAGCACGGCCGTGCCCCAGGGCAGGGCGGTGGGGTCGGGGGCGGGGACGTCCTGAGGGAAGGGCATGCCGGCGGGGGACGCCGTCGCGGTGCCGGGGTCGCCGGCACCGGCCTGCCCCACGGCGGCTGCCGGGCCCGCAGGGCGGCCCGCGTCGCCCGGCGCCGGCCGCGTGCCGTTGACCGGGGTGTGGGAGCCGCCGGCGGCGACGGCGGCCGGGACGGGGTCGGCGGCGCTGCCGCCCTCGGGCCGCACGATCCGGCTGCCGAACCTGGCGTACGTGCCGAGCCTCTCCCTCGGACCCGTCGCCGTGTACGCCCCGAACCGGCCGAACATCCGCGGCGCCGACAGTGCCGCCACGCGTGCGTCCCTCGGGCAGAGCATCAGCGCCACAGCGACGCAGGAGGAGACCGGCGCCAGGGCCAGCAGAGTGAGCGCGGCCGGCAGCGGGAGCGGCCGGTTTGCCGCCAGGAAGTCCTGGGCCGCTCCGTCGAAGGGCATGCCCGTGAGGTCGCCGCGCAGATGGAGGAAGAGCAGGAGGGCCAGCATGGAACCGAGCAGCGTCGACAGCGCCGTCGTCGTCGCCGAGACGGCCATCAGGCGGAGCGGGCCCAGCCCGATCGCCGCCAGACCGGGGCGGGGACGGGTGCCGGGGTCGGTGCGGGCCACCGCCCGCGCGAAGTAGACGGTGGCGGCCAGCGGGACCGCGCACCAGGCGAGCCGGAGCGCGGAGGACGCCGCTTCCTCCGGGTGGGCCAGGGCGTGCCCGAGGGTGCACAGGAAGAGGAAGCCGGTGCCCGCCGAGGCCGTCGCCACCAGAAGGCGGCGGAACTGGACGGCGGGACGGGCGCTGCGGGTCAGACGGAGAGCGAGCACGCCGCCCCCCGGCCTTCCGACTCCGCGACCGGGGGCAGATGGACGGTCTTCACCCTGCGCCCGTCCAGCAGCGGCACCGTGCGGTCGGCGACGGCCGCGCTCTCCGCGTCGTGGGTGGCCAGCACCACGGTGATGCCGTGGGAGCGGGCGGCCGTCGTCAGGGTGCGCAGGACGTGGGCCCGGTCCGCCCGGTGCAGGGGCGCCGTGGGCTCGTCCGCGAACAGGACCGAGGGGGCCGGGGCGAGGGCGCGCGTGATGCAGACGCGCTGGCGCTCGGCCTGTGTGAGCTCGTGCGGGCGGCAGCGGGACCTGTCGCCGACGTCCAGGCGCTCCAGCCACTCCAGGGCGGCGACCTTGGCCCGGCGGCGGCTGGTGCCGCGCAGCATCAGGGGGAGGGCCGCGTTCTCCCAGACGTTGAGCTCGGGGACGAGGAGCGGCGCCGGGTCGATCCAGCCGAAGCGGTCCCGGCGCAGCCGTTCGCGGGCCATCGGGCCCATGGTGTGCACGGGGACGCTGTTGAACCAGACCTCGCCGCGCTGGGCGGGCGCCAGCCCGGACAGACACCGCAGCAGGGTCGTCTTGCCGCTGCCGCGCGGTCCGCTGACGGCGAGGATCTCGCCCTCCCGCACCCCCAGCGAGACCCCGCCCAGCCCGGGGGAGCCGTCGGGGTGCGTGAAGTGCAGGGAGCGTGCCCAGAGCACGTCGTTGTCCGGCGGGGCCTCCATGGCGTACACCTCGGTTCAGATCTGTGGTTCCCGTGCCCGTTCCCCCGTGCGGGGGAACGAAGGCAGGGCCGATCGGTCACTGGCACGCTAAGGAGACGACGGCGGGCATCCGGACAGCACGCGGCCCCGGGGCGCCGTTTCTCACTCGAACGGTCGACCCCGGGGCCGGTGTTGATCAGCTGATCAGGCTGATGTCACAGCTTCGTCCACGCCTCCGTCAGCGTGGCGCGCAGGATCTGTTCGATCTCGTCGAACGTCCCCTGGTCGGAGATCAGCGGCGGGGCGAGCTGGACGACCGGGTCGCCGCGGTCGTCGGCACGGCAGTACAGGCCGTTGTCGTAGAGGGCCTTGGACAGGAAGCCGTACAGGACGCGCTCGGTCTCGTCGGCGTCGAAGGACTCCTTGGTCGCCTTGTCCTTGACCAGTTCGATGCCGTAGAAGAAGCCGTTGCCGCGGACGTCGCCGACGATCGGCAGGTCGTGCAGCTTCTGCAGGGTGCGCAGGAACGCGCCCTCGTTGTCGAGCACGTGCTGGGTGAGGTTCTCGCGCTCGAACAGGTCGAGGTTGGCGAGGCCCACGGCGGCGGACACCGGGTGGCCGCCGAAGGTGTAGCCGTGCAGGAAGGTGTTGTCGCCCTTGTAGAACGGCTCGGCCAGCCGGTCGCTGACGATGCACGCGCCGATCGGGGAGTAGCCCGAGGTCATGCCCTTGGCGCAGGTGATCATGTCCGGGACGTAGCCGAACTTGTCGCAGGCGAACATCGTGCCCAGGCGGCCGAAGGCGCAGATGACCTCGTCCGAGACGAGCAGCACGTCGTACTGGTCGCAGATCTCGCGCACCCGCTGGAAGTAGCCGGGCGGGGGCGGGAAGCAGCCGCCGGCGTTCTGCACCGGCTCCAGGAAGACCGCGGCGACCGTGTCCGGGCCCTCGAAGAGGATCTGCTGCTCGATCTGGTCGGCGGCCCAGCGGCCGAAGGCCTCCGGGTCGTCGCCGTGGATCGGGGCGCGGTAGATGTTGGTGTTCGGGACCTTGTGGGCGCCCGGGACCAGCGGCTCGAAGGGGGCCTTCAGGGCCGGCAGGCCGGTGATGGACAGGGCGCCCTGCGGGGTGCCGTGGTAGGCGACCGCGCGGGAGATGACCTTGTACTTGGTCGGCTTGCCCTGCAGCTTGAAGTACTGCTTGGCGAGCTTCCAGGCGGTCTCGACGGCCTCTCCGCCGCCGGTCGTGAAGAAGACCTTGTTGAGGTCGCCCGGCGCGTGGTGCGCGAGGCGCTCCGCCAGTTCCACGGCCTTGGGGTGGGCGTAGGACCACACCGGGAAGAACGCGAGCTCCTGCGCCTGCTTGAAGGCCGCTTCGGCGAGCTCCACGCGGCCGTGGCCCGCCTGGACCACGAACAGGCCCGCGAGACCGTCGAGGTAGCGCTTGCCCTTGTCGTCGTAGATGTACGTGCCCTCGCCCCGGACGATGGTCGGGACCGGGGAGTTCTCGTACGAGGACATGCGGGTGAAGTGCATCCACAGGTGGTCGTACGCGGTGCGGCTGAGGTCCTTGGTGCTCACGGTTATCGGGTCCTCACGGTTATCGGGTTCCCCACATGTAGGTCTGCTTCTTCAGCTTCAGGTAGACGAAGCTCTCGGTGGAGCGCACGCCCGGCAGGGCACGGATGCGTTTGTTGATGACGTCCAGCAGGTGGTCGTCGTCCTCGCAGACGATCTCGGCGAGGATGTCGAACGAGCCCGCGGTCATCACCACGTATTCGACCTCCGGCATGGCGGTGAGCGCGTCGGCGATGGACTCGACGTCGCCCTCGACATGGATCCCGACCATCGCCTGCCGGCGGAAGCCCACGGTGAGCGGGTCCGTGACGGCGACGATCTGCATCACGCCCTGGTCGAGCAGCTTCTGGACGCGCTGGCGCACGGCCGCTTCGGAGAGGCCGACGGCCTTGCCGATCGCGGCGTACGGCCGGCGGCCGTCCTCCTGGAGCTGCTCGATGATGGCGAGGCTGACGGCATCCAGGTGAGGGGTGCTGCCGTTCCTGGACTCGCGGGAGTCCCTGTGCTCTGCGCTTCGACTGGCCACGAGCACACTGTGCACGAGGTCTCGACAGTTCCGCAAGGTCGAGGCGATGAAATTCGTTGTTTACGTGAGTGAGATCTGCGGATTCCGCAGCCCTCCTGTGAGTAGGGGTGTTGAAAACGTCGGCGGGCGGATTAGGGTGGTGTCTCAGTCAATGGACACCCCGACCGTCGCACGACGGTCACCCCCAGCAGTCAGAATCTGACAGGAGGCCGGCAGTGAGCACCGAGCTGCGTCGTCTGCGCAACTACATCGACGGTGAGTTCCGGGACGCCGCCGACGGACGGACCACCGAGGTGGTCAACCCCGCGACGGGCGAGGCGTACGCGACCGCGCCGCTGTCCGGCCAGGCGGACGTGGACGCCGCGATGGCCGCCGCCGCCAAGGCGTTCCCGGGCTGGCGCGACACCACCCCGGCCGAGCGCCAGAAGGCCCTCCTCAAGATCGCGGACGCGTTCGAGGAGCGGGCCGAGGACCTCATCGCGGCCGAGGTGGAAAACACCGGCAAGCCGATCGGGCTGACCCGGTCCGAGGAGATCCCGCCGATGGTCGACCAGATCCGCTTCTTCGCGGGTGCGGCCCGGATGCTGGAGGGGCGCTCGGCCGGCGAGTACATGGACGGGATGACCTCGATCGTCCGCCGTGAGCCGGTCGGCGTCTGCGCGCAGGTCGCGCCCTGGAACTACCCGATGATGATGGCCGTGTGGAAGTTCGCCCCGGCCATCGCGGCGGGCAACACCGTGGTGCTCAAGCCGTCGGACACCACCCCGGCCTCCACCGTCCTGATCGCCGACATCATCGGTTCGATCCTGCCCAAGGGCGTCTTCAACGTCGTCACCGGCGACCGGGACACCGGCCGGCTGATGGTCGAGCACCCGACCCCGGCGATGGCCTCCATCACCGGCTCGGTGCGCGCCGGCATGTCCGTCGCCGAGTCGGCGTCGAAGGACCTCAAGCGCGTCCACCTGGAGCTGGGCGGCAAGGCGCCGGTCGTGGTCTTCGAGGACACCGACATCGCCAAGGCCGTCGAGGACATCTCCGTGGCCGGCTACTTCAACGCCGGCCAGGACTGCACGGCCGCCACGCGCGTCCTCGTCCAGGAGTCCATCCACGACGAGTTCGTCGCCGCGCTCGCGAAGGCCGCGTCCGAGACGAAGACCGGGCAGCCGGACGACGAGGACGTGCTGTACGGGCCGCTCAACAACCCCAACCAGCTCAAGCAGGTGGCCGGCTTCATCGAGCGGCTGCCCGCCCACGCCAAGGTCGAGGCGGGCGGCGAGCGGGTCGGCGACAAGGGCTACTTCTACGCCGCGACCGTGGTGTCCGGGCTGAAGCAGGACGACGAGATCATCCAGAACGAGGTCTTCGGGCCGGTCATCACCGTCCAGTCCTTCTCGGACGAGGAACAGGCGGTCCAGTGGGCCAACGGCGTCGACTACGCCCTCGCCTCGTCGGTGTGGACCAAGGACCACGGCCGCGCCATGCGGATGTCCAAGAAGCTCGACTTCGGCTGCGTGTGGATCAACACCCACATCCCGCTGGTCGCCGAGATGCCCCACGGCGGCTTCAAGAAGTCCGGCTACGGCAAGGACCTCTCGGGCTACGGCTTCGACGACTACACCCGCATCAAGCACGTCATGACGTCTCTCGACGCGTAACGCGCCGCGCCCCAGAGGCGGTTCGGCCCCCGGTCTCTCGATCGGGGGCCGTTCGCCGTCCCGGGCGGGGCCGCTCGCCGGCGCGCAGGGATCACCACGGCTTTGCCATCTCTTTACAACCTGCCCCCGGGCTGGCTCGTCTCTTCGCTCGATTCCGTCAACGGACCGACGAAAGAGAGCGATTCATGCGACTCATGCCCCGAACGGGCCTCGCCGCCCTGGCAGTTGCGAGCGCGGCCCTGCTGATGGGCGCGGCGCCCGCGTCGGCCGACGCCGGGACGCCGACGCCCGGTCCCACCACCGCGGACCGCAGCACGACCCCGGCGCCGGCCGACGCGGGTCGCGACGCGACCCCGGCCCCCGCCCCCACCAAGGCCCCTGCCGAGGCGTCCGCCGTGCCGAGTCAGGTCGGCGCCGTACCGCGGGGCGGGGCCGACACCGGCGTCGGCGAGCCCGCCCCCGAGGGGCACGGCGGCCTGATCGGCGGCGGCGCTGCGGCCGCGTTCGCGGCGGCCGGCTCCGTCCTCTACGTCGTGCGGCGCCGGAGGGCGACCGGCGCATGAGCCCGCTCTCCAGGCGCGCCCCGGCCCTCGCGGCACTGGCGGCGCTGCTCCTCACGGGCTGCGCCGGCCACCGGGCCGACCCGGCCGCGTCGTCCGGCCCGACCACCGCGGGCAGGTCCGGCTCCTCGGCCCCGGCCGCCCGGGCAGCGCATCCCCTCGCGCGCTCGGCGCCGGTCGGGCTGCGGATCCCGGCGATCGGGGTCGACGCCCGGGTGATGCGGCTGGGGCTGGCCGCCGACGGCAGCGTGCAGGTGCCACCGGTCGAGGAGCACGACCGGGCGGGATGGTACGAGCACTCGCCGACTCCGGGACAGACCGGGCCGTCGGTGATCCTCGCCCACGTCACGGTCGGCCGGTACGGCGACGGCGTCTTCCGGCACCTGGACCGGCTGCACACCGGCGACTGGATCGTGGCGCGCCTGGAGAACGGCACGACGGCCGAGTTCGCCGTCACCGGCGTGCGGACCGTCGACAAGGCGCGGTTCCCCACCGAAGAGGTCTACGGGAACGTGGACCGGCCCGAACTGCGTCTCATCACGTGCGGCGGCCCCCGTACCGGCGACGGATACCGCGACAACGTGATCGTCTTCGCCGCGCTGAGCACCGGGCCGGGCGCCGCGTCGAGTACAGCGGGAGAACGTTGAAACGCTCACGCTCGCGGGAGAGGGCGGCGTCCGAGCTGTTCGCCGCCCTCTACCCGCGCCTCGCGGGCTGGTGCCGCCGTCTCGTGGACGACGACGAGACGGCCCATGAGATCGCCTCGGAGGCGTTCACCCGGCTCTGGGCCCGCTGGACGGCCGTGGCGGAACCCCAGGGCTTCCTCTTCGTCACCGCGGCCAACCTGGTCCGCGACCACTGGCGCAAGCTCGAACGCGAACGCAGGGCCGTGCGCCGGGTCACCGCCGAGGCCGCCGTCGCCGCGCCGGCCGAACCGGCCGACCCGTCGGTGCGGATGCTCGTGCAGTCCCTGCCGGACCGGCTGCGCGTGCCGATCCTGCTGCACTACTACGCTGACATGCCGATCAGGGAGGTGTCCGTGCTGACCGGGCGCAAGGAAGGGACCGTCAAGGCCGACCTGCACGCGGCCCGCGAACTGCTCCGCGTCCACCTGAGGAGAAGCGTTGATCACACCGGCTGACGACTTCGACGACGGCCCGGAACTCGACCCCCACGACCCCCTGACCGTCATCCTGCGGCCCGCCGCAGGCCACCTCGGCCCGCCGCCCGGCCGGTACGAGGAGATCCGCCGCGGCGCGGTCCGCCGCCGGGTGCTGCGCGCGGCCGCCGGGGTCGGCGCGACCTGCGCCCTCGCCGCGCTCGCCGTCCTGCTGCCGCTGCGGCTGACGACGTCCGACGCGCCCGTCCGCCCGGTGGTCCCGCTCGCTCCGCCCCCGGCGAGCAGCGGTCCGTCGGCCGTCCCCACCCCGTCGGCTTCGCCGCCGCCCGTCACCGAGCGCCCTACCAAGGGGGTGGACGAGCCCCCCGCCCCCGACGCCCGGGCCTCGACTGTCCCCACCGACACCGCTGCCCCCGGCCCGGAGCGCACCCACGGCCGGACCCCGACGCCGGCCGGGCGGGACACGACGGAGCTCGGGTCGAGTGCGCCCTCCGTTGCGCCGTCCGCGTCGAGTACGCGCCGGTGAGGCCGGTCGACGCACCGTAGCCGTGCGGGGGCGGTCGCTCCTACCATGGAGTCCGCCGTCGGGGGAGGGTGGTCGTGTCACGCAGTACACCGCAGCCGTCGGGGCGCCGGCTGGAGGACTCGATCGCATGGGCGGTCAGGAACGCGGACGGCGTCGTCGCCATCGCCGTGGCCCTCACCGTGGGTCTGCTGGACATCACGGACAAGGGCTTCGACAAGGACCACGACATCGTCACCGGCTCGATCCTGCTGGTGCTGGCCGCGCTGGTCTTCGGTTCGCTGGCCGAGCGCCGGCGGCGGATGGCCGACATCCGGGCCGCCACCGCCGGGACGAGCCGGGCGATCGAGGACCTGGCCATGGTCCGCACGCTGGCCGGCCCCGAGGTGGGCCTGGCGCACGAACAGGCCCGGCGCAGCACCAGCCGCTGGGTGTTCAAGGGCGGCACCGGCACCTACCTGCGGGCGGTGACCCTGCCCGAATGCGTGCTGGAGGCGCAACGGCAGCGCCGCTCCCTCAGTATGAAGATCGACATCGTCAACCCGGCCGACGACACGGTGTGCGAGGCCTACGCTCGCTTCCGACGCACCTTCGGACACGGGGACACCGGCGGCTGGACGCCGGAACGCACCCGCAAGGAGTCCTACGCCACCGTGCTGGCCGCCAGTTGGCACCGGCAACGGCTGGACACCCTGGAGATCGACGTCCATCTCAGCTCCGTGGCACCGGCGTTGCGCTTCGACCTGTCCGACACCTGCCTGATCATCACCCAGGACGACCCGCGCCGCGTGAGCCTGTTCGTGGAGCGGGGGCGGCCGCTGTACGACTACTACGTCACCGAGTTGCACCAGAGCCGCGAGCAGGCGGTCAAGCTCGACCTGCGGGAGGCCACCCCGCTGAGCGAGGAGCCGACCGTCGACGAGGTCAGACGCCTGCTCGACCGGCTCGGACTGCCGTTGCCGGCGAGTTTCACCGACCGCGACGTCGGCGACGTCATCGACAAGGCGCTGCGTGCGGAGGATCCCTACCGCAGGTGAGCGCGGCCCCGGCGCGATCCGCCGGGCAGGCCCTGGGGGGTGCGGAGCGATGGACTACCCGGCCCTGGAACGGGCCGCACGGCGGGGTGAGTCCGCCGAACTGGTGCGGCACGCCGCGTCACAACTGCAGACGATCGTGTCCGGCGGGCGGGTGCTGCGCGCGGTGCGCCATCCGCTGGGCTTCGTCTGCCTGCCGGTACTGCGCGACGGGGCGGAAGGGGTCTGCGTGCACGTCTTCGGACCGACGGACCCCGTCCTGATTGACCATCAAGTGCACTCGCACAGCTGGGAGTTGACCAGCACGGTGCTGTACGGGGAGCTGGGCAACCGGCGGATGGAGGTGGCCGAGGAGACCGCGCGGCCCACCCACCGTGTGTTCGAGGTGCACAGCGCACCCTCCGGGGTGGACGAACTGCGGCCCACCAGACGGCTGGTGCGCTGTTCGCCGGGCCCCGAGCAGTCCAGCTCACGAGGCCAGACCTACGCCCTCCCGGCGGGTGAGTTCCACACCACCGTGGTGCCGGACGGCCGTCCGACCGCCACCCTGGTGCTGGGACGGACGCTGCCCGGCCGGGCGGACCTCTCCCTGGGTCCGATACGGGCCCCGGGGCACCGGGTGGTCCGCAGGATGTGCGACGCGGCCCAGACCGCCCGGATCGCCCGTGCCGCGCTCAGGAGGATCCATGAGTCCCACCCCCCGCTCGTCTGACTTCACCGCCGAGTGCCGTACGGCGGTGGCGGCCGCCGAGGCGGCCGGGGCGCTGCTGCGGTCCCGGTTCCCCGACGGCTTCGCGGCCCGCCCCAAGGGCGCGCTCGGCGACGTCGTCACCGACCTGGACCTGCTGGCCGAGGCCATGGTCGTCGACCGCATCCGTGCGGACTTCCCGCACGACCGCGTCCTCGCGGAGGAGGCCGGCGAGCTGGGCGGCGACGGGGGCGGCGGCCGCACCTGGCTGGTGGACCCCCTCGACGGCAGCAACAACGTGGTGATCGGTCTGCCCGTCTACGTCGTCGGCATCGCCCTGTGCGTCGACGGGACGCCGGTGGTCGGCGTGGTGCACGACCCGGTGACCGGACGGACCTGGTCGGCCCGGCACGGCGCGGGCGCCCACGGCCCGGCCGGCCCGCTCGCCCCGATCCCTCGGCCGCCCTCGCCCGCGGGGCCGCTCCTCGCCTGGACCCAGGGGCACGCGGTGCCTCGCGACGACCCGGCCGTGCGCGCCCTGCGGCACAGCCTGGAGCTGCGCTCGCGCCGGCTGCTCCAGCTCTGGGCGCCGCTGGTGGCCTGGGCCATGCTGGCCAGGGGCGACATCGACGGCTTCGTCGGCTACCGCGCGGAGGCCGTCGACCTGCCGGCCGGCGCCCTGTTGGCCCGCGAGGCCGGGGTGGCCCTCCGGCGTCTGGACGGGGGGGACTTCAACCCCGCCTTCACCGGCCCCGACACCGACCGTTCCTTCGTCGCCGGGCGCCCGGAGATCCTGCCGTCCCTGCTGGAGCTGGTGGCGGCCGCCGCGACACCGCTGCCCGGCGGGGTGCCGCCGCAGGGCAGGGCCGGCGCGACCGCTACCGGGTGAGGGCCAGCGCCCCCACCGACGCCGTCACCGCGCAGACGGCCAGCACCGCTCCCGTGCCGATCAGCCGGGTCAGCGGCACCCGGACGCCGTGTGCGACGCAGCGCTCGTACCACAGGAGGGTCGCCAACGAGGCCCACGGCGTGATGACCGGACCGGCGTTGACGCCGATCAGCAGGGCGAGGAGCTGGTCGTGGTTGCCGACCGGGACCGCTCCCTCGCCGGCCAGGTAGACGGGAAGGTTGTTCAGGACGTTCGACAGACCGCCGCCGACCGCTGCCGCCCGGAACTGGCCCAGTACACCGCCGTCGTGGCCGACCGCGGCGGCCAGCAGGTCGTGCAGCCCGTGCGCGTTGACGGTCTCCACCACCAGGAACATCCCGGGCACCATCACCAGCAGCCGCCACGGCACGAGCGACCACCGCAGCGCCGGGCGGTCCCGCAGCGCGAACGCCGTGACGACCACCGCGGCCGCCGTCGCGGACGCGACATACAGCTCCACGTCGGCGGCCAGGATCGCCAGCAGGAAGCCGCCGCAGGCGAGGGCGCAGGCGCGGAACAGGACGGGGTCGGCGGGACGGTGCACGGGGGGCGGTACATACCGCCCGCCCCCCACGGGCCTCGCCGACGGCCTCCCCGCCGCGTCCCCGGCCCGCGCGTCCCCGGCCCGGTCGGCGCGCGCAGGCCCGTCTTCCTCCTGCCCGTCCTGTGTCTTCCCGTCCGGCGTCTTCCCGTCCTGTGCCCGTGCGTCCTGTGCCCGTACGTCCTCCGCCCCTACGTCCTGTGCCCGTGCCGCGCCCGGGCCGCCTCGTCCCCGTCGCGGGGGCGGCTCGGCCGTGCGGCGTGCCGGGCGCCAGAAGAAGCCCCACAGACAGGCCGTCGTCACCGCGATCGCCGCCAGCTGCGGGGCCCACATGCGGCCCGCCAGTCCCAGGGAGGACAGCGCCACCCGGTCCGCGGCCAGCAGGTTGGTCAGGTTGGAGACGGGCAGGAGGAGACTCGCGGTGTTGGCCAGCCATACGGTCGTCATCGCCAGCGGGACCGCCGCGATGCCGACCCGGGAGGCCAGCGCCAGCATCACGGGCGTCAGGAGAACGGCCGTGGTGTCCAGGTTCAGGGAGATCGTCGTGAGTGACGCGAACGCGACGCACAGCAGGAACAGAAGCGCGTAGCTGCCCCGGCCCGCCCTCGCCACCCGCGCCGCCACGACGTCGAACACCTCGGCCCTGCTGGTGAGTTCGGCGAGCACGATCACCGTGCCCAGGAAGGCCAGCAGCGGGGCGATCCGGGTCATGGCGTCGGACGCCGAACCGGTGGGCAGCAACCCCGTGGCCACGCACACCAGTCCGGTCGCGAGGAGACCGATCGCCACCCGGTCCAGTACATGCAGACGCCGTAAGACACGCACGAGTGGAAGGGTCGCACAGTTGTGCCCCCCTGTGACCAGGGGCTGCTTTGCGACAGATTCGCCGAAGGCGCCTTCCAGCCGGTTCCGCGGCCGCGAAAACAGTCCATGCCGACGCCCCCCGATGCATCATGAGGACATGGGGGACCGTCAGATGTCGGGTGAAACAGGACCGTTGGACTTCTTCGTCAGCTACTCGCCCGCGGACGAACGCTGGGCGTCGTGGATCGCCTGGACGCTGGAGGAGGCCGGATACCGCACCGTCCTGCAGGCCTGGGACTTCGTGCCGGGGACGAACTTCGTCGACTTCATGGACCGCGGGGTGAGCGAGTCCGCGGCCGTCGTCGCCGTCCTCTCGCGCAACTACGAGCGCTCCCGGTACGGCCGCATGGAGTGGCAGGCCGCGCTGCGGGCCGACCCGGACCTGCCCGAGCGCCGGCTGATCACCGTGCGGGTCGAGGACATTCCGGTGGAGGGACTGCTCGCCACCCTCACCTATGTGGACCTGGTGCCGGTGACCGACGCGTCCGCCGCCCGCGACCTGCTGCTCACGCGGGTCCGCCAGGCCCTCGACGGCCGGGCCCGGCCCACCCTGCGGCCCGACTACCCGGGCAGCGGGCAGCCCGTGCCGCCGGCTCCGGCGTCGCCGCCCGCCCCGCGGAACGACCGGCCGCTCGGGCGGCCCGGCTGGGCCGGGCGGCGCAGGCCCGCCGCGCCTCCCGCGTACCCGAGGGCCGCCGCGGCCCCGGCGGCCCGTGACGCGGTCACCGTGCTGCAACTGGCCGGACCCGCCTTCGGCCGCGGCCAGGACCCGGCCGAGTTGCAGGCGGCGATCTGGGGCGATCTCGTCGAGCTCACCGACGCGGGAGCGCCCTCACCCGATCTGCTGGTCGTCACCGGCGACCTCACCGCCTCCGGCAGTCCCCGCGAGTTCGACCAGGCGCTCTCCTTCCTCACCGGACTACGGGCGCTGCTCGGCCTCGAAGCGCACCGGGTCGCCGTCGTCCCCGGCGGTCACGACGTCAACCAGGCCGCCTGCCGGGCCTACTTCAGCACCTGCGAGGCGGACGAGATGCCGCCCCGGCCGCCGTACTGGCCCAAGTGGCGGCACTACACCCGGCTCTTCCAGGAGCTCTACCAGGGACTCGACGCCGTCTTCGACAGCGATCAGCCGTGGACCCTCTTCCCCGTGCCCGAACTGCACACCGTCGTCGCCGGGCTCAACTCCTCGATGGCGTACAGCCACCGGCTCGACGACCGGTACGGCTTCGTCGGACCCGAGCAGGCCGCCTGGTTCGCGCAGGCGCTGCGGCCCTACGAGGAGGAGGGCTGGCTGCGGATCGGCGCGCTGCGGCACGCCCCCGGGACCGCCCGCGTCGGCGTGCTGCGCGGCGCGGCCGCCCCGGACGGGTCGGGCCCGCTGCGCGACACGGAGGTGCTGGCCCGGCTCACCGCGCCCCGCCTGCACCTGCTGCTGCACGGCCCGGCCGGCCCCGGCGCGCACTCCGCCCTGCCCACCGTGGGCGGCGAGCTGCCGCTGCTGGGTGCCGCGGCCCCCGGCCGGCACCAGTTGCTGCGCATCGGCCGCGACGGTCTCACCGCCTGGCCCGGGCCGGGCGAGCCGCGCCGCACGCGGGGCGACTGGCGACGCGCGCACCGCGCCTTCGCCCCCGACGACGTGTCCGGCGCACCCGGCGGGCCCGACGGCGAGCCCGGCCCGGGCGCCGCCCACGACCCCGAGCCGCGGGCCGTGCAGTCACCGGCCGAGATACTGCTGGCCCGAGTCGCGGAGGTCTGCCGCACCCGGCACGAGGGCGCGCAGATCCGCCCGGTGGCCGGACCGGTGCCCCAACTCCTCGTCACCTGGACCCAGTCGGGGTTCGTGCGCCAGCAGCGCGTCGCCGTGCACACCGGAACGCCCACCGACCAGGACGTCGAACGGGTCGTCGCGCTCGTCCACGCGGCCGACTCCGAGACCGAGGCCGAGCTCGTCCACGACGGCCCCCCGCCCGCCCGGGAACTGCGCGACCAGGCCCGCCGCAGAGGCGTCCGGGTGCGCAGCTTCACCGAGTTCCAGGGCCTGCTCGACCTGCGGGCCTACGTCGGCGCCCAGAGCGAGCGGCTGCGCACCGACCCCCGCTACCCCCCGGGCATGTACCTGCCCCAGCGGTACCGCGAGATCGAGCGGCTCGACGCCGAGGACCGCGACGGCCTGGTCGACGACATGCTCCGCCTGCTCGACTCCGACCAGGGCCGCTTCCTGCTCCTGCTGGGCGACTTCGGCCACGGCAAGACGTTCGCGCTGCGCGAGCTGGCCCGTCGCATCCCGGTCGAACTCCCGCACCTGGTACCGCTGCTGGTGGAACTGAACACGCTGGACCGGGCCTACTCCTTCGAGGGGCTGGTCGCCGCCCACCTCGCCGCCCACGGCGTCGACAACATCGACCTGCGCGCGTTCCGGTACATGCTCCAGCAGGGCCGGATCGTGCTCCTCTTCGACGGCTTCGACGAACTCGTCACCCGGGTGACGTACGACCGGGCCGCCGAACGCCTCCAGGTGCTGCTGGACTCCGCGGTCGACAGCGCCAAGATCGTCGTCAGCAGCCGCACCCAGCACTTCCGCTCCCAGGGGCAGGTGCTGACCGCGCTGGGCGAACGCGTCGGCCTGCTCCCGCACCGCCGGGTGCTGGCCGTCCAGGAGTTCACCCCGCAGCAGATCCGCGCCTACCTGGTCAACCGCTACGACGGCGACGACCGCGCCGCCGACCGCCGGGTCCGCCTGCTCGACGCCATCCCCGACCTGCTCGCCCTGTGCCGCAACCCCCGTCTGCTCGGCTTCGTCGCCGACCTCGACGACGACCAGCTGCGCGCCGTCGCCGGGGCGGGCCGCGCCCTCAGCCCGGCCGGTCTCTACGAGGAGGTGCTCACCGCCTGGCTGCGCTTCGAGCAGCAGCGCGCGAGCGGCGGCAGCGGCCGAGCCCCCGGGCTCAGCCTGGACCAGCTGTGGCGGGCGGTCACCGCGCTCGCCCTGCGGCTGTGGGAGAGCGGCCAGGACTCGCTGCGCCTCGACGAGCTGACCGACGTGGCCGAGACCCTGACCGGCCTCGCCGACAGCCGTCTGTCCGTCCCGCAGGCCGCGCACGCGGTCGGCTCGGGCAGCCTGCTGGTGCGCAGCGAGGACGGCGTCTTCCGCTTCATCCACGGCTCGGTCGTGGAGTGGCTCATCGCCCGCGAGTGCGCCGTGCGGCTGGCGGCCGGGGACAGCGCGCTGCTCGGCCGGCGTCAGCTCAGCCGCCTCGCCGTGGAGTTCCTGTGCGACCTGGCCGACCACCGGGCCTGCCAGGAGTGGGCGGAACAGGTGCTGGGCGAGCGGGACTCCGGGGGCGCGGAGGTCTCCCGCGCCAACGCCGTGAAGATCCTCTCCCGGCTGCGGGTGCCCGCCCACACCGATCTGCGCGGCGCCGCCCTCGGCGGGGAGGACCTCTCCTACCGCGACTTCTCCGGCGTCGACCTGACCCGAGCCGACCTCACCGACGCCCGTCTGGTGGGCGCCAACCTCTCCGGCGCCGTCCTGCGCGACGCCCGGCTGACCGGCGCGCGGCTCGACGGCGCCGATCTGACCGGCGCCGACCTGCGCGGGGCCGATCTGCGGCGGGCCCGGCTGATCCGCACCGACCTGACCGGCGCCCTGGTCGAGGGCGGCCGCTGGCGGCGCGCCGCGCTCATCGGCGCGACCACCGGGCCCGGGCTGCCGGACACCCCCGAACTGGCCGCCGCCGCCTTCGCCCCCGGCATGGCCGTCGACTCCGGTTTCCGGCCGTCCGCGGTCGGCGTGCCCTACGGCTTCGACATGCGCACCAGCCGGCTGCCCGAACCGATCTCCTACAGTCCGGACGGCGAACTCCTCGCCGTCGGCAGCGAGGACGGCGGCGTCCTGCTCTGCGACGCCGTCACCGGCACCGCGCTGCGCACCCTGCAGGGCCACACCGACCGCGTCTACGCCGTCAAGTTCCGCGAGCGGGTGCTGGCCACCGGAAGCGCGGACGGCACGGTACGGCTGTGGGACCCGGTGTCCGGCGCGTGCGGACACGTCCTGCGCATTCATGACAACGGCGTCTGGCCGGTCGTCCTCGACGCCGAGGGCGCCCTGCTGGCCACCGGCGACGCCGACGGCGTGGTCACGGTGTGGGACACCGCCACCGGCGTTCCCCTGCACCGGCTGCCCGGCCACTCCGCGCCCGTCTACACCGTCGCCTTCGCGGCGGACGGCGCCACCCTCGTCACCGGGGACGCCTCCGCCGCCGTACGGCTGTGGGACGTCGCCACCGGACGACTGCTGGGGGCGCTGCCCGGGCACCGGGGCGCGGTGTTCCGGGCCCGGTTCAGTCCGGACGGGACGCTGCTCGCCACCGGCGACATGGGCGACGGACGGGCCGGGACCGTGCGGGTGTGGGACGTGGCGGGGCGGCGGGTGGTGCACACCTTCGCCGGACACGCGGGCCGCGTCTACACCCTGGACTTCCATCCCGGGGGCCGCCTCCTGGTGAGCGGCGACACCGAGGGCGAGGTGCGGCTGTGGGACCTGGCCGCCGGGGCAGCCGCCGGGGTGCTCGGCGGCTGCCGCGGGGCCGTGTACCAGGTCCTGTTCGATCCCGAGGGGACGCTGCTCGCCGCCGGGGACAGCCAGGGCGTCGCCCGGCTGTGGCGCGTCGACCCGCAGGCCGATCCGGTCGCCGTGCCGCTCACCCGCCAGCCCACGGAGCACCGCGGCTCGGTCTGGGTGTGCAAGTTCCGTCCGCCCGCGGAGAGGACCGCGGGAGCCGCCGGCCCCGCCCCGGATTCCGGCTCGCTGCTGGTCACCGGCGGCAACGACGGCGTCGTCCGGCTCTGGGACCCGGCCACCGGCCAGGGACGGCGGATCCTGCGCGGCCACGGCCGGCGGATCGGTACCCTGTCGTTCAGCGCCGACGGCTCCATGCTGGCGGCGGGCGGCAACGACGGCGTCGTCCGGCTGTGGCACACCGCCTCCGGGCGGCGGCTGCGGGAGCTGGCCGGACACAGTGACCGTCTGGTCTCGGCCGTGTTCAGCCCCGGCGGCCCGCTGCTGGCCACCGCGAGCAGCGACGGCGACATGTACCTGTGGAACGCCGAGACGGGCGAGTACCAGCGCGAGATGGACGTGGAGACGGACCACGTCTGGGCGGAGGCGTTCAGTCCGGACGGCGAACTGCTCGCCACCGCCAACGACGACGACACCGTGTGCCTGTGGTACCGGGCGACCGGCGCGCACGTCGTCACCATCGGCGAGCACTTCGGACGGGTCCGCTCCATCGGCTTCCGGCCCGACGGCGCGGTCCTGGCGACCGGCTGCGACGACCGCCGGGTGCGGATCTGGGACGTGGCCGAGCGCCGGGTCACCGCCGTGCTCGACGGGCACACCGACCGCGTGTACGCCGTCACGTTCGCGGCCGACGGCTCCTGGCTGGCCAGCGCCTCCTGGGACGGCCGGGCGGTGATCTGGCGGGACGGCGTGGCCGTGCACCGGCTGACCGGGCACACCGGCAAGCTGTGGACGGCCGCTGCGCATCCGCGCCGACCGCTGCTGGCGACGGCCGGCGACGACCGGACGGTCCGGCTCTGGGACACCCGCACCGGCCGCGAGGCCACGGCCCTGACCGGTCACACGGGCCGGGTGCTGGCGGTCTGCTTCAGCCCCGACGGCTCGCTGCTGGCGAGCGGGGGCGAGGACGGCACGGTCCGGGTGTGGGACGTCCCCGCCGACGGCCCGGCCGCGCTCCGCGCCACCCTGGTCGGCCTGCCGGGCGGCTGGGCCGCGCTCGCGCCGTCCGGCGGCTACAAGTACGAGGGCGACGTCACCGGCGAGTTCTGGCACGCGGTGGGCATGTGCCGATTCGAGCCGGGCGAGCTGGACGGCCACCTCCCGGGAGTTCGCAACGTACCGCTGGAGGCCCCGCTGGAATAACCGGCCGGAATGTCCGGCCGGAGGGCTTGCTGGAGTGTCCGGCCGGACAGCCCACTGGAGGGCCTGCTGGAGTGATCCGCCGTACGACCCGGCGAGTGACCTTCTGGGGTCCTCCGGGCCGACCCGGCAAAGTGACCCTCTGGGGCCCCGCCGGAGGGCCCCGCCGAAAAGTGTTATCGCGGGCGTCCGCGCTCCGTCTCCGCATCGTGACCCCCGTTGTGATCCCCGACATAGCCACCGCCCAGGGCCGCCCTGAAAGGGTGCGGGCATGAGCACACATGCCGACGCCGAGGGCGGCCGGCACTGGCGGGCCACCATCGCCGACGCGCAGGCCGGCGACCGGCGGGCGCTGGAGGAGCTGGTGGCGGGCTGGCTGCCGCTGGTCTACAACGTCGTCGGACGCGCCCTCAACGGCCACGCCGACGTCGACGACGTCGTGCAGGAGACCATGCTGCGCGCCGTCGACAACCTCGGCTCGCTGCGCGACCCCGACAGCTTCCGGTCCTGGCTCGTCGCCATCGCCATGCGGCAGATCCGCGACCGCGCCCGCCGCCGGACGGCCCAGCGCCTCGACGAGAGCGTGGCGTCGGGCGAGGCCGCCGACTTCGCCGAACTCACCGTGCTGCGGCTTCAGTTGGAGGGACAGCGGCGCGAGGTCGCGGAAGCGGTGCGCTGGTTGGACGACGAGGACCGGCAACTGCTCTCCCTGTGGTGGCTGGAGGTCGCGGGCGAGCTGACCCGGCGCGAACTCGCCGCGGCCGTGGGCATCAGCCGGCAGCACGCCGCCGTGCGCGTCCAGCGCGTGAAGGAACGCCTGGAGGTCTCCCGCGGCATCGTGCGCGCCCTCGACGGCGCCTGCCCCGACCTGCGGGAGCGCACCGCTCGCTGGAGCGGTCGCCCCGACTCCGTGTGGCGCAAGCGGCTGGCCCGGCACATCCGCGGCTGCGGCTACTGCGGCGACGCCCGCGAGTCCGTCGTCCCCGCGGAGCGGCTGCTCGTCGGGATCGCCCTGGTGCCGGTCCCGGCCGGATTCACGATCTCGCTGGCCTTGGGCGGCAAGACGGCCGCCGCGGCCGCCGGCACGGCCTCCGCCGGCTGGTCGGCGAAGGTGCTCACCGCGATGACCAAGCCCGCCGTCGCGGTGACGGCCGGCGCGACGCTCGCCGCGGGCGGCGCCTACGTCGGGCTCCAGACCCCCGACGAGCCGCCCGCGCGCGCGGTCGTCGCGCCCACGGCGGCGACCACCCCCGCCGCCCCGACCTCCCCGCCCCCTTCTTCGGCCCCGGCCTCGGCGTCGCCCACTCCGTCCGCCTCGCCGTCGGCGACGCGGGAGAAGACCGCCCGGTACGGCAGCGTCGTCGACGCCGTCGACCGCGCGCCCGACCCGGACACACCGCCCGCCGCGCTGCCGCAGCGGCCCGCGGCCGGCGTCACCAGCAGCGGCGGCGCGCACGCCACCATGAACCACCGCGGGGACGGCGTGACGCTCAGCGGGCAGGGCTATGTCCTGGTGCGCTGGCAGATCTCGCCGCAGAACCGGCCCGGCGGCCTCGCCATGCCGAGCTGGAGCGGCCTGAAGGGCAAGCTCTTCCACGTGGCCTCGGGCGGCGGCCGCCGGATGGACGACCCCGTCAGCGCCACGGACACCACCGCCACCGGCATGGGCAGCACGACCACCGGCTACGTCGTGCTGCCGCCCGGCGCCCAGCAGATGTGGCAGAACGAGTACTTCTACCTCGCCGGCAGCGTCACCCTCACCGTGAACGAACGCGGCGCCGACTACGGCCTCAACGTCTTCCCGACGACCTGGGACGCCGTGGAGAGGGACGTCACCAGCGGTCCCGCCCAGGGCGCCCTGCGCTACGGCCTGGTCCGCGACACCGGCCGGGACGACACCCCGGTCCCGCAGTACCTCACCCGTGAGACCCCGGCCGACCCGGCGACCGTGCCGCAGCGCTCGGCCGTGTGACACCCCGAGGGGTCGGCCGCGCGGCGTCGGCCCCGGCGGCCGTCAGCCCCGCCCGCGCAGCGCCGTCAGGACGTCGATGCGGTTGGTGGTGATCGAGTCGACGCCCAGGTCGATGAGCCGGCGCATGGCGCGACGGGTGTCGGGCGTCCAGACGGAGAGCAGGTAGCCGTCGTGGTGGACGCGCGCCGCGAGGTCCCGGTCCACCAGGGAGAAGCGGTAGTTGAGCCAGCGCGGCTTGACCGCCGCGAGCAGCCCCGGCCGCGGAGGCGCCAGACTGGTGCAGGTCAGGGCGATCTCGGCGGACGGGTCCGCGGCGCGCACCGCGAGCATCGCGACGGCGCCCGCGCAGTAGTACACCCGGTCCGCCGCCCCGGCCTCGCGCACGGCGTCGACGATCCGCCGCGCCGTGCGCACGTCCCGGGTCCCCGGCAGGTCGAGCATCAGCCGGGCGCCGTCGGCCGCCGCGAGCGTCTCCGCGAGCGCCTCCCCGAGGGTCGGCACCGCGCCGGCCGTGAGCCCGCGCACCTCGTCCGCGGACAGCGACCGCAGCGGCCGGTCCTGCTCCCACAGCCGCTTCAACGTCTCGTCGTGCAGCAGGACGGGGACGCCGTCCCTGGTGAGCCGTACATCGAGCTCGACGGCGTCCGCGCCCCGGTCGAGCGCGGAACGCAGCGAGTCGATCGTGTTCTCACGGAAGCGGTAGGGGTCGCCGCGGTGGGCCACGGCGGTCACGTTCTGCATGGGCCCATTGTGGCGGGACCGCGCGGGTCCGCCGTCAGGGGGCGAGCCACCCGGCGGTGTAGGCGTCGATCTCGTCCCTGACGCGTGCCTTGCCGGCCTCGTCGAGGAAGGAGGCGTCGACGGCGTTCCCGGCGAGGTCGGCGACACCCCGCTCGTCGAGGTCGAGGAGGCGGGCGGCGACCTTGTACTCGTTGTTGAGGTCGGTGCCGAACATGGGCGGGTCGTCGGAGTTGATCGTGACCAGCACGCCGGCCTTCACGAACTCTGTGATCGGGTGCTCGTCGAGGGTGCGGACCGCGCGCGTGGCGATGTTCGAGGTCGGGCAGACCTCGAGGGCGATGCGGTGCTCGGCGAGGTGCGCGAGCAGCTTCGGGTCCTGCGCGGAGCTGGTGCCGTGCCCGATGCGTTCGGCGCGCAGGTGGGTCAGGGCGTCCCACACCGTGCCGGGGCCGGTGGTCTCGCCGGCGTGCGGCACCGACCGCAGCCCGGCGGCGATCGCCCGGTCGAAGTACGGCTTGAACTGCGGGCGGGGTACGCCGATCTCGGGGCCGCCGAGGCCGAAGGAGACCAGCCCCTCGGGGCGGATCCGGTCGTCGGTGGCGAGCCGCGTCGTCTCCTCGGCGGCCTCCAGTCCGGCCTCGCCGGGGATGTCGAAGCACCAGCGCAGCACGGTCCCGAACTCCGCCTCGGCCGCCTTGCGGGCGTCCTCGATGGCGTCCATGAAGGCGAGTTCGTCGATGCCGCGCCGGGTCGAGGAGAACGGGGTGACGGTCAGCTCGGCGTAGCGCACCTGCTGGCGGGCCAGGTCACGGGCGACCTCGTACGTCAGCAGCCGGACGTCCTCCGGGGTGCGGATGAGGTCGACGACGGACAGGTACACCTCGATGAAGTGGGCGAAGTCCGTGAACGTGAAGTAGTCGGCCAGGGCCTCGGGGTCGGTGGGCACCCTGGAGTCGGGGTGCCGGGCGGCCAGCTCGGCGACGATGCGGGGGGACGCGGAGCCGACGTGGTGGACGTGCAGTTCGGCCTTGGGCAGCCCGGCGACGAAGGCGTGCAGATCGCGGGCGCCGGCCGCGGCCGCGGCGGTGGGACCGGCGGGCGCGCCGGACGCGGGGGAGCCGGGGGTCGCGGCGGGGTCGCCGGACGCGGCGGCTGCTGAGGATGCGTCGAGGCGGTCGGTCATGGGGTCCTCCCCGGGACGGCGTCCCGGGCCCTGCGGGCCGGACGGGACGCGGGTGATCGGCTGATCGATGAGTCGGGCTCATCGTATTCGGCGGAGCCGGCGGCCCGTCGTCGGCCCGATCCGTGCCGCCGCCCGCCGCCCACCCGGTCGGCCGCGGGCCGTAGCATGACGGAACGTGCGCGGGGCGGAACGGCGTACGGGTGACGGAACGCAGGACGCACGCCCGGCAGCGGGCGACAAGGGGGATCCACGCATGTCCGACGACGCGCCGACTCCGGCCGGCGACCCCGCCCCCACCGAGGCGCGCGGTCCGCGGGACGCGGTCTCACCGGTGCCGTTGGACAAGGACGCGGTGGCCGGGGCCGGGGCTTCGGGTGTGGTGGAGGACGGTGCCGGTGGCGCCGTGCGCGGTGCGTGGCCGGCGCCTGCCTCGGGTGAGGCAGAGGGCCCGCGGGACGCGGTCTCGCCGGTGCCGTTGGACAAGGGCGCGGCTGCCGGGGCCGGTTCGGCGGGCGTGTCGGACGGGTGGGCGGCTCCGGGCGGCGGCGCGTGGGGCGGGCCCGGTCACACCGTCGCCGGGAACGAACCGTTGGCTCCCGCCCCGTCGGATCCGACGCCGCCGTCCCTCTACGACCAGCGGACGGTCACCTCGCTGCCCGCCCAGGACGGTGCGCAGCCCTGGGCCAACCCCCTCGGCGCCCCACAGGCCGGTGGGACGCTCGGGTCCTTCCCGCCGCCGAACCCCGCCGCGGCCCTCGGCGGCCCGCCGCCCAACCCCTTCGCGCCTCCCGCGCAGGGCGCGGCGGTCCCCCCGCCGCCCATCGCCCCCGACGGGCCCGGGCAGGTCCCCTACGGCTACCCCGGCGGCTACGGCTACCCGTCCCACCCCCACTACGGGGGCGGAGCCCCGGGCCTCTACGGCTGGGCCCCGAACGGCGCGGGGGACGGCAACGGCATGGGCATTGCCGGGCTCGTGCTCGGGATCCTCGCCGACATCCTCTTCTGCCTGTGGCCGCTGGCCGTCGTCCTCGGCATCCTCGGTGTCGTCTTCGGCGCGATCGGCCGTGCGAAGGCCCGCCGGGGCGAGGCCTCCAACCCCGGTCAGGCGCTGGCGGGCGTCATCTGCGGAACCGTGGGCATCGTGCTCGCCGTCGGACTCGGCGTGCTGGTGATCGTGGCCCCCTGAGGTTTGCCGCGAGCGTGCCGGGAAGGAAGCGGAGCGGGGCCGGCTCAGGCTCCCGTCCGCAGCCGCTCCCTCGCCTCCATCAGCGCGAACCCCAGCAGGTTCGGCCCCTTCCAGCGCTGCGGATCCATCGCCGCCTCGTCGTCCGCCGCCAGGCCGATGCCCCACACCCGGTCCACGGGGCTGGCCTCCACCAGCACCCGGTTCCCCGTGCCGAGCAGGAACTCGCGCAGCCCGGCGTTCGAGGCGAACTTGTGGACGCTGCCCTCGACCACGATCCGGAACCGCTCCCGCTCCCAGGTCTCCTGGTCGAAGCCGCGCACCAGCCTCCCCTCCTTCTTCGCCTGGGCGGGCGATCCCGCGGCCAGCGCCCGGTGCTCCGCCTCGGCGTCCTCGAAGAGCCGCGCCTTCTCCGCCATCATCCAGTGCTCGGCCGTCGCATAGCCGACTCCGTCGACCACGAAGGGTGACGGCCACCACTGGCTGAGGCAGCTCGCGCCGAGCCGCCCGTCCGGGCGCGGCCGGTGTCCCCAGAAGAGCAGGTACTTGATCCTTGCCCCCGCCCGGATGGCGCCGACCAGCGCCTCCCGGTCCTCGATCTTCTCCATGCAGCCGAGCATGGCACGCGCCACCGACACTGCGTCCCGCCTTTTCCGCTCCGACTCGACACCTGGTCGAGCCCTGCCGACCCCTGTCGACAGATTCCGTCGCGTAACCAAAAGGCAACAACGGAATCACTTGTTGGAGTGCCCTTGCTCTGTCAGGATCGGCAATCAAATCGAGCTGGAGCTACGCCACCCGCCCGCGAACACATCGGGGCGAAGGCGGAGGAGAGCGACATGCAGGACCGGTTTCCCGTACAGGAACGTTTCTCGGACGGCGCGCAGTACATCGCCGGCCGCCTGACGAAGGGCACGTCCGGCCGAACCCACGCCCTGATCGACCCCGCCACCGGCGAGGAGGTCCACACCTACGAACTGGCGGGCGCGGACGACGTCGACGCCGCCGTCGCCGCCGCGCGTGCGGCCTTCCCCGACTGGTCGGGGGCCACTCCGGGCGAGCGCTCCGACGCCCTGCACCGGTTCGCCGGCGTGCTCGCCGACCACGCCGAGGACCTGGCCCGCGCCGAGTCCCTCCAGTGCGGCAAGCCCCTGAAGCTGACCCGGGAATTCGACGTCCCCGGGACGATCGACAACACGGCCTTCTTCGCCGGAGCCGCCCGTCACCTCGCGGGCCAGTCCGCCGGCGAGTACTCCGGCGACCACACCTCCTACGTCCGCCGCGAGCCCATCGGCGTCGTCGGCTCCATCGCCCCCTGGAACTACCCCCTCCAGATGGCCGCCTGGAAGATCCTCCCGGCGATCGCCGCGGGCAACACCATCGTGCTCAAGCCCGCCGAGCTCACGCCGCTGACCTCGCTCCTCTTCGCCCTGGCGGCGACGGAGGCCGGGATCCCCGACGGTGTGATCAACATCGTCACCGGGACCGGGAAAGAGGCCGGTGAGCACCTGGTGGGGCATCCCGGCGTCGCCATGACCTCCTTCACCGGCTCCACCGCCGTCGGCAAGCGCGTCGCCGAGGTCGCCACCGCGACCGTCAAGCGGCTGCACCTGGAGCTCGGCGGCAAGGCGCCCTTCGTCGTCTTCGACGACGCCGACCTGGAGGCCGCCGCGAACGGCGCGGTCGCGGGCGCGCTCATCAACACGGGGCAGGACTGCACGGCCGCCACGCGCGCGTACGTGCAGCGGCCGCTCTACGAGGCGTTCGTCGAGCGGACGGCCGCCCTGATGGAGACGGTCCGGCTCGGCGACCCCTTCGCCCCCGGCACCGACCTCGGCCCGCTGGTGTCGCACCTCCAGCGCGACCGGGTCGCCGCCTTCGTCGACCGGGCGCGCGGCTACGCGCGCGTGGTCACCGGCGGCGAGGCGCCGGGGGGCGAGCTCGGGAAGGGCGCGTACTACCTCCCGACTCTGATCGCGGACGCGGCTCAGGACAGCGAGGTCGTCCAGTCCGAGATCTTCGGGCCGGTGCTGGTGGTCCTGCCGTTCGACGGTGACGACGAGGGCATCCGGCTCGCCAACGACACCCCCTACGGCCTCGCGGCCTCCGCGTGGACCCGGGACGTGTTCCGGGCGAACCGGGCGACACGCGAGCTCGAGGCCGGATGCGTGTGGATCAACGACCACATCCCGATCATCAGCGAGATGCCTCACGGCGGCTACAAGGCCTCCGGCTTCGGCAAGGACATGTCAGCGTATTCGTTCGAGGAGTACACCCAGGTAAAGCACGTTATGTTCGACAACACGGCGGTGGCCCGCAAGCCCTGGCACCGCACTGTCTTCGGGGACTGAAAGCGACGACGAACGGCCGCCGACCACGGCCGGATCTCCCGAAAGGGCACCACGCGCATGGAGCAGTACGAGCCCGACCGCCTGAGCCCGGCCCAACTGGCCGCCATACGGCGCAGCTTCCGCAACGGCAGGGCGGCCATGACCCGCCGGTCGCTGCTGCGCGCCTCCGCCGGCGGAGCGCTCGCCCTCGGCGGCCTCGGCGCGCTGAGCGGCTGCGGGATCCCCGCGGCGGGCAAGACCGCGGGCGGCACGGCCGCGGACGACCACTCGGCGAAGGAGAAGACCGTGAACTTCTCCAACTGGACCGAGTACATGGACGTCGACGACAGCGGCAAGCACCACCCCACGCTCGACGCCTTCACCCAGCGGACCGGCATCAAGGTCAAGTACACCGAGGACATCAACGACAACAACGAGTTCTTCGGCAAGATCAAGCCGCAGCTCGCCGCTGGCCAGGACACCGGCCGCGACCTCATCGTCCTCACCGACTGGCTGGCCGGCCGCCTCATCCGCCTGGGCTGGGTGCAGAAACTCGACGCGTCCAACCTGCCGCACGCCTACGCCAACCTGTCGCAGCAGTTCCGCAGCCCCGACTGGGACCCGGGCCGCGCCTACTCCTACCCCTGGCAGGGCATCTCCACGGTCATCGCGTACAACAAGAAGGCGCTGGACGGCGTCGAGGTGAAGTCGGTCTCCGACCTGCTCGACAACCCAAGGCTCAAGGGCCGCGTCGGTTTCCTCACCGAGATGCGCGACAGCATGGGCATGACCCTGCTGGACATGGGCAAGGATCCGGCGAAGTTCACCGACGACGACTACGACGCGGCCATCGCGCGCCTGCAGAAGGCCGTGGACAGCGGCCAGATCCGCCGCTTCACCGGCAACGACTACACGTCCGACATCACCAGCGGCGACTTCGCGGCCTGCATCGCCTGGGCCGGCGACGTCGTCCAGCTCAAGGCGGACAGCCCCGACGTCGACTTCGTCATCCCGGACAGCGGCTACCTGACGTCCAGCGACAACATGCTGATCCCCAACAAGGCGCGTCACAAGACGAACGCCGAGCGGCTCATGGACTACTACTACGAGCCGGAGCCGGCCGCCGAACTCGCCGCGTACATCAACTACGTCTGTCCCGTGGACGGCGTGAAGGACGCTCTGGCGAAGATCGACGAGGATGCGGCGAACAACCCGCTGATCATCCCTGACAAGGCCATGCAGGCGAAGTCCCACTCCTTCCGCTCCCTGAGCTCGAAGGAAGAGACCGCCTACGAGGCGAAGTTCGCGAAGCTGACCGGGGCGTGACGACGATGAAGACGACCGACAACGGCAGCGGCGACGTCCGCCTGACCGGCATCAGCAAGACCTACGGCTCCTTCACCGCCGTCCACCCGATGGACCTGACCGTCCCGCAGGGCTCGTTCTTCGCCCTGCTCGGCGCCTCCGGCTGCGGCAAGACCACCACCCTGCGCATGATCGCCGGCCTGGAGGAGCCCTCCTCCGGAACCGTCCACCTCGGCGACCAGGACGTCACCGCCCTCCCGCCGTACAAGCGGCCGGTGAACACCGTCTTCCAGTCCTACGCCCTCTTCCCGCACCTCGACATCTTCGAGAACGTCGCCTTCGGTCTGCGCCGGCGCGGCATCAAGAGCGTGAAGAAGCAGGTGGAGGACATGCTGGAGCTCGTCCAGCTCGGCGAGCAGGCGCGCAAGAAACCGCACCAGCTCTCCGGCGGCCAGCAGCAGCGCGTCGCCGTGGCCCGCGCCCTGATCAACCACCCCAAGGTGCTCCTGCTCGACGAGCCCCTCGGCGCCCTCGACCTCAAGCTGCGCCGTCAGATGCAGCTGGAGCTCAAGCGGATCCAGACCGAGGTCGGCATCACCTTCGTGCACGTCACGCACGACCAGGAGGAGGCCATGACGATGGCCGACACGGTCGCCGTGATGAACGGGGGCCGCGTCGAACAGCTCGGCTCCCCGGCCGACCTCTACGAGAACCCCCACACCACGTTCGTCGCCAACTTCCTCGGCACCTCCAACCTCATCGAGGCCGAGGTCGACTCCAGGAGCGGCGACGACATCGTGCTCAAGGCGGGCGGCGGCAAGCTCGTGCTGCCCGAGGCGCGCTGCTCCGCGCCCACGACGACCGGCGGCAGGGTGCTGGTCGGCGTCCGCCCGGAGAAGATCTCCCTCACCCACGCCGACGAGGCGGGCGAGATCCCCGAGGGCCGCAACCGCATCACCGGGAAGATCGCCAACTCCTCGTTCATCGGCGTCTCCACCCAGTACGTCATCGACAGCTCGGTCTGCCCCGAGTTCGAGGTCTACGCCCAGAACATCGACCGCGACTCCCGGCTGGTCCCCGGCGCCGACGTCGTCCTGCACTGGAGCCCGGCCCACACCTTCGGCCTGGACGCGGCACAGGACATCGACGCCGGCATCCAGGAAGAGGCGGCGGTCTGACATGGCGACGCTCACCGAGGCGCCCCCGCCTCTCTCCCCGACGGCGCCCGCGCACAAGCCGCCCCGCAGACGCGGCCGTCTGACGCCGTACTGGCTGCTGCTTCCCGGACTGCTCTGGCTGATCGTCTTCTTCGCGCTGCCGATGATCTACCAGGCCTCGACGTCCGTGCAGACGGGATCCCTGGAGCAGGGCTACAAGGTCACCTGGCACTTCGCGACCTACTGGGACGCGCTGAGCGCCTACTGGCCGCAGTTCCTGCGCTCGGTCCTGTACGCGGCCTCGGCGACGATCCTGTGCCTGATCCTGGGCTACCCGCTGGCCTACCTGATCGCCTTCCGCGCCGGACGCTGGCGCAACCTGATCATGATCCTGGTGATCGCGCCGTTCTTCACCAGTTTCCTGATCCGCACCCTCGCCTGGAAGACGATCCTCGCGGACGGCGGTCCCGTCGTCGGCGCCCTCAACACCCTGCACGTCCTCGACGTCACCAGCTGGCTCGGCTGGACGGCGGGCGACCGCGTCCTGGCCACACCGCTCGCGGTGGTCTGCGGTCTGACGTACAACTTCCTGCCGTTCATGATCCTGCCGCTGTACAGCTCCCTGGAGCGCATCGACGGGCGCCTCCACGAGGCGGCGGGCGACCTGTACGCCAAGCCGTCCACCACCTTCCGCAAGGTCACCTTCCCGCTGTCGATGCCGGGCGTGGTCTCCGGAACGCTGCTGACCTTCATCCCGGCGGCCGGCGACTACGTCAACGCCGAACTCCTCGGCTCGACCGACACCCGCATGATCGGAAACGTCATCCAGACGCAGTTCCTGCGCGTGCTGGACTATCCGACGGCGGCGGCCCTGTCCTTCATCCTCATGGCCGCGATTCTTCTCATGGTCACCTTCTACATCCGCAGGTCCGGGACGGAGGATCTGGTCTAAATGCCCTTCGTCAACTGGCTCAAGCGCCATTTCGTGGTCATCGCGGGACTCTTCACGCTCGCGTACCTCCTCCTGCCGAACGTCGTCGTCACGGTGTTCTCCTTCAACAAACCGAAGGGCCGCTTCAACTACCAGTGGCAGCAGTTCTCCACGGCCGCCTGGAAGGACCCGTGCGGAGTCGCGGGCCTGTGCGGCTCGCTGTCGCTCAGCCTCCAGATCGCGGTCTGGGCGACCATCGGCGCCACGCTCCTCGGCACGATGATCGCCTTCGCGCTGGTCCGCTACCGCTTCCGCGCACGAGGCGCCGTCAACTCGCTGATCTTCCTGCCGATGGCGATGCCCGAGGTCGTCATGGCGGCCTCGCTGCTCACGCTGTTCCTCAACCTGGGCGCCCGGCTGGGCTTCTGGACGATCCTCATCGCGCACGTCATGTTCTGTCTCAGCTTCGTCGTGACGGCCGTCAAGGCACGCGTGATGTCGATGGACCCGCGGCTGGAGCAGGCCGCCCAGGACCTCTACGCCGGGCCGGTGCAGACGTTCCTGCGCGTCACCCTGCCCATCGCGGCCCCCGGGATCGCCGCGGGCGCGCTGCTCGCCTTCGCGCTCTCCTTCGACGACTTCATCATCACCAATTTCAACGCGGGCTCGACCGTCACCTTCCCCATGTTCGTCTGGGGATCGGCGCAGCGCGGGACGCCCGTCCAGATCAACGTCGTCGGCACGGCCATGTTCCTGGTCGCCGTGCTGCTCGTCCTGACGTCGATGATCATCAGCAATCGCCGCAACAAGCAAAAGGCGTAAGCCTTGGCGGAACCCCCGTAGGGAGTTGAAATCATGGCCCCGAGCGCCATGAACCGGTGGATCTCCTCGCTTTCCGACGCTCAGCCCGTCCCGTACTGGCTGGAGGACCCGGGCAAGCCCCGCCCCGAGCCCGCGCTCACCGGGGCCGAGACCTGCGACCTGCTGGTCGTCGGCGGCGGCTACAGCGGTCTGTGGACCGCGCTGGTCGCCAAGGAGCGCGAGCCGCAGCGGGACGTCGTGCTGCTGGAGGGCCGCGAGGTGGGCTGGGCCGCCTCGGGCCGCAACGGAGGCTTCTGCGCGGCCTCGCTCACCCACGGCCTGCCCAACGGGCTCGCCCGCTGGCCGGACGAGATCCACCGGCTCCAGGAACTGGGGATGCGCAACCTCGACGAGATCGAGGCGGCGATCGCCCGGTACGGCATCGACTGCGACTTCGAGCGCTCCGGCGAGATCGACGTCGCCACCGAGACGTACCAGGCGTGGGAACTGCGCGACTGGTACGAGGAGCTCGACCGCGCCGGCCTCGCCGACGGCATCGAGTTCCTCGACGCCGACGCGGTGCGCGAGCAGGTCGCCTCGCCCACCTTCGAGGCCGGCCTGTACGACCGCAGGGGCGTCGCCATGCTGCACCCCGCCAAGCTGGCCTGGGGCCTGAAACAGGCGTGCCTGCGGCTCGGGGTGCGCGTGTACGAGCACACGCCCGCGCTGAGCCTGAAGCCGTACGGCGCGGGGATGGCCGTCGGCACGCCGTACGGGCGGGTCCGTGCCCGGCAGGTCGCCCTGGGCACGAACGTCTTCCCGAACCTGGTCAGACGCGTGCGGGCGTACACCGTCCCGGTCTACGACTACGCGCTGATGACCGAGCCGCTGACCGCCGGGCAGCTCGACTCCGTCGGCTGGAAGAACCGGCAGGGGCTCGGGGACTCGGCCAACCAGTTCCACTACTTCCGGCTGTCGGCCGACAACCGGATCCTGTGGGGCGGGTACGACGCCGTCTACCCCTACGGGGGCCGGGTGCGCGCCGAGTACGACGACCGCCCGGAGACGTACGCCAAGCTCGCCGGGCACTTCTTCGACTGCTTCCCGCAGTTGGAGGGCGTCCGCTTCAGCCACGCGTGGGGCGGGGCCATCGACACCTGCTCGCGGTTCTCGGCGTTCTTCGGCACGGCGCACCAGGGCAAGGTGGCGTACGCGGCCGGGTACACCGGCCTGGGTGTGGGGGCCACCCGCTTCGGCGCCGAGGTGATGCTCGACCTGCTGTCGGGGGAGAGCACCGAGCGGACGTCGCTGGAGATGGTCCGCAAGAAGCCGCTGCCCTTCCCGCCCGAGCCGTTCGCCTGGACCGGCATCGCCCTCACCAAGTGGTCGCTGGCCCGGGCCGACGCGCACGGCGGGCGGCGCAACCTGTGGCTGAAGACGATGGACAGACTGGGGCTGGGCTTCGACAGCTGACCCGTGTCGCCGGCCGGCCCTGCCGACAGGCCGCACCCAGGCCGGGGGGCGACCCGGTTCACCCCTACGGGTGGCCCGAACCCGCGTAATGCTCGCCGGAGACCTCCCTCTCCCTCGTGACGCGACCGCGTCCAGAGGGAAAGGGAGGTCTTCACATGGCTGGGGCGAAGACGGCAGTCGAGTGGCTGGTATCCGTCGCACCGGATCCCGAGGCGTGCCGCTGGGAATGGGAGCGCAACCCGCTGGGGGTGGCGCTGCTGCCCGCCGGGAAGGCGTGGGACGTGCTCGTCCTGCCGGGCGACCTCGGCCGTCGCACCCTCGACGTACTGACCCGGATCCTCGACCGGCCCGGCCCCGTGCTCGTCGACTTCGGCGACGACCGCATGGGTTTCTTCGTGACGCCCGGCACGGCCGCCCGCTGGCTCGGCACCGGAATCCGCACCGCCGGGGCCGGCACCTGGATCGTCGTGCCGTACCCGGGCCGTTCGACCGGGAACGTCCGCTGGCTGGTCCCGCCGGACGGCACCGGCACCCTCACCGACCTGGCGCTCCTCGAACTGGCGATGCACGAGGCGGCGGCGGGCCCGGTGGCCGGAGAGGACGGCTGACCGGCCGGCGGCCCTCGCCCGGTACGGGTCGGCGCATCTCCACGTTCCCCGGACCGGGGGGACATGGCGGCCTCGCCACACCCCTGACGGCCCCACCGCTGCGGTCGTCCCCGGGCGGCCCGGCCGACCGCGCACCCGCGGACCCGGGGCCTACTCCGTCGACGTCGCCTTCAACGCCAGCCACAGCTCCATGCGGACGTCCGGGTCGTCCAGGGAGCGGCCGAGGATCTCCTCCACCCGGCGCATCCGGTAGCGCAGCGTGTGCCGGTGGACGCCCAGGTCGGCCGCCGCCGCGTCCCACTGACCGTGCCGGGAGAGCCAGGCCCGCAGGGAGGCCACCAGGTCGCCGCGGCCGGTCGCGTCGTGTTCGTGCAGCGCGCGCAGCAGTCCGTCCGCGAATGCCTTGACCGCGTCGTCCGCGAGCAGGGGCAGCACGGAGCCCGCCGCCAGCTGCTCGTGCTCCACGAAGAAGCGGCCCCGCCGCCGCGCCACGGACAGCGCCTGCTCCGCCTGCCGGTACGCCGCCGCCGTCGCGATCGGCCCGGCCGGCGCGGACAGACCCACGACGATCTCGTCCTCCTCGCCGGACTCGGCCCCGCCGCCCCCGGCCGCCCGGACGCCCTCCACGGCCGTCGCGTACTGCGCGCACGCCACCGCGGTCGCGCCCCCGTCCTTGACGAGCGCCACCAGCCGATCGCCCGCGGGCACCGTCAGCACGGCCTCCCCGGCCCGGGCGGCGGCCGACTCGATGGCTTCGGCCAGACCGCCGAAAGGGTCTCCGGCGGCGGCCGTCGGCGCGCGTCCCGACAGCTCCGCGTGCGCCCGCGCGGCCGAGGCCGACGCCGCCTCGGCGACGATCACCCGGAAGGGGGCGTCGAGCAGATCGCCGTACAGGTCGCCGGCGACGGCCCGCGCGTGGTCCGGCTCGCCCGCCAGCAGCATGCGCAGCACCGCCGCGCCGATCCGCTGCTGCGCCGCGTGCAGCGAGCGGGAGCGCTCCGTGGTGAGGGTCAGCAGGGCGATGGCCGAGTGGACGGCGTACCGCTCGGCGGTGCCCAGGGCCGACGCGGTGCCGACGGCGAGCGCCGCGCGCGGACGCCGGCCGGTGCCCAGGGAGTGCAGTTCGACCCGGTCGTCGTGCCGGTCATCGGGCTCGGCGTGGTCCGCCGTGCCGCTCCCGACCACCGCCGAGGCGGGGGCCGGCCGCTCCCGCAGCCGCTCCACCTCCGCCGTGAGCCGCGCGGCCCGCCGCCCCGCCCACTCGGGCGCGGCCGCCACCACGGCCCCCGAGGCGTCGTACAGCGCCGCCCACCCGTTCACCTGGGCGGCAAGCGCGCCGAGCAGCCCCTCGGGGCCCTCGGTCAGCGCCTGTTTCGTCAGCTCCCGCTGGGCCGCGAACCCGGCGGTCACCGCCCGGTACTGGTCGGCCGCGATCGCCGCCGACACCGCCTTGCTGATGGCGAGGAAGGGCGTGCGGCGAGGCACCTCCAGCAGCGGCAGGCCCTCCTCCCCGGCCGCGTCCACCAGCGCCTTCGGGATCTCCTCGTAGTTGACGCCGACGGCGAAGCCGAGCCCGACCACCCCGGCCTTGGCCAGCCGCCGCACATAGCGCCGCATGGCCTCGGGATCCTCCGCGTCCAGCTTCAGCGCGGTGATCAGCAGCAGCTCCCCGCCCTCCATGTACGGCACGGGGTCCGCCAGCTCGCTGACGTGCGCCCAGCGCACCGGCACGTCCAGGCGGCCCTCGCCCGCCCGCACGGTCAGCTTCAGCGCGGAGTGGTGGACGAGCGAGGCGAGCGTGGGAGGCATGGGGCCTTCAGGTCGAAGAGGCGATCGGCGGTGTGATCGGCGGGTGATCTTTTGGCCGCTTCGTATGAAGGGCCTGGGTCGATTCTGCCTCACCGTACGGGCCGCCGGACGCCCCTTCAGCCGCGCAGGTCCACCAGCAGCGGCGGCGCGTGCTCGCCGCGCACGCTGGTCAGGGACAGCACCGCGTGCCCGGGCGGGACCTCGTGCGCCAGCTGGGACGCCGACCACCGCTCCCGCTCGACCTGGCGCACGGTCACCGCGTCCGTGGTCACCGCCCTGCCGGTCACCAGTTTGCGCAGCGCGTGGATGGCGCGGGTCATCGGCTGGTCGGCGAACACGGTGTGCTTGGCGACCTCCGTGGTCTCCACCCACTCGGTGCCCCAGGTCTGCGCGAACCGGCCGCCGTCCCAGGTGGTGATCCCGCAGAAGGCCATCCGGCAGCCGACGGCCCCGTACAGCGGCCCGTGCAGCGCCTCGGGGACGTCACCGATCGTGCGCAGGGCGAGCACCACGCCCGCGTTCTGCGACCGCAGCCGCTGCAGCCGGCGCACCGACCCGTCGGTGACGGCCCCGGTGGCGTCGTCCAGGACCAGACAGGCGAAGTGGTCGCGGCGTTCCCGTACGACGGCGTGGAACTGGGCGAGGACCAGCCGGGTGATCAGCCGGGCGGCCTCCTCGTGGCCGCGCTCGGGCAGGTCGATCCGCACCCGGAGCGGGTGGTGGGCGACGGCGCGCAGCGAGAACGCCCGGTGCGCGTCGCCGCCCGCGCCGAAGAACCCCGCGAACACCGGCCGGTTCAACAGCGCCAGCCGGTCGGCGAGGGGGCGGCCGGGGTCGCCCGGCGTACCCGTCTGCCGGATGCGGGCCTGCAGCTCACGGCGCATCACCTCGTCCCCGGTCACTTCCTCCCGCAGCGCGGACAGCGCGCCGGGCTCGCCCTCCAGAAGCTCGCGCAGCTCGGTGAGGGCGGGGAAGCGGCCGTGCGCGGCCCGATACGGGCCGAGCAACTGGGCCAGCGCCGTGGCCGCGCCCTGGCCGCTCACCGCGTCGAGGTCGCCGACCAGCGCCTCGGCGAGGATCGCGGCCGCCTCGTCCGGGTCGTCGCAGCCCGCGTACGGGTCCAGGTCGTGCACGGACGACGGGTCGCCGATCCGGACGATCACGTCGAAGGCGGAGTCGGCGCCGAGCGGGCCGCTGCCGGGCGAGGACACCGCGACCACGGCGCACGTCCCGGTGAGCGCCTGCAGGGCCAGCGCCTCGGTCAGCGGCTCGATCAGGGTGCGCGTCTTGCCCGAGCCGGACGGCCCGACCGCCAGCAGCGAGGTGCCCAGCACGTCCGGCCCGAGCGCGGCCCCCGCGTCGTGGTAGGCGGCCGGAGTGCGCTCGGCGGCCACCCAGCGGCCGATGCGCACCTGCCCGGCGAGCAGGTCGTGGCGGGCCGTGCGCCGGGGCAGGTCGCGGTCGCCGGAGGGGTGCGTCCAGGCCGCCCCGCCCTGCCGCAGCACGTTCTCCCTGAAGTCCGCGAGCCCCGCCGCCCACGCCTGCCGCACCCGCACGCAGTCCACGTCGTTCATCCGGCCGGCGGCGACCTCGCCGGTGAGCAGGTCGGCCGCCTCGTACTGCCCGGCCTCCCGCAGCTCGGGCCACTGGGATCGGGGCCGCTCGGTTGCGGGCGCGCCGTGGTCGGGCCCGGCCCCACGGGCGGCGAGCCGTTCCCTCGCGTACGGCAACCAACCGCCGACCCGGGCGAACGGCCACGCCACCAGCACCGTGATGACGGCGTAGAGCGTGTTCGTGAACAGGGGGGAGGCGAACAGCTCGTAGCCGCCGGAGATCAGCACGACGAGCGAGAACAGCGGGTCGACGACCGGCAGCGCGTCCCAGCCGACGCCGAAGGCGCCGGGGAAGACGAAGCTCAGCGCCGCCAGGGCGCCGAGCAGGGCGATCAGGGCCCGCGCGGGCTGCGGCCGGCTCCCGACGAAGTGCCGCACGGCGTGCGGCCAGCTGCCCAGCCGGCCCATGGCGTACAGGAGGACGGCGAAGAAGACGCCGTCGTAGACCACCCGCGCCTCGGCGCCGTCCATGGTCTTCGGGGAGGCGATCGTGCCGCCCCACCACCAGTCGTCCGGGGTGAACAGCCGCAGCAGGGTGAACTGGTACGGCACGCTGCCCCGCCGCCACAGCGACCACAGGACCAACGCGACGACCAGCGGGACCAGCATGCCGACGACCGTCACGGGCGCGAGCCGCTCCGCCGCCCGCGCCGCCTTCGGCAGCCGGTACCCGAAGCGCCAGATGCCCGGTCCGGACGCGGGGCGCGCCTCGTCGAGCCAGTCGGCGACGGCGGACGCGGCCCGGGGGGCGTGCTCCACGGCGGGCGGGACGCCCGGCGCCCGGGTCGGTCGCGGGGGCGTCGAGGGCGGGTGTGCGGGCCCCGCCGGGCGCGGCACAGGATTCGCATGCGTACCCCGCGCGTCCTGCGTCCCGTCGCTCTCCATCGCCCCTGCCCCCTGACCAGCCGCTGCGTCCGTCGTCAGCGAGTCAATCTAACGCGCCCACAAGGGGAGTTCATCGCTCACGCGGCCGGGGCCGGGCGGATCGCCTCCCCTCGGCACTGTCCATGACGGACAACCCGCCCCTGCGACACCGCCCACATGGAGCATGCCCACCCTCCGCTCGCCGTCCTAGCCTGCGAGAAAAGAAGGCAAGCGTCCGCAAAGCCCCCCTTCCCCCGTTCGCAGAACCACAGGAGCCCGTCATGACCGCCCTTCCGCAGGAGCGCCGTGTCGTCACCGCCATCCCCGGCCCGAAGTCGCAGGAACTGCAGGCCCGCCGTACCGCCGCGGTCGCGGCCGGTGTGGGCTCGGTGCTCCCCGTCTTCACCACGCGCGCGGGCGGCGGCATCATCGAGGACGTCGACGGCAACCGCCTGATCGATTTCGGCTCCGGCATCGCGGTGACCTCCGTCGGCGCGTCCGCCGAGGCCGTCGTGCGCCGGGCCACCGCCCAGCTCGCCGACTTCACCCACACCTGTTTCATGGTCACCCCCTACGAGGGCTACGTGGCGGTCGCCGAGGCCCTCGCCGAGCTCACCCCGGGTGACCACGCGAAGAAGTCCGCCCTGTTCAACTCCGGCGCCGAGGCCGTCGAGAACGCCGTCAAGATCGCGCGGGCGTACACCAAGCGCCAGGCGGTCGTCGTCTTCGACCACGGCTACCACGGCCGGACGAACCTCACGATGGCCCTGACGGCGAAGAACATGCCGTACAAGCACGGCTTCGGCCCGTTCGCGCCCGAGGTCTACCGCGTCCCGGTCGCCTACGGCTACCGCTGGCCCACCGGCGCCGAGAACGCGGGCCCCGAGGCCGCCGCGCAGGCCATCGACCAGATCGTCAAGCAGGTCGGCGCGGACAACGTGGCCGCGATCATCATCGAGCCGTTGCTCGGCGAGGGCGGCTTCATCGAGCCGGCCAAGGGCTTCCTGCCGGCGATCAGCAAGTTCGCGTCCGACAACGGCATCGTCTTCGTGGCGGACGAGATCCAGTCCGGCTTCTGCCGCACCGGCCAGTGGTTCGCGTGCGAGGACGAGGGCATCGTCCCGGACCTGATCACCACGGCCAAGGGCATCGCGGGCGGTCTGCCGCTGGCCGCCGTCACCGGCCGCGCCGAGATCATGGACGCCGCGCACGCGGGCGGCCTGGGCGGCACCTACGGCGGCAACCCGGTCGCCTGTGCGGGCGCGCTCGGCGCGATCGAGACGATGAAGGAACTCGACCTCAACGCCCGGGCGAAGAACATCGAGTCCGTCATGAAGGCCCGCCTGAGCGCCATGGCCGAGAAGTTCGACATCGTGGGCGACGTCCGCGGGCGCGGCGCGATGATCGCCATCGAGCTGGTCAAGGACCGCACGACGAAGGAGCCGAACCCCGAGGCGACCGCCGCGCTCGCCAAGGCCTGCCACCAGGAGGGTCTGCTGGTCCTGACCTGTGGCACCTACGGCAACGTGCTGCGCTTCCTGCCCCCGCTGGTCATCGGCGAGGACCTGCTGAACGAGGGTCTCGACATCATCGAGCAGGCTTTCGCGCGCATCTGAGCCGCCGCCTCGCACAGGTGATTCCCCACGCCCGCAGAGCGTGTGAAGAACGTGTGCGAGGAGGATGGCGGGACGGGATTCGGCCTGTCGTACCGACAGTCCCTGCCGTAGGTTCTACCCGGATGAGAGATACACCCCGCCCACAGGGGACTGTGGGCGGAGCCCAGGCCGGGGCCTCCCCAGCTTCGACCTGGTCGTGCCCTCGCGCACACAACCGGAGCTTCCGGCTTCGGATCTCCACACCGATCGGACGGTCGCCCGCCCCAAACCCCCCGGGGCGGCGACGATCCGGTCCGGACGGCCATCCCGGAATCACCCCCCCTGTTCCGGGGTGGCCGACCTCCTTCTCTGGTGCAGACCACGAAAAAGCGGACCCCGGATTCGATCCGGGGTCTTTTTCGCGCGACCGCAGTCCGCTCCTGACAAGCTGGGGCGCATGTCGACGCGCCTCCCTCCGCAGGACCTGCTGGGTCCGCCGGCCCTTCTCTTCGCCCTGGTGACCTGGCAGGTGGTCGTCGACGGGCCGCTCCTGCGTCTGGACGAGCGCCTCAGCCGTGCCCTCGTCCACCCGGACCGGGCCTCCGAGCTGCTGGCCGACCTGGGGAACGTGCAGGTCGCGGTGCCGGTCCTGGCGCTGGTCGCCGCGTACGCGGCCTGGCGGGGAAGGAGCGCGGGCGTCGCGCGGTGGTGGGTGCCGTCCGTCGCCGCGCTGGGCCTGATGGCGCTGGTGCCGCTGATCGTCGTCCCGCTGAAGGAGTGGACGGACCGGCCCGGTACGCCCATCGTGCCGCCGGCCACCGGCTACTACCCGTCGGGGCACACGACGACGGCGGCCATCGCCTACGGCTCCGCGGCGCTGATCCTGCTGCCGTGGCTGTTCACCCCGCTCGCCCGCCGGCTGGCCGTCGCCACGAGCACGCTCCTCGTCCTGGCCGTGTCCTACGGACTGGTCCGGCGCGGCTACCACTGGCCGCTGGACGTCGTGTCCGCCTGGTGTCTGTGCGCGGTGCTGCTCGGCGCGCTGTGGCTCCTCCTGGACCGGAACCTGGACCGGGACCCCGACCCAGACCAGGACCTGGACCCAGACCGGGACCTGGACCCAGACCGGGACCAGCACTTGGCCCCGGCCAACGCCCAACACCGGGACCCGGACCAGGACCCGGACCAGGACCCGGACCCGGACCAGGACCCGGACCAGGACCCGGACCAGGACCCGGACCCGGACCAGGACCCGGACCCGGACCGGGACCAGCACTTGGCCCCGGACCGGGACCCGGCGGCCCCGGACCGGGACCCGGCGGCCCCGGACCGGGACCCGGCGGCCCCGGCCCCGGACCCGGCGGCCCCGGCCCCGGACCGGTTCGGTGCGGGAGCCGAGCGACCGCGCCAAACCGGCGAACCCCGACCGCGCCAAACCGGCGAACCCCGACCGCGCCAAACCGGCGAACCCCGACCGCGCCAAACCGGCGAACCCCCGTCGTCCACCCGTACGACTCGGACAAGCGACCCCCGGGCGTCCCGCGCCTACCGTGGAGCACTGAAACCACTGGACACCCCCTAAGCGGAAGGGCCGGACTCGCAGATGACCCAGGAAACACATGTGGGGGCCACCCACGCCTTCTGGCTCGCCGGCCGCCAGGTCACCGGCGAGGACAGCTTCGACGTCACCTCCCCGTGGGACGGCCGGCTCGTCGCCCAGGTCAGCGTGCCGACGGACGCCCAGGTCGAGGAGGCCGTGGCGGCCGCCCACGCCGTGCGGGACGAGTTCGCCGCCACCCCGGCCCATGTGCGCGCCGCCGCCCTCGACCACGTCAGCAAGCGGCTCCTGGAGCGCACCGAGGAGATCGCCCGGCTGATCTCCGCCGAGAACGGCAAGCCCATCAAGTGGGCGCGGGGCGAGGTCGGCCGTGCCGTCTCGGTGTTCCGGTTCGCCGCCGAGGAGGCGCGACGGTTCAACGGCGGTGAGGCCCAGCGGCTCGACACCGACCTCGGCGGTCAGGGGCGGCTCGCCCTCACCCGCCGTTTCCCCAAGGGCGTCGTGCTCGGCATCGCGCCGTTCAACTTCCCGCTGAACCTGTGCGCCCACAAGGTCGCCCCGGCGATCGCGGCCGGCGCGCCGATCATCCTGAAGCCTGCCCCGGCGACCCCGCTGTCCGGCCTGATTCTCGGCGACCTGCTCGCCGAGACGGACCTGCCCGCCGGCTCCTGGTCGATCCTCCCGGTCTCCAACGAGCGCATGCCCGCCCTCGTCCAGGACGAGCGCCTGCCGGTCATCTCCTTCACGGGCTCCGAGAAGGTCGGCTACGCGATCATGGACTCGGTCCCGCGCAAGCACTGCACCCTGGAGCTGGGCGGCAACGGCGCGGCCGTGGTCCTCGCGGACTACGCCTCCGACGCCGACCTCGACTGGGCCGCCGTCCGCATCGCGACCTTCTCCAACTACCAGGGCGGCCAGTCCTGCATCTCCGTGCAGCGGGTCATCGCGGACGCCTCCGTGTACGACCGGCTGCTGCCGCGCATCGTGAAGGCCGTCGAGTCCCAGGTCACCGGCGATCCCTCGGACGACGCCACCGACGTCGGCCCGCTGGTCAGCGAGGACGCCGCCAAGCGCGTCGAGGCATGGGTGGACGAGGCCGTCGCCGCGGGCGCCAGGCTGCTCGCCGGGGGCAAGCGCGACGGCGCCTCCTACGCGCCGACCGTCCTCACCGACGTGCCGGCGGACACCACGATCGCCTGCGAGGAGGTCTTCGGACCGGTCCTCACCGTGACGAGGGTGGACGGCGAGGCCGAGGCATTCGCGGCCGTCAACGCCTCCAAGTACGGCCTCCAGGCGGGCGTGTTCACCCACGACCTCCAGGTCGCCTTCCGCGCCCACCGCGCGCTGGAGGTCGGCGGCGTCGTCGTCGGCGACGTGCCCTCCTACCGCGCCGACCAGATGCCGTACGGCGGCGCCAAGCAGTCCGGCGTGGGCCGCGAGGGCGTCAAGTTCGCGATGGACGACTACACCTACGAGCGTGTGCTGGTCCTGACGGGCCTCGCGCTCTGACCGTTCTCCAGCACATGGGAACCGTTTTCATATAGTGTTCCCGAAGGGGTCCGGCGCCGCTGCCTTCCGGCGCCGGACCCCTTCTTCGCGTCGGCTCCTGCGGACCCTCAGCCGGAGAAGCCGACCTGCGCGAGCCGCACCGGGCCGCGCAGCCTGATGTGCAGGTCGCGCACGCCCTCGGCGGTGAAAGGGGCCTCGACGCCGACGTAGTCGTAGGGGCCCGGCGTGGGCGTGCCGAGGGTCAGCACGGCCGGTGGCGCGCCGTCGCCCGTGGACAGCTCGACCGTGCCCTGCCCGGCCACCGTCACCGTCACCCCGGTCGCGCCGGCGCCGAAGTCGCAGGCCCGGTAGAGCAGCTCGCCCGCTTGGCCCGCGACCGGCGTCACCGCTTCGCCCGACGTCTTCGAGCGGTCGACGATCTCGGTGCCGCTCTGCTCGTCGAAGTCGACGGCCGCCAGCCGGTCGCGCAGGACCGTGCGCGGGCCGGACGGTTCACCGTCGAGAGTGACCGTCCCGCGCAGCCGGACGTCCGCGCTGGACGCGCCGACCAGGAGGTCGTACGGGCCGGACTCCAGCCGCCACCGGCCCCGCGCCACGTCCCAGAAGGCGAACGCGGACAGCGGGACCTCGAAGGACAGCTCCGCCCTGGCGCCGGGCGCGAGCCGCACGCGGCGGTGGCCGAGCAGCTCGCGGCGCGGCCGGGTGACCGAGGGGTCCACGGCGCGGGTGTAGAGCTGGGCGACCTCGTCGGCGGCCCTGTCACCGGTGTTGGCGACCGTGAACGCGACGTGCACGGAGCCGTCCTGGACGCGTACCGCCAGGTCGGCGTAGGAGAACGACGCGTACGACAGGCCGTGGCCGAACGGGAAGAGCGGGACGCCCTCGAAGTACAGGTACGTCTGGCGGCCGCCGATCACGTCGTAGTCGAGGAGGTCGGGCAGGTCGGCGTCGTCGGCGTACCAGGTCTGCGGCAGGCGGCCGGCGGGGGAGACGTCGCCGGCCAGCACCCGTGCCAGCGCGGTGCCGCCGGCCTGGCCGCCGTGCGCGGTCCACAGCGCCGCGGACAGCGGGCCCGGCTCGAACGCGTACGGGTACGCCGACACCAGGGCCAGCACCGTGCGCGGGTTCGCCGCGCGGGCCGCCGCCAGCAGCCGCTCCTGGTGGTCCGGCAGCCGCAGCGTCGTGCGGTCCTGCGTCTCACGGCCGTTGATGTGCGGGTCGTTGCCCGCCACCACCACGACCACGTCGGCCCCCGACGCGACCCGGGTCACCGCGTCCTCGCCGGGCTCGACGACGACGAGCTCGAAGACCTCGGCGTTCTCCTCGGCAACCTTCACGCCGTCGGCGGCGACACAGACATGGCGACCCGTGCCCAGATGCAGCAGGAGGTGACCGTTTCCATGGGGTTCGAGGCGGAACGTCTCCTGGACGAACCAGCCGCCGGGCTGGTCGGCGGAGGCGCGCAGGCGGCCGTCCTCGGCCACGGAGAGATAGCGGCCGTCGGGGGCGCGCAGCGTCAGCACCCCCTCGCCCCACTCGACGAGCGCGAGCTCCGTGCCGACGGCGTCCGCGGTCAGCGTCGGGAGATCGGTGCGGCCGGCGAGCAGCGCCGGATCGAGGGCGCCCTCCGCGCCGGGCGCCCCGCCCCCGGGGGCGTCGGGGGCGTCCGGCACCTTCAGGAACGTTCCGGCGGAGGTTTTGAGGAGCACCCGGTCCACGCCCTCCGCGAACCGGACCCGCTCGGCGCCGAACCGCTCGTACAGCCCCTCCAGCGGGGTGGAGCGGTGGATCAGCGTGCCGCTGTACCAGTCGAGCTTGCACTCGTCGGCGAGGGGGCCGACCACGGCGATCCGGGCGTCGGCGGCCAACGGCAGTACGCCGTCGTTGCGCAGCAGGACGATCGCCTGCTCGGCGGCCTCTCCGGCGAGGGTGCGATGGGCCGGGGTGTCGAACTCGCCGGTGCTCGCGTGCGGGTCGTAGTGCGGGTCGAACTCGCCGAGGCGGAAGCGGACCGAGAGCTGGCGTCGCACGGCCGTGTCGACGTCCGCCTCCGTCAGCAGGCCCTGCTCCAGCGCCCCCCTGACCCGGGCGACGATCTTCGAACTGTCGGTGCCGTGGTCGGTGAAGCTGTCCACGCCGGCGACCAGCGCGGCCGCCGTCGCCTCCTCGTGGGTGTCGAAGTAGTGCTCGGAGTCGACCAGGTTGGAAGGCGCGCCCGCGTCCGAGCAGACCAGCAGCTCCTCGTCGGTCCAGGTGCGCAGATGCTCGCGCAGATACGGCGAGACGTGGTTGGGGCGGCCGTTGACCAGGTTGTACGCGGGCATCACGCCGGCCACCGCGCCCGCCTCCACGGTCGCGCGGAAGGCGCGCAGGTCGTACTCGTGCAGCACGCGCGGGCGCACCGAGGACGAGGTGACGTCGCGGCCGGTCTCGTTGTTGTGGGCCAGCCAGTGCTTGAGGACCGGGGCCGTCCGCCAGTACGTCGGGTGATCGCCGCGCAGCCCGTGGGCGTAGGCCGTCGCGATGGCCGAGGTCAGCGCGGGGTCCTCGGAGTAGCCCTCCTCGTTGCGTCCCCACAGGGGGTTGCGCAGCAGGTTGACCGTGGGGGACCAGACGTTGAGGCCGACGCGCTCGTCGCGGGCGCGCATCGCGCGGGCCTCCCTGGACACCGCCTCGCCGACCCGGCGCACGAGGTCGGTGTTCCAGGTCGCGCCCAGTCCCACGGCCTGCGGGAACACCGTCGCCGGGCCCATCCACGCGACGCCGTGCAGGGCTTCCTGGCCGGTGCGGAACGCGGCGATGCCGAGGCGCTCGACGGCGGGCACGAACTGGTGCAGGAAGGAGACCTTCTCGTCGAGCGTCAGGCGCGACAGCAGATCGTCGATGCGCTTCGCGACCGGCAGTTGCGGATCGCGGAAGGGCGGCGTGGGCGGCGTGTGTGCGGTCACGTGGGGATCCCTTTGCGGTGGACCGGGGAGGGCTCTTTCGAAGCGCTTCGATGCTCATTCGACACGAGGGCGGGTGTCAAGAGAGCCTCACGCTAATTTCAAGCGGGCCATAAGCACAGGACGTCCCTGACCCCTCCGAGGAATCTTGGGGACGACCCTTGTGCGCCCCCGGGTGTTCACTTAACCTCGCAGCAACATCGAAGCGCTTCGACTGAATGGACGCCGCTGGTCGAAGGGCTGCTTCAGCTCAGCCATTTCCACTCGAGACACCGCAGCCGACGGCCACCGCCGGGTGTCCTGGTGCGCCACGAAGGGTTGACGCAATGACGCCGAACGCCGCTTCCGCCTCCTCCGGGCCCAGCCGGAGAAGCTTCCTCGCCTCCACGGCGGTCGCCACCGCAGCGGTGGCGGGAGGGATGCCGTTGCTGGCCGCCTGCGGCGGTTCGGACAGCGGCTCGCGCGAGGGCACCACGTCGGGCAAGGACGCGAAGAAGATCCTGCCCGCCTACGTGGCCGGCAACGTGGTGACGCCGGACATCCCGTCCAAGAACGGCTCGGCGATGGGCTTCACCGCGAAACTCGACGTCGCCACCCTGAAGACCTCGGTGCCGAAGAAGCTCGGCAAGGGTGGCAGGGTCACCGTCATGTCACCGTTCTGGGGATCGCCGCCGAAGGGCGGCAACCCCTACTACGCGTCGATGAACGAGCTGATCGGCGTCGACGTCCAGTGGCGCAACCAGGACGGCAACACCTACGACCAGAAGCTCGGCGCGGTCCTCGCCTCCAGCGACGTGCCGGACGTGGTGGTCGTCCCCGGCTGGAACATGATGGGCAAGATACCCAGCGCCATCATCAGCAAGTTCGCCGACCTCTCCCCGTACCTGTCCGGCGACAAGGTCAAGGAGTACCCGAACCTCGCGGCGATCCCCGGCGACGCCTGGCAGCGTTCCATCTTCGGGGGCAAGCTGATGGGCCTGCCGATGCCGGCCTCCTACGTCCAGAACATCGTGCCCCTCTACCGCAAGGACGTCTTCGACAAGCAGGGCTACGAGGTCCCGCGGTCCGCCGACGAGTTCATGGCCCTGTGCAAGGACATCACCAACGCCAGGGCCAAGCGCTGGGCCTGCGGCGACATGAAGTGGACCGCTTTCAACACCTTCGGCGTGATCAGCGGCGGGGAGAAGGCGCTCGCCTGGACCGTCGTCGACGGCAAGCTGATCCACCGCATGGAGACCCCCGAGTACCTGGAAGCCCTGGAGTGGACGCGCAAGCTGTTCGCCGCCGGGTACGTGCACCCCGACTTCAAGCTGGGCAAGAGCCAGGCCACCGACCCCGCCCCCAAGTTCGCCGCCGGGGAGTTCCTCATCTGGAACAACGACGTCTCCAACTGGTACGGGCAGCAGGCCTCCCAGGCCACCCAGAACCCCGATTTCAAGGTCTGGGGCATGGACCTGTGGAACCACGACGGCGGTGACCCCACGCTGTGGGCCGCGAATCCCGCCGGCATCTTCGCCTTCGTCAACAAGAAGGCCTCCGAGTCCGTCGTCCGCGACGTCCTGGCGGTCGCCAACGTCACCGCGGCGCCGTACGGCACCAAGGAGTGGATGATGACCAACTACGGGGTCGAGGGCACGCACTACACGCTCAAGGACGGTGTGCCCGTCAAGAACGACAAGGGCAACAACGAAGTCCTCAACGCCTTCGTCATGGTCGCGAGCCCGCCCGCCACCATCGCCCACCCCGACCTCCCCGACTACACCAAGGGCATGGTCGAGTGGCAGCAGCGGATGGGCTCCTTCACCAGGAAGTCGTCCTTCTGGGGCCTGCAGATCACCGAGCCGTCCCGCTACACCAACCTCTCCAACGACTTCGAGCAGTTGGAGGACGACATCGCCCGCGGCCACAAGAAGGTCGCCGACATGCAGCAGGCCATCTCCGACTGGAAGAAGAAGGGCGGGGACCAGCTGCGCGACTGGTACCGGAAGCTTCTCGACGAGAACGGTCCGGCGGCGAGCTGACCGGCTCCGAGGCAAGGAGAACGGCCGTGTCCCACAGCACGGTGCCTCGCAGCACCGCCGAGGCCAGCACGCCGAAGAAGACCCCGGCGGCGTCCGGTGACGCCCCCTCTCCCCGCGACCGGCGCGTACCGGGGAAGCTCGGTCCGCGGCTCAGGTTCCGCCGCGACCGCGTCCTCATCCTGATGACACTGCCGGCCGTCGTGCTGGTCATGGTCTTCAACTACCTGCCGATCCTCGGCAACATCGTCGCCTTCCAGGACTACGACCCCTACGTCAGCGACAACGGCGTCGTGTCGATTCTGCACAGCCCCTTCGTGGGCCTGGAGAACTTCCGGCGGATCTTCGACGACTCGGCGTTCTGGCAGGCCGTGCAGAACACGCTCGTGCTGTTCCTCATCCAGATCGTGGTGTTCTTCCCGGTCACGATCGGGCTCGCGCTGCTCATCAACAGCGTGGTCAGGCCCCGGGTGCGGGCCGTCGCGCAGGCGGTGCTCTACCTGCCGCACTTCTTCTCCTGGGTGCTGGTCATCGCCGTCTTCCAGCAGATGTTCGGCGGCGCGGGCGTGCTCTCCCAACTGCTGCGACAGCACGGGTACGACGGCCTCGACATCATGACCGACCCCGGCACCTTCCCGTTCCTGATCACCGCGCAGAGCGTGTGGAAGGACGCCGGGTGGGGGATCATCGTCTTCCTCGCCGCGCTGGCCTCGGTTCCCCAGGACCACTACGAGGCCGCCGCGATGGACGGCGCGGGACGCTGGCGCCGCATGTGGCACGTCACCCTCCCCGCCCTGCGCCCGGTGATCGCCCTGCTTCTCGTGCTGCGCGTCGGCGACGCCCTGACCGTCGGGTTCGAGCAGATCCTGCTGCAACGCGACGCCGTCGGACCGGCCGCCGGGGAGGTCCTCGACACGTTCGTGTGGTGGAACGGCGTGCGCAACCAGGACTTCGGCTACGCGGCCGCCGCCGGTCTGATCAAGGGCGTGGTCAGCATCGGCCTGGTCCTCACCGCGAACAAGGTGGCCCATCTCATGGGCGAGCAGGGGGTGTACAGGAAGTGACCGCCGTCATCGACGAACCGGCGAGCAGGCCCAACCCGTGGGCCGCGCCTCCGCGCCCGGCGTGGGAGGAGGAACCCTCGAAGGCCGGCCTGGCGGGCAAGGGCATCGCCCTGTTCTTCGCCTGCCTGGCCATCCTCTTCCCGCTGTGGATCATCGTCGTCACCAGCCTCTCCTCACGGAAGACCATCGACGAGGCGGGCGGACTGGTGATCGTGCCCAAGGGCGTCACCCTCATCGCCTACGAGGAACTGCTCGGCGGCGGCCAGGTCACCCGCGCGGCCGCCATCAGCATCCTCGTGACGCTGGTCGGCACCCTGTTCTCCATGGCGGTGTCCGTCCTGTGCGCCTACGGACTGTCCCGCACCGGCTCCCTCGGCCACCGCGGGATCCTGATGACGCTGCTGGCGACCATGTTCTTCAGCGCCGGCCTCATCCCCACCTACCTGCTGGTGCAGTCCCTCGGACTCACGGACAGCTATCTCGCGCTGATCCTGCCGAGCGCCGTGAGCGTCTTCAACATCCTGGTGCTGCGCGGCTTCTTCATGGGCATCTCCCAGGAACTCGTCGACAGCGCGCGCATCGACGGGGCCGGGGACTTCCGGATCCTCTGGCAGATCGTCATGCCGCTGTCGCGCGCGGTCCTCGCGGTGATCACCCTGTTCTACGCCGTCGGGTACTGGAGCGCGTGGTTCAACGCCTCGCTCTACCTGAACGACCAGGACATGATGCCGTTGCAGAACGTCATGATCCAGCTCGTGCAGAAGCAGGAGGCGCCGGTCGGCCTGGGGCAGGCCATCAAGACCGGTCAGCTGTCGGGGCTCGCCATCCAGATGGCGGTCATGGTGATGGCGCTGCTGCCGGTGGCCGTGCTGTCCCCGTTCGTCCAGAAGCACTTCAAGAAGGGGATGCTGACCGGCGCGGTGAAGGGCTAGCGACTCCGCCGGTCCGGCCGAGGCGTCGGTCCGGCCGAGGCACCGGTCGGTGCGCCGGCCGGGCCCGGTCCGTGGCCGGTCGTGCCCGCGCGGCGGACCCGCGCATCGACACCGTCCCGCGGCCGTCGAGCCGCGGTCACCTCTGCGCACGGCCGCGGGCAGCCGTGCCGCGGGCGAGCGGGTCCGCCCCCGCCCGGCACCAGCACCCCCGACCCAGGTCCCGGAAGCCAACCCCCCTCGCGAGGTACCTCCATGCACCCGTCCCGCCCCACCCGCCGTACCGTCCTCGCCGGCTCAACCGCCGCCGCGTTCACCACCCTGTCCGCCGTGCGGGGGCACGCCCACGCCGCGGAGACCGGCGAGGGTGCAGCCCCCGCCTACCGCTGGCGCAACGCCGTCATCGGGGGCACCGGCTTCGTCACCGGCGTCCTCTTCCACCCCGCCGTCCGCGGCCTCGCCTACGCCCGTACCGACATCGGCGGCGCCTACCGGTGGGACGACGCAACCGCCCGCTGGACCCCCCTCACCGACCACCTCGGCTGGGACGACTGGAACCTCCTCGGCGTCGAGGCCCTCGCCGTCGACCCCGCCCACCCCGACCGCCTCTACCTCGCTCTCGGCGCCTACGCCCAGTCCTGGGCCGGCAACGGCGCGGTCCTGCGCTCCGACGACCGCGGCGCCACCTGGGCCCGCACCGACCTCGCCGTGAAGCTCGGCGGCAACGAGGACGGCCGGGGCACGGGGGAGCGGCTGCTGGTCGATCCGCGCGACAGCGACACCCTGTGGCTCGGGACGCGCCACGACGGGCTGCTCGAGTCGACCGACCGGGGCGCCACCTGGGCGGTTGCCGACGGTTTTCCCGCGACGCCGTCCGCCACCGGGCAGGGCGTCACGCTCCTGGTCGCCGCGGGGCGCGCGCTGTACGCCGGGTGGGGCGACTCCGGCGGAACCCCGGCCAACCTGTACCGCACGACCGACGGCAGCACCTGGCGGGCCGTCCCCGGGCAGCCTTCCGGCGCCTCTGCCAAGGTGCCGATCCGGGCCGCCTACGACTGCCACACGCGTGAGCTGTACGTGACGTACGCCGACGCGCCCGGCCCCAACGGACAGTCCGACGGCAGTGTGCACAAGCTGGCCACGGTCACCGGCACGTGGACCGACGTCACGCCCGTCGAGCCGGGCGGGACGTCGGCCGGGGGAACCGGAACCGACTCGTTCGGCTACGGCGGCGTCGCCGTCGACGCCCGCCGCCCCGGCACCGTCGTCGTCTCCACCAACAACCGCTGGGCGGCCGTCGACACCCTGTACCGGACCACGAACGGCGGCCGCACCTGGACCTCCCTGAAGGAGTCGGCGGTCCTCGACGTGTCCGAGACCCCCTTCCTCACCTTCGGCGCCGACCGCCCCAAGTTCGGCTGGTGGATCCAGGCCGTGGCCGTCGACCCCTACGACTCGAAGCACGTCGTCCACGGCACCGGCGCCACCCTCTACGGCACCCGGGACCTGAAGCACTGGGCCCCGCAGATCCGCGGCCTGGAGGAGACCTCGGTACGTCACCTGATCTCGCCCCCGACCGGGGAGGCGCACCTGATCAGCGGCCTCGGGGACGTCGGCGTGATGTACCACGAGCGACTCACGGCGTCGCCGTCGCGGGGCATGGCGAGCAACCCCGTGTTCGGATCGGCGACCGGACTCGCCCAGGCCGCGGCCAGGCCGTCGTACGTCGTCCGCACGGGATTCGGCGACCACGGCAACGGCGCCCACTCGTACGACGGCGGCAGGACCTGGGCGCCCTTCGCGGCCCAGCCCGCCCTCGCCAAGGACGCGCCGGGGCCGATCGCCGTGAACGCCGACGGCAGCGTGCTGCTGTGGACCTTCGTGCACTGGGACGGCACCAAGTACCCCGCCCGGCGCTCCACGGACAACGGAGCGACCTGGTCCGAGGTCGCCTCCTTCCCCAAGGGCGCCACCCCGCTCGCCGACCCGGCCGACCCGGCGCGCTTCTACGCGTACGACACCGACACCGGAACCCTGTTCGCCAGCACGGACGGCGGCCTCACCTTCACCGGGCGGGCGGGCGGACTGCCCGCGGGCGACAGCCAGTTCCAGCTGACCGCGGCCCCGGGGCGCTCCGGGGACCTGTGGCTGAGCGCCAAGTGGAACGGCCTCCACCGCTCCACCGACGGCGGAGCGACCTTCACGCAGCTCACCAGCTGCTGGGCCTCGTACACCCTCGCCTTCGGCAAGGCCGCCGACGGCGCCGACTACCCGGCGATCTACCAGGTCGGCGCGACGGAGGCGATCACCGCCGTGTACCGCTCCGACGACGGCGCGAAGAGCTGGGCGCGGATCAACGACGACCGGCACCAGTGGGGCTGGACCGGCGCGGCCATCGCCGCCGACCCGCGGCTGTACGGCCGCGTCTACGTCGCCACCAACGGCCGCGGCATCCAGTACGGGGAGCCCGTCTGATGCCCGCCGTCGACCGGCCCCGCCTCGCCGACGCCACCCGCGGCGCCGAGGCCGTGCGCCGGGGCGACCTGCTGTTCCTGCTCCACCACGGCCGCGAGCCGGTGACCGTCGCGCTGCCGGGCGCCCACCACGACCTGCTGACCCGGACGGTCCTCACGGACGAGATCACGCCGGGTCGCTACGGAGCGGTGGTGCTGCGCTCATGACCCACGTGCCGTCCCGCGCGCACCCCGCCCGCCCGAGCACCGACAGCCCGGTGCAGGGCACCCATGAGCACCGGCCGGCCCGGCGCTGGGAGGACGCCTTCCTCAGCGGCAACGGCCGGCACGGCGCCCTCGTGTTCGGCGACCCCCACGACGAGCGCGTGGTCGTCACCCACCACACCCTGGTCCGCCCCAACGGGGCCGAACACGCCCGCCCGCCCGAACTGGCCGCCGCACTCCCCGCCCTGCAGGACAGGTTGCTGGCCGGAGAGTGGGAGGCAGCCGAAGCCTTCACCGACCACCGGCCCCTGCAGTGGGTCCAGCCCTTCCACCCGGCCTTCCGGACACGGCTGCGCACGGCGCCCCCGGACGAGCGGCACCGCCACGGCCGCTGCCTGCGCTCCGTCGACTTCGCGACCGGCGAGACGTCGGCCATCTGCGGGGGCGCCACCAGCCAGGTCTTCGTCTCCCGCGCCGACGACGTGATCGTCCAGCGGGCGACCGGCCTCGACCTGGACGTCTTCCTGGACCACCGGCTCCCCGGCGCGCCCGACGGGCTCGCGGTCGGCCAGGAGGCCGTCCTCACCCCGGACGGCGCCCTGCTCGCCCTGACCGTCCGCTACCCCGACAGCGACCGCGGGTACACGGGCGTGACGCTCGTCGTCGTCACCGGCGGCCGCACACGGCTCGCCCACCCCGGGCTGCGGACCGCCGGAGCCGACTCCGTACTGCTGCTCACCCGTGTGCACCGGCACACCGGCGATCCGGACGTCGCCGGGGCGCAGCGCGCCCTGGGCGAGCTGCCGCACTCCTACGACGCCCTGCTCGCCCGTCATCTGCCGCTGCACCGCACGGCCTACGAGCGCGTCTCCCTCGACCTGCACGCCGACCCCGCCGAACGCGGCCTGCCCGGCTCCGAACTGCTGGAACGGCCCCGCAGCCCGGCCCTGCTGGAGCGCCTCTTCGCCGCCGGCCGCTACCACCTGCTGTCCTCCAGCGGCCTCAACCCGCCCCGGCTGCCCGGACTGTGGACCGGCGACTGGGACACCGCCTGGTCCGGGGCGTTCACCAACGACGCCAACGTCAACCTCCAGACCTCCTCCGCCGCGGCGGCCGCCCTCCCCGAGGTCACCGAGGCGCTCGCCTCCCTCGTCCACCGCCAGCTCGACGACTGGTGCGAGAACGCCCGCGCGGTCTTCGGCGCCCGGGGCGCGGTCGCGCCCGCGCACAGCGACGGCGAGTCCGGGCTGACGTACCACTTCAGCCGCGAGTACCCGCTCCACCTGTGGACGGCCGGCGCCGACTGGCTGCTCAAGCCGCTCGTCGACCACGACGAGACGCGCGGCGAACGCGATCCGCGCACCGCCGCCGCCCTCGACGAGGTCGCCCTCTTCTACGAGGACTTCCTCACCCGCACCGCCTCCGGCGCTCCGGACGGGCAGCTCGTCGTCGTCCCCTCCTACTCGCCGGAGAACCGTCCCGCGAACGCCGGCTGGGGCGCCGTCGACGCGGCCATGGATCTCTCGGCCGCCCGCCACGCGCTGCTCACCGCCGCCGCGTACCGCCCGGACGACCCCGAACGGGCCGCCCGTCTGCGCGCCCTCGCCGACCGCCTCCCGCCCCACCGGATCAACGCCGACGGCGCCCTCGCCGAATGGGCCGGGCCCGGCCTCGACGACACCTACGACCACCGCCACCTCAGCCACCTCTACGGCGTCTGGCCGCTCGACGAGATCAACCCCTACGACACGCCGGACCTGGCCGCCGCCGCACACCGCGCCCTGGAGCTGCGCGGCGCCGAGAACGACTCCGCGCACGGCCACCTCCACCACGCGCTGATCGCGGCCCGTCTGCGCGACGGCCACCGGGTCGCGGGCGCCCTCGGCTCCGTGCTGGGCGGCGACTTCTTCCACGCCTCCCTGATGAGCGCCCACTACCCGCACCGCGACGTCTACAACGCCGACGCGGCGCACACCCTGCCCGCCGTGCTCATCGAGGCGCTCGTCCAGTCGACCCCCCACCGACTGGTCCTGCTGCCCGCGTCCGCCCCCGCCCTCCCGGAGGGCGAACTGCGGGGGGTGCGGACCCGGTTCGGCGCGGAGCTCGACCTCTCCTGGAACCGCGACGGCGCCCGTGCCGTCCTCAGGCCGCGCCGAAGCCACCGCATCGAAGTCCGGACTTCCTCCGGCGACGCCCAGCCGCTCGACCTGGTCGCCGGAGAAGACCGCGTCCTCACCCTGGGGGCGTGGTGACTCCCCACGAAGAACCCGCACATCCCCCCACCCATGGAAGGGACACCATGGCAACACGCACGCTCAGCGGCATCACGACGGCGATACTGGCCCCTGCCCTCGCGCTCGGCGCCACCGTCGGCCTCGCGGCCGCGCCCGCCCAGGCCGCCGTCTGGAACTCCTGCGACCAGTGGGGCAACACCAGCCTCAACGGCTACACCCTCTACAACAACATCTGGGGCTCCGGCGCGGGCAGCCAGTGCATCTGGGCCAACTCCGGCACCAACTGGGGCGTCTGGGCCAACCACCCCAACACCGGCGGCATCAAGTCCTACCCCAACTCCAAGAAGGTGATCAACAAGTCGATCACCTCGCTGAGTTCGCTGTCCAGCAGCTACAACGTGAGCGTCCCGTCGTCCGGCGCGTACAACACGTCGTACGACATCTGGGACACCGACTACGACTACGAGATCATGCTCTGGGTCAACAAGACCGGAGCCGTCGGCCCGCTCGGCAGCTCACAGGGGAACGTGACGCTCGGCGGTCACACCTGGACCGTCTACAAGGGCAACAACGGCGCCAACGAGGTGTTCTCCTTCATCCGCACCTCCAACTCGTCCTCCGGCACCGTGAACGTCCTGCCGATCCTCAAGTGGATCAAGGACACCAAGGGCTGGTTCGGCAACGAGACCATCGGTGACGTCCAGTTCGGCTACGAGATCACCTCCTCGTCCGGCGGCCTGAACTTCACCACCAACAACCTGACCGTGAGCAGCAGTTGACCTGATCATGGGGTGGCCTCGGGTTGGATGGGAGCATGCGTACCACCACCCCCCTGCGCCGCTTCCTGACCACCGTGACCGCGACCGCGGCCGTCGCCCTCGCAGCGACGGGCACCGCGGTCGCGGTTCCGCTCTCCGCCCCCGCCGCGTCCACCGCGGCACCGCGTACCGCCCCCCACGCCGGTTCCGCCCTGCACCCCGTCTCCGCCCTGCACCCCGTCGTCGAGCTGTCCGCCGAGCGCCTCGCCACCGCCGACCTGGTCGCCGCCGCGAAATGGGGCACCGACAGCCCCATCGACGACCCCGCCCGCGAGCAGCAGGTCCTCGACAACGTGGCCGCCCAGGCCACGCAGCTCGGCGCCGACCCGGACGAGATCCGGACGGTCTTCCGCGACCAGATCGAGGCCAACAAGACGGTGCAGCGCGGCCTCTTCCAGCGCTGGACCGACCACCCCGACCAGGCGCCCACCACCCGCCCCGACCTGACCGTCGTACGGCAGGAGATCAACCGCGTCACCAGCGCGCTCGTCCAGGCCCTCGCGGACACGGCCGCCGACCGCCACGCCCTCACCTGCCGCCCCGGCCTCGCCCTGGCCGCCCTCCAGGTCCACCACGAGGACCGCCTCGACGCCCTGCACACCCGGGCGCTCGTCCGCTCCCTGGCCTCCGTCTGCGGCTGACCGCACGGCGACGCGGCCGGCCCCACCCCCGGGGGACCGGCCGCACCGGCACGGCTACTCCGCCACAGGCAGCCGTGCCCCGTCCCGCAGGAACAGCGGGAGGCGGTCCAGCGGGGCGTCGACCGTCACGACCGCGCCGCCCTCGTACGTCTCACCCGTCCACGCGTCCGTCCAGGCCGCGCCCGCCGGCAGGTACGCCGTGCGGGTCGTGGCGCCCGCCGTCAGCACCGGGGCGACGAGCAGGTCCCGGCCGAAGAGGTAGGAGTCGTCCACCGACCAGGCCTGCCGGTCGTCGGGGAACTCCAGGAACAACGGGCGCATGGGCGGCAGGCCCTCCTCGTGCGCCTCCCGCATCACCCGGAGGAGGTACGGCTTCAGCCGCTCGCGCAACCGCAGGTACTTCTCCAGGACCGCGCCCGCCTCCTCGCCGTAGGACCACACCTCGTTCGGGCCGCCGGTCATGTCCGGGCCCAGCGGCATGCCGGGGTCGCGGAAGCCGTGCAGGCGCATCAGCGGGGACAGCGCGCCGAACTGGAACCAGCGGACCATCACCTCCCGGTACGCGGGGTCGTCCGGGTCGCCGCCGTGGAAGCCGCCGATGTCCGTGTTCCACCACGGGATGCCCGACAGCGCGGTGTTGAGGCCGGCCGCGATCTGGCGGCGCAGGGTCGGGAAGTCGGTGCCGATGTCACCGGACCACAGAGCCGCGCCGTAGCGCTGACTGCCCGCCCACGCCGAGCGGTTGAGGCTGACGATCTCCTCCTCGCCGGCCGCGCGCAGACCCTCGTAGAAGGTACGGGCGTTCTCGGCCGGGTAGATGTTGCCGACCTCCAGGCCCGGGCCCGCCCAGTACCGCAGGTTCTCCGGGAAACCCGGCTTCAGCTCGGGCTCACAGGCGTCCAGCCAGAACGCCGTGATGCCGTACGGGGCGAGGTAGTTGTCGCGGATCCGCGACCACACGAACGCACGGGCCTCGGGGTTCGTCGCGTCGTAGAACGCCACCTGGACCGTCGAGGCGACCCCTTTGTCCGGCCAGTCGGCGTGGGCCATCGGCCCGTACTGGGTGCCGATGAAGTAGCCGCGCTGCTCCATCACGGAGTGGTTCTCGCTCAGCGGCGACACCGACGGCCACACGCTCACCACCAGCTTGACGCCCAGTTCCTCCAGTTCGCGGACCATCGCAGCCGGGTCGGGCCACTCGCTCGGGTCGAACCTCCACTCGCCCAGCTGGGTCCAGTGGAAGAAGTCGCAGACGATGGCGTCCAGGGGCAGGCCCCGCCGCTTGTACTCCCGTGCCACGTCGAGGAGTTCGTCCTGCGTGCGGTAGCGCAGCTTGCACTGCCAGAACCCCGCCGCCCACTCCGGCAGCATCGGCGTGCGCCCGGTGACCGCGCTGTAGCGGCGCTGGGCGTCGGCCGGGGCGCCGGCGGTGATCCAGTAGTCGATCTGGCGGGCCGAGTCCGCGACCCAGCGCGTGCCGTTCCCGGCCAGTTCGACGCGGCCGATCGCCGGGTTGTTCCACAGCAGGGTGTAGCCCCGGCTGGAGGTGAGCACCGGGATGCCGACCTCCGCGTTGCGCTGGACCAGGTCCAGGACCAGACCCTTCTGGTCGAACCGCCCGTGCTGGTGCTGGCCCAGCCCGTAGAGCCGCTCGTCGTCGTAGGCGGCGAACCGCTGCTCGAGGCGGTGGTGGCCGTTGCCGACCGCCGTGTACAGGCGCGAGCCCGGCCACCAGAAGTGGGCGCGCTCCTCGGCCAGGATCTCGGTGCGGTCGTCCGTGCGAAGGAAGCGGATCAGACCCTCCGCGTTCACCTCGACGGTCAGCGCGCCGACCGTCAGCTGCCCCTCGCCGTCGCCGATCTTGACGGTGCTCTCGGTGGCCGGCGGCTCGTCGAGCAGCGCGCCCGGCAGCCCCTGGAGGATCGGCCCGCCGAGCCGGGCGCGCACCCGGACGGCGTCCGGCCCCCACGGCTCGACGCGCAGGGTCTCCTGGCGGCCGCTCCACTCCAGCGCGCCGCCCTGCTCACGGAAGGTGCCGACGGTGGGAGCGGACTGCGCCAGGCTGACCTGAGGCTGGGTTTCGGCGGGCTGGTTCATGTGGTGTGCTCCTTGAAGGAGTGCAGACATGGCGGTGCCCCGGCAGGGGGTACGACAGCGAGGAAGCGGGGTGGGTCAGGAGGCGACGGGCACGGGTCCGGTGCTCGCCCGGACCGTCAACTCGGGCGCGAGCAGCACGACCTCGTCGCTGCCGCGTCCCTCCAGCTTGGCGACCAGACGTTCCACCGCGTGCCGGCCCATCTCCTGCGCGGGGATGGCCACGGACGTCAGCCGCACCGAGGCCTGCACGGCGACCTGTTCGGGGCAGATCGCCACCACCGAGACGTCCTCCGGCACGGCCCGGCCCTGCTGCCGCAGCAGCGCGAGCAGCGGTTCCACCGCCGACTCGTTCTGCACGACGAACCCGGTGGTGCCCGGGCGCTCGTCGAGGATCCGGGCCAGGGTCACGGCCATCGCGTCGTACCCGCCCTCGCACGGCCGGTGCAGCAGTCGCAGGCCGAGCTCCTGGGCCCGGTGGCGCAGTCCGTCGAGCGTGCGCTCGGCGAAGCCGGTGTGCCGTTCGTAGACCGCCGGGGCCTCGCCGACGACGGCGATCTCGCGGTGGCCGAGCTTCGCCAGGTGCTCCACGCACAGCGCGCCGGTCGCCCCGAAGTCCAGATCGACGCAGGTCAGGCCGGTGGTGTCGGCCGGCAGTCCGATCAGGACGGAGGGCTGGTCGGTGGAGCGCAGCAACGGCAGCCGCTCGTCGTCCAGTTCGACGTCCATCAGGATCATCGCGTCGGCGAGACCGCTGCCCGTGACCCGGCGGACGGCGTCGGGGCCCTCCTCGCCGGTGAGCAGCAGGACGTCGTACCCGTGTGTCCGTGCCGTGGTGGCCACCGCGATGGCGATCTCCATCATCACCGGCACGTACATGTCGGTGCGCAGCGGGATCATCAGCGCGATGATGTTCGACCTGCTGCTGGCCAGGGCGCGCGCGCCCGCGTTCGGGTGGTAGCCGAGCTCCCGGATGCTCTGCTCGACGCGCTGCCGGGTGGTCGTGGAGATGGACCGCTTGCCACTGAGGACATAGCTCACCGTGCTCGCCGAGACTCCGGCGTGCTGGGCGACCTCGGCGAGGGTGACCATCCAGCTCTCCAAGTTTGTGAAGCGCTTCGACAGTGCGCATTGCGAACAGGGGCGGGTGAGGGTGGTTCGACAGTAGCCCTAGCAGGGGTGGGTGTCCATAGGTTGTCGAAGCGCTTCGACAGCGAGTTCTGGCGGACGGGTGGAGAACGCTACGGCAACCCCTGGGACCCGGACGACCTCACCCGGGCACTCGTTCGGCGCAAGCGGTCGAGCGGCGGCGCGCACACCCCCTGCGCCGGGCCGGGCGCCGAGGTCTTCAGGGGCACGGGCCGGCGCGGGACGGGCGAACCGGCTCGCGAGGGGTGGCGGGGGCACCACGGATCGGGTACCAACGATCGGGTAGCACCCATCGGTAACCAATGTGGTCCGAGATCCCGATTCGCGGCGAGGTGAGCCTCATGTCCGCACCACCCCTCAAGAAACCCACCGTCACCGAGCGTGAGGCCCGCCAGGTCGCCGAGGCCGCCCGGGAACAGGACTGGCGCAAGCCCAGCTTCGCCAAGGAGCTGTTCCTGGGCCGCTTCCGGCTCGACCTCGTCCACCCGCACCCGGCCCCCTCCGAGGAGGCCGTCCGGCGTGGCGAGCAGTTCCTGGCCAAACTCCGCGACTTCTGCGAGACGAAGGTGGACGCGGCCCGCATCGAACGCGAGGCCCGCATCCCCGACGAGGTCGTCGACGGGCTCAAGGAGCTCGGCGCCCTCGGCATGAAGATCGACCCCAAGTACGGCGGCCTCGGTCTCACCCAGGTGTACTACAACAAGGCCCTGGCCCTGGTGGGCTCCGCCAGCCCGGCCATCGGCGTGCTGCTGTCGGCGCACCAGTCCATCGGAGTTCCGCAGCCGCTGAAGATGTTCGGCACCCCCGAGCAGAAGCAGAAGTTCCTGCCCCGTTGCGCCACCACCGACATCAGCGCCTTCCTGCTCACCGAGCCGGACGTCGGCTCCGACCCGGCGCGCCTGGCCACCAGCGCGGTGCCCGACGGGGACGACTACATCCTCGACGGGGTGAAGCTGTGGACCACCAACGGCGTGGTCGCCGACCTGCTGGTGGTGATGGCCCGCGTCCCGAAGAGCGAGGGGCACAAGGGGGGCATCACCGCCTTCGTCGTGGAGAGCGGCTCGCCCGGCATCACCGTCGAGAACCGCAACGCCTTCATGGGCCTGCGCGGCATCGAGAACGGCGTCACCCGCTTCCACCAGGTCCGGGTCCCGGCCGCGAACCGCGTCGGACCCGAGGGCGCCGGCCTGAAGATCGCCCTCACCACGCTCAACACCGGCCGGCTCTCGCTGCCGGCGTCCTGCGTGGCCGCGGGCAAGTGGTGTCTGAAGATCGCCCGTGAGTGGTCGGCGGCCCGCGAGCAGTGGGGCAAGCCGATCGCCCACCACGAGGCCGTCGGCGCGAAGATCTCCTTCATCGCGGCGACCACCTTCGCGCTGGAGGCGGTGCTCGACCTGTCCTCGCAGATGGCCGACGAGGACCGCAACGACATCCGCATCGAGGGCGCGCTGGCCAAGCTCTTCGCCTCCGAGATGGGCTGGCGCATGGCCGACGAGCTGGTCCAGATCCGCGGCGGCCGCGGCTTCGAGACGGCGGCGTCCCTCGCCGCGCGCGGCGAGCGGGCGGTCCCCGCCGAACAGGTGCTGCGCGACCTGCGGATCAACCGCATCTTCGAGGGCTCGACGGAGATCATGCACCTCCTCATCGCCCGCGAGGCCGTCGACGCCCACCTCTCGGTCGCCGGCGACCTCATCGACCCCGACAAGTCCCTTCAGGACAAGGCGAAGGCGGGCGCGAACGCCGGTGTCTTCTACGCCAAGTGGCTGCCGAAGCTGGTCGCGGGGCCGGGACAACTCCCCAACAGCTTCAGCGAGTTCAAGCACGGCGTCGATCTCTCGCCGCATCTGCGCTACGTCGAGCGGCACGCCCGCAAGCTCGCCCGCTCCACGTTCTACGCCATGTCCCGCTGGCAGGGCCGGATGGAGACCAAGCAGGGCTTCCTCGGCCGGATCGTCGACATCGGCGCGGAGCTGTTCGCCATGAGCGCGGCCTGCGTACGCGCCGAAATGCTGCGCTCGCGCGGCGAGCACGGCCGCGAGGCCTACCAGCTCGCCGACGCGTTCTGCCGCCAGTCCCGCATCCGCGTCGACGAGCTCTTCGCCCGCCTGTGGAACAACACCGACGACATGGACCGGAAGGTCGTCAAGGGCGTCATGGCGGGCGCCTACGCCTGGCTGGAACAGGGCATCGTCGACCTGTCCGGGGACGCTCCGTGGATCGCCGACGCGCACCCCGGGCCCAGTGAACGGGAGAACGTCCACCGCCCGTTCAGGTGATCCGTCGAACACGGTTCCCGTCGCACCGGGCCGCAGGGCGTCCCCCTGGGGGACGCCCTGTCCTGGCGCCGGTCCGCTGCGGCGACAATGGGGGGATGAGCGACAGTCCAGCCCCCCTCGCCGACCCCCACATCGTCTACGACCCGCTCGTGGGCGACGGCCCCAAGGACGTGGTGATCCTCGGTTCCACCGGCTCGATCGGGACCCAGGCCATCGACCTCGTGCTGCGCAACCCGGACCGCTTCCGGGTGACCGGCCTGTCCGCCAACGGCGGCCGGGTCGCCCTCCTCGCCGAGCAGGCCCGCCGGCTGCGGGTGCGGACCGTGGCGGTCGCCCGCGAGGACGTCGTGCCCGCCCTGCGGGAGGCGCTCGCCGCCGAGTACGGCGGCGCTGAGCCGCTGCCCGAGATCCTCGCCGGAGCGGACGCGGCCACGCAGCTCGCGGCCTCCGACTGCCACACCGTGCTCAACGGCATCACCGGCTCCATCGGCCTCGCGCCCACCCTCGCCGCCCTGGAGGCGGGCCGCACCCTCGCGCTCGCCAACAAGGAGTCGCTCATCGTAGGCGGCCCGCTGGTGAAGGCGCTCGCCGAGCCGGGCCAGATCATCCCGGTGGACTCCGAGCACGCGGCCCTCTTCCAGTGCCTCGCGGCCGGCACCCGGGCCGACGTCCGCAAGCTGGTCGTCACCGCCTCCGGCGGCCCCTTCCGCGGCCGGACGAAGGCGGAACTGGCGAACGTGACGGTCGAGGACGCCCTGGCCCACCCCACCTGGTCGATGGGCCCGGTGATCACGATCAACTCGGCGACCCTCGTCAACAAGGGCCTGGAAGTCATCGAGGCGCACCTCCTCTACGACATTCCCTTCTCGCGCATTGAGGTGGTCGTCCACCCGCAGTCGTATGTCCACTCGATGGTTGAGTTCACGGACGGATCGACACTGGCCCAGGCGACGCCCCCCGACATGCGCGGGCCCATCGCCATCGGCCTCGGCTGGCCGCGCCGCGTCCCGGACGCGGCGCCCGCCTTCGACTGGAGCACGGCGTCGACGTGGGAGTTCTTCCCGCTCGACGACGAGGCCTTCCCCTCGGTCAACCTCGCCCGGCACGTGGGCGAGCTCGCGGGGACGGCCCCGGCGGTGTTCAATGCGGCCAACGAGGAGTGCGTGGAGGCGTTCCGCAGGGGGGCGCTCCCGTTCAACGGGATCATGGAGACCGTCACCCGGGTCGTGCAGGAGCACGGCACGCCGGTGACGGGAACTTCACTGACCGTGTCGGACGTCCTCGAAGCGGAGACCTGGGCACGGGCCCGGGCCCAAGAACTGACGGCTACCGCGGAGGCGCGTGCATGACAGCCCTGATGATGATCCTCGGCATAGTCGTCTTCGTGGTCGGCCTGCTCTTCTCGATCGCCTGGCACGAGCTGGGACACCTGTCCACGGCCAAGCTCTTCGGCATCCGGGTTCCGCAGTACATGGTCGGCTTCGGCCCGACCGTCTTCTCGCGCAGGAAGGGCGACACCGAGTACGGCGTCAAGGCGATCCCGCTCGGCGGCTACATCCGCATGATCGGCATGTTCCCGCCGGGCGATGACGGCCGTGTCACGGCCCGCTCCACCTCGCCCTGGCGCGGGATGATCGAGGACGCCCGCTCGGCCGCCTACGAGGAGCTGCAGCCGGGCGACGAGACGCGGATGTTCTACACCCGCAAGCCGTGGAAACGCGTCATCGTGATGTTCGCGGGCCCCTTCATGAACCTGGTGCTCGCCATCGGGCTGTTCCTCACCGTCCTGATGGGCTTCGGCATCTCGCAGCAGACCACCAGCGTCAGCTCGGTCTCCCCCTGCGTCATCGCCCAGAGCCAGAACCGCGACGAGTGCAGGCCCACCGACCCGGCCTCCCCGGCCGCCGCCGCGGGCATGAAGCCCGGCGACAGGATCGTCTCCTTCGCCGGGACGAGGACGGACGACTGGAACACCCTCTCCGACCTGATCCGGGTCAGCGCCGGCAAGGACGTGGCCATCGTCGTCGACCGCAAGGGCCAGGAACTGACCCTGCACGCGAAGATCGCCACCAACCTGGTCGCCAAGAAGGACGCCGGCGGGACGTACGTCCAGGGCGAGTACGTCAAGGCCGGCTTCCTCGGCTTCAGCGCGGCCACCGGCGTCGTCAAGCAGGACTTCGGCGACTCCGTGTCCTGGATGACCGACCGGGTGGGCGAGGCCGTCGACTCCCTCGCCGCCCTGCCCGGCAAGATCCCGGCCCTGTGGAACGCGGCCTTCGACGGCGCGCCCCGCGAGCCGGACTCACCCATGGGCGTGGTCGGCGCGGCCCGCGTCGGCGGCGAGATCTTCACCCTGGACATCCCGGCCTCGCAGCAATTGGCCATGGCGGTGATGCTGGTCGCGGGCTTCAACCTCTCCCTGTTCCTGTTCAACATGCTCCCGCTGCTGCCCCTGGACGGCGGGCACATCGCGGGCGCCCTGTGGGAGTCGCTGCGCCGCAACACGGCCAAGGTCCTGCGCAGGCCGGACCCGGGCCCGTTCGACGTGGCGAAGCTGATGCCGGTGGCGTACGTGGTGGCGGGCATCTTCGTCTGCTTCACGGTGCTGGTCCTGATCGCGGACGTGGTCAACCCGGTGAAAATCTCCTAGGACGGGTCACGGTCACCGCCCCGTCATCCGCTGTTCGAGACGGCCCGGCACGTTCCTCGTGCCGGGCCGTCGCCCATCGAGTGGGTTTGACCGCGGGCGGGCCGCTCCCGCACACGTGTGTCGAGGGTGGGGGAGTGCTCGCGCCCGTCCCGGTGCCGTAATCTCGAAGCCTGGAACCCGCCTCCGACGGGACCTGGGCCTTGATCCACGACTTGGGGTTGCACAGCAGATGACTGCGATTTCTCTCGGCATGCCGTCCGTTCCGACCAAGCTCGCCGAGCGCCGCAAGAGCCGGCAGATCCAGGTCGGGTCCGTGGCGGTCGGTGGAGACGCCCCGGTGTCGGTGCAGTCGATGACCACGACCCGTACGTCGGACGTCGGCGCCACGTTGCAGCAGATCGCGGAGCTGACCGCGTCGGGCTGTCA
>NZ_JBVJSQ010000015.1:0-281539 GCF_055606485.1 Streptomyces sp. NPDC037083 | reverse complement strand
GTGCCGCCAGGTGTCACTGGGGAGCTCTATCTGGCCGGTGCCCAGCTGGCCCGCGGCTATTTGGAGCGGCCGGGGCTGACCGCGGAGCGGTTCGTTGCCAATCCCTTCGGCGGGTCGGGGTCGCGGATGTACCGCACGGGTGATCTGGCTCGGTGGCGGGCGGACGGGGCGTTGGAGTTCGTCGGGCGGGTGGACGATCAGGTCAAGCTGCGTGGGTTGCGGGTGGAGTTGGGTGAGGTCGAGGCGGTGTTGGCCGGGCATGACGACGTCGCTCATGCGGTGGCCGTGGTGCGTGAGGACCGTCCCGGCGATCAGCGGTTGGTGGCCTATGCGGTGGCCGTGCCGGGAGCGGTGCTGGATCCGGCCGGTCTGCGGGCGTATGCCGCTCGGATGCTGCCGGAGCTCATGGTCCCGTCCGCGGTGGTGCCGCTCGACGCGCTGCCGCTGACGCCGAGCGGAAAACTCGCCCGCCGGGACCTGCCCGCCCCGGACGCCGCCGCTGCGGTGACCGGCCGAGCTGCGCGCACGGCCGCCGAGGAGATCCTGGCCGGCCTGTTCGCCGAGGTACTCGGTGTGCCTGGGATCGGCGTCGACGACCGGTTCTTCGAACTCGGCGGGCACTCGCTGCTGGCGACCCGGCTGGTCTCCCGCATCCGGTCCGTGCTCGGGGCGGAGCTCTCGGTTCGGGACCTGTTCGAGGCGCCCACGGTGGCGGGTCTGGCAGCCCGAATCGACGCGGAAGAGGGCCGACGGCCGGCCCTGCGCGCGGCGGCCCACCGCCCGGACGTGCTTCCCCTGTCGTTCGCGCAACGTCGGCTGTGGTTCCTGCACCAACTGGAAGGGCCCAGCCCGACCTACAACATGCCCTTCGCGCTGCGACTGTCGGGGGAGTTGGACACCGCTGCCCTGCACGCCGCCCTGAACGACGTCGTCGTCCGGCACGAGACCCTGCGCACGGTGTTCCCCGAGGTCGACGGGGAGCCGCGACAGGTGGTGCTCGGCCCGGACGAGGCGGTGGTGGAGCTTCCGGTCCACCAGGTCGGCGAGGACGCGCTCGCCGGGGCGCTGGCCACGGCGGCCGGGCACCGGTTCGACCTGACGGCCGAATCGCCGCTGCGGGCCTTCTTGTTCGCGCTCGGCTCGGACGAGCACGTGCTGTTGCTGGTCATCCACCACATCGCGGGTGACGGCTGGTCGAACGTTCCGTTCGCCCGGGACCTCTCCGAGGCCTACACCGCCCGCTGCTCAGGTCACGCCCCGGCGTGGGCTCCGCTGCCCGTCCAGTACGCCGACTACGCGCTGTGGCAGCGCGACCTCCTCGGCAGCGACGAAGACCCGGACAGCCTGATCTCCGCGCAGGTCGCCCACTGGGTGCGCACGCTGGACGGGCTGCCCGAGCAGCTGGACCTGCCCACCGACCGGCCCCGCCCTGCGGTGGCCGCCCATCGTGGTGGGAGGGTGCTGTTCACACTGGACGCGGGCCTGCACCGGCGGCTGGCCGAGCTGGCGCGTGAGCGCGGAGCGACCCTCTTCATGGTGTTGCAGGCCGGGCTCGCCACCCTGCTCAGCAGGCTCAGCGGGAGTACGGACATCCCGATCGGCAGCGCCATCGCCGGGCGTACCGACGAGGCCCTCGACCAACTCGTCGGGTTCTTCGTCAACACGCTCGCGCTCCGCCTGGACACCTCCGGGGACCCGTCCTTCGCCGCGCTGCTGGAGCGGGTGCGCGAGACCGACCTCGCCGCCTACGCCAACCAGGACGTTCCCTTCGAGCAGCTGGTCGAGCTGCTGAACCCGGTCAGGTCGGCGGCCCGGCACCCGCTGTTCCAGGTGATGCTGACGCTGCAGAACAACGCCGACCCGGCATTCGCCATGCCCGGACTGCGGGTCACCCCCGGCGTCGCCGACGTGGGCGCGGCGAAGTTCGACCTGCTGTTCAGCCTCACCGACAGGTACACCGAGGACGGCGGCCCGGACCGCGTCGACGGGGTGCTCGAGTACAGCGCGGACCTGTTCGACCACGGCACCGCCGAGGCGCTGGCGGCCCGCTTCGTGCGGCTGCTCGAAGCCGCGGCGGCCGGGCCGGACCGGCCGATCGGCTCCTTCGACCTCACCGACGCCGCCGAGCGTGAGCGCCTGCTCGTGACCTGGAACGGCGTCGAGTCGGATTTCCCGCTGACGCTGCTGCCCGAGGCGTTCGAGGCGCAGGCCGCGCGCACGCCGCACGCGATCGCCGTGACCGACCGCGGCGTGGACGTCAGCTACGGCGAGCTGAACGCGCGGGCCAACCGGCTGGCCCATCTGCTCATCGCCCGCGGAACGGGCCCGGAGCAGGTCGTGGCGGTCGCCCTGCCGCGCTCCGTCGAGCTCGTCGTCGCGCTGCTGGCGGTGTCCAAGGCGGGCGCCGCGTACCTGCCCGTCGATCCGGCCCACCCGGCCGCGCGGCTCCGCCATGTGCTGGACGACGCCCGCGCGGCCTGCGGGCTCACCCTGAGCACGCTCGCCGCAGACCTGCCGCAGAGGGACGTGCCCTGGCTCCCGGTCGACGACCCGGAGGTCGCGGGAGCCGCCGAGGAACGGCCGGCGCACGACCCGTCCGACGCCGACCGGGTCACCGCCCTGCTGCCGGCCCACCCCGCGTACGTCATCTACACCTCGGGCACCACGGGCCGGCCCAAGGGCGTGCTCGTCGAGCACCGCGCCCTGGCCGCCTACCTTGACTTCGCCCGCCGGGCCTACCCCGGCACGGCAGACACCGCCCTGCTGCATTCGCCGGTCTCCTTCGACCTGACCGTGACAGCCCTGTTCGCGTCGCTGACCGCGGGTGGCCGGGTGCTGGTCGGCGACCTGGCCGGCGGCTCGACCGCCCCCGATCCGTACACGTTCCTGAAGGCGACGCCGAGTCACCTGGCGCTGCTCGGCGCCTCACCCGGGTCAGAGGCGGCGGTCGCGGACCTGGTCGTGGGCGGCGAGCAGCTCACCGGTGAACTCCTCGCGCCGTGGCGGCGGTCGCATCCGCAGGCCACGGTGGTCAACGAGTACGGGCCGACGGAGGCGACGGTCGGCTGCGTCACGTACCGGGTGCCGCCCGGGGCCGGAGTCGCGGACGGCCCGGTGCCGGTCGGACGTCCCGTCCCGAACATGCGGGCCCATGTGCTCGACGCGGGGATGCGGCTGGTCCCGCCCGGCGTGACCGGGGAGCTGTACCTTGCCGGGGCGCAGCTCGCCCGCGGCTACCTGAACCGGCCCGGCCCGACCGCGGAGCGGTTCGTGGCCGACCCGTTCGGCGGACCGGGGGCCCGGATGTACCGGACCGGGGACCTGGCCCGATGGACCCCCGGCGGGGATCTCGTCTTCGTCGGCCGTGCCGACGAACAGGTCAAGGTCCGCGGGTACCGGATCGAACCGGCGGAGATCGAGGCGACTCTGTCCCGGCACGAAGCGGTGTCCCAGGCCGCGGTCGTGGCCCGGGACGACGAGCCGTCCGGTACGCACCTGGTCGCCTACGTCGTCCCCGCCGCCGACGGGCGCCGGGACGGCGAGGCCGCCCGGGCCCAGCTCGGCGACTGGCAGGAGGTGTACGACTCCCTCTACGGCGCCGGGCGCGCCGCCGCGGAGCCGCCGCCGTTCGGCGAGGACTTCGCCGGCTGGACCAGCAGCTACGACGGGCAGCCGATCCCGGTCGCGCAGATGCGCCAGTGGCGGGACGCCACCGTCGCGCGCATCCGGGAGCTGCGGCCGCGCCGGGTGCTGGAGATCGGCGTGGGCAGCGGCCTGCTGCTCTCCCGGCTCGCCCCCGACTGCGAGGCCTACTGGGGCATCGACATCTCGGCGGACGCCGTCGAACGGCTGCGGGCCCAGGTGGCCGAGCGGGGGTGGGCCGACCGCGTGGAACTGCGGGTCCAGCCCGCCACGGACGCCGAAGGGCTGCCGGCAGGGCACTTCGACACGGTGGTGATCAACTCGGTCGTCCAGTACTTCCCGGACGCCGCCCACCTCACCGAAGTGATCGGCACGGCGCTGGAGCGGCTGGCCCCCGGCGGGGCCCTGTTCCTCGGCGACATACGTGACCTGCGGGCCCTGCGGTGTCTGCACGCGGCGGCGCTGCTGCGCCGCGCCACACCGTCCGCCGACACCGCCGTGGTACGCCGCGCCGTGGAACAGGCGGTGCTGCTGGAGAAGGAACTTCTGCTCGACCCCGCGTTCTTCACCGAGTTCGCGGACCGACGGGACGACATCGCGGGCGTCGACCTCCAGGTCAAGCGCGGCGGCTACGTCAACGAGCTGAGCCGCTACCGGTACGACGTCGTGCTGCACAAGCAGCCGAACGCCGGGCTCCGGCGGCTGCAGGCGGCTCCGGAGCTGCGGTGGGGCCACGACGTCGCCGCACTGGACGCCGTCGAACGGCACCTCGCCGCGAACCGCGTGCCCGCCCTGCGGATCACCGGGGTGCCGGACGAGCGGGTCGCCGACGAGGCCGCCGCCCTGCGCGCCCTGGACGAGGGAAGGCCACTGCCCGAACTGCTCGCCCTGCTCGGCGCCGCCGAGCGCTCGTCGGCCCCGGGCCTCGGCCCGGACGCGTTCCGCGCACTGGGCGAGCGGGCCGGCTACCGGGTGGCGGTGACCCGGTCGGACGGCGACGTCGAGAACCTCGCCGTGCTCTTCGTGGACCCGGCCGCGACCGCGCTCGGCGGGGTCCACCGCCCGGCGCCGTCGGCCGCGCCGCGGGCGCCGCTCGCCAACGACCCGGCGGCGGCGCGCCGGCGCGGCGAACTGGTCGCCGCGCTCACCGGGTCGCTGCGGGACGAGCTGCCCGAGTACATGGTCCCGGCCGCCGTGGTGGTCCTCGACGAGCTCCCCCTGACCGCCCACGGCAAGCTCGACCGGGCGGCGCTCCCCGCGCCCTACCTGGGCTCCCCGGCGGGCTCGCGGCGGCCGGCCACGCCCCGGGAACAGCAGCTGTGCGAGCTGTTCGCGCAGGTACTCGGCGTGGCCGCGGTCGGCGTCGACGACGACTTCTTCGCCCTCGGCGGGCACTCGCTGCTGGCCACCCGTCTGATCAGCCGCATCCGTGCCGCCCTCGGTGTCGAACTCGCCGTACGGACGGTGTTCGAGGCGCCCACGGTCGCCGGGATCGCCGAACGCCTGAGTGAGGCGGAGGCGCACCGGGACGAGGTGCGGCCGGCCCTGCGGCCGATGCCCAGGCCCGACGTGGTGCCGCTGTCCTTCGCGCAGCAGCGCCTGTGGTTCCTGCACCGCCTGGAGGGGCCGGGCGCGACGTACAACATGCCCATCGCCCTGCGCCTGCGCGGCGCGGTCGACCACAAGGCGCTGCGGGCCGCGCTGGCCGACGTCGCGGCGCGGCACGAAAGCCTGCGCACCGTGTACCCGGCGGCGGGCGGCGTGCCCCGCCAGCTCGTCCTCGGCGCGGCCGACGCCCGCCCCGAACTGATCGTCCGGCACCTCGACGAGACCCGGCTGCGCGCAGCCGTGCGCGAGGCGGCGCGCTATCCCTTCGACCTGGGGGTCGACCTGCCGCTGCGGGCCGAACTGTTCGTCCTGGACGAGCGTGAACACCTGCTGGTCGTGCTGGTGCACCACATCGCCGGCGACGGATGGTCGATGGCCCCCCTCTCACGGGACCTCGCGACCGCCTACGCCGCGCGGAACCGGGGCGAGGCGCCGTCCTGGGCGCCGCTGCCCGTCCAGTACGTCGACTACACGCTGTGGCAGCGCGACCTGCTCGGAGACGAGAGCGACCCGGACAGCCGGTTCGCCCGGCAGGTGGCGTACTGGGCCGAGGCCCTGGCGGACCTGCCGGAACAGCTCGCGCTGCCGGCGGACCGCCCGCGCCCCGCCGTGTCCACCTACCGCGGCGGGATGGTCGGCTTCGACCTGAGCCCCGAACTGCACCGCGGGCTGGCGGGCCTGGCCCGGGCCGGGGAGGCCAGCCTCCACATGGTGCTGCACGCCGGCCTGGCCGCCCTGCTGACCAGGCTCGGCGCCGGCACCGACCTGCCGATCGGCAGCGGCACCGCCGGACGGCGCGACGAGGCGCTCGACGACGCGATCGGACTTTTCGTCAACACGCTGGTGATGCGGACGGACACCTCGGGCGACCCGTCGTTCGGCGAACTGCTGCGGCGTGTGCGGGAGACCGCGCTGACCGCGTACTCCCACCAGGACGTGCCCTTCGAGCACTTGGTGGAGGTGCTGAACCCGGTCCGCTCCCCGAACCGCCACCCGCTCTTCCAGGTGGCACTGGTGCTGCAGAACACCCCGGCCGCCGGCCTGACCCTGGCGGGCGTCGACGTGACACCCGAGCCGGCCGATTCGGGGACCTCGCGGTTCGACCTGTTCTTCAGCGTCACCGAGCGGCCCGCGCCGCCGGGAGCGCCGGCCGGTTCCTTCGGCGGGGTGCGCGCGACCGTGGAGTACAGCATCGACCTGTTCGACCGGCAGACCGTCGAGGCGATGGCCGCACGGTGGATCCGGCTGCTCGAGGCGGTGACCGCCGACCCGGCACAGCCGATCGGCCGGGCCGACCTCCTCACGCCCGCCGAGCGGACGCGGATGCTCGGCGCCCCCGACGACCGGATCGCCCCGGCCGGTCTGCCGGCGCTGTTCGAGGCGCAGGCGGCCCGGACTCCGAACGCGGCAGCCGTCGTCACCGACGACCTCACCCTGTCGTACGCGGAGCTGAACGCGCGCTCCAACCGCCTGGCCCACCTGCTGATCTCACGCGGTGTCGGACCCGAGCAGACCGTCGCACTGGCCTTCCCCCGCTCCGCCGACCTGATCGTGGCGGTCCTCGCAACGCTCAAGGCGGGGGCTGCCTACCTCCCCCTGGACGTCGGCTACCCGGCGGAGCGCCTCGCGTTCATGCTCGGTGACGCCCGCCCGTCGCTGCTGCTGACGGGCGGCATCGGCGCCGCCGGGATACCCGGATCCGCCGGGCTGCCCAGGCTGGACCTGGACGCCGGCGGACAGCTCGCCGCCGACCTGGCCGGCCGGGCGGACACCGATCCCGCCGACGCCGACCGGGTACGGCCCCTGGCGCCCGCCCACCCGGCCTACGTCCTCTACACGTCCGGCTCGACCGGCAGGCCCAAGGGCGTGGTGGTCACCCACGCCGGTGCGGCCGGCCTGGTGGCGACCCAGACCGGGGCCTTCGGCGCCGGGCCGGGCAGCCGGGTCCTGCAGTTCGCCTCGCCGAGCTTCGACGCTGCGTTCTGGGAACTGTGCATGGCGTTGCTGACCGGGGCGGCGCTGGTGGTGGCGCCGGCCGAGCGGCTCCTGCCGGGTCCGGACCTCGCCGCGCTGGCGGCCGAGCACGGCGTGACCCATCTGACGGTGCCGCCGGTGGCGCTCGGGGTGATGACGCCCGACCAGCTCCCGACGGTGACCACGCTGGTGGTGGCCGGTGAAGCCTGCCCGCCGGAGACGGTGGCGGCCTGGAGCCGCGGCCGGCGGATGGTCAACGCCTACGGGCCCACCGAGTCGACGGTCTGCGGGACGATGAGCCGGCCGCTGTCCGGCGGGGGCGGTGTCCCGCCCATCGGCACGCCGGTCCTCGGCACCCGGGCCTACGTGCTCGACGCCGGGCTGCGCCCCGTGCCGCCGGGCGTGGTGGGCGAGCTGTACCTGGCCGGCGCGGGCCTGGCCCGCGGCTACCTCGGACGGCCCGGTCTGACCGCCGAACGCTTCCTGGCCTGCCCGTTCGGGGGGCCGGGGACGCGGATGTACCGCACCGGGGACCTCGCGCGGTGGAACTCCGACGGCGATCTGGAGTTCGCCGGCCGTGCCGACCAACAGGTCAAGGTCCGGGGCCACCGGATCGAACTCGGCGAGGTGGAGTCCGCGATGGCCGCCCATCCCGGCGTGGGACAGGCGGTGGCGGTCGCCCGCCAGGACGGCCCCGGCGGAACCCGCCTCGTCGGCTACGTCGTACCGGCGAAGGACATCACGGAGACCGCCGAGACCGCCGAGACCGCCGAGACCGCCGAGACCGCCGAGACCGGCGGGACGTTCGGGACCGGCGGGATGTTGGGGACCGGCGAGACGTTGGGGACCGCCGAGTCCGCGGAGTCCGCCGTGACCGCGGAGGGTGAGGCCGCTGCGGACGCCGGTGGCGCGCCGGAAGGGGCGGAAGGGAGGGACGGCGCGGACGGGACGGGCCGGGTGCTGGGCGAGTGGCGGCAGCTGTACGACACGCTCTACAGCGTGTCGGAGCCCGCCCCGTTCGGCGAGGACTTCACCGGCTGGAACAGCAGTTACGACGGGCAGCCGATCCCGGAAGCCGAGATGCGGCAGTGGCGGGACGCGACCGTCACGCGGATCCGCCAGCTGCGGCCCGGACGCATCCTGGAGATCGGGGTCGGCCGCGGCCTGATCCTGTCCCAACTCGCCGCGGACTGCGACGAGTACTGGGGCACCGACCTGTCGGCGGCGGTGATCGAGTCCCTGGCGGCACAGGTCGCCGACGAGCCGGCGATCGCCGGCAAGGTGGTGCTGCGGGCCCAGCCGGCGGACGATCTCACCGGGCTGCCCGAGGGCTTCTTCGACACCGTCGTGCTCAATTCGGTGGCCCAGTACTTCCCCGGCGCGGCCTACCTGACCGAGGTGATCGGCCACGCGATGCGGCTGCTGGTCCCGGGCGGAGCCCTGTTCCTCGGCGACCTGCGCAACCTGCGGCTGCTGCCCATGCTCCAGGCGGCCACGGGCAGCGCCGGGCCGGAACGGGAGCTGCTGGTCGACCCGGACTTCTTCCCGGCCCTGGCCGGCGTGGTGCCGGAGGTCGGCGCCGTGGACGTCCGCCTCAAGCGCGGGCGGTACCACAACGAGCTGTCCCGCTACCGCTACGACGTCGTCCTGCGTCGCGCGCCGCTCGCCTCACCGCCCCGGCCGTTCGGCGACGCACCTGTGGTGCGGTGGCAGGAGCTGGCCGGTGGGGCGGAGGCACTCGCCGCGCTGCTGGACGAGGGCCGGCCGGACCGGCTGCGGGTCACCGGGATTCCCAACGCCCGGCTGGCGGACGAGGCCGCCGCCCCACCGGATGCGGCCGTGGACCCCGAGGCCCTGTGCGAGCTGGCCGAACGGCTGGGGCTGTGGGTGGCCGTCACCTGGTCGGGCACGGAGGGGGACGACTGCTTCGACGCTCTGTTCGCCGACGCCGGGGACCGCGCCGACGCTCGGAACCGCGCCGACGTCCGGGATCATGCCGACACCCTTGACGGTGTCGCGGCCGGAGACGACGCCGGCGCCGCCGTCACCGGGGTGTACCGGCCGGTGACCCCCGCGGTCACGAGCCGCGCATCGCTGGGGGCCTTCACCAACGAGCCTGCGACGGCGACGGCGACGGCGACGGCTCCGGCGGCGGCCCTGGGCCCCGCGGTGCGTGGTTGGCTGCGGGCGAAGCTGCCGGAGTACCTGGTCCCGTCGGCCGTCGTCACGCTCGACGCCCTGCCGTTGACGCCGAACGGGAAGGTCGACCGCAAGGCGCTGCCCGCGCCGGAGACCTCCGGCGCACCGGCGGGCCGCCCGCCCGCCACCGCACGGGAGCGCCTGCTGTGCGACGTCTTCGCCGACGTACTCGGCCTGGCGGCCGTCGGCGTCGACGACAACTTCTTCGACATCGGCGGCGACAGCATCGTCTCCATCCAGGTGGTGACCAAGGCCCGCGCCGCGGGACTCGCCATCGCCCCCCAGGACGTGTTCCAGCACCGCACCGTCGCGGAACTGGCCGCGGCCGCCGGAACGCTCGGCGGGGAGCCGGCCGGGGCCGAGGCGCCGCAGGCGGGCATCGGCGCGGTGCCGCTGACACCGGCCCTCCACGCGCTGCGGGAGCGGGACCCGGATCCCGGCACCCGCTACGAGGCGATGACCGTGGAGGTCCCGGCCGCACTGGACGCGGAGCGGCTCGAAGCGGCGCTCCAGGCGGTCCTGGACCATCACGACGCGCTGCGCACCCGATTGACCCGTGTCCCCGGCGAGACCCCGCGGTCGGGACCGGACGACTGGCTGCTGGAGGTGACGCCGCCCGGCACGGTCCGGGCAGCGGACCGTCTCCACCACGTCGCCGTCGCGGAGATCGAGGAGGCGATCGCCGCGGAGGAGCGGGCGGCGTCGGCCCGCCTCGCGCCGGAGTCCGGTGTCATGGTCCAGGCGGTCTGGTTCGACGCCGGCGCCGGCCGGCCCGGGCGGCTGCTGCTGGTGCTGCACCGCCTCGTCACGGACCCGGAGTCCTGGCGGATCCTTCTGCAGGACGTCGCCGCCGCCTGCGCGGCGTCCGCCCGGGGACTGCGCCCGGAACTCGCCCCGGTCGGCACGTCGTTGCGCCGAGGGGCCCAGCACCTGCGTGCCCAGGCCCAGGACGCACGGCGGGTCGAGGAGCTGTCCCGGTGGACCGAGATCCTCACCCTGCCGGACGGCTCCACAGAGCCCGAGGCCGGTCCGAACGGCTCTGCCGAGCCGGACGGGTCCGCAACCCTGGACGCCGAGTCGGACGGGTCCGCCGCACCGAACGCCGAGTCGGACGGGTCCGCCGGGCCCGGCGCCGAGCGCCACGGGTCCCATGACCTCAGTTTCGAGCCGGACGAGCCGGGGCGTCACCCGGGGCGTCACATCGACGGTCGGCCGGTGCAGAGTTCCCGGAACACGGCGGCGGGGGCCCGCGCACTGACGATCACTCTGTCCGCCGAACGCACCGAGGCGCTGCTCGCCACCGTGCCGGCGGCGTTCCATGCCGACACCGAGGACGTGCTGCTGACCGCGTTCGCGCTGGCGCTGGCCGACCGGCGGCGCCGCCGGGAACCGGGCCGCCCGAGCACCACGGCCACCCCGGCGGCCGGCCCGGACATCCCCGCCATCAGCGGCGACTCCGTGCTCACCGACGTACGGCGGCCCGGCCGGACCGGCATCGCCGAAGGCGTCGACCTCTCCCGCACCGTGGGCTGCTTCGCCGCCACGCATCCGGTCCGCCTGGATCTCGGGGGCCTGGACTGGAACGAGCTGTGGGACAGCGGGCACGCCGTCGGCACGGCGCTCAAGCGGGTGAAGGAGGAACTGAGGTCCCTGCCGGACGGCGGTCTGGGATTCGGTCTGCTGCGCCACCTCAACCCCGAAACCGCCCCGGTCCTCGCGGGCCGGTCCACCCCGCAGGCGGCCTTCCACTACCTCGGACGGCTGCCCCAGGCGCCCACCGGCTCGTGGCCGGACGAGCCGGGAGGGCCGGGCGGGCCGCCGGAGTACCGGATCGAGGTGAGGGCGGCCGCGGTGGAGCACCCGGACGGCCCGCGCCTGACCGCCACCTGGTGCGGGTCGCCGGTCCGCTTCACCGAGGCCGACCTGCAGGAACTGGCCGACACCTGGGTGCGCGCACTGGATGCGCTGACCGCCCACGCCACCCGGCCCGACGCCGGGGGCCGTACCCCGTCCGACGTACCCCTGGTCCGGCTGAGCCAGGCCAAGCTCGAGCAGCTCGAGGCCGCATGGAGGAGAACACGATGACGCAGGCGGATGTGCAGACGGAGCTGGAGGACATCCTGCCGCTGGCGCCACTGCAGGAAGGGCTGCTGTTCCACGCGCTCTACGACGAGACGGCACTTGACGTCTACACCCTGCAACTGGCGTTCGACCTGGAGGGCGCCCTCGACGCCGAGGCGCTGCGCGCCGCCGCGCGTGCCCTGCTGCGGCGTCATGCGAGCCTGCGGGCCGGTTTCTGGCACGAGGACCTGGACGAGCCGGTGCAGATCATCCCGCGCGAGGTGGAGCTGCCCTGGGAGGACGCGGACCTCAGCGCGGTGGACTCCGCCGAGCGGGAGGCCGAGGCCGAGCGCATCGCGGTGGCGGCCCGGCTCCGCCGCTTCGACCCGGCCCGCCCGCCGCTGCTGCGGTTCACGCTCATCCGGCTCGGGCGGACGCGGTACCGGTTCCTCCTCACCGCTCACCACCTGGTGCTCGACGGCTGGTCCGTGCAGTTGCTGCTGGGGGAGCTGTTCCAGCTCTACACGCGGGGCGGCCGGGAGGACGGGATGCCCCCGGCGGCCCGGTACCGCGACTACCTGGCCTGGCTGGCGGGCCAGGACCGGGCGGCCGCCGAGGACGCCTGGCGCGAGGTGCTGAAGGGCGTCGACGAGCCCACCCGGGTCGCCGCGTCGGACCCGTCCCGGGCGCCGGAACTGCCCGGCCAGGTTCTTCGCGACCTGCCGGGCGACCTCGCCGCCGCGCTGGACGGCCTCGCCCGCCGCGAGGGCCTGACCCTGAACACCGTGTTCCTGGGCGCCTGGGCGATCGTCCTCGGAGGGCTGACCGGCCGGGACGACGTGGTGTTCGGCACCACGGTGTCCGGGCGCCCACCGCAGGTGCCCGGCGCCGAGAAGATGATCGGTCTGTTCGCCAACACGCTGCCGGTCCGCGTCCGCCTCGACCCCGCGATGCCGCTGACCGGGATGCTGGCGCGCCTGCAGCGGGACCAGACTCGTCTGATGGCTTGTCAGCATGTGGGGCTGGCCGGCATCCAGCGCAGCCTGGACTCGGGTGAACTCTTCGACACGGCGACCGTGTTCGAGAACCTCCCGGCCGGCGAGAGCGAACTGGCCGCCGCGGCGCACGGCAGCGGACTGCGGGTGACCGCGAGCCGCAGCCACGGCGTCACCCACTACCCGCTCAACTTCATGGTGATGCCGGGACGACCGCTGCGGCTGCGCCTGGACCACCAGACGGCCCTGTTCGACCGCGAGGCCGCGGAGGCGATCATGGGCCGGGTGGTCCGGGTCCTCCAGGCCGCCGTCGCGGACCCGGCCCGACGGATCGGCGCCCTGGAGATCCTCACGCCCGACGAACGGGCCCGGGTGCTGGTGGAGTGGAACGGCACGCCGGGCGAGTCGCCGTCGGTGCTGGTGCCCACGGCCTTCGAGGCACAGGCCGGACGGACCCCGCAGGCGCTGGCCGTGGCCGACGGCCGGACGGAGTGGACGTTCGCCGAACTGAACGCCCGGGCGGACACGCTCGCGCGGCGACTGGCCGACCGCGGTGTCGGGCCCGACACGTTGGTCGGACTGTGCGTGGGCAGGTCGGCCGAGATGATCGCGGCCGTACTGGGCGTGTGGAAGGCCGGCGGGGTGTGCGTGCCGCTCGACCCCGGCTACCCCGCGGAGCGGCTCTCGCTGATGCTCGCCGACGCGGCCGTGGCCGTGGTGGTGACCGAGCGGACCCTGGCCGGACTGCTGTCCGAGAGTCGGGCCGCCCTGGTCCTGCTGGACGCCGACGACCTGCCCGACGCGGACGGTCTCCCCGTCGCGAACGGTCTGCCCGCAGCCGCAGCCGCAGCCGCAGCCGCAGCCGCAGCCGCAACCGCGGACGCACACGCGGACGTTGAGGCGTCCGCCGTCGCGTCGCCGACCGCGCGCGCCGGACGGTCGACCACGCGCATCGGACCGCCGACCGCGCCCACCGGACGGTCGATCGCGCCCGCCGGACCGCCGGCGGTGCGCGCGGACCACGCCGCGTACGTCGTGTACACCTCCGGGTCCACGGGTGTGCCGAAGGGGGTGGTCGTGACGCACCAGGGGCTGGCCAACCTGTTCGCCAGCCACCGCGACCGGGTGTTCGCGCCCGCCGCGGCCACGGTGGCCGCCGCGGAGGGACGCCGGCTGCGGGTGGCGCACACCGCCTCGCTGTCCTTCGACGCGAGCATGGGGCAGATCCTGGGTCTGGTCGCCGGACACGAACTGCACATCGTGGACGACGACACCCGCCGCGACGCCGTCGCACTCCTGGCGTACGTACGGGCCCGGCGCGTCGACTACCTCGGGATCACCCCGTCGCTGCTGCGCGAACTGACCGGGCTGGGAATGCTGGACGGCCCCGGTCACCGGCCGGGTGTGATCCTGCTCGGCGCGGAGGCCACGGGAGCGGCGCTGTGGGAGACCCTGCGCGCGTACCCCGGCACCGAGGTGCACAACTACTACGCGCCGAGCGAGTGCACGGTGGACGCCGTCGGGGCCCGGGTGCGCGACAGCGACCGGCCGGTGATCGGCCGGCCGATCCAGAACATGCGGGTCTACGTGCTCGACGCACGGCTGCGCCCGGTGCCCCCCGGCGTGGTGGGAGAGGTCTACCTGGCCGGCGTCCAGCTCGCCCGCGGCTACCTCGACCGGCCCGGTCTGACCGCGGAGCGCTTCGTCGCGGACCCCTTCGGCGGGCCGGGAGACAGGATGTACCGCACCGGTGACCTGGCCCGCTGGACGACCGCCGGGCTGCTGGAGTTCGCCGGGCGCGCGGACGAGCAGGTGAAGCTGCGCGGGTTCCGCATCGAGCTCGGCGAGGTCGAGGCGGCGCTGGCCCGGCACGTCACGGTCGCGCACGCGGTCGCGACGGTGCGCGAGGACCGCCCCGGCGACCAGCGCCTGACCGCCTACGCGGTGCCCGCGCGGGGCGCCGCGGTGGACCCGGGCGAACTGCGGGAGTTCGTCGCCCGGACGCTGCCCGAGTTCATGGTTCCGGCCGCGATCGTCGTCCTCGACGCACTCCCGCTCACCCCCAGCGGGAAACTGGCCCGCCGCGAACTCCCGGCCCCCGGGCCCGGCTTGCCCGGGGCCATGGGCCGGGAGCCGCGCAGCCAGGCGGAGGAGATCCTGTGCGGTCTGTTCGCCGAGGCGCTCGGGGTCGCGCGAGCCGGGATCGACGATGACTTCTTCGTCCTGGGCGGGCACTCGCTGCTCGCGACCCGGCTGGTGTCACGCATCCGCGCGGTGCTCGGCGCCGAGCTCGCCGTGCGGGACGTGTTCGAGGCCCCGACCGTCGCCGGGCTCGCGGCCCGGCTCCACGCGCCGAGCGAGGGCGCCCGAAGGCGGCCGCCGCTGCGGTCCGCGGGGGAGCGCCCGCACGAACTGCCGCTGTCGTTCGCCCAGCAGCGCCTGTGGTTCCTGCACCGGCTCGAAGGCCCGTCCGCCACCTACAACATGCCGTTCGCCCTGCGCGTGACCGGGGACCTCGACGTCCCGGCCCTGCGCGCGGCCCTGGGCGACGTGGTCGTCCGGCACGAGGTGCTGCGCACGGTCTACCCGGACACCGGGGGCACCCCGCGCCAGCGCGTCCTCGCCCCCGCCGACGCGACCGTCGAACTGCCCGTTCATCCGGTCGACGAAGCCGGGCTCGCCGCGGCGATCGCGGCCGCCGCGGCCCATCCGTTCGACCTCACGGCCGAACCGCCGCTGCGCGCGGTCCTGTTCTCTCTCGGTCCGGACGAGCACGTCCTGCTGCTCGTGCTCCACCACATCGCCGGGGACGGCTGGTCCAACCGCCCGTTCGCCCGCGACCTGTCCGACGCCTACGCCGCCCGGCGCGCGGGCCGGGCCCCGTCCTGGGCGCCGCCGGCCGTCCAGTACGCCGACTACACCCTGTGGCAGCGGCGGTTCCTCGGCGAGCCGGACGACCCGGACAGCGTGCTCTCCCGACAGGTGGAGTACTGGCGGCAGACCCTTCAGGGGCTGCCGACCGAGCTGGAGCTGCGCCGGGACCGGCCCCGCCCGGACGTGGCAGCCCACCGGGGCGCCACGGTGCCGCTGCGCCTCGGCGCGGACGTCCACGCACGGCTCGCCGGTCTGGCCCGGGCGGGCAACGCGAGTCTGTTCATGGTCGTCCAGGCCGCGCTGGCGGCGCTGCTCACCCGGGAGGGCGCCGGTACCGACATCCCCGTCGGCACCCCGATCGCGGGGCGCACCGAGGACGCGCTCGACGACCTCGTCGGATGCTTCGTCAACACGCTGGTGCTGCGCACCGACACCGGGGGCAACCCGAGCTTCGCCGACCTGCTCGGACGCGTCCGCGAGGCCGGCCTGGCCGCACACGCGCACCAGGACGTGCCGTTCGAGCATCTGGTCGAGGTGCTCAAGCCGGCCCGTTCGGCGTCCCGGCACCCGCTCTTCCAGGTGATGCTGACCCTCCAGCACGCCGACGACCTCGCCGTGGACCTGGGCGGGCTGCGCTGCCGGGCCGAGGAGGTGGAGTCGCAGTCGGCCAAGTTCGACCTGCTGTTCCGGCTCGCCGAGCGGCACACGGCCGACGGCCTGCCCGGAGGGCTGGAGGGCGGCGTCGAGTACAGCACGGACCTGTTCGACCGGCGGACGGTGGAGGACCTGGCGGCCAGGTTCGAGCGGCTGCTCGACGCCGTGAGCGCCGACCCCGCCGAGCGGATCTGGCGGCTCGACACCCTCACGCCCGAGGAACGTGAGCGGGTCCTGCGGGGCTGGAACGACACCGCACGCCCGCTCTCCCCGCTGACGTTGCCGGAGTTGTTCGAGGCGCAGGCGGCCCGCACCCCGGACGCGCCGGCCCTGGTCGCAGCCGGAGTCACCCTCTCCTACGCCGAGCTGAACGCGCGGGCGAACCGGCTCGCTCACGCCCTGATCGAGCGCGGCGCCGGACCGGAGCGGGTCGTGGCCGTCGCCCTGCGGCGCTCGGCCGAACTGGCCGTTGCACTGCTGGCCGTGCTCAAGTCCGGCGCGGCCTATCTGCCCATCGACGCCGACCATCCGGCCCAGCGGATCCGCGCCCTGCTCGACGAGGCCCGGCCGGTCTGCGTCCTCGACGACCCGGAACAGGTGCGCGACCCCGGCGACCGGCCGGACACGGATCCGGGCGACGCGTCCCGCGCCACGCGGCTGACGCCGTCGCACCCCGCGTACGTGCTCTACACCTCCGGCTCCACCGGCACGCCCAAGGGAGTGGTCGTCCCGCACGCAGCCGTCGTCAACCGGCTGCTCGGCCTGCAGGACGAGTACGGACTGGAGACCTCCGACATCGTGCTGTACAAGGCGCCGGCGGCGTTCGACGCGTCCGTGTGGGAGTTCTTCTGGCCCCTGACCACCGGCGCCCGGATCGTGGTCGCCGACCCCGAGGGACATCGCGACCCGGTCTACCTCGCCTCGACGATCCGCGAGCACGCGGTGACGACGGTGCACTTCGTGCCGTCGATGCTGCGGGTCTTCCTCGACGAACCCGCCGCGGCCGGCTGCACGAGCCTGCGCCGGGTCATGACCGGCGGCGAGTCGCTCCCGGCGGACCTGCGGGACCGGGCCCTGAACGTGCTGGACTTCGCCGCCCTGCACCATCTGTACGGGCCGACGGAGACCGCCGTCCACGCGACCTCCTGGACCTGCGGGAGTGAGCCGGCCACCGGCTCGGACGCGGCCGGCCGCCCGGTGCCGATCGGCCGGCCCGTCACCAACGTGCGCGTCTACGTGCTGGACGCCGGACTCGGCCCGGTGCCGCCCGGCACCGTGGGGGAGGTCTACCTGGCCGGCGTCCAGCTCGCCCGCGGCTATCTCAACCGGCGCGACCTCACGGCGGAGCGGTTCGTCGCCTGCCCGTTCGGAGCCCCGGGGGAGCGGATGTACCGCACCGGTGACTTGGCCCGCTGGACGACCGCCGGGCTGCTGGAGTTCGCCGGGCGCGCGGACGACCAGGTGAAGCTGCGCGGGTTCCGCATCGAGCTCGGCGAGGTCGAGGCCGTGCTGACCCGCCACGAGTCGGTCGCGCGGGCCGCGGCACAGGTGCGCGAGGACCAGCCGGGACAGCGTCGGCTGGTGGCGTACGTGGTCGCGGCGCCGGGCGCCGAGCCGCGGGAGACCGATCTGCGCGCCCACGCCGCGGCGGTGCTGCCGGAGTTCATGGTGCCCGCACACGTCGTCGTGGTGGCCGCCCTGCCGCTGACCGCCAGCGGCAAACTGGACCGGCGTGCCCTGCCGGAGCCCGGCGCGCGCCTGATGACGTCCAGGCGTCCGGCGCGCACGCCCGAGGAGGAGATCCTCTGCGGTCTGTTCGCCGAGTTCCTCGGCGTGGCCGGAGCCGGCATCGACGACGACTTCTTCGACCTCGGCGGGGACTCGCTGGCGGCGATCCGGCTGGTGAGCCGGATCCGGGACGCGACGGGCCTCGACCTGTCGGTCCGTGACCTGTTCGCCGCGCCCACGGTGAGCCGCCTGACGGACCGGCTGCACCTCGGCGTCTCGGCCGACGCCTTCGACGTGCTTCTGCCGCTGCGGACGTCCGGCGGCCGGCCGCCGTTGTTCTGCGTACACCCCGCGGGCGGTCTGAGCTGGTGCTACACCGGCCTGCTGCGGCTGCTGGGGCCGGACCTCCCGGTGTACGGGCTGCAGTCGCGCGGCGTCGCGCAGCCCGACGTGTACCCCGAGACGATGGACGACCTGGTCACCGACTACGTGGCGCAGATCCGGTCGGTGCGGCCCACCGGCCCCTACCACCTGCTGGGCTGGTCGTTCGGCGGCATCGCCGCCCACGCGGTCGCGGTCCGCCTGCAGTCCGAGGGCGAGGAGGTGGCCCTGCTCGCCCTGCTCGACTCCTACCCCCGCGACCCCGACGCCCCGGCCCCGCCCGTGGACGAGCGGGAAGTCCTCGCCACCCTGCTCGACTTCGCGGGCCACCCCCAGGCCGGCACGGACGGCGGGGAGGACGAACCGCTGCGGATCGCCGACGTGATGGACGTCCTGCGGAGCGGCGGCGGGCACCTGGCGGACATCGAGGAGCGCCGTGTCGTGGCCCTGACCGAGGTCTTCACCAACAACACGAAGCTCTCGGCGGCGCACGTTCCCGGCCGGTTCGACGGCGACGTCCTGCACTTCGCGGCCACGGCCGGACGCCCGCCCGGGATGCCGACGGCGGACGTCTGGGAGCAGGCCGTCACCGGACGCGTGGAGCGGCACGCCGTGGACTGCACGCACCGCGAGATGTGCCGGCCCGAGCCGCTGGCCCGGATCGGCCGCGTGCTGGCCGAACGGCTGAACGACGGAGCACCGCCGGGCGGACACGCCCGGTAGCCGCAGAACGGGCGAAGGCCACCGGGACCAGAGGCGACAGAACCCGAAGGCCACGGACCGCGGGCGGCCCGGACCAGAGGCCACTGAACCAGATCGCAGTCGTCGGCGCCGGACGTTCGTCCGGCGCCGGCACCGGCCGGGTGTTCCGGCCGGAGAGACGGAAAAAGGAAGAGAGAAGCACCGTGACCAACCCCTTCGAGAACGCAGAGGGCACCTACCTGGTGCTGGTCAACGACGAGGGCCAGCACTCGCTGTGGCCCTCCTTCGTGGACGTCCCGGCCGGGTGGGAGGTCGCCCACGCGGAGGACACGCGGGAGGCCTGCCTGGCCTTCGTCGAGGAGCACTGGACGGACATGCGCCCCAGGAGCCTGGCCGAGGCCATGGACGGCGCCGGTTCCTGACGCGTCGGCGCATCACACCCCGAGGAGGACGGTTTGCTGACTTACCAGGAGTGCGCCATCGGCGGCGTCGAGGAGGTGACGCTGGAGCTGACGGCGCAGGAGAGGGAGCAGTTCCGCAAGGTCGCCGCCGAGGTGGCCGACGGTCTGCCGCCCCCGGGCCTGGCGACCCCGGCGCTGCTCGACGACCCCGACCTGCTCGCGGACGTCGAGGTGGCGGCGCGCTGGCTCCCGCCGCGACTGGCCCGGGCGCTCAGCTCCTTCCGGAGAACAGGCAACGCGTACGGCACGCTGATCGTGCGGAACGTGCCGATCGACGACGACCTGCCCGCGACGCCCGCCGACGGCGTCGCCCCCGACTGGTCACGGCTGCCGCTGGCCACCGTCGCCCAGCTGGCCACGGTGTCCTGGCTCGGCGACGTCATCGCCTACGCGGACGAGAAGTCCGGCCGCCTCGTGCAGGACATCGTGCCGGTCAAGGGCGCCGAGCGGCGGCAGGAGAACAGCGGCAGCGTGATGCTCGAACTGCACACCGAGGACGGCTTCCACCCCTGCAAGCCGGACTTCGTCACCCTGCTGTGCCTGCGCGCCGACCACGAGCGCCGCGCGTTCACCACGTCCGGGGCGATCACGCGGGCGCTGCCCCGGCTGTCCGCCGAGTGCGTCTCGGTGCTGCGCCGGCCGCTGTTCCGGATCCGTCACAGCAGCTCGTTCAGCGGTGCCGGCACCGACTCCGACGCCGTGTCGATGCCGCTGCCCGTCCTGTCCGGGCCGGACACCGAGCCCGAACTGATCGCCGACTTCCACGCCATGGAAGCGGACGGCGAGGACGCGGCGCGGGCGCTGGGCGAACTGCGTGACGCCATGATCGCGGTGATGGTGGGCGCGGTGCTCGACGTCGGCGACCTGATCGTCGTGGACAACCGGACCGCCGTGCACGGCCGCACCGACTTCCGGCCCCGCTACGACGGGCGGGACCGGTGGCTGCGGCGGTGCTTCGCGGTCTGCGACCTGCGCCGCTCCCGCGGACTGCGGACAGCCGGGTCCCAGGTGTGCGAGCCCCTGCCGCCGGGAGGCCGTTCGTGACGGCAGGCCCGCTCGTGGACCTCCCGGGCGCCGCCGCCGGGCCCCGGAGCCCGACAGCTGGACGACCTCAGGCCGCAGCGGGCCGACGTCGTCGAGCGGGCCTGCCGTCATGACGTCCTGAGCGCCGACGGCCGTCTGATCGCGATCGGTGGGACGTGGAGGCCCACCGCCTCTACGCCCCCCTCGACGTCGTCGTCGCCCGCGACGATCCGTCCACCGCGCGGTCCGTGCGGGGAGACGAGGAGTGGAAAAGTCGTGTCCGACCGTGTCACCCTGCACGAATTCGATCAGGGTGGCCACCACTTCGTGCGTACCCGGCCGGCGCAGGCCGCGCTGCTGGTGCGGGCGGCTGCGCGGCCCCGGAGCGACGGGAACAGGAGGAATCCGTCAGGTGACGACGATCCGGCCGGCACCGGCGTCCCCTGCGGGCTACCGCCGCGTGGCCGCCACCGGGGTCAGTGCCGCCTTCGGCACCTTCGGGGAGCTGCTGCAGGGTGTGCTGCCCGAAAGGGACGGGGACTTCCTGGTCACGCTGCCGGTCGCCCGCTGGTCCATGGCCAGGTTCGAACTCGTCCCGGACGACGGGACGTTGCAGGTGTGGCCGGTGCACAAGCGCAAGGCACTGCGGCTCACGTCGATGATCATGGAGGATGCCCGGCGGTCCGGGGGAGGCGTGCTGAAGATCGACAGCACCCTTCCCGAGGGCAAGGGACTGGCCAGTTCGTCGGCCGACCTGGTGGCCACCGCGCGGGCGGTGGCCAACGCCCTGGACGAGCCTATGCCGCCCCGGCGCATCGAGTCGTACCTCTCGAGGATCGAACCCACCGACGGCGTGCTCTACCCCGGGGTCGTGGCCTTCCACCACCGCAGCGTCCGGCTGCGGGCCCGGCTCGGCTCGCTGCCGTCGATGGCCGTCGTCGGCGTCGATGAGGGCGGAGCGGTGGACACGGTCGACTTCAACAGCATCCCCAAGCCGTTCACCGCGGCGGACAAACGGCAGTACGCCCGGCTGCTGGAGCGCGTCACACGCGCGGTGGCCCGGCAGGACCTGGCCGAGGTCGGCCGGGTGGCGACCGCGAGCGCGCGGATGAACCAGGTGCTGCGCCACAAGTGGTCCCTGGACCCGCTGATCGACATCTGCCGGGAGGTGGGCGGCCTCGGCGTGGTGGTCGGGCACAGCGGCACCACGCTCGGAATCCTGCTGAACACGGCGGCTCCCCACTTTGCCGGCCGGCTGGCCGGGGCCGCCCAGGCCTGCCGGGAGCTGGTCGGAAACGTCACGGTGTACCGCACGCTGAGCTTTCCCTGAGACCGCTCCGCACCCCGAGGCCCCGCCCCTGTCGCCGGACGCCGTCGCTGAATGCGCCCGCGGGACCTCGTCCGGCGGGGCGCATCGCGGCGCGGGGTGGAATCAGGGACGGAACGGCTCGGCTCGCCCATGCCCGGTGACATCGATGCCCGCTTGGAGGCCCCTCCGTCGCCCCGTCGCCCTCCCGTGACCGCCGGGAGGACACTCCACGGTGCCCGGACCGCACGGTGGCGATTCTCCTCCCGCTCCCCTCTTGCTCGCGCCGGTGATGTCGACGTAGCCTCCCTGGCAGCCACCATAGATCCGATGAATTGCGGGCCAGGTATCCGCAGCCTGATCTCGCTACCGGCCGACCCGGCCGCGCCGCATCCTCACCCCGACTCCTCCCACCTCCTTCAGCTTGCGATCGTCCGCATCAGCGGGCCCACCCACCCCCGGTTCGTCCCGTAAGTCAGACAGCTCCACACCACCCGCCGCACCATAGGTGGATCATCATTCATCGGATCTATCTCCCTTGTTCGGGTCCGTATCTGAAGGAGCATCAATGCAGCTGTTCCGCCAAAGAGCCACCGGATGCCTCGGTGTGCTCGCCGCCTTGCTGGCCGCCGCGATCGCCGCACCCGTCCCCGCGTCCGCCGCCACTCCCACCCTGCTGTACGCCTCGCCCACCGGCTCGGGCAGCACCTGCACGGTCAGCGCCCCCTGCAGCCTGGACGGCGTCAAGACCAAGGTGCAGGGTCTGGTCTCCGGTATGGCCGCGGACATCGACGTGTATCTGCGCGGCGGGACCTACCGGCTGACGCAGGCGTTCACCCTCGGGCCCTCGGACTCCGGGAGAAACGGCCACAAGGTCGTCTACGCCGCCTATCCGGGCGAGAGACCGGAACTCAACGGCGCACAGAAGATCACCGGCTTCTCCCTGTACGACAGCGCGAAGAACATCTACCGGGCCGCGGTGCCCGCCGGCACGAAGAGCCGACAGCTGTTCGTCGACGGGGTGCGCGCGCAGCGGGCCCGCGGCCCGCTCAACCCGGGCGGCTTCACTCTCAGCGGGTCCAGCTTCACCACCGCCGACGCCTCCTACACGTCGTTCACCAACACCTCCTCGGTCGAGGTCGCGTACGACAAGGACTGGAAGCACATGCGGTGCCCCCTGGCGAGCATCACCGCACCCAGCGGCGGCGGTTCCAGCCTCAATGTCGACCCCGACTGCTTCGTGGACAACAACACCTCGGTCGTCAACCGGGGCTTCCCCTTCAACGGCGCCGGCCTGCCCAGGCTGGACGGCCTCACCTGGGTGGAGAACGCCTACCAACTGCTGGACGAGCAAGGCGAGTTCTACCTGGACACTGCGGCGAACCTCCTCTACTACAAGCCGCGCACCGGTGAGGACCTCAGCACCGCGGACGTGGAACTGCCCGTCCTGGAGAAGCTGGTGGACGCCGCCGGCGCCCCGGGCCATCTGACCCCGGTCAACGACGACGACGCGAACGCCACGTACACCGGCGCGTGGTCCACCTCCACCGGGCGCAACTTCGGCGACCTGTACACCGATGTGCACTCCACCACCGCCAACGGCGACTCGGTGAGCTACACCTTCACCGGCACCGGCCTCGACGTGCTGTCGGAGGTCAACAGCGATGAGGGCGGCATCGACGTCTACGTCGACGGCACCAAGACCCAGAGCGTGAGCGCGGCCGGTTCCACCCGGCTCGCCCAGCAGGTCATCGCGTCGGTGAGCGGGCTGCCCAAGGCGCAGCACACCGTCAAGCTGGTCAAGACCGGCGGCAACTTCATGGTGATCGACGGCTTCACCGTCATCCCAGACACCATGGCCCCCGTCCACGACATCACCTTGCAGGGTCTCACCTTCGCCTACACCACCTGGAATCTCCCCTCCACCGTCGGCTACATCGACAACCAGGCGGGCGTGCTGTGGGACGCCGCCACCCAGGCCCCGCTCCGCGTCCCGGCGGCCGTCCAGATCCACCGCGGCTCCGGCATCAGCCTCGTCCGCAATGAGATCGCCCACGCCGGCGGCAGCGGCGTCGACCTGGCCGACGGTACGCAGAACAGCTCGGTCACCGGCAACTTCGTCCACGACATCTCCGGTGGCGGCGTGTACGCCGGCGAGGTCGACGACTACTACCTCACCGACACCGCCCGGATGACCACCGGCGACACCATCTCGCAGAACTGGATCGAGCACGTCGCCCTGGACTGGCGCGACGCGGTCGGTGTCTGGGGTGGCTACACCCGTGACCTGACCATCGCGAACAACGACATCGGCCACACCGCCTACTCCGGCATATCGGTCGGCTGGGGCTGGGGCTACGCCTCCGCCTGCAACCTGCAGGCGAAGCAGGGCCTGACCGTCTGCCGCCACGGCACCATCTACGCCGGCCACAACCAGGTCCTCAACAACCACGTCCACGACGTGATGAACGTCCTGCACGACGGCGGCCCGATCTACACCAACGGCGGCCAGGGCAACGGCGACGGCTCCGTCACCTCCGTGCTCTCCGGCAACCTGCTCGAGGTGACCAACCACACCAACCAGGTGATCTACCACGACGAGGGCAGCTCCTACTGGAACACCCACGACAACGTCATTCGCTTCGGCCCGGGCAACTGGGTCGGCATGTGGACGCCGACCATCCATGACAACAACATCCACGACAACTTCGCGGACCGCTCCAACTGGGGGAGCAACGCGACCAACACCACCGTGGTCCAGTCGACGATCGTCTCCGGCGGCGCCTGGCCCGCCGCGGCCCAGGCGATCATCGCGGCGTCCGGCCCCACGGCCGCGTACCGGCCGATGACCGGCCTGATCGACGACGACGACACGGCGATCGCCTACACCGGCTCCTGGAGCGCCAGCGGCTACCGCGACCTGGGCGACCTGCACGACAACGTGCACGCAGCCGGGGCCAACGGCTCCGCCGCCACGCTGACCTTCACCGGCACCGGCGTCTCGGTGATCGGGGAGAAGTACAGCGACCAGGGCCAGATCGAGGTCTTCGTCGACGGCACCTCCAAGGGCCTGTTCGACACGAGCTCCACCACCCGCAAGGCGCAGCAGGTCGTCTACAGCACCAGCGGCCTGAGCGCCGGCAGCCACACCATCCAGGTCGTCAAGCGCAGCGGTTCCTTCGCCACCGTGGACGGCTTCGAGGTGACCGGCACCTACGACGACACCGACCCCTCCCTCACGTACACCGGAGGCTGGAACCGGTACGCCAACCGCGGCCTCGGCGACTACCAGGACGACGTCCACGCCACCGGGGTCAACGGCGACTCGGTCACCGTCACCTTCCTCGGAACCGGGATCGACGTGATCACCGAGACCAACGCCGACGAGGGCACGATCGCGGTCTCCCTCGACGGAGCCTCCAAGGGCACCGTCAACGCCAACGCCACCAGCCGCCATGCCCAGCAGACGGTCTACACCGTCAGCGGTCTGCCGGCCGGACGGCACACACTCACCCTCACCAAGAACAGCGGCACCTTCATGGTGATCGACCGGTTCGACGTGAAGTGACCGACCGCGGCCCCGGCCGCACAGCAGCGCTGCCCGTGCCAACTCCGGCACGGGCAGCGCTGCTTCGTGGATGCGGCTCCCTTTCGACCCCGGCCGTCGAGCGCTAGTGTTCGGGAGCAGTCAGTGATCCACGAGGAGCGAAGACATGATCGGTCGTCCGAGCGCGCGCTGACGTCGTAGGCCTTGTCGGCCTGTCATCGCGTGCTGCCCCTGATGGCGCGGCACAGCGAGCCTCTTCCTGCCCGAATCACCGGTGCACTGTCGTGCAGCGGGCGCGGGCCTCGTTGCCGGCAGTCCAGGGGATCCTCGTGCCGTCCGCTTCCTCCGCCGTATCCGATTCCCGTCGGCCTGTCCCGCCAAGTCTGTGGCGGGACGCCGACTTTCGCAGACTCTGGGTGGGTCAGACCGCCTCCCAACTCGGCGAACACTCAACTCTGGTCGTTCTGCCGCTCTTCGCCGTCCTGACGCTCGACGCAGGTGCCGCACAGCTGGGCGTCCTGCGCGCGGTGGGGCAGGCCCCGATCCTGTTGCTCTCGCTCTTCGTCGGCGCGTGGGTGGACCGCTGGCGGGCCCGCACGGTGATGGTGCTGACGGACGCCGGCCGGACCCTCGCCCTGGGCGCCGCCGCCGTGGCCGGTCTCCTCGGCTGGCTCGGTCTGCCGGCGCTGTTCGCGGTCGCCCTTGCCGTCGGGGCCCTGTCCGTGTTCTTCGACGTGGCCTACCAGACGTCTCTCGTACGGCTGGTAGGACGCGACCAGTTGGTACGGGGCAACAGCGCGCTCGAAGGCAGCCGGTCCGCGGCGCAGATCGGGGGACCTGCCCTCGGGGGTGCGTTGGTCTCAGCGCTGTCCGCGCCGATCGCCGCCGGCTGCAGCACCCTGTTCTTCGCGCTTTCGTTCCTGTCGATCCGACGGATCCGCCGGACCGAATCGCGCCCGAAGAACGCGGAACGTCCCCCGCGGGTCTTGCGGCGCATCCACGAGGGGCTCCGTTTCGTCGCCGGCGATGCCTTGCTGCGGACCGTGTGCCTCGCCTCGGCCGCCTTCCAGTTCTCCTTCGCGGCCGTGATGACCGTCTATCTGCTCTTCCTGCCGAGGGAACTGCACCTGTCGGGCACCGCCGTCGGGCTGGCGCTCGCGGCGACGGGGCCGGGAGCGCTCTCGGGCTCGGTGCTCGCCGCCCGGCTGCCGTGCCGGTTCGGCCATGGCGCGGTGCTCGTGTCCGCGGCGGCACTGGGCGACGGCGTGTTCCTCTGCGCGCCCGCGCTGCACGGCTCCTCCACGGTGACCGTGTCCGCCCTGCTCGGGATCAACTTCGTGTTCGGCGCCGGCGGTCAGCTGGTGAACGTCACCGTCATGGCAGTCCGGCAGACCGTCACTCCGGACGGAATGCAAGGCCGCGCGGCGGCGACGATCACCTTCGTGGGCATGGGACTGACCCCACTCGGCTCACTGCTCGGCGGATTCCTCGCGGAGGAGTGGGGGGCCCGCACCAGCCTCCTGGCGACGGCCGCAGGCATGATGCTCTCCCCGGTCCTGATGACCCTCTCCCCACTCGCCCGCCTGGGCCGGACGCTACCTGCTCCGTAGGACGCGCCGCCGTCACCGCCTCCGCGAGGGGGAGCCGGACGAACTGGAGTTCACGCGACCGGATCGGCATCGACACCACCCAACTCCGGCGGGACCGCTTCCTCGTCGAGGCCCGAGAATCGGCCGCCCCGGCCATCTTGTGTGCCGCGGCCGGTGAGCTGCCCGATCAGCCGGTCCTGGTGGTGACCCAGACGGCCAACGAGCGTTCCACGAGGCTCGCCGCCCGCCTGGGATTCCAGCGCACCGGCACGTTCGAGGCGCATGACGCGGAACAAACCCTCGCCGTGGCCGACCTGTACTCGTTCAAGGCTCCGGCCTCCGCAGAGCCGAATCCCCTGCTCGCGGACGACGCGAGGAGGGGCGCCGGATGACCGGCCTCCCGGGGCGAGCCCCTCGGCGCGTGGGGCGGCGTTTCACCCAGACGTGGTCCCTCGGTACAGAGCCCCCGGCGCCCCGGTGCGAACGGCGGCACCGGGGCGTGGGGTCAGCGGTCGGGGGACGTCGTCGGTCCAGTGGCGACGGGCTTCAGAACCAGCCCGTGCAGACGATGGAGCCGCCCTTGCCGTTGGTGCCGCAGGCCCGCATCACCAGGCCGTTGTCGTTCCACTGCGTGGTGTACGCGTCGCCGCCCGACGTGACGGTCGTGTAGCCGAGCATCGGCTCCCAGTGGTCACCGCCGTCGCTGCTGCGGTCGACCCAGATCTCGTCACCGACCGTGCCGCCGATGATCCGGCCCCAGGCGCAGGCGGTCGTGCTGTTGTAACGCAGCTCGACGGTGCGGCCGAACACGGTGGCGGACTTGGCCGTCCACGCGCCGGCGGAGTCCGGTGGGGTGCCGTCACCGCAGGAGGTGTTGGAGTCGGCGCCCTCCAGCGTGCCGCCGATTCTCGAGTAGTCCCCGCATGACGGCACTCCAGGTGTGATCGCCGGGCCCTGGATGAAGAGGTTGCTGATCCAGCTGCGGTAGTCCGGCAGATAGGTCCAGACGTTGTTGACCATGCCGTCGACGGTGGCTCGTTCCCCCACACGCTGGCACAGCGCCCGCACGGCGACGGAAATGCCGTTGTCGATGGTCCAGTTGATGTCGCTGCCGGTGGTGGAGTCGTTGCGCAGGTTCGGCTGGCCCCAGGTCTTCACCTGCTTGCCGAGACCGTCGTACTCCCACACGGGGAAGACGCCCGAGACGTCGGGCCGCAGCGAACCCTGGTAGGCGGACCAGGGGATGTCCGAGACTCTGACGACCTGGGTCGATTCGGGTGATTCGAGTCGCTTGCCGTTGCCGAGGTAGAGGGCGACGTGGCTGAGTCCCTCGCCGAAGTACATGATGTCACCGGGCAGCAGCGGAGCCTCGCCCTGCGCCTTGGTGAACCGGGTGTGCGCGTAGCCGGGGTCCTGCCAGGTGGACTGCGTGGTGCGCTCGCTGATGATGTCCTGGCGGGTGGCCTTGTACCAGGCCCAGCGCACGAGGCCGATGCAGTCGAAGCTCCAGTACGTCGGATCGTTGATGGACCTCGGGTCGTGCTTGTCCAGCATGCCCTGGCTGGGGCCGGGCAGCCCCCCGGCGTGGCCGCCGCCCCAGGCGTACATCCAACCGACGTAGCGGCAGGCGACGTTGACGGCGTCCTGGGCGGCGATGCTCGCTCCCGCCTTCAGCGGCGCACAGGTGTCGGCGGTCGCTGCGGTCGGTGCGGTCGGTGCGGCGGTCGCCGGCGCCGCTGTCGGCAGGGCCAGGCAGGCGACGGTCACGGCGGCGGCGAGCAGCAGCCGCAGCGGTCGGAAGCGGCCGTGCGGTCTTCCGTCGCGGTCTCGGTCGCGTTGGTTCTGTCTTCTCATGTCGTTCCCCGTTTTCTCCGGCCGTGGTCGGTCGTCGCACGGCCGGCCGTTTCCTGTCGCGTGCAGGGAGTCTTCTCGGTGCCTGGGCGGTGCCCTGAAGGGAGCTCACGAACCAGCCTGCTGGGGGAGCGCCCGGCACGTCGAGGTGCCGCTGTTGCCCGGTCCGAACGGGCAACGGGAAACGGCCGGGAAACCCCTCAGCCGAGTGAGAAGGCAGGGCTGCAAGGGCATGGCCGAACCGCGTCGGTGCTTCCTGAGGCCCCGTCCGGCTCTGGCGCAGCCTTCCCCCGCCGATCGAACGTACCTCCCCACCGAGGGCGCGAAAATCTGTCTTGGCGAGAGTAGACATTGGCCTGCGGTGTGGTTATGGTTTCTCTCGTAGCCCAGAGAGACAGCAGGGCCTGGCAGACACGAACTGCCGGCAGCAGGACACGTAGTCGCAGTAAGCAGGACGGTGCGGTGGTGGAGTACCGAAGCCAGGGTTGTTGCAGGACGGCGACGGGACTGACGACCGGACCGGGTGGCCCGCAGTGATCAGGGGCCGCCATGAGCAGTGCTGCGGTCAACGCAGTGGCAGTACCCGCAAGTGCGGTGCGCAGTACCCAGTAGTCGATCGCCCAGGGAAGAACGGAGGAATTGGACGCCATCAGGATCGCCCGGACGGAATTTCGAATCCGGGTGCCGCAGGACATCGATAGTGAGGTGGTCTCCGGTCAAGCAACCGCGATCCCCGCGTACCCGACGGCATTTCGGTCGGGTCTGCGGAAACAGAGGGCCGGCGCAGTACAAGGGCCGGCAGATGGTGTAGCAGTTCCTTCGGGCCCTGGCGTCGCAACGGCGCCAGGGCCCCTCCACGCGTTGCACAAAGAGGTGAGACGACAGCAGACGCGCCATCACCGCCGCAGCGCCGCGTCCCCGCAGCACCGCGTCCCGGCACACGACGGGTATCTGGCTCCCAGCCCGCAGCCCGCAGCCCGCAGCCCGCAGCCCGCAGCCCGCAGCCCGCAGCCCGCAGCCCGCAGCCCGGGCGGCGCGCCGGGCCGAAACTCCACCGCCGAATCCAGAATATGAGCGCATGATTGCCGAAGATCCTCAGCCGTCGGCACACGGACGACAGTCCCCGCCCCGCCCCGGCACCACGCCCGACGCCCTCAGCACCCCCATGGCTGTCGCACCGGCGGACACCACGAGCCGCCTGACGGTCAGGCAGACAGCAGCCGCGCTGGAAGGCGGGGTGGAGCGTGTGGCGGCTGAGCTGAAGCCGCGGATGCGCGGCTGGCTGCACGTCGGCGTGTTCCCTCTCGCGCTGATCGGCGGCATCGTCCTGATCGCCCTTTCGCGCTCGGCTGCGGCAGTGGCCGCCTGCTCGGTGTACGCGGTGTCGGCCTGCCTGCTGTTCGCGACCAGCGCGATCTACCACCGTGGCACGTGGGGTCCGCGCGGGGAAGCGGTCCTGCGGCGACTGGACCACGCGAACATCTTCCTGATCATCGCCGGCACGTACACCCCCTTGGCGGTACTGCTGCTGCCCCAGGGCCGGCAGCGGGTGCTGTTGGCCGTGGTGTGGGCGGGCGCCCTGGCCGGCATCGCCTTCCGCCTGCTGTGGATCGGGGCGCCCCGGTGGCTGTACACCCCGTGCTACATCGCCCTGGGCTGGGTCGCCGTCTTCTACCTGCCCGAGTTCGCGCACACCGGCGGCGCCGCGGTCGTCGTGCTCGTCATCGCCGGAGGCCTTCTCTACACCGCGGGCGCCGTCGTCTACGGGCTCAAGCGCCCCGACCCCTCACCGGCCTGGTTCGGCTTCCACGAGGTCTTCCACGCCCTGACCATCGCCGCCTTCACCGCGCACTACACCGCCATCCTCCTGGCAGCCACATGACGAGACGCGCCCGGTGCCGGGATGACGGGCGGCGGTGTGCCGGAACGCGGAGTCCCTGACCTTCGCCGGAGAATTTCGCGCTGGGATGTCGAGAACCCGCGCGCTGCTCCGTCCCAGCGGTGAACACGGCCAGAATGGGCCGTACCTCACCAAGGAGAAGACGATGGCCAAGTACCTGCTGCTCAAGCACTACCGGGGCGCGCCGGCAGCGGTCAACGACGTGCCGATGGACCAGTGGGAGCCGGAGGAGGTCTCGGCCCACATGCAGTACATGCGTGACTTCGCCGCTCGGCTGGTGGGCACCGGAGAGTTCGTCGACAGTCAGGCGCTCTCCCCGGAGGGCACGTTCGTCCGCTACGACGGCGAGGGACGGCCGCCGGTCACCGACGGCCCGTTCGCGGAGACCAAGGACCTGATCGCCGGCTGGATGGTGATCGACGTCGAGACCTACGAGCGCGCGCTCGAGCTGGCCGGCGAGCTGTCCGCGGCTCCGGGTGCGGGTGGGAAGCCGATCCACGAGTGGCTCGAGGTGCGCCCGTTCTACGCCGAGCGCCCCACGGCCACCGAGTGAACGAGTCGGTGCTGCGGGAGCTGGTGCCCGCGGTGATCGGTGTCCTCGTCCGTCGCGGAGCCGACTTCGCGGCGGCCGAGGACGCCGTGCAGGACGCCCTGGTCGAGGCCGTGCGCAGGTGGCCGGACGAAGCGCCGCGGGACCCGAAGGGCTGGCTGGTGACGGTCGCCTGGCGCAAGTTCCTCGACGCCGTCCGCGCCGACACCTCCCGGCGGCGGCGCGAGGAGCTGGTCGAGGCCGAGCCCGTGCCCGGCCCGGGCGAGGCGGTGGACGACACGCTCCAGCTGTACTTTCTGTGCGCGCACCCCTCCCTGACGCCGGCCTCCGCCGTCGCGCTCACGCTGCGCGCGGTCGGCGGTCTGACCACGCGGCAGATCGCCCAGGCCTACCTCGTGCCGGAGGCGACCATGGCCCAGCGGATCAGCAGGGCCAAGCGGACCGTCTCCGGCGTCCGGTTCGACCAGCCCGGTGATGTCGCCACGGTGCTCCGCGTGCTCTACCTCGTCTTCAACGAGGGCTACTCCGGCGACGTCGACCTCGTCGCCGAGGCGATCCGGCTCACGCGCCAACTGGCGGCCAGGACCGACCACGAGGAGGTCGCGGGCCTGCTGGCGCTCATGCTGCTCCACCACGCGCGGCGCCCGGCCCGGACCGGCCCCGACGGCAGGCTCGTGCCGCTCGCCGAACAGGACCGCAGCCTGTGGAACACCCAGCTGATCACCGAGGGCGTCGAGGTGCTCCAGACCGCCCTCGCCCGCGACCGCCTGGGCGAATTCCAGGCCCAGGCGGCCATCGCCGCGCTCCACGCCGACGCCCCGACCGCCGGGGAGACCGACTGGGTGCAGATCGTCGAGTGGTACGACGAACTGGTGCGCCTCACCGACAGCCCGGTGGCCCGTCTCAACCGGGCCGTCGCGGTGGGCGAGGCCGACGGCCCCCGGGCCGGCCTGGCCGCCCTGACGCGGCTCGACCCCTCCCTGCCGCGGTACGCCGCGGTCGCGGCATACCTGCACGAGCGCGATGGCGATCCGGTGACCGCCGCACGGCTCTACGCCCAGGCCGCCCGCTCGGCGCCCAACCTCCCCGAACGCGACCACCTCACGCGACAGGCCGCCCGGCTCAACGCGCAGCTGCGACGCTGAGCGGGGCCAACCCGGTGGAGGCCGCGGTCGGCGCGGCAGGCTCACCGGCGCGGCCGTCGCGGCGCGTCAGAGCGTCGCGGTCGTCCCCTCTCCGGAGGCGCTGCCGGCGAGCCACTGGTCCCATTCCAGGTTGAAGTCGGCGTAGCCGTTGTCGGGCGAGGCCTTGGCGCGGGGCGAGCCGGTGATGGTGACGGGATCGCCCTGCTTGACCTGGCCGTAGAACCACTTGGCGTCCGACATGGACAGGTGGACGCAGCCGTGCGAGCCGCGGGCGCTGCCGCTGCCCGGATTGGGATCGCCCGTCGAGTAGTGCACGTAGGTGCCGGACTGGGTCAGGTGAATGTCCCAGGGCAGCGTCAGGTCGTAGTAGTCGGGGCTGCCCTTGTCGCAGCTGATGCCGACGCTGCAGGAGGTCATGTGGACCTTCTCCTGCTTGTCGATGACGGCCATGGTGCCGTTCCACGTCGGATACTCGGCGCTGCCCGCGTTGATCGACAGGGTGCGCACCACCTGGCCGTTCCGGGTCACCTTCATGGTGTGGCCGGTCACCGAGACATCCGCGCGCACATCGTCACCGATCTTGAAGGTGTGCGTGTAGCTGCGCACGCCGAAGCGGCCGTTGCCGTTGCTGACGCCCTTCATGTCGGCGTCGATCTTCACCGTCGTGCCTGAGGGCCAGTACGTCTTCGGGCGCCAGTCGGCGCGCTTGTCCCCGAACCAGTGCCAGGCGCCCGCCACCGGTCGAGAGGCGCTCACCTTCATGTGCTTCTCGACCGAGGCCCGCGCCTTGGCCGCCACCGGGTTCGTGAAGACCACCGAGATGGGCATGGCCACGCCGACCTCGGTTCCCGTCTGCGGAGTGATCGTCTCCAGCAGCATCGGCGGGCCCGCGGGCTTGCTCGGTGACGGCGAGGAGCTCGCACCCGGGCCTCCCGACGCCTTCGCGTCGTCGCCGCTCGCCTTGTCGCTGCCACCCCCGCCGCAGGCACTCGCGCCCACCAGCATCACACCCGTGACGAGTGCGATCCCTATGCCGCCTTTGCGCCGTCCCACGAACTGCCCCGCTCTCTCGCCCTTCGGCCCCGACGGGCCCGACTCACTGTCAGACGGCGGCGGGGCGGATCGCAGTTGCAGGTGCCACGTAAAAGGTGTCTCAAACTCGGCGCGAGCGCCGAGCGGGCCAGGGCGCGCGTCGAGTCGTGGTCCGATCCGGCGCGGTCGAGGTCAGGACCAGGCGATCTCGCCATGGCGGGAGACGAGGCGTCCGCTGCCGGCGCCGGGCTTCTCGGTGGCGAGGCGGACGATCGCGTCCGTGCCCTCGGTGACCGTTTGGGGGCCGCTGTGACCGTTGAGGTCGGTCGCGGTGTAGCCGGGGTCGGCAGCGTTGACGCGGATGTCCTTCAGCCCTTTGGCGTACTGGGTGGTCAACATCGTCAGCGCCGCCTTCGAGGAGGTGTACAGGGGCGCGACGACGTGCGACTCGGGTCGGCCGGGGTCGTGGGTGAGGGCGAGGGAGCCCATGCCGCTGCTGACGTTGACGATCACGGGGTCGTCCGAGCGGCGCAGCAGTGGCAGGAACGCCGTGGTGGTGCGGACGACGCCGATGACGTTGACATCGAGGACGTCGCGGGCGTCGGCGGCGGTGAGGTCGCCGGGATCGCCGAGGGGGCCGTGCACACCGGCGTTGTTGATCAGGACGTCGATCCTGCCCTCGTGTTCGGCGACGTCCGCGGCCGCGGCGGCCACGGACGCGTCGTCGGTCACGTCGATGGGGACATAGCGTGCGCCGAGCGCGGCGGCGGCCTCCTCGCCCTGTTCGCGGTTGCGCGCTCCGAGGAGCACGGTGTGGCCGCACTCGACCAGGCGGCGGGCGGTCTCGCGGCCGAGACCCTTGTTGGCGCCGGTGATGAAGGTGATCGTCATGCGTTCGACTGTGCTCCCGACGGGGGCGGCGGGCCAGGGACGCTGCGACGGTAGGAAGACCAGTACCACCCTCGGGCCCCGTGGACGAACGGGGATGCAGGAGGATGGCGTTCATGTCGGTGAACCCCGGAACCGGGCTGGGCGTGATGATCCGCACGTGGCGGGACCGGCTGCCCCCGTCGGCGGCCGGGCTGCCGGTGGCCCGCGGGCGCCGGGCGGCCGGGCTGCGGCGAGAGGAACTGGCCGACCTGGCCGGGGTGTCGGTCGACTACATCGTGCGCCTGGAACAAGGGCGGGCCACGACACCCTCGGCGTCGGTGGTGGCGTCCCTGGCGCGGGCCCTGCGACTGTCCGCCGCCGAGCGGGACCACCTGTACCGGCTGGCCCGGCTGGTGCCGCCGGTGGACGGTGCGATCTCCGACCGTCTCCCGCCCGGCGTCCAGCGGGTGCTCGCCCGCCTCGGGGACGTGGCGGTGGCCGTGTTCGCGGCGGACTGGCAGCTGGTGTGGTGGAACGGCGGGTGGGCGGCCCTGCTGGGCGATCCCTCCGCCTCGCCCCCGCGGCTGCGCAACTTCGCCCGCGACAGGTTCCCGGTGGACGCCGGCCCCGCCCGCCTCGCGCGCTGGCCGGTGACCGAGGCGGACCGCGACGCCACCGATGCCGCCGTCGTGTCCGACCTGCGCCGCGCCACCGGACGCTTCCCCCGGGACGGTCGCCTGGTCGCGCTGATCCGCGATCTGAACGAGGGCAACAGGAGGTTCGCCGAGCTGTGGGCGACCGGAGAGGTGGCCGCGCACCGCGAGGACCACAAGACGATCCACCATCCGTCGGCGGGCCCGGTCACGGTGGACTGCGACGTCCTGACCGACGGCGACTCCGACCTCAAGATCGTCATCATGACCGCCGTGCCCGGCAGTGAGGACGAGACCAGGCTCCGGCTCACCGCCGTCGCCGGACCACCCGATCCGGAGCGAGGACCTCACGCGAACCGTCTGATCACGACTCCGTACGCGCCCTGACCGCAGGATCGCCGATCACGTGGGCAGGTTGTGGTCCCCGAAGGGGTGACGGCAGCTGACTCGCTTGCAGTCCCCGAGGTGCCCGCCGTGCTGGAAGTCGGGGCACGGGCAGGACAGACAGGCGATGTGGTCCTCGGGGTCGGGATCCCAGCCGCTGTCCGACAGCCGGGCTCGGGCGGTCTCCCGGACGCGGCGTATCTCCTCGTTGAGTTTGCGGAAGTCGGCCTCGTTTTCTTCGAAGGCCAGCTTCTGCGCGTCGGTCAGGTCGTACTGCTCCATGTTGCCTCCCGAGGCGGAGGTGACGGCGAGGGGGTGTCCGGCGAGGGTGTCCGGCGAGGGGGGTTTCGCCCCCGTCCTCTCACGATGGCCCGGCGGGCGTCCGCCCGCACGTCGACCGGGAGGGGGCGGGCCCTGTCTGTCGCGCCGCCCCGCCAGGCATGCGGGTCATGGGTCGCCCGGCGAGGCACGTCTCCCGCCTTGCCGCGCCTCGGCCGCTCCTCGCCCCCTGTATGTGAAGTGATACTCGCATCTAGACGGAAGCAAAGCTCACATGCATTCGCGTCGCCCGTCAGGGGTCGTGCGAGAGCCGTGCGCGCGCCTGTGGGTGAGAGCGGGTAGGGGCTCAGCGGCCTTGCGGGGCGCCGAGCAGGTAGGAGACGACCGCGGTCTGGAGGTGGCTGCGCAGTTCGCTCCAGGGCAGTGCGCGGTCCGACTCCAGGAACTCGCCCTGGGTGATGCGGTGCGCGACCGTGGCGTAGACCAGGCGGTACGCGAAGTCGAGTGCGGCCTCGGGGTCCGGGTGTGCGACGGGCGTGTGGCGCAGGGCCTCGGCGAAGTGGCGATTGCCCTCGACGCTGACCCGGGAGCCCTCGGCCCGGACCGCTTCGTGCCGGGTGCCGAGCGGCAGGAAGACGCGCAGCAGGGCCTCGTGCGCCTGAAAACTGTCGGTGATCGCGCCCACCGCTTCGGCGACGGCCACGGCCGGGTCGCGCAGGATGCGCAGTCGCTCCGCGGACATCCGCTCGGTGATCTCGGCCTGGAGGTTCTCGGTGAAGGCGTGCTGGATCGCCAGCAGGAGGCCTTCCTTGTCGCCGAACCGTCGGTAGATGCTGCCCACCGCCATGCCGGCCCGCTCGGCGACGGCGGCCACGGTGAGCGCGTCCACTCCGCCCTCCTCGATCAGCGTGCACCCGGCCCGCAGGATGTCCTGCTGCGAACGGCGGCTGCGTTCCTGGAGGGCGGCAGGCCTGCCGTGGGGGGAGTCGGTCATTCGCGCAGTTTATCGACCGGCCTCTTGACGTCCATGTTGCCAACATGTGAATCTCGCTTCACATCAAATGTGAATCCACCTTCACATGTGGCTCCGGCGTCCACGGCCGAGCCGCGCCCTTCTCCTTCCCACCTCGCCCCTCGCAACGGCGCGGGGTCGTTACCGGAGGTGTTTCATGGCCCCCCAGCACGACATCGCCGTCGTCGGCTACGGACCGACCGGCCTCACCGTCGCGTCCCTGCTCGGCCGGCTCGGTCACCGGGTGGTGGTCTGCGAGCGCTGGCCCGGCCTGTACGGGCTGCCCAGATTCACGCACATCGACGACGAGACCGCCCGCACCGTCCAGGCGGCCTGTGACGTCGACGAGGCGCTGCGGGACTCGTCGGAGTGCCGGTACGTGTGGGTCAACGGCAAGGGCGAGCGCCTGGTCGACATACCGGCGAACCCCGCCGGCCCGATGGGATATCCGGACCACATCTCCATCTACCAACCGGATGTCGAGAGCGCCATGGACAGGCGGTTGCGCGGGTACGGCACGGTCGTCGTCCGTCAGGGCTGGGCCGTCACCGGCCTCGACCAGGACGACGACGGCGTCATGCTGCGCCTGCGCGGCTGGAACGCCGAAGCCAGGCACGCGGACGGACCGCACGACAGCGTCCGGGCCCGCTATGTGATCGCCGCGGACGGCAGCCGCAGCGGAGTGCGGGAACTGCTCGGCGTGGAGCGCCAGGACTTCGGCTTCAACGAGCAGTGGGTCAACGTGGACGTCGAGTGGCTGCGCCCCCAGCCCCCGGAGTTCGCCTCCGGCACGCAGCACTGCGATCCCGCGCGCGGACACATGACCATCAACATCGGCGCGACCCGCCAGCGCTTCGAGTTCGCCCTTCTGCCGGGCGAGACCCGCGAGGAGATGACCACTCCCGAGACCGTCTGGCGACTCCTGCGCGAGTACCACGACCTCGGCCCGGAGGACGTCCGCATCATCCGCCGGCTGGTCTACGGCTTCGAGGCCCGCGTCGCCACGCGCTGGCGTACCGGCAGGGTCTTCCTGGCCGGAGACGCCGCCCACACCATGCCGCCGTACCTCGGCCAGGGCGCGTGCAGCGGCCTGCGCGACGCCACCAACCTCGCCTGGAAGCTGCACCTCGTGCTCCGCGGCCTGGCGCCCGACGCACTGCTGGACACCTACGAGGGCGAGCGCCGTCCGCACGTCACCGCGATCACCCACGCGGCCATCGGCCTCGGCAAGGTCGCCAACACGCACGACACCGAGGCCGCCGCCGCCCGGGACGCGGCCTTCTTCGCCGGCCAGGTGCCCCCGCCGCCGCCCTTCCCGCCGCTGTGCGGCGGGGTGCTGCGCGAGGAGGCAGGCACGCCGGTCGGCACCCTCACCCCCCAGGGCCGCCTCCGTCTGGCCGACGGCCGCACCGGCCGCCTCGACGACCTCACCGGATACGGCTTCACCCTGGTCACCGCCGAGGACCCCGCCGATGCGCTGGGACCCGAGCGGCTCGCCCGGCTGGAGCGCCTGGGCTGCGCCGTGGTCGCCCTCGACACGGTCGACGATCTCGACGGACGGCACCGGGAGTACCTCGACCTGCTCGGAGCCGTCGGGTACCTGGCGCGCCCGGACTTCGTGCTGTTCGGCACGGCCGCGGACAGGGCCGACCTGGGCGCACTGGTGGACGACCTCGACGCCGCGCTCTCCGCAACGGTGCGTGACGCCGTATGACGACCGGAGAACCCGGAGCGGAGGCCGTGCTGCCGCCGCTGGTCGCCGCCCAGCATCGGTCCATGCCCTTCACCCGGCTCACCGACTGCGGCATGGACCCCGCCGACGCACGACGGCTGCTCGCCGACACGGCCGCCGGAATCCCGTGGCAGGACGCCGCCGCGGCGATCGCCGCGGCACGCCTGAAGGGCGCACGACGTGCGGAGGCCGCCGGGCACCACGTCACCGCCCGGCAGGCACACCGGTTCGCCTCGGCGGCCCTGATGTTCGCGCAGATGGCGTACCAGAGCGACGTCCCGGAGAAGCGGGAGCTGTACGCCCGCCACACCGCCGCGACCGCCGCACTCGCACCCGGTGTGGAGCGGGTGGAGATCCCTCACCGTGACGGCGTCCTCGGCGGCTGGCTGTGCCTGCCGGCCGGTCCGCCGCCCGCCACCGTGATCGTGTGGGGCGGGCTCAGCGGCTGGGGCGCGGCGTATCTGCCGGTCGCGGACGCCTACACCGCACGTGGCCTGGCCTGTCTGCTCGCGGAGGGGCCGGGGCAGGGCGAGTCGCGGCTGCGCCACGGCCTCTACGTCGACGAGCACGTCACCGAGGGCTTCGCCCGCTTCGTCGACCTGGTCGAGGCCGATCCCCGTCTCGGCGGCGGCATCGGTGTGCATGGCATCAGCTTCGGCGGGCTGTTCGCCGCCCATCTGGCCGCCGCCGACCCGCGGGTCGGCGCGGTGGTCGTCAACGGCGCCCCCGCGGTCCCGGCGGTCCCGGAATTCCGCACCGCCCGCGAGCAGATGGCCGCCGTGGTCGGCACCGACGACCCGGACCGGGTGGCCGAGGTGATGGACGCCCTGCGCTTCGACCCGGACCAGCACCGCATCGTCTGCCCCCTGCTCCTGCTGCACGGCGGCCGCGACCCCCTGGCCCGCTACGAGGACCAGGAGCCGTTCCTGCGCGCCGCCGACCCGGCCACCTCCACCGTGCGGATCTGGCCGGACGGAGAGCACACCCTCTACAACCACGCGGCCGAGCGCGACGCGCTGACCGCCGACTGGTTCACCGACCACCTCGTCGGCCAAGGCGCCGCGACACGTCAGGAGCACCCAGTGGACTTCACGGTCGAGACCGCCACCGACGCGGTGCTGGACAGCTTCCGGGCGACCAAGGACGAGAGGCTGCGGCGGATCATGGAGAGCCTGACCCGCCACCTCCACGACTTCGTCCGGGACATCGAACCCACGATGGAGGAGTGGGAGGCGGCGATCGGCTTCCTCACCGCGGTCGGCCGCACGTGCGACGACACCCGCCAGGAGTTCGTCCTGCTCTCCGACGTACTCGGCGTCTCCATGCTCGTCGAGACCCTCAACGGGACCGAGCAGGGCACCGAGAGCACCGTCCTCGGGCCCTTCCACATGACCGGCTCGCCCCGCCGGGAGCTGGGCGACTCCATCGACCTCCTCGGCACAGGCCGGCCCTGCGTGGTCTCCGGCCGGGTGCTCGCCGCCGACGGCACCCCGCTGCCGGACACCGAACTCGACGTGTGGCAGTGCTCCGAGGACGGCTTCTACGACGTGCAGCAGCCCGACGTGCAGCCGCCGGGCAACGGCCGCGGGCTCTTCCGCACGGACGCCGAGGGCCGCTTCTGGTTCCGTACCGTCGTCCCCTCCCACTACCCGATCCCCACCGACGGCCCCGTCGGCCGCCTGCTGGCAGCCACCGGCAGGCACCCCTACCGGCCCGCCCACATCCACTTCATCGCGGGCGCCGAGCACCACCGGCCGGTCACCACGCACGCGTTCGTCGCGGGCAGCCCGTACATAGACTCCGACGCGGTCTTCGCGGTCAAGCGGGGCCTGATCACCGACTTCACCGAGTCCCACGAAGAACACGAGGCCGAGCGCTTCGGAGTGACCGTGCCGTTCACCCACGCCAGGTTCGACATCGTGCTGGCCCCGGAAGCGGAGCCGACGCGATGACCTTCACCTACGAAGCCCTTCCGATGCGGGTGGTCTTCGGCGCCGGAACCCTGCGCGAACTGCCCCGCGAAGCCGAACGGTTGGGCCTGCGGCGGTTGCTGGTGCTGTCCACCGCCGAGCAGCGCGCTCTCGCCGAGCACGCGGCGGCCCTGCTCGGCGACACCTGCGTCGGTCTCTTCACCGAGGCCCGGATGCACGTGCCGGTCCAGGTCGCCGAAGCGGCCCGAGCGGCCGCGCACCGCGCCGGCGCGGACGGTTGCCTGGCCATCGGGGGAGGCTCGACGATCGGTCTGGGCAAGGCCGTCGCCCTGAGCTCGGGCCTGCCCGTGATCAGCGTGCCGACGACCTACGCCGGCTCGGAGATGACCACCGTGTGGGGACTCACCGAGAACGGACGCAAACGCACCGGCCGCAACCGGGCCGTCCTGCCCCGCAGTGTGGTCTACGACCCCGAACTCACCCTCGGACTCCCCGTGCAGGTGTCGGTGACCAGCGGCTTCAACGCCATCGCGCACGCCGTCGAGGCCCTGTACGCGCCCGACTCCTCGCCCATCGTGGCCCTGATGGCCGAGGAAGGGGTGCGCTCGCTGGCCGCCGCGCTGCCCGCCGTCGCCGCCGACCCACGGGACGTCGAGGCCCGGGCAAACGCACTGCGCGGGGCCTGGCTGTGCGGGGCGTGCCTGGGAGCCACGACCATGTCGCTGCACCACAAGCTGTGCCACATCCTGGGCGGCGCCTTCGACCTGCCCCACGCCGCCGTGCACACGGTCGTGCTCCCGTACGTCGCCGCCTTCAACCTTCCAGCGGCGCCGACCGCCGACGAGGCTCTGCGCCGCGCCCTGGCCACGGACGACGTACCCGGGCGCCTCGCGCGAGCGTCCGTCGCACTCGGCGCCCCGCGCTCACTGGCCGAACTGGGCCTGACCGAGAGCGACTTCGACGAGATCACCGCCCAGGCACAGGACGAGCCCTATGCCAATCCACGACCGGTCACCGAAGAAGCCCTCCGCCACCTCCTCGCGGACGCCCTCAAGGGAACCCTCGCCCCCTGACCGGGCCCACACCGAAGCGCCTCAGCGACACCCCTCACACAGCGCACCAGGAGCATCAGACGATCAAGTTGGCGGCCGTCGTACGGCGGCGCCCCGGTACCGCACATGGCCGGGTGTCCCGTGACGTGCCGGTCCGGAGCCCGCGACGTCGTGTTCGATCAATCCGCGGGTGTGCAGATCGCTCCAGAGCTCGCCGGGGACGGGCTCACGGTGGGGCCGCACGTTCCTCGTGACCTGTGCGGAATCCGCCATGCCGAGGGTGACGTTGACAACCGCCGGGTGCGTGAAAGGGAAGGCGATCGCCGCCGCGGGGAGAGTCGTTCCGTGCTCCTGGCAGATCTCGGCGATGGCCCTGGCCCTGGCGACCAGCTCCGACGGAGCGTCGCGGTAGTCGTACGGCATCCCCTCGTCCGGCCGCTCGTGGGCCAGCAGGCCGGAGTTGAACACGCCGACGGCCACGACGCTCTTGCCGGTCTCCATCGCGGCGGGCAGCACGTCGGCCAGGGCCGACTGGTCGAGGAGGGTGAAGCGACCGGCCAGCATCACCACGTCCGCGGCTGTCTCGCGGAGGAACCTGGCGAGCATGGCGGACTGGTTCATGCCGGCGCCGATGGCCCCGACGACGCCCTGGTCGCGCAGGCTCGCGAGGGTGGGCATGGCCTCCTCGGCGGCCTGGCGCCAGTGCTCGTCCGGATCGTGGAGGTTAGTGCTTCGGTCACGACAGTGACTCCTTCATGGCGGATCGCAGCTGGTAGAAGTCCGTGGCCGTTCCTGAGAGGACCGCCTCGGTCTCCGCGAGCGAGCAGCCCGAGAGGAGTTCGTCGACCACGCCGGCCCAGCGGTTCCAGCCCCCTGCCAGGACGCACAGCGGCCAGTCCGAGCCGAACATCAGCCGCTCGGGGCCGAAGGCGGTCAGCAGGACCTCCCACACGGGCCGGATGTCGTCGATCGTCCAGGTGGCGTGGTCGGCCTCGGTGACGAGCCCGGACACCTTGCAGGTCACCTGAGGGTGGGCCGCGAGCCGCAGCACCCACTTCTCCCAGTCGGCGAGATCGCCGTCCGCGAGGGACGGTTTGCCGGCGTGGTCCAGGACCAGCCGCAGTTCCGGATGCCGCTCGGCGAGACGGACCGCGGACGGCAGCTGGTGGGCCCGCACCAGCACGTCGTAGACGAGGCCGCGCTCGCGCACCGCGCGCAGGCCCCGGGCCACGTCGGAACGCTGCAGCCAGCCCGGATCGCTCTCCGCCTGTACGAGGTGCCGCAGCGAGCGCAGATACGTGCCGCCCGGTCCGGCGAGCAGTGCGTCGAGCGTGTCGCCGATCGCCGCAGAGGTGAGGTCCGCCCAGCCGACGACGGCCTGGACGAGCGGATCCCCGTCGGCGAGCGCGAGCATGTCCTCCGTCTCCGGCACGGAGGCGACGCACTGGACCAGGACGGTGGCTCCCAGACCGCGCCCCGCGATGGGCCGGGTCGCCTGCCCGCGCAGATCGTCGAGGGTGAAACTGCGGCGGATCGGGGCGAGCGCGGCCTCCTCCAGCCACGGTTGCGGGCGCCGGTCGAGGTCCCAGAGGTGGTGATGGGCATCGACGAGGAGCGAGGGTTCGAGTTCGGGCAAGGGAGCTCCAGAGGGGGAGTGACGGACCGTGGGGCGCCGCTTCGGCACCCGGTGGACGGAGCGTGCGGGCGACGCGTTCGTGGCGCCGGGAACCGCTGCGACCGGCGGCTGGTGTGTGCCGATCGCAGCGGTCCCGATGTCGTCACGCGAGGTGCGTCACTGGATGGTCCAGAGCTGGTTGGTCTGGTTCAGCGGTGTCCACTGGTCGATGGCCGCGCCGGCGGCGGTCGAGTTGCCGCCGACCTCCAGGGCCTGCCGGCTCTCGACGTTGCGGATGACGTATCCGCTGCTGGTCGGCTCGAAGTACCAGAGCTGGTTGTTGCCTCCGTTGTAGGTCGACTGGACGGCCGCCGCGCCCTTGGAGCGGGAGCTGTTGGGGATGACGAGGACCTTGCCGCTGTTACGGTTGACGATCTTGTACAGGTTGCCGCTGACCCGCACGATGTTCCACTGCTGGTTGGCGCCCGAGGTGCTCTGCCACTGGATCACAGTGGCGTTGTCCGCGGTCGAGGCCTGGTTGACGTCGGCCAGCAGGCCGCTGTTGACGTTCTTGATCGTGTAGTAGGCCGACGGGTTGAAGGACGGTGCGGTGCCCGGGTTCTCCAGTGCGGTGCCGACCTGCTGCACGCTGAAGTCGTCGATGTAGAAGTAGGCGCCGTCGGTCTTGGCGACCCGCACGTACCGGAACTTCTGCCGTGCGTCGATCTTGGCCGTCAGCGTGGAGGTGTACGGGAGTGTCGCGCCGTCCTGGCGTCCCAGCACCGTGTAGTCGGCGAAGGCGGGGTCGTTGGAGCCGCGAATCTCGAAGTTGCTGCGCGTTTCGGGCTGGTCGATGTCCTGGCGGGTGGTGAAGGAGAACTGGCCGAGTTCGTAGGCACTGCCGAGGTCGACCTGCCACCAGGCCGAGGTGTCGCTTCCCGTGGGGGACCAGCCGGTCGCCGGGTCGTTGTCATTGGCCTTGGGCGGCGCCCAGCCGGAGTTGAAGACGGAGGACGCGGTGGCCGTCTTGCCGTAGGCGAGATTCATCTTCGCCAGCAGTCCTCGGTAGGCCGACTGCAGACCCGAGGCCTGCATCACCGCGGTTCCGGTGGTCGTGTTGTTGGAGAGGGTGACATTGGGGCCGTTGGCGTTCCGGATGATGAAGTCGGTGTTGCGCGACAGGACGTTGTTCGCAACAGTCATGTTGCTCGAGCCCTCGTCGAGATAGATGCCGCCCACGCCCGAGGAGCACGCGGTGGGGGTGCGGACCACATCGTGGATGTAGTTGTTGTTGATCACCGTGCCGGGGTCGTTGGAGAGGTGGTAGATGCCTGACGTGTCGCAGAGCATGGTCTCGACGTTGCCGATGCGGTTGTAGCTGACGGAGTTGTCGCCCTCCGCGTTGGCGGCCGCCTGCCAGCCCCAGCCCAGGGAGATCGCGGCCCACGGGGAGTCGGAGATGTCGTTGTGGTCGATGGTGGTGCCGTGCACGAAGCCCGCGTTGATGCCGGCGGTGCCGTAGTAGTCCTGACCGGTGCGGGTGATCAGGTTGTTGGTGACGGTGACACCGCTGACGACCTCGCGTGCGTCCTCGCCCGCGGGTGAGGTGGGCGGGTTGTACACGGTGTGGTACTCGACGTCGGGATCCGAGAACTTGCCCACCATGATCCCGTTGCCCGCGATGTCCTGGACGACGTTGCCGGTGACGGCCGAGTTGTGGACGCCGTGGTGCAGGTCCAGGGCGGTCGAGCCCATCTGGGTGAAGGTGTTGCCGGTGAAGGACAGGTTGTCGGCGTTCGCGGCGTAGACACCGGCCGGCGGGCGGTTGACGTACTGCTTGTTGGTGGGGTCGGCGGAGATGTTGTAGTTGCCGCCCTGGCCGTTCAGCAGGCCGTTGTCGCCGGCCTCGGTCCAGTTGGTCTGGGTGAAGTTGATACCGGAGAACTGCAGGTTGTGAACAGGAGAGGCGAGGCTGTCGCCCTTGACGTTGAAGAGGGTCTTCAGTGTCGGGACCTGCACGGTGGCCGACGTCATGGTCTCCCCCGGCCGGGGCAGGTAGTAGAGCGTCTGCGCGTCCTTGTCGAGGTAGAACTCGCCCGGCTCGTTCAGGAATTCATGGGCGTTCTCGAAGTGCAGGGGAGAGCCGTTGGACAGCAGCGGATACGGCCTCTGGAAGAGGATGCCGGCCTCGTGGTCCTGGATCGAGACACTCGCCATGCCACCGCTGTTGGTGTACGACTTCAGCCGCAGGTAGTTCTCGGCCCACTGCAGTTGCAGCACCATCTCGACCCGGTCGAAGTGGTCCCAGCTCGCGACCTGGGAGCTGAGAACCTTCAGTATCCGGGCCGTCTTGTCGCTGGCCTGCAGTTGGAAGTGCGAGCCGACGTCGGGGTAGCGGGCGCGCGTGGCCCGCACGCCGTTGACGTACAGCTGCCGGAAGTCGAGGCTGCCGACCGACGCCTTGTACTGGCCGTTGCCGGCCGACGTCCAGCCGGTGACGGCCTTGGCGCTGGAAACGACCGGGGTCTCGGAACCGTACGCCCTGTAGATGACGTTGTGGCCGTTGGAGCCGGAGTCGGCGGTGGTGAAGTCGACCGGGCCGGTGAGGGAGTACGTGCCGCCGCGCAGGTTCACGACGATGTCCCCGGACATGGCCGAGTTCACCGCGCGGACCGCGTCGCGAGCCTTCGCGATCGTCTTGAAGGCCGCTGACGTACTGGTTCCCGAGTTGCTGTCACTGCCGTTGGCGGGGTCCACGTAGAAGTTGGTGTCGGCCGCGTGCGCCGCTTGCGCGGGCAGGATGACGGCTGTTGCCACCAGCAGGGTCTGCAGCAGTCCCACGAAGAGCCGTGCGGGTCTCATGCTGTTGTTCTCCTTACCTTGTTGCGCAGCGCGTCGCCGGGAAGGTCCCCACGCCGCCTGCGTCCTAGGAGGGGTCGGCGGGTCCCGGCTCGCCGAGATGCCAGATCTCGGGGAGGTCCGTCCACTGGCCCCCGGTGCCCCGGTCCGGCCACGGTTCCTGGCATGGATCGGTGAGCGTCCACCACTGCTGCGTCACCGGGTCGGCCGCGATCGCGGCCATGTCGGCGTCGAAGTCCTCGCCGTGGTACTCGAAGTAGGCGAAGAGGACGTCGTGGTGGCGGAAGATGCTGTAGTTGCGCACGTGTGCGCGGTGCAGCGCGGCTTCGACGCCGGGCCAGACGGTGGCGTGGAGGGTGAGGTACTCCTCGCGGCGCTCCGGACGCAGCCTGATGGTCTGGGCGATCCGCCTCACCGCTCCGCCTCGCCGCCGCGCGGGCCGGTGCCGGAGCCCGCGGGGGCGTCCGCCGGGAACGGCGTCCGGTAGCTCGGTGTCCGCGTGCGCAGGCCCAGCCGCAGCGTGAGCCGGATGCGGGTGGAGGCGGGCAGCACGACGGTGAGCAGGCTGCTGTCGACGGCCGCCTCGGCCTCGGCGACGGCCGGCTCCCCGTGGCCGTAGTCGTACATGTCCCCGACCCATGCGTCGTCCTCGCACGCCGTGTAGCGCACCGAGGCGATGGAGTGTTCGGCGAAGGCGCCGGCCTGCACGACGACGGTCCGGGCGCGGTCGGGGGAGAGGTTGACCAGTTCGACGGTGGTCGCCTCCGGGTCGATCGACGTCACCAGGGCCGCCACCTCGGGCGGCAGGCCCGCGCGGCGCGCCTCGGCGTCGTGGTAGCGCACCCGCGCCTGCTGCAGGCCGCCGTTGTAGAGGACCTGGGGACCGCCCCAGGTCAGCTGCACGAGCGCCTCGGTGACCACGGGGTTCGACTGCTGCCACACATGGATGTCCTCCTCGGGCACGTCCAGGTCGCGGTAGCGGTCCATGCGGGCGAGACGGTGGCGGACCTGTGCCTGGGCCGCGGCGAGGATCCGCTCCGGGTAGTCGGGATCGTCGCCGGCGAGGAAGGCGAACCACGCCTCCTCGTGCCCGGACTCCTCCTTGGCCCGGAAGGCCCGCACGTCACGCCAGTCGAATCCGCTGGCCTCTCGCATGCGCTCCAGCCGGTCCCGGTCGGCCGCGGCGGCCGTGTGGTGCCACAGCGCCACCGGCACCGCCGGAGTGACCGGGTTGTAGTCGAACCAGCCCGAGTCGCTGTGGCGGAAGGGAATGTGCAGGGTGGGAGTGCGGACGTCCGGGCCGAGCTGGGCGAGCCACTTGGAGGGGAGGCTGGAATCGGCTTCGGTGAAGGCCATCACCTTGCCGTGGCCGACGAGGGTGTCGAGGGTGGTCGTGACCATGGAGAGGTAGTCGTCGTCACCGGTGACGGTCGCCGCGGCCAGTGCCGCCACGCATGCCGCGTGGCCCACGCTGTGCCAGCCGTGCGGCCAGGACCAGCCGTAGTGCCCGCCGTACCAGCGCCCTTCGAGGAGGCCGCCGACGACGCCGTCCGGACCGACGTTGTCGGGCATCACCTCGCCGTTGGCCTTCGCGCGCTCGCGCCACGCACCGACGTACTCGACGATCCAGTCGCGGTACCGTTGCTCCCCGGACAGGATCCAGGCGTTGAGGACCAGGCCGGCCGCGGCGAGGTTGACCGCGGTGTCGCCCCTGCCCATGCGGTCGCGCATCTGGCTGCCGAGGCGCGGGTCCGCGGACAGCGGGGGCGCGGGCGCGTCGGCGGGCTGGAGCCAGTCGAGGGGAAAGCCGTACAGCTCGGCTTCCTTGGGCAGCCAGGGGTAGGCGTCCCCGTCGGACAGGCCACCGCGTTCGGGGTCGCTGCCGTTGTGCGGGCGCGTGATGATGCGGTGGACGGGGTCGTAGTTGCCCTTCGCGGGGTCCACGTACAGCTGGGCGAACCGCAGGGCACGCTGCGACCAGCGCTCGGGAGCCGCCATGCACAGGAAGTAGAGCAGCAGGAGACTCTCGCCCTGGTGGAACCAGTCGTAACCGCGCTCGTACTCGTCCTTGAGCATGCCCAGTTCGGTGAGCTGCCGGGTGACGCCCTCCCAGTGCTTCTCACTGGCGGGCAGCAGGTCGTCCGCGCCGCCGAGCAGATACAGCTGAGGCCAGTTGAAGAACACCTCGTAGAAGTCGTCGACGCCGTCACGGGTGGTGAGCCGTGCGTGGTAGTTCAGGCGCCCGTCCGGGCCGGTGAAGTCCCGCTCGAAACGGCGCCAGGCATGGTCGAGCAGGTCGAACAGCGCCCGCTGGGCCACCGCCCAGCCGGGGGGTTCGAGCAACGGCACACTGGCCCGCACCTCGGGAGACGGCACCGGACCGCCGGTGGAGGCGGCTTCCTCGCCTCTGGCGCGGTCGGCAGGACTGAAGGGCATGGGAACGGTCTCCGTTCGGGTGAGGGGAGCGGCGCAGGCACACGCAGAGGCCCGCAGGGTGGGCCGCGGCTTCATTCCTTGGTGGCGCCGGCGAGCATTCCCGCGACCAGGAAGCGCTGGGAGAAGAGGAAGACGACCAGGACCGGGGTGATCGCCACCAGCGTGGCCAGCGCCAGTTGGGGCCGCTCGATCGCGAGGGACCCGACGGTCGGGTTGAACGACGGCACGTTGCTGAGCAAAGTGCCGACACCCACCTGCACCGGCATCTGGTCGCTCTCGGGGAGCATCACGTACGGCAGGAAATAGTTGGTCCAGTTGGCCACGAAGCTGAAGAAGCCGACGAGCGCGATGACGGGCGTGGCGAGGGGAAGGGCGATGTGGCGGAACGTCCCGAACTCCGTGCACCCGTCCATCCGGGCGGCCGCCAGCAGATCCCGGGGCACGGCGGTGGTGAAGTAGATGTAGGTCAGATACACGCCGAACGGGTAGAACGAGTACGGCAGGACGATCGACCACATCGTGCCGATCAGATGCAGGGCGTTGATCTCCAGGAACAGCGGGACCACCAGCGTCGCGTTCGGCATCAGCATCACGATCAGCGTGGCGATGAGCAGGGCGCGACGCCCGCGGAACTCCGTCATCGCCAGCGCGTAGCCGGCCGGCACGGCGACGCACAGGGTGATGACCAGGGAGATCCCGGCGTATATCGCGGAGTTGCGCAGCCACAGCAGGATCGCGTTGTCCTGGAAGGCGGTCAGCGCGTCCCAGTTCGCCTTGAGCGCGTGCCAGGAGCCGAAGGACAGCGGGTTGCCGTACACGAGCTGGTGGTCCGTCTTGGTGGCGGCCAGGACGAGCCAGAGCACGGGCAGCACGAAGAACACCACGAACGCGGCCAGGACGGCGGCGACGAGCGCCCGGGACGCGTAGCGTCGGGGAGGAGTGCGGCGGGTGCGGGACGGCCGGCGCGGCGTGGGGCTCGGGCTCACGCTGATCCCTCCGGGACGTGGACGCACACCGGGGTGCGTGGAGGCTTCACTCGGCATCGAAGAATCCCGACCGTGCGACGAAGAGGGCGGCGGCCGACAGACTGACGACCAGGAGTTCGACGGAGACGGCGGCGGCGCCGTTGATGTTGTTCATCTGGAAGGCGAAGTCGTACGAGAGCTGGTTGAGCGAGTAGTCGCGTCCGGCGACGCCGACGCTGGCCATGGACAGCAGCTGTGGCTCGACGAAGAGCTGGGCGCCGCCCGCGAAGGCGAGGATCACCATGTAGACGATCCATTTGCGCAGCATGGGGATCTGCACCCGCCAGGCGGTCTGCCAGGCGCCCGCGCCGTCGATGCGGGCGGCCTCCATCACGTCCTTGGGGATGTTGTTGAGCGCCCCGTAGATGACGACGATCCAGCCGCCCGCGCCGGTCCAGAACGCGATGATCGTGAACAGCAGGGGCAGGTGGCCGGGTGCGATGACCTCGCCGAACGTGTCGTATCCAAGGGCGCCGAGGAGGGAGTTGACCGGGCTCACCGTGGGATCGAGCATGAACAGCCACACCAGCACGCTCGCGGCGCCGGCGAGGGCGCCGGGGATGTAGTAGAGGAACCTCAGGGCTTTTCCGGCGCCGCTGGAGGACAGCCGGTGCAGCAGCAGGGCCAGGCCGACCACGATCACCACCAGGGACACGAGCCAGAAGAGCAGGTAGAGCGCGACGTGTCCGAGGGCCGGCATGAACCGGAAGTCCTGCATCGTGGTGACGAAGTTGTCGAGGCCGGTGAACGCGCCCTGGGCGTTGCTGAAGGCGAAGTAGACGGCGTAGACGGTCGGGACGACGCCGAACGCGATCAGCAGGACGAGGTAGGCGGCGACGAAGGCGGCGCCCGCCCGGCTCTGCCGCTGGGCGCCCTGGGGACGCCGGCGTACGGAGCCGACGCGGGAGTGGGTCATGGTCACTGCGAGACCTTGTATCCGTTGGACTGGGCGTACTTGACGATGGAGTCCTGCCAGGCCGGCAGCAGCGAGACGATGGTCTTGCCCTGCGTCAGACCGGGCTTGACCGTCGCGGCCCAGATCGCCTCCTGGCTGAACTGGCCCGAGCCCCAGCCCGGCCAGACCTGCGCCGAGGCGTCCTTCAGCACGTCGATGCCGCCCGCGTAGTAGCCGGAGGCGTTCTGCTGCGCCAGCCAGGTCTCCGCCGCCGGTGCGTAGGCCGGGAAGCCGGGGGCGACCTTGCCCTGGTAGGCCTCGTCCGTCGTGACCCAGGTGAGGAAGTCGGTGGCCGCCTTGATGTGCTCGGAGTGCTGGGAGAGCAGCCAGGTGCCGCCGCCGACGTTGCCGGTGGACGGTGAGGTCTCACCGCTCCACTGGGGTATGGGCGCCGCCGCGATCTGTGCGGCCGGGGTCTTGAAGGTGTCCTTGAACAGTGCGCCGCCGTACCAGGACGGGCCGGGCATCATCAGCACCTTGTCGGCCTTGTTCTTGCCGAAGTCGGTGCTGAAGACCCCGCTGATGGACATGGACTTGTTCTCGATGAGCCCGTCCATGAGCTTGGCCATCTTCGTGCAGGCGGCGCTCGTGGTGTTCACGGAGACGGACTTGGCGCCGGTGATGTGGTTGGCGCCGCACTTGCCGGCCCACAGGTAGATCTCCGGAGTGTAGGAGTCGCCGGCGTCGCCCACGAGGTAGCCGGGGTGTTCGGCGGCCACCTTCTCGCCGACCTTCTGGTACTCCTCCCAGGTGGTGGGGACCGCGTAGCCGAACTTCTTCATCAGCGGCGCGTTGTACCAGAGCACGGCTTGGGAGAGGTCGTTGCGCAGGCAGTAGACCGTGCCGTCCACCGTGCAGACGTCGTTGGCGCCCTTGGTGAACTTCCCGAGCGTCTCGGCGGGGATGAGCCCCTTGTTCAGGGGGGCCGCGAAGTCGGCGTCGGCCGCCCAGCTCACCTCGTTGTTCTGCGAGCTGAAGACGACGTCCGGCCAGCCCTTGCCGGTGCGGTTGAAGAGCTGCACCTTCGTCTGCAGGTAGTTCGACCCGTTGGCGTCGCCGTCGTAGGTGACGATGTTCAGCTTCACGTCCGGGTGCTGCTGCTGGTAGAGCTTCGCGGCGGCCAGCCGGGTCGAGTCCACCCACACGGTCAGGGCCCCGCTCTTCTGCGGTACCTGGTTGAAGCCGTCCTTGCTCGTCGTTCCCGTGGCGCCGGAACCGCAGGCTGCGGCGGTCGCGACCACGGTGGCCACGCATCCGGCGAGGAGCATCGGTCGCCTTGTGGCCAACGCTGTTCTGCGGACAACGGACTGCTTCATCGCGGTCATGAGTGACTCCATTACGTGGCTGGCGTCCGTGGGGAACGGGACGGGTGAACGTGGCGTCGCCACGACCGACGACATCGCACGAAAAGGTTTCGTGGACGTTGCGTCCGCGCCGTCGCACCGAAAATTAGGCCGCCTTATATGGGTGTCGGTCAAGAGGATGTGCAGTCACAAAATTGGATTCTCTTGCCGCTTGACCTCGGAATCTGTTTCTAAATGACCGCTATGTGCTGATTTGCATGGCGCGATTACGGTATGGTTGCCAAAGGTCCAGCAGAATAAGTACGATTCATTTTGGCAGGGCAGGGGGTTCAGTAGAGTGACTTCGAAGGGTGGGTGCGCTCCGTGAGACCAGTGATGGGGGTAGGGCAGATGAACGACACGTCCGCGACCGGGACCTCGGCGGCGTCGCCGTCCGACAGGGCGACGCCTTCGGGCCGCGGGGCGGAAGCGGGGCGCGACTACCGTCCGGGCTATGAACTCGTCGCGGAGCGCATCCTGGAGTTCATCACCGAGTCACGTCTGGTCCCCGGCGACCGGCTGCCGACGGAGAACGATCTGGCCGGGCAGCTGGGCACCAGCAGGGCGGTCGTGCGCGAAGCCGTCAAGATCCTCTCCGCGCTCGGGCGGGTCCGGGCGCACAAGGGCCGTGGTCTGTTCGTCGCGGACGACGAGGGCATGCTCACCGCCAGCCGCTGGGGCGGCTTCTTCCGGCCCACCGACCTGGACCACATCTTCATGCTGTTCGAGTTCCGCAGAGTCCAGGAGATGGCCGCGGCCAGCTTCGCGGCGACCCGCGCCACCCCGGCCGAACTCCGGGCGATGGAGGTGGCCGTGCAGACGTGCCGTCACGGGTTCGTCCACGGACAGGTCGAGGTGTTCAACCAGGCCGACGACGACTTCCATGCCGCGATCGCGGCTGCCTCCCACAACAGCTTCCTGGTCGACGCCATAGGCGACGCCCGCCGCCTGCAGCGGCAGTCCAGCGCCATCGGGATCCACAACACGCTCAGCCCCCACTCCGAGGCCGCCGTCGAGGAGCACGCCGCCATCTACGAAGCCGTGCGCGACGGCCGGCCGGAAGCCGCGGCCCAGGCCACCGCCCTGCACCTCGACAGGACGCTCGAGGACTACCGACAGGAGATCCAGCGCCGCGTGTTCGGCTGAGCGGGAGAGGCGGGCCGACTCGCCTGCGTGAATCACGCGCGGAGCGGCCGGTGCCCGGCGGACGCTACCGGCGGGCCAGCTTCCGCAGGATCAACGAGGAGAGCGGCGTGGGCAGGGCGCGCAGGGTACGGACCAACGCGGCTGTGGGCCGGGGGAAATACGCCTGCGCCGGTTCCCTTTCCAGGGCCCGTACGACGAGGCGGCCCGCGGTCCGCGGGCTGATCTGGAAGGGCTTGGGCAGCCCGTCCGCGCTGATCCGCTCGGTGTCGACGAAGCCCGGGTGGATCGAGGTGAACCGGATTCCTCTGGGCGCCAGTTCGGTGCGCGCGGCGTCGATGAGCGTGCGCGCCGCCGCCTTCGCCGCGGAGTAGGGGCCCTGGCGGGGGATGCCCATCAGCCCGGCCAGCGAGTTGGTGTGGGCGATGAGTCCACCGTCCCGCTGGCCGCCCATCTGCCCGATCAGCGGGATGAGGTAGTTGACGACGACGTCGTAGTTGAGCGCCATGATCCGTGCGACGTCGGCCACGCTCACCTCGTCCATGGCCATGTCGGGTCCCTGGCCGGCGTTGAGCAGTGCGATGTCGACGCCGCCGTACTGCGCCGCGGCGGCCGTCACCACGCCTGCGGCGGCCTGCGCGTCGAGGGCGTCGGCGGGTATGTCCAGGCAGGCGCTGCCCGCGGCCCGGACCTCCCGCGCCACGGAGGCCAGCTCCGGGGCGCGCCGCGCCGTGAGGACGAAGCGGTTCCCGTTGTGGGCGAGTTGGCGTGCCACCTCGGCGCCGATGCCCGACGAGGCGCCGACGATCAGGATCGTCCGGTCGGTGATGCGCGCCATGGCGTTCCTTCGCTCGGGAACGAGGGGCGCGGAGCTCGCGGGCCCTCACCGCGGTGCGGGTTCGCTCAGGGTCGCTCATCCCACTGAGTAGGTCAATCGACCCGGACGGATGACCTGCTCTTGCCGGGCTCGGACCACACGTCGGGCGGGACGACGCCGAGCGACCGGCCGCGCGGGTCGAGGAGCCGCCCGAGGAGCTTGTCGTGGCGCAGGGTCATCGTGCGATCCGTGACGACGAGGCCCGGATGGACGTCGCAGAGACGGGTCTCCAGCCGCAGCACGTCGCTCACGGAGTGCAGAGCGGCCTGGACGACGAGATTGTGCTCGCCCGTGACGGCGGCGCAGTTGCGGACTTCGGGAAGACGGACGAGGGCGTGCCCGATGACGGACAGGTCCTTGACCGGGGCCGTGGCCCAGAACGTGACCGCGACGGGCCACCCGCCGAGCGGGCGGGCGAAGTCGCAGCGGAAGCGGACCAGGCCGAGCCCGGTGAGCCGCCGCAGACGACGCCTGACCGTGAAGGCGGTCGTGCCGAGCGCCTCCGCCAGGGCCTGGAAGGACGCCCGGCCGTCGTGGTACAGCAGGCTCAGCAGCGTGCGGTCGTGCGAGGAGATCTCCTCGCTGCCGCTGCCCCGACCGGGGTCCCCGCCACCGGGCGGCGCGGCCAGCCGTGAGCACTGTTCGGGGTCCAGGGCGTCGATCTGCCACTGCCCGCCCTCGGCGAACATGTGGGTGACGATCCTGGCGCGTACGGCGGCGATGCCGGCCACGGCCGACAGGACGTCCAGGGTGTAGTGCGCCATCGACGCGACGTCGGCGGTGGCCACGGTGGCGAGGAGGCGGTGGGTGTCCGCGGACCGCTCGATGGTGACCGCGTGCGGGTGGTCCCGCAGCGTGCCGACGACGGCGTCGGCCGCCCCGGCCGCACAGTCGATCTCGACGAAGGCGACGCACAGGCGGTGCAGCAGCGTGGGCCCGGGGGATACTCCGACCCACGCCTCGCCCCGGTCGGCGAGGCGGCGGAAGCGGCGCGCCGCCGTGACGGCGTCCACGCCGAGGGTGCGGCCCAGCTCGGTCCAGGAGGCGCGAGGTCGTAGTTGCAGGGCGTGAATGAGTGCGAGATCGCCCTCGCTCAGCACACACCGCTCCTCTCCGTATCCTGCGTGTGGTCCTGCCGGTGGGAGTGAATCCTGCACTTGGCGGGCCCGTGCGGCGCAGTGTCGCACTCTGGACGCCCGCACGTCTCCTGTGCGTGACGCAGCCGAGCGATGAGGTGTCCGTGATGGCGTTCGCCGACTACCAGAACGAGATCTACCTGAACGGGCTGGGAGGGGTACTGCCCTCGTTCCCCATGGAGTTCGCGGAATGGGAGGCCAAGGCACGCGCCGCGCTGCCGCCGTCGGTGTGGTCCTACGTCGCCGGCGGCGCGGGGGACGAGCACACCCAGCGGGCCAACGTCACCGCCTTCCAGCGCTGGGGCCTGATCCCGCGCATGTTCGTCGGCGCCGCGCAACGCGACCTGACCGTGGAACTGTTCGGCTTGACGCTGGCGTCCCCGGTGTTCCTCGCGCCCGTCGGTGTGATCGGTCTGTGCGCCCAGGACGGGCACGGAGACCTGGCGGCGGCCCGGGCCGCCGCCCGTACCGGGGTGCCCATGGTCGCCTCGACCCTGTCCGTCGACCCGCTGGAGGACGTCGCCGCCGAACTCGGTGACGCCCCGGGCTTCTTCCAGCTCTACACGCCCACGGACAGGGCCCTCGCCGAAAGCCTCGTCCACCGCGCCGAACGGGCCGGCTACCGGGGCATCGTCGTCACCCTGGACACCTGGATCACCGGCTGGCGCCCGCGTGACCTCGCCGCGTCCAACTTCCCGCAGCTGCGCGGCCACTGCCTGGCGAACTATTTCGCCGACCCCGTCTTCCGGGCGGCGCTGCCCCGCTCGCCCGAGGAGGACCCGCAGTCCGCGATCCTCCACTGGACCCAGATCTTCGGCAATCCGCTGACCTGGAACGACCTGGAGTGGCTGCGCTCCCTGACCGACCTGCCGCTGATCGTGAAGGGCATCTGCCACCCCGAGGACGCCCGTCGCGCCCGGGACGGGGGAGTGGACGCGATCTACTGCTCCAACCACGGCGGCCGGCAGGCCAACGGCGGCCTCCCCGCCCTCGCCGCACTGCCCGCCGTCGTCGAGGCCGCCGAAGGCATCCCGGTCCTGTTCGACTCCGGTGTCCGGGGCGGCGCCGACATCGTCAAGGCCCTCGCCCTGGGCGCGACGGCGGTCGGGATCGGCCGCCCGTACGCCTACGGATGCGCGATGGGCGGCACGGACGGCATCGTCCACGTCCTGCGCGCGCTGCTCGCGGAGGCCGATCTGATCATGGCGGTCGACGGATACCCCTCAGTGGCCGACCTGGTTCCCGGAGCGCTCCAGGCCCTGTAGGCGGCGGGCCCGGTGCGGTCCGGCGGGGGGCGTGACTGCCGGCCGGCGGGACCGGCCGGCAGCTGGGCAACCGGTGCGACGAGGCGGCTGGGCGTGCGCCGGCCGGTCGCGCGACGCGGTCCACGGCTACTTGTCCGAGTGCGGCGCGTCCGCTCGGGCCTCGGGCGGGTGGGGGTAGGCGGCTGACCGGTGCTGGAAGGAGAGGATCTTCGGGTTCTGGACGACGCCGTCGCGGATCTCGATGGCCTTGGCGACCGTGACGTCGCCGTCCCATGCCAGGGGGCCGCTCATGACCTTGCGCAGGTACGGCAGGAGTGCCTCGCTGATTTCCCAGGTGGCGGAGTTCCACAGGTGGGACGGGCTGTGATCCACCGCGTAGTAGTGACAGCCCGGCCCCACCGTGAGCATGGGCTCGCCGAAGGTGGTCGGCCGGGCCCATCCGAAGCCCATGCCCTCGTCGCAGGCGACGTCGATGAAGAAGGTCCCCGGCCGGAACAGGGCGAGTTCCTCGTCGGTGACGAACGTCAGCGGCGCGTCGGTGTCCTGAAGAACGCAGTTGACGATGATGTCGAACCCGGCCAGGTACTCCGCCAAAGGCACGGAACCGGCCGAGGTGAAGGCACGCAGCCGCGAAGGGTCGTCCTCCTGCTCCTCGAAGTGCCCCATCACGACCGACGGCATCGGCGAGGCCACAGCAGCGGCGGCGCGCTGGGTGAGCACCGTGACGTCGGAGACCCCCATGGCGCCCAGGCCCGTGACCGCACCGCGCGCCGTGGCCCCGAAGCTGATGACGGCCGCCCGCAGGCGGCGCCCGTAACTGCCGGTCAGCCCGCCGAGCTGGAGGGCGTGCAGCACCGAGCAGTAGCCGGCGAGCTCGTTGTTCTTGTGGAACACATGGACGCTGAAGGCGCCCGTGGAGGTCCAGTGGTTCATGGCCTCCCAGGCGATCAGGGTCAGCCGACGGTCGATGGCGAGCTGGGTCAGCTTCTCGTCCTGGACGCAGTGCGGCCATCCCCACAGCACCTGGCCTTCGCGCAGCTCGGCGATGTCGTCGTGCACCGGCTTGGGCAGCAGCAGGACCTCGCACTCGGCGAGGAGTTCCGCGCGCGAGCGCAGGCCGGCCACGAGTGGTCGCAGCGCGTCGTCGGCCACGCCGAACCGTCGGCCGTAGCCCTGTTCGAGGAAGATCCGCTCGCGCATGTCCGGTGCGATGCGTTCGAGGTGGCTGGGGTGCAGCGGCAGCCGGAACTCGTTCTCCTTGCGGGAGGAGGCAAGTACTCCGAGGCTCATCAGGCTCATGTGGGGCGGCTCATTTCCGACCGGACGCGATGCGCTCCGGGATCGCCGTTCCCCGAGGGCGACGCCGAAACGGATGACGGCGTGCGAGGTGCGCTCGGTACGGCCACCCTACTCCCGTCCGGGGCCCGGGGACGGCGGTGAAGAATCAGGGCCGAGTTCCCGTGAGGACGGTGAAGAAACCAGGTGAATCGGCCGTGTGTTCCTCCATTCGCCGGGCACGAGGAGCGTCGGAGGTTGATAACCATGATTCCCCTGCTTCTCGTTCTGCTGCTGGCCCTGGTTCTCTTCGGCGCGGGCTTCGCGCTCAAGGCACTGTGGTGGATCGCCGTCATCGTGCTGGCCGTCTGGCTGCTCGGCTTCGTCATGCGCAGCGCCGACACCGGCGGCCGCAAGGGCCGCTGGTATCGCTGGTAGCCCGTCCGGCACCAGACCGTCCGTGGGCCCCGGGAACACCCGGGGCCCACAGGCATGTCCCGCCTCGGAACATCGCTTGCGGCAATCGGTGTAACCGCCACCTTCACCGGGCAGCAGACCTCATGGCTGGGGCCCGGTGAAGCAGCGGAACCTGCACCTCCATCCACCGGACCCCAGCCGCACCGCGTTCGGCAGGGCCGTCAGCTCTCGGCGTCGTAGCGCTCGCGTGCGGCGTGGACCTCGTCGAAGTGGGTCTCCGCCCAGTCCTTCACGGCGACCAGCAGCAGGGCGAGGTTGCTGCCGAGCGGGGTCAGGGCGTAGTCGACGCGGACCGGGACGGACGGGGTGACCTTCCGGGTGAGGATGCCGTCGCGTTCCAGGGTGCGCAGGGTCTGGGTGAGCATTTTGGGGCTGACGCCGGCGATCTTGCGGGCGAGGTCGCTGTAGCGCATCGGGCCGGGAGCGAGGGCGGACACGACCAGGCTGACCCACTTGTCGCTGATGCGGTCCAGGAGCTGGTTGGTCGGGCACGCCTTGAGGAAGGCGTCGTACTCGGCGCGGGCCTTCTCGCGCCGCTGGGCCGCGGTCATGGTCGGCATGGCGCTCCCCTTCCCTGTCCGGGGGCTTTCCCCTGCCCGCGTGCTCTCCTCGCGGTGAGGTAGGCACCTGCGGGTAACTACTTCCTCCTGGATAGTAACTCTTCCTAGGGTTGTTGCTGCAAGACGGAGAGCACATCAGGACCTGGATGGCAGGGAGTTGTCATGCGTGCAGCAGTAGTGCGGTCGTTCGGCGGGCCCGAGGTCGTGGACCTCGTGGAGCGGGAGCTGCCCGAGCCGGCCGCGCGGCAGGTGCGGATCAAGGTGGCGGCGGCCGCGCTGAACCCGGTCGACGCCGGGGTCCGCTCCGGTGTCTTCGGGGGCGCGGGCAAGGAGATCGGGCTCGGATGGGACGTGGCCGGGACCGTGGACGCCACGGGGGTGGCCACCGCCTGGAGCGTCGGGGACGAGGTCGTGGCCCTCGACTACGGCATGGTCAAGCCGCTCGGCACACACGCGGAGTACGTGGTGGTGGACGCCGCCGCGGTCGCGTCGGCACCGGCCACGGTCGACGCCGTCCACGCGGCGACACTGCCGCTGAACGCGCTGACCGCCGCGCAGGCCCTCGACCTGCTGGACCTGGCGCCGGGCGCGTCGCTGCTGGTCACCGGCGCGGCGGGCGCGGTGGGCGGGTACGCCGTCCAGCTCGCGGCGCGGCTCGGCCTCGCGGTGACCGGGCTGGCCCGGGAGGACGACGAGGAGTTCGTGCGGTCGCTCGGGGCGACCGGGTTCGTCACCGGGGAGGGCGCGGCGGGCGCGTACGACGGTGTCCTGGACGCGGCGGTCCTCGGGGAGGCGGCGCTGGCGTGGGCGCGGGACGGGGGCGCCTACGCGGGAGTGATCCCGCAGGCCCAGCCCGCGTCCGTGCGGGGCGTGCGGACGACGGCCGTCGAGGTGAGCGCCGACGGGGCGCGACTGGCCGAGTTGGTGCGGCTCGTGGACGAGGGAGTGCTCTCCCTGCGCGTGGCCGAGGTGTTCTCGCTGGCCGACGCGGTCAAGGCGCACGCCCGTCTGGCGGAGGGCGGGGTGCGGGGCCGACTGGTCCTCGTTCCCTAGTGGGGGCGTGCGGTGTCGAGGGGGCGGTGTGAGGGTGCGGTGCCGAGGGCGGCCGATGTCCCGGTTCGTATCGTTGGCGGGACACTGGTGGAGTGACGGACATCGAACGGCAGAGGGACCAGCGCCTGGAGCGGACCATCCTGGAACTGCTCGATCGACGGGGTCCGACGGCGACGATCTGCCCCTCCGACGCCGCGCGGGCGGTGTACGACGGGAACGGCGACGGCTGGCGCGCGCTCATGGAACCGGCCCGCCGCGCCGCCCGGCGGCTGGTCGACGCCGGCGAGGTGGAGATCACGCAGGCGGGCCGTCCCGTCGAGCCGACCGAGGCGCGGGGCCCGATCCGCATCCGTCGCACGAAGTGACACTGCCCGGCCTGAGACCCGTGTGCCCACGTCGCTCGAATGCCCAGGCACTGGCAGGGAGTGGCGGGGGCTGCAGGGGCTGCGGGGACTGACGGGTCCAAGATCGGGCCGCCACCGCGAAGGCTCCCGTCGGTCCACCCGCTCTCCGGCGGTCGATGCGTTCGGAGGGCTCGTCCTGGCCGCGTCGAGTGTCTATGTTTCATGGAAACGGGTGTGCCGTTGCCAGCGCTCTTCGGGCTCACGGATGAGGTGACCGGTCGTGGACGATCCGTCAGGGAGCAGTGGTCAAAACCAGGATGAGATCGCGGAGTTACGGGCTCGCGCCGAAGCCGGGGACCGGAACGCGGCGGGCAGGTTGGGGGAACTGCTGGCCAAGCACGGCGACCGGGAAGGCGCTCTGCAACTGTGGGCCCGTACGTATGGCGACCGTGCGCCCACGACAACGCGGTTGGGGGAGCTGCTGGCCGAGAGCGGCAACCTGGCGGGTGCGGTCGAGGTATGGAAGTTCTCGGACCCGGTGTGGCAGAACCCGGCCGGATTTCACCAGGAGTACCTGGACACGCTGGACGCCGACGAGCGTGCGGATGAGGACGATCCCGAGGACTGGGCCTTCACGGAGTCGGAGCAGTTGGCCAACCTGCTGGCCGAGCGGGGCGACGAGGCTTCGATCGCGGAGTTGCGGGCTCTCGCCGATGCCGGCAATTCGGCCGCGGTGAAGCGGCTGACCCAGCTGGACAACTGATCCGTTGACGCGCGTCCGGTCAGACTCTGCGTGGTGGAGCGGGAGTTGGGGGAGGTGGGGCTCGCGCGAGTCGACGCGGCCTGGTCCTTGCGGAGTCGGCGCGCTCGATGGCGTCGGCCCGTGGCTTCGGATCGCGATCGTGCCCGGCTCGGCAGCGCACGCGGCACCCGCGCCGCCGACGGGTGGGGCCCGCGGCGACCCCTCTTCGGGTGGCCCCGAGTCGCGTCGGCGACGACGCTATGGCGCAGTCATGACAGTCGCGGGACCTTCCTCGGCGGCCGTTGCGGAGGGCCGGCCGGGGGGCCGTGACTGCGGGCCACGGGGGGTGTCGTGAGAGTCGCGGAAAGTCATGCGACGCAGGTCGGGGAGGGGCGACGGGTGCGGTCCGGAATCGACGTGGTCTGCGACATATGACCGCCTGGGTCGTTATGTGTAGCTTGAGGTGCCTGCCCTCCGCGCGGCCTCGCGCGCAGCAGGGTGTGCCGCTCCCGACCGTTTCCCTGGAGACCCATGCGCCCCCGAATAGCCTCCGTGCCGCCTGCCGCCCTGGCAGGCGGTGCGCTGACGCTCGGCGTCGGCGCTGTCTACCTGGCCGGGCTGCTGCTCACGGGCGGCGAGATCGAGGCGGGCACGACGGTGCAAGGGGTGGACATCGGGGGCCTCAGCCGTGAGGAAGCCGTCCACAAACTGGACGAGCGCCTGGCGGCGAGCAGCTCGCAGAAGCTGGCCGTACGCGTCGGCGACCGCGGCGCGACCGTCGACCCACGGCAGGTCGGACTGGCCCTGGACACCGAGCGGACCGTCGACCGGGCCGTGCGCACCGCCTCGGATCCGATCAGCGTGTTCGGCGGGTTCTTCCGCTCAGGGGGAGGCGCCGTGGAACCGGTCGTACACCTCGACCAGAACAAGGCCCGCGCCACTCTCGGCAAGCTGGCGAAGACACTCGACCAGCCGGTCCGCGAGGGCGCCGTCACCTTCGCCGACGGCCAGGTCGAACAGGTCACCCCGCGTACCGGTTATGCACTCGACGTGGACGCGGCGGTCGGCACGCTACGGACGTCCTTCCTGCACCGCGGCTCGGACACGGTCGTCACCCTGCCTGTCCGCGAGACGAAACCGAAGGTCACGGCCGTGGAGGTGCGCCGAGCCGTGCACGACTTCGCGCAGCGGGCCGTGTCGGCGCCCGTCACGCTCACCGCGGGCGGCAAACGGTTCACCATCGATCAGACCGTTCTGGGCCGGCACCTGACGATGCGCCCCGACGACACCGGCAAGCTGACGCCGAAGCTGGACGGCAAGGGTCTGCGCGCGACCCCCGCCGTGGCCCGCAACCTGGCCGACGTCACCACCACGGCCCAGAACGCCGGACTGCGACTGGACGGCGACCGGGTCGTGGTGGCCGACGACGGCCGAGTCGGCGTCCAGGTGACCGACAAGGCGCTGAGCAAGGCCGTGTTGCCGCTGCTCACCAGGACCGGCGCAGCCCGCAGCGGCGAGGTGGCCGTGCGACGGATCCAGCCGGAGTTGACCCGGGACAACGCCGCCCGGCTGGGGCTGAAGGAGAAGATGTCCTCCTTCACCGTCCACTTCGAACCTGCCGCCTATCGCACGACGAACATCGGCCGGGCCGCGCAACTCATCAACGGCTCACTCGTCCAGCCCGACAGGACCTGGAGCTTCAACCACACCGTGGGGCAGCGCACCAAGGGCAACGGCTTCGTCGAAGGCGTCATGATTCTCGACGACCAGTTCACCAAGGCGCCCGGCGGTGGAGTCTCCTCCGTGGCCACGACCATGTTCAACGCGATGTTCTTCGCCGGAGTCAAACCCGTGGAGTACGGCGCGCACTCCTTCTACATCGAGCGCTACCCGGAGGGCCGTGAGGCGACGGTCGCCTGGGGCAGCCTCGACCTCCGGTTCGCCAACGACTCCGGGCACGCCATCTACATACAGGCCGAGGCCACCGACACGTCGGTCACCGTCAACTTCATCGGCACCAGGAAGTACGACGAGATCAAGTCGGTCAAGGGGCCCCGCACCCACGTGAGGCAACCCGAGCGGAAGGTGAGCACCGACAAGAAGTGCGTGCCGCAGACCCCGCTCGAGGGCTTCGACGTCACCGTCGAGCGGGTCTTCTACAAGAACGGTGCGGTGGTCGAGCGGCAGCCGTTCCACACCCGCTACACCCCACGGGACGAGATCACCTGCGAAACCCCTCGGTGATCGCGGCGCAGACGCCCGGTCGACGACCCGGGGCGCTCCTCAGCCGACCCGCCAGGGACGCAGCTTCTCGGGGTTGCGCACCGCCCAGATACGCCTGATCCGCTCGCCCGAGATCTCGAACGCGAACACGGTCACGATGGCGCCGTCCTGCTGCGCCACCAAGCCGGGCAGGCCGTTGACCGTGTACTCCAGGAACGTCGTGCGGTCGCCCGCCAAACGGGCGATCTCGGCGTAGGCGCGTGCGATCCGCTCTCCGCCCACGATCGGACGCGGGTGGGTGACGGCCAGCCCGCCGCCGTCGGCGATCGCGGTGGCGTCGGGGTCGAGCAGGCCGATCAGGGCGGCGACGTCCTTGGTCTCCCACGCCGTCTTGAACTGCCTGACGATGCCGGCCTGCCCCGCACTCGGGGCTGCGGGGGCCTGCGCCGTGCGGATGCGACGTCGGGCGGACGAGGCCAGTTGGCGGCAGGCCGCCGGAGAGCGGCCCACGATCTCGGCGACCTCGCCGAAGGGGTAGCGGAAGACGTCGTGCAGGACGAACGCGACGCGCTCGGCCGGGGTCATCGAATCGAGGACGACCAGGAAGGCCATCGTCACCGACTCGTCGAGGGTGACCCGATCGGCCGGGTCGATCCCGCCGGCGCCGGAGCGCCCGGTGATCCACTCCGTGGGCTCGGGCAGCGGTTCCGGTATCCAGTCGCCCACATACGTCTCCCGCCTGGCCCGTGCCGAGCCGAGCAGGTTCAGGCAGATGCGGCCGGCGACCGTCGTCAGCCAGGCGCCTGGCGACGCGATGGCCTGCTGATCCTGTGCAGACATGGCGTACCAGCGGGCATAGGTCTCCTGTACGACGTCCTCGGCGTCGGCAAGGGACCCCAGGAGTCGGTAGCCGAGGTTGATCAGCCTTCGCCGCTCACTCATGATCGCGCCGAGGCCCGGATCGCTCTGGTCGTCTCCGTACTCGCCTCTGGTGGTCATGGTCTGGCCGTCTCCTCGCTCGCTTCTGTGCCTTCACCCGTTACGACAGGACAGCGCACCGGAATGTATGGCCGACCCGCCGCCTCACATTCCGAAGGCCCGCGTTGTCGTACCGGTGAGGACGCAGAAATGACGGAGAAGGGACTCCCATGAACGACTTCCAGGCCACCGCGGACCGCGTCGAGATCGAGGCACTGCGCGGTGAGTTCACCGACGCGGTGATGATGCGCGACCGACCCCGGCTGGCATCGCTGTTCACCCCGGACGGCGCCCTGCGCATGCCGAACATCCCCGTCGAGCAGATCGGCCGCGAGGAGATCCGTGCCGGGGGCGAGCGCCTGCAGAGCCAGTGGGACTTCTTCGTGCAGAACACGCACCCCGGCACGATCGTGCTCGACGGAGACACCGCGACCGGGCGCGCCTACATCCAGGAACTCGCGCGCACTCTCGACGGCCGCCAGGGTCTGAACTACGCCGTCTACCACGACCGTTACCAGCGCACCGCGGAGGGCTGGAAGTTCGCCGAGCGGGTGTACGAGGTCAGGTACCTCGACACCTCGCCGCTGGCGGGCACGGCGCCCCACTCGGCGCGGGGCTCCGCGGCCGACACGGCACACGCCACGATCCCCCCGGCTCCGGCCGCGTCCTTCGCCGATCCGGCATCGGCCGAACGACTGGAGCGGGTGGCCGCCGCGCTGCGCGCCAACGGCTTCGCCGCCGAGATCCTCGACGACGCCGCGGCCGCGCGGGCCCGCGTCAAGGACCTGATCCCCGAGGGCGCCGGCGTGCTCACCGGAGCCAGCGAGACCCTCCGGCTCTCCGGCATCGAGGAGGACATCAACGCCGGCGGCCGGTACGACGCCGTCAGGCCACGCGTCGTGGCCATGGACCGCGCCACGGGCGCCGACGAGATCCGAAGGCTGCTCGCCGGCCCCGACTTCGTCGTCAACAGCGTCGCCGCGGTCACCGAGACCGGCTCGCTCGTACTCGCCTCGGGCAGCGGCAGCCAACTGCCTGCCAACGCGGGCGGCGCCGCCCACGCGGTCTGGGTCGTCGGCGCGCAGAAGGTGGTGCCCGACCTGAGCACGGCGCTGCGCCGGGTCGAGGAGCACGCCCTCCCGCTGGAGAACGTCCGCGCCCAGGCGGTGTACGGCAGACCCAGCGCCGTCAACCGCCTGCTCGTCCTCAACGCGGAACCCCGCCCGGGGAGCAGCACTGTGCTGCTGCTCCGCGAGGCCATCGGATACTGACCCTGCCCGGAGCCGTCCGCCTCACGAACGGTGTGAGAGGCGGTCGGTGTCGGTCACCTCGTGTTCCGGAGCCGGCCGCCCGCGACGGCGGTGATGTCCCAAGGCTTGAACGCACGGGCCGGAGTGGGGATCGCGAGGCTCATACGGCCATGGCCTCCTGGAGCCAGCGGGAGACGCGGTAGGGCAGCCACCACGCCAGCTCGCCGACGCGCAGGACGAGGTGCTCGGCGGTGAATTCCTCGAGTATGTCGGCGGGTATGCCGGCGTGGTGCACGCCCGGGCGGAGTTGGGCGACGGCCTCCCGGTACCGGGGTTCGTCGGCGGTGAAGCGGCGCAGGTCCCCCCAGCGGCGGTCGCGGATCTGGATGAAGCCCGGCCCCTGGCGCCAGACGAGTTTGCACAGGTAGTGCCGGGTGCGCCAGGCGTGCAGAGCCTCCTCGGCGTTGTCGAGGCCGGTGATGGTGCGGGGCGGCTGCAGGTGGGACAGCACCTTCCACTGGTGGGTGGACTCCTGCGGTGACAGCCGCAGATCCCAGTCGACGGAGACGGCGCGTGCGGTGAGATCGCGGACCAGGCAGAGCCGGTCGACGACCCTGCGGTGGGCCTCGGGATCGTCGGCGGACAGGTCGACGGCAGTGTCCAGCTCGGCGTGGCGCACGCCCAGGTTCCACAGCCGGTCCACCTGCTGGGTCTGCGGAGTCACCGGGAGGGACCCCAGGGACATGCCCGGCAGGTCACGGGCCTGTGGGTCGAGGTCGCGCCAGGCACGTACGGAGATGTCCGGTGCGGTTGCTGTCATGTGCGGTCCTTCGTCCGAGTCGGGGGGAGGGCTGCTGGAGGGTGAGCGGCCAGGCGCTCACGACGAGGCGGGCACGGGCATGGCGGCGTCCGCGGTCGCGGTCTCGGCGTGGGTGTGGGCGTGGACGTGACGCATGTAGTCCAGGCGCAGCAGGTCCTGGTTCACGGCGGCGGGGGCGATGTGCACGTACTGGCCCGCGTCGGTGAACACGATGCCCTGCGCGACCCACTCCTCGAGCAGGGCCTCGAGAGCCTGCGGGGTGCACCGCGCGCCCTCGCCCGCGTCACCGGTCGACGTCAGCTTGCGGTGCAGCGCGACGACGGTGTGCGGTTGGTCCAGGAGGCGGAACAGCTTGGTTTCCAGCGGACTCGTGAGCTGCATGGTCCGCCAGGCGAACGACGGCCGCCTGCTGACGAGCACGATCCGCTCACCCAGGTCGGTGTGGGTGAGGCGGGCGTCGGCGTGGTGCTTCTTCCATGCGGCGATGCCGTCGTTGAGGAGGGTCACCGTGGGCTCGGTGATGCCGCGCTCCGGTGCCTGGAAGACGTAGGCCAGGTCGTGCAGTTCCGCCTCGGGCAGGTCGTAGGTGAACAGGTAGTGCTCCTCGGGCCGCAGGCCGGTGAAGCCCAGTTCGGGGCGCTTGAAGTACGGGCTGAAGCGCTCGATGGCGATGCGGGCGGACAGGTCGACCGGTGGGTTGAGGTGTTCCAGGGCGGGGAGTTGGCGGATGACGGGTTCGTAGTCGTCCGCGGTCTCTCCCGGAAAGCCGTGCAGGTAGTTCCATGACACCGACAGTCCGGTCTCCGCCGCGTCGCGGAGCATGCGGACGTTCTGGCAGCCGCTGACTCCCTTGTCCATGAGGTCGAGGACGCGGCTGTTGAGGCTTTCGATGCCCGGCTGGACGTAGATGAGCCCGGCGTCCGCCAGGACCTGCAGCTGAGGGCGGCGCATGTTGGCCTTGATCTCGATGTGCATGCGCAGGTCGTAGCCGCTGTCGATGATGCGGGGCAGGACGGTGGACAGGTAACGCATGTCCAGGATGTTGTCGACCACGTACATGTCGAGCACCTGGTGGCGCTCCGCCAGGTCCATGATCTCCTGGTAGAAGGTGTCGGGGCTCTTGCTGCGGAACTCCATGAAGGACCCGTTGAGCCCGCAGAAGGTGCAGTGGTGCTTCTCTCCCCACCAGCAGCCGCGTGCGCCCTCGACGACCAGTTTCGGTTCCACCCAGTTGCGTGCCACGGACGTGGCGAGACGCTCGAAGTAGCCGCTGTAGTCGGGCGGAAGGATCGCCGCGGGCGGCAACGGCCCGGTGGGCATGGGGTTGGCGGTGTGCGCCGACTCCGGCGTGCGGTGGCACAGCCCGGGGATCGCAGCCGCGGCGTCCGGGGTGCCGTCACGAAGTGCGGTCAGCAACCGGGGGAAGGCGTCCTCGCCCTCGCCGCGGACCACGTAGTCCACGAAGGGGAAGTTCCGGTGGACGGCGGCGCCCTGCTCGGCGTCGCAGTTGGCCCCGCCCATGACGGTCACGATGTGCGGGGCGAGGCGCTTGATCTGCCGGGCCGCCGCCAGCGCGGCGGTGTTCTGCTGGAAGGTGGAGGTGAACCCGACCACGTCGGGCTCCAGGGCGACGACGCGGTGGGCCACCTCGGTGACGAACTCGGGCACGAGGCGGTGCAGTTCCCGGGTCATGCGCATCCGGGACCGGCGCAGCTTCGGCGTCATCACGTCGACGAACTCCGACTCCCTCCACTCCGGGTCGTCGTAGAGCGCCGAGGAGAACACCCAGTCACCGCAGCCGAGGAAGTAGGAGGACAGGGCGTAGTAGTCGTAGTCCTCGGCCGTGAACTCGGTGCGGCTGGTGATCCAGTCGGTGAACTCCACGTTGGCGTGCAGCACTTCGCACGTGACGTCCTGGACGTGTTCGTCGACGCTTCGTTTGAGGATGCCGAGCGCCAGTGAGGGCAGGTCTATCGGGGACCAGGGCATGTTGACGAGAAGAACGCGCACGGTGGGCTCCTTGGCGCACGAGCGGCTGGCGGGAGGAGGCGCGGGAGGGGAGCCCGGCCGGCCCGGCCCTTGTCGCGCCGGGCCGGCCGGGCCGTGGGTCACTCCTCGTCGTCGCTCTCGGCGGCGTTGCGGAACGGGATGGTGATGGTGATGCCGATGCCCGGCTTCCGGTTCTCCTCGTCGCCGGCGAGCGGATCGTTGTGGATGATGTCCTTCTGCATGGTCGTCCTCCTTCTCGGGTTCATGGCGTGTGCTTCGGGCGGGTGGTGCTGTGCACGACCCGGTCCCGCTGTGTCGTCAGCGGGACCGGGGTCCTCCCGGCTGTGCCGGGGGACGTGAGGGGGCGGCCGGCGCCGGTGCGGGCAGGTGCGTGCGCAGGAAGGCCAGGGAGCGGCGCAGGACGGCGACGTGCGCCGCGCCGTCGTAGCCGTCGTGTCCGGTGTCGAGCCACATCTGCTCGTGGGCCACGCCCGCGGCGGTCAGTGCGGCGAGGTAGCTGCGGATCTGCTCGGGTGGGCACTTGACGTCCTTGTCGGCGCCGACCACGAGCAGTGGCGCCCTCACCTGGGCCGCGAAGGTGAGGGGAGAGCTGTGGGCGTAACGTTCCGGCACCTGCTCCGGAGTACCGCCGAACCAGCGGACGTCGAGGGCACGCAGCGCCGGCGTGGTCATCCGGTGGGCGCTCACCCAGTCGGCGACGGGTTTCACCGCGACACCGGCGTGCCACACCTGCGGGCGGGTGCCGAGGGCGAGCAGCACCAGATACGCCCCCCAGGACACCCCCCACAGGGCGGTGGCTTCTTCGTCGGCGAGTCCGCGACGCACGAGATCGGCTCGTACGGCGACCAGGTCGTCCACCTGGGGGTGGCCGACACCGGTGCCGGGCGCTCGCCGCCAGCGGGGACCGTAGCCGGTCGATCCGCGGTAGTTGACCCGGGCCACGGCATATCCCGAGGCCACCAGTGAGTGCACCGTGGCGTCGTAGGCGTCCCGGTCGTGGTCGGCCGGACCGCCGTGCACCAGGAACACCGTCGGCGGCACGACTGCCGCGCTGCCGGGACCCGGGCCGCCGGGCCGGCTGCCGTCCGAGCGCGGCAGGCTGAGCAGGGTGTGGATCGTGCCGTGGGGTGTCGGGGTCCACAGCTCGGTGTGACGTCCGGGGACGCGGGGAAGAGGGCCGGGCGCCGGCAGGTCGACGTCGTCGGTGGCGCGCAGGACGGGCGGGTGGGCGGTGTCGGTCCACAGGTAGTGCAGCCCCCCGCCCGGCCGCGGGGCCGCGTCGAGCAGGCTGCCGGCGGGAGTAGGAACGACGCGGCGGGTGCGGTCGCGCAGGGACACCCGGTGCAGCAGCGACCGGCCGTGGCGCTCCTGGCGCACCAGCACCTCGTCGGTGTCGGGGTACCAGCGTGCGGTGATCTCCGTGTCGAAACGGCACCAGGAGTGGACGACCGGACCACGGCGCGCCGTCCATGTCGCCAACTGGTAGCCGTCCTCGAACTCGTGCACCAGCAGCAGTTCGGAACGGCCGGGGCGCGGCGAGAAGCCACGGCACCAGAATCTGCCCCCGGGACCACTGGAGCCGTCGGGGCCGCCGGGAGCGGGCAGGGTGGCGACGACTCGCCCGGAGGGGGTGACGACGGTGACGGCCGTGTCGCCGTCGGACACCGTCGCGAGCGCCACCAGATCGCCTTCCGGTGTGATCCCGCCCAACCGGCCCTGCCCGGCCATGCGCAGCACCTCGCGCGGGGCCCGCCCGCGCCGCCCCACCAGCAGGGTCGTGCCGCCGGTGCGGGGCGTGAGCGCCGCGGCGACCGTCCCGTCGGGCGTCACCGCCAGGCCGCGCGGCAGGCCGGCCGGCGCCCCCGGCAGTCCGGGCAGCCGGCAGCCTCCGTCGAACGGCTGGAACCACCAGTGCCCTCGGCCCTCGGCGTCCTCGTCGAACCACCACACGTACGCGTCGGCGTCGACGGCGTGGTGCACCGTGCCGTCGGGACGGTTCGTGACCTGCCGGGCGGTGCGGGTGACCGCGTCCCAGGTGAACACCTCGCAGCGGCCGTCGGCGTCGGCCGTCAGCACCATGCGCCGCGGGTCGCGCGGGCACACGTCCGGCAGGGCGCCGAGGAAGACGGCGAAGGCGTCACCCATGACCGTCTCCCGTCCCGGTGGCGGTCGGGGCGCCCGGGCGCAGCACACCAGGCGCCTTCACCTGCATGTACACGGCCAGCGCGCCGAACAGCAGGGTGCACAGCAGCACGGGCGCGTCAGGGGTCCAGGCGGTCACCAGGACCGCGGCGAGCGCCGGCGCGCCGGCCGCGGCCAGCGCGGACATCGAACCGAGCACGCCCGCGGTCCGCGACTGCAGGGCCGCCGGTGTGCACGCGACGGCGACACTGGCCAGCACCACGGTGATCAGCGGCACCAGCATGGACAGACCGGCGAACGCCGCTCCCCAGCCGACCGCGCCGTCCGCCCACACGAGCGAGCAGCACGGCACGGGCAGCAGCCAGGCGGCCAGGGTCAGCAGCCGCGCCGCGCCGAGCCGCCGTACCGCGGGGGCCGCGATCAGCGAGCCCAGCAGTCCGGCGGCTCCGGACGCGGCGAGCACCAGACCGGCCGCCGCGCTGTGCTCGTCGGCGCCGAGCCGGAACAGCGCGGTGTAGAACAGCAGCGTCAGTGTGCCCCCGGCCGCAGACGTCCAGACCAGGACGAGTCGCAGGACCGGGGACCCGGCCACGGTGACCACGCCGGCTCTCGCGGCAGCGAGCCGTTCGGTCCACCTCCCGCGCCGACGGGCACCGCGGTCGGCGGCCGGAGCGCCCTGCGTCTGGGCGGGCGTGTCGAGGGGGGTACGGATGGACCGCACACCGAGTGCGGCCGCCGTGTAGGAGAGTGCGTCGGCCAGGAAGGGCAGGGGCCGGGCGAGTTGGAAGAGGGCGCCGCCGAGCACCGGACCCACGATGAGCGAGATCTGGTCGCCCACCTGCATCCCGGCGGCCGCCCGGGGCAGTTCGTCGGCGGGGGCCAGGTGGACGAGGACTCCGCGCGACGCGGCCTCGTAGGCCACCGCGCACAGCCGCTCCGTCAGGGCCAGCGGCACCACGATCCATAACGCGGGCCGGCCCAGACAGGCCAGAGCCAGTACTCCCGTGGCCAGGGCCGCGAGCGCCGCCGACCCCGTCATCAGGCGCCTGCGGCGTCCCTGGTCCGCCGGTACCGCGACGAGTGGCCCGAGGACGACCCCGCTCAACGCGGCCGCACTGGCCAGCGAGCCCGCCGTGTTGGGGCTGTGGCCGAGTTCCAGGAGCAGCAACGGCAGGACCAGCCCGGAGGCCTGGCTGCCGAGCCCGTCGACCGCGTTGACCCACCACAGGATCCTGAGGTCTCGGTCCGCCCGCGCGGGCCCACCGGTCCGCCGGTCCGGCCGTCTCACGCGGCGCGGCCGCTCGGCGGCGGAGTGCTCGTCAAACGGTGGGACGGGCCGGCCAGAAGGCCGGCGCACCGGTGACCCGTCGACGTTCCCCACCCCCCCGTACGCCTGGGAGCCCCTGCCGCAGGGGCGGGCCTCCATGTGCCGTGTGCGATGCGCCGTGTACGACGTGCCATGTGGCGAGAATGTGCGTAGAACGTGAAAGTGAGCGGGAGCCTAGCCATCGCGTCTCTCCGGCGACAAGTGCCGAACAGTGTGGAATCACCGTCTGATAACGGGACATGGCCGAGGAATGACTGGCCAGAGACGTGGACCCGTGTACGCGGGCCGGGCGCGGTGGACGGGACCGTTCCACACCGCCGCGCAGCGTTTCGCTTCACATCCGCATATCGACCCCGGCCCGGCTCGCCCGTCCGGTCGCAGCGGTCGATCAATGTTCCCGCCACGCCATGGCACGGCACGCGTCGCCGTGCACTCCGCCTGGTACGGCGGCACCGGCGCGGGCCACGGTCCGAGCAACGATTGCGCGACTGAACGCGGAGGGCCACGGAAGACGGCGACGAAGCGCCACGGGCCACCGGTTCGGGGGTGGAACGCCACCTTCTCGGTCTCCCGGGCCGCGACGCGGGACGGGAGGCATTGGCCGACAATCCACTCTGACAGCTTGCGAATATCGGTCAAACGGGCGGGAGTTGGCCAGTTCGTGGCGGCCGAGCCCGTACCGGAGGCGCGGACCTGCCGCTGTGCCGGGAGGTGCGGACCTCTGCTCGACAAGGGCGCCGGGCGCTCGTCGGGGCGAGGGCCCCTTCGGTGGGCGGAGGCCCAGGATATGAGGGTGCTGCGGGGGACAGGTCGGCGGTAGGTTCACGCTGACGTGACGGGGAGCAGGCCCTGAGGGGCGAAAGGTGCCGGGGGGCGACGCCGATGATGTTCGGGTATTCGGACGAATGGTGGATGCTGCTGCTGTACCCGGTGTTGCTGTGGGTGCTGTTCGGGCCGATCGCCATGGCCTGTCTGGGGGTGTGGTGCGCCCGTGCGCCCGGTCTGTGGCCCCGGTTGTGGTCGGTGCTCGTCCCGTCGATACCGGTGGGGACCTCGGCCATCGTCATGATCTTCCCGCTGAGCCGGTGGGACCGGCCGGTGCGGGTCGACGGCGCCGAGGAGCTGCCTCCCCATCTGTACGACTTCCTCGGCTACCTGGCCGTGTACGTCGGGGGCATCACGCTGCTGCCCTGGCTGCTCGGCTACGGCATCACGCGCCTGCTGCGCTTCCTGCGGGTCCGGCGGCTCGGCCCGCAGGAGCGGCGCGAGACGCGGCGCACGGAGACGGACGCGGCGTAGTCGCTCAGCCGCGTGTGTGCCCGTGGCGGCCTGTCCGCGCCACGCGCGCGACGGTGAGAGGCGCCGGCGGCTCGCGGAACGTCGGCCCGCCCGCCCGTAGCCTTCGTCGACCGGCTCCCTTTCCATCCGGAACGATCAGCACGAGAGGCCAGGGAAGACGGCTCAACCCTGGCGTCTCGGAGAATGCTCAGTCGAGACAGAACTCGTTGCCCTCGATGTCCTGCATCGCGATGCAGGACTCGTTGTGTTCGTCGGCAAGCAGCACTTGCACGCACGTCGCGCCGAGCGCGACCAGTCGTGCGCACTCGGCTTCGAGCGCGGCGAGGCGCTCGTCACCCACGAGCCCGGTGCCGACTCGTACGTCGAGATGCACCCGGTTCTTGACGACCTTGCCTTCCGGGACGCGCTGGAAGTACAGGCGCGGCCCCACGCCCGAAGGATCACCGCAGGCGAACGACGCTCCCTGCCGTTCGGCAGGCAAGGAGCGATCGAAATCGTCCCATGTGTCAAAGCCCTCGGGCGGCGGCGGTACGACGTACCCCAACACCTCGCACCAAAAGCGGGCGACGCGCTCGGGTTCTGCGCAGTCGAAGGTGACCTGGAACTGCTTGATCGATGACATCGGCGCACCATAGCAGGGGGAGGCTGTTGCTCAATTCCCGGTGTGGGACCGTACGTTGCCGGGGGGACGGCCACCGCGCCGACCGCTGCTGAGTCGTGCGGGCGCAGGTGGCGAACGCCGATTGCCCTGCCCCCGGAGGGTGACCTTCCGGCTCGGAGCGCGGGCCCGCCCGTGGCACCCTCACACGTCGCGGCGCCGCACGGCGAGCACGGCGAGCGCGACCGTGATCAGCGGCCAGAGCGTGTACGCGATCCAGGAGCCGGTGACCGTGGCGGTGTACCCCAGGGATCCGGATTCCGGCCCCCAGTTCTGGACCAGACGATTCCAGGAGGCCGCCACCAGCACGTGCTTGATGTCCGCGGACCAGCGGTTGCTCTCCGAGAACATGGTGGGGAGCATCAGCAGGGTGAAGACGCTGGTGACCATGGTCCCGGCGGGATGCCGGAGCAGAACGCCGAAGCCCAGGCCGACCAGGGCGCAGACCGGAGCAAGCAACGCGGATGCCGCCAGCGCCCGGAACACGCCGGGGTGGGTGATCGGGACGCCGGCATGCTGCCCGTCCAGGATGGCCTGGGAAACCAGGAAGGAACCGGTGGAGGCGGTCGTGCCGACCGCGGTCCACAGCGCGGCGGCGACGGTCGCCTTGGCCAGCACGACCGGGCCGCGGGCCGGGACCGCCACGGTGGTGGTGCGGATCAGCCCGCTGCTGTATTCGCTCACCACGGTGAGCGCGCCCATGCTGCCGGCGACGAGCATCAGCGTCCAGTAGCCCGCCGCCGGGTAGGCGTCGAAGGGCAGGAATTCGGCGCGGCCCGAGCCCGCGGCCTTGTCCGCCGCCGTGGCCACGGCGGCGGAACCGACGACGAACAGGACGGTGAGTCCGATCGTCCACGGGGTGGAGCGCAGGGACCGCGTCTTGATCCACTCGGAGGCGAGCAGGTCGCGGAAGCGGGCCGGCGGCCCGGCGACGGGGGGAGTGCGGGGGACGGAGGTGAGCATGGTCGTCATCGGGGCTGTCCTGCCGGGTATTCGACGCTGTCGGCGGTGAGTTCCATGAAGGCCTCCTCCAGTGAGGCGGTACGGGTGGTCAGCTCGTCCAGCCGGATGCCGTTCTCGAAGGCGAGCGCGCCGATCCGGTGCGCCGCGATCCCGATCACGGCGAGCTTCTCGACCCCTGCCGAGCCCTCCGGCTCGACCGAGGCGCCTGCCGCCGTCAGCATCGCTGCCAGCTCGGCGGCCTGCGGTGTCCCCACCACAACGCTGCTGCGGGCGCTACGGGCCGCGAAGTCCCGTAGCGGCTCGGCGGCGATGAGACGGCCCCGGCCGATGACGACCAGTTGGTCGGCGGTGTTCTCCATCTCCGACATCAGGTGGCTGGAGAGGAAGACCGTGCGCCCCTCGGCCGCCAGGCGCCGGAAGAGCCGGCGTACCCAGAGCACGCCCTCCGGGTCCATGCCGTTGACCGGCTCGTCGAACATGAGCACGGGCGGGTCGCCGAGCAGGGCGGCGGCGATGCCGAGGCGCTGCTTCATGCCGAGGGAGAATCCACCGATGCGGCGGTTCGCCGCCTCGGCCAGCCCGACCTCCTGAAGCACCTCGTCCACCCGGCGGCGCGGGATGCCGTTACTGCGGGCCAGAGCAGACAGGTGGGCGGCGGCGGTGCGTCCGCCGTGGACCTGTCCCGCGTCGAGGAGGGCGCCGACGTGCCGCAGTCCGCGCGGGTGGCGGTGGAAAGGGACGCCGCTGACGGTGGCGGCGCCGGTGGTGGGCGCTTCCCCGCTGCCCGTGCCCGTCGGAGGCGGGGTGGAGACCCGATGACCGTCCGGGTGGTGCTCGCCGACGACCAGCCGCTGGTTCGCTCCGGTTTACGCGTCATCATGGCCGATCACCCCGATCTGGAGGTCGTCGGTGAAGCCGCCGACGGCGCTGAGGCCGTCCGACTCGTCAGGGATGCCTGCCCCGACGTCGTGGTCATGGACATCAGGATGCCCGGCATGGACGGGATCGAGGCCACCCGCCTGATCACGGCCGGTCCGGCGACCACACGCGTCCTCGTCCTGACCACCTTCGACGAGGAGGACTACGTCTACGGCGCGCTCCGGGCCGGCGCGAGCGGCTTCGTGGTCAAGGACATGGCGCTGGACGACATCCTCGCGGCGGTCCGCGTCGTCGCCGCCGGTGACGCACTGATCGCGCCGGGCGTGACCCGCCGTCTCATCGCCGATTTCGCAGGGCGCCCCGAAGCCGTTCCCGAGCCTGCCCCACGGCCGGTCGAGGGCATCACCGAGCGGGAACGGGAAGTGCTGACCCTGGTGGGACGCGGCCGGTCGAACGCCGAGATCGCCGAGGAACTCTTCATCACGGTGGCCACCGCCAAGTCGCACGTGTCACGGCTGCTCACCAAACTGGGCGCCCGGGACCGGGTCCAACTCGTCATCACCGCCTATGAGACGGGACTCGTCACGCTGCCGCCGCGCTGACGGCGTCCCCGGCTCCCGCGGCGAAGTCGGAAGTTCGGGAGCGCGAGTCCAGGCACCCCCCCCCCGCAAACTCCGTTGCGATGCCCACCGCGTCGCCGACATCGTCAGGGCTGTCAAGGGCCGTCCTCAACCGCATCAAGGGAGTTGCCGAGCATGGCGGACGTCAGAGTCACCTACGACAAGACGGCGAATGCCGCGTACGTGTACTTCACAGAACCCCAAGCCCGGGTGAGGGCAGCGCACATGTATCCCTGCGACCCGATGGCGGTCGACGGCATGATCAACCTCGACTTCGACGAGCAGGGCCGCCTGATCGGTGTCGAGGTACTGGCGGCCAGTTCGAAGCTGCCGAAGTATCTGCTCGAGTCGGCGGAGCGTCTGGACAGCGAAGGCGGCCGGCGTCCTACTTCCCCGGAGGCGATGCCACCGTCGTCGTGACCCGTGCGAGGGCGGGTTGGCGGGGCACGGAACCGAACCCGAACCGTACGGGCGGTTCGACACGCGCCCACGCACCCAGGTTCTGGCCCTCGAACACCCCTGTCACGGAGCGGATCGGCAGCAGGTCCCGCGCGCCGTACCACTCCCTGCGGCCGCCACCGGCACTGCCACGGGTTCGCACACCGGCCAGCATCATGCGGGCGGGCCGGTCCGTGAGCGCGCACCAGGCCGGACGGACGGCGAGGGCGCCGGGAACGGCGCGCAGCAAGAAGCCCAGGATCCCCCGACGTCCGGTGGTGAAGCGCAGGCGGAGGGAGTCCGCGGTCACGGTCCAGGTGTCGTCCACGACGCTCACGTCGACCGGCACGACACGCACGGTGTCGAAGGTGTAGGTGCTGCCGATGAAGTCCGCTGTCTCCTGCGAGGGGGCCAGCAGCAGCCGTTCCCCGTCGGCCCGCTCGATCATCACGTCGCTGATCGGTCCGAACGGCGACCTCGGCCAGTGCCCCAGCACCACGCGCGTGCCGGAAGAGGTGCCCACACCCGCGATCCAACCGTCGAAGCGCAGTCGCGGGCACCGCGTGACTGCGCTGATCATCCGGTTCATCGGGTTCATCCGGTTCATCGAGTTCATCCAGGACATCCGGTCAGCCGTTTGGTCGGGGTCGGCGCACCATGGCACACAGCGCGAGCCGGCCCCGGCACGGCACGACGGCGGACCGACGGGGTTGCGGATCCGGGACGCGCCGCTCGGCACCGGGACGGGTGGTCACCGGCGGGTCGGATGGATGCCCGGGCCGTCACCGTGGCCGGCCAGGGGGGTGGGGGAGAGCGTGCTGGGTTCCTCACCGGCTTCGAGGAGGGTGTCCGCGGCGCCGACGATCAACGGGTCGGGCTTGCCGATGACCGAGTGGTCCTTCTCGGGGTAGTCGCAGCGGTCGAGCAGGCTGCGCATGGCCTCGAGACGGCCGCGTCGTTTGTCGTTGCTCTTCACCACCGTCCACGGGGCGTGCTCGGTGTCCGTGGCGCGGAACATGTCGACCTTCGCGGTGGTGTACTCGTTCCAGAGGTCGAGGGAGGCGACGTCCGTGGGCGACAGTTTCCAGCGGCGTACCGGGTCGACCTGACGGATGGCGAAGCGCGTCCGCTGCTCCGTCTGGGAGACGGAGAACCAGAACTTGACCAGCAGGATGCCGTCGTCGGTCAGGAGCCGTTCGAACAGCGGCGCCTGTTCCAGGAACTGCCGGTACTGGTCCTCGTCGCAGAACCCCATGACGCGCTCGACGCCCGCCCGGTTGTACCAGGAGCGGTCGAAGAAGACGATCTCTCCCTTCGTGGGCAGATGCTGGACATAGCGCTGGAAGTACCACTGGGCCGCTTCCCGCTCCGTCGGCTTCTCGAGCGCCACCACACGGGCGCCACGCGGATTGAGACGCTCGGTGAAGCGCTGGATGGTGCCGCCCTTGCCGGCCGCGTCGCGGCCCTCGCAGATCACGACGACGCGCTGGCCGGTGTCCTTCACCCAGCGCTGCATCTTCAGCAGCTCGATCTGCAGCAGCCGCTTGGTGCGCTCGTACGAGAACCTGCTGATCTTGGTGTCGTAGGGGTAGTTCTCCCGCCACGTCTCCAGTGGGCTGCCATCGGCGTTGAGGAGCACCGGCCTCTCCGGCCGCTGCTCGTCCACCTGCAGGCCGTGCAGGAGCTGGCTCTCGTGTCCGTCCTCGGTTTCGTGTTCCGCCGCCGGGTCGTTCTGATCGGACATTACGCAACCTCCTGCCTGTACGTCGGTGCCGTGGGCTGTGCCGGGAGTGGTCCTCACCCGCCCTCCGCGCCGGCGTGATCGTGGCCCGCACCCCGGGTGCCCGTTTGTGCGCAGGTCACGCTGCGCGTCGGTGAGGAGAGGCAGGCGCCCCAACCGGGGCCCATGGGCCCTCATGTAACCGATTCCTTACAGTGGGTAATCATGGCTGAGGCTCTGGTGCCCGGGCTTCGCCACTCGAGCGGAGCGGGGTACAAGTCAGGCTTCTCGACCCTTGTTCCTGCCGCCGGCGGGTTTGCCACTTCCCGCCCGCGGCAGGAAGCTCGGAGCGTCGAAGCTGACGCCGCCGTCGCGTCACCGGGTCGCTACGAGGGTGCGGAGGACGATCGGCATGACAGGGACTCAGCAGGTCTTGTTCATCCAGGGCGGCGGCGCGGGAACGCACGACGAATGGGACGACAAGCTGGTCGACAGCCTGAGGCGGGAGCTCGGGGACGGGTATGACGTCCGCTACCCGCGGATGCCCGACGAGGACGACCCGAGTGATGCCCGGTGGAGCCCGGCGATCCGGCGTGAGACGGCGGATCTGGCGGACGGCGCGATCGTCGTCGGCCATTCGGTGGGCGGCGCGATCCTCGTTCATGCGCTTGCCGAGCATCCGCCGGAGCGCAGGATCGCGGCCATCGTGCTGATCGCCGCGCCGTTCGTCGGCCAAGGCGGCTGGCCGGGCGACGAGTTCGAGCTGCCCGGCGACCTCGGCGCGCGGCTGCCGCGCGACGCGCGGGTGCATGTGTTCCACGGGCTCGAGGACGAAACCGCCCCACCGTCGCATGCGGACCTCTACGGCCGCGTGATTCCGCATGCGCAGTTGCACCGGCTGTCTGGGCGCGACCACCAACTGAACAACGATCTGAGGGAAGTGGCCGAGGCGATCAGCCGCGGCAACCCCTGAACCCGGCGGGCGCTGGTACTTCCCCGGTACGACGACGACTGCCCGGATCGTGTCGGCCGGCGACGCGGTGACGCTCAAGCAGTCGCTGTTGGGCAAGTCCCGCCCGTCACTACAGGGGTGAGGTCTGCGGTGTGTCAGGGCCTCGGCCTTCGGCCGTGACCTGGCTGCCCGAGACGCCTGTGCACACAACTGCCCTTGAATCGGGCGGACTTCGCATACGCCGTCGCCCGACACGCACTCCCGCAGCCGCGGCGTCCGGTCATCGACGCATTCGCGCATCGTCACGATCGTCCGCCCGTTGCGACCGTCGGCCATCAGGCGCTCCACCGTCCGCCAGGTAACCGCCGCGTGGTCGTCGGCTCCTCGACGGGACTGGTGCGACGTCCGGCTGCCCGGTCCTGCCCGTCGAAGCAGGGCGTCCCCGTGGCGACCGTCACTGCGGGCACCGCCACGAGCTTGTGGTTGGTGTACGCGCGGCGCGTGTGGGCGACGGGGCTGACGGTAGGTCAGGCAACCCTCTCGCGGAATCGTCCCGAAGATCCTTGTTGCGGTGATGTGTGCCGTATCACGCCCCCAACAGTCGCCCAAGTTGTCTGAGTCACAGCGGAAATGTCCATTTGGCGTCCATGCTCGACACGGCTGGCGACTCCCGGAGCGGAGCCGTCGGCATGGGCGCCACGTTCCAAAGGGCCCATGCCTCGGCCCTCGTGACGTTTCTCGTTGTTCCCCCGGAAAGGTGCCCATCATGGCCGCTTACCTCTGTCCGCCTGCCGTGATACACGGTGAGCACGTCGTGGAGACCAGCCAGATCGTGGCGGAGGTGCGCGACCGCCATCCGCACGCGGCGTGGGCGCCCCGGATCGACGGCATCGCGGCCGGCACGGGCATCAAGACCCGTGGCTGGATGCTGCCGCTGGAGACCGCCGTCGCGCCCGGCAGCGGCAGCGCCCTCGGGGCCGTCGGCATCGGGCCCGCCCAAGAGGCGCTGGCGCGCGGCGGGTTCACCCAACAGGACGTGGAGCGCGCGATCGCCGCTCTCGAGGCGATACCCGCGCCACAGACCGTCCAGGAGCGCACCGCGCCGGCCTGGGACGCCGTGCAGTCCTACGGGGAGCGTGCGGCGCGCGGAGCCCTGCAGATCGCCGGCCTGGACGCCGCGGACGTCGACTGCCTGATCACCAGTCACTCCACCACCCCGGCGCTGCCGGGTCTGGACATCTCCCTGGCCAACAGGCTTTCGCTCCGCAACGACGTGATGCTGCTGCCGGCGACGCAGTGGGCCTGTATCGCGGGGACCCGCTCCCTGGCCCTGGCGGCGGATCTGGTGGCCGCGGATCCCGACCGGGTGGTCCTGGTCGTGATCGCGGAGGCGCTGAGCACGACCTACCAGCCCGCCGACGACACCCTCGAGTCCCTGATCGTCCGGTTGCTGTTCGCGGACACCGCGGTCGCCGCCGTGGTCACGGGCCGCAAGAGGCGCGAGTCGGTGCTGCGGCTGGACGCCGCCTGGCACCACACCCTGCCCGGCACCCAGGACCTGCACCGCCTGGAGACGCGGGCGGACGGCGCCCACTTCGTGATGGACCGGCGCGGGCCGCGCGCCGTCCAGGAGACGGTCACCGCGATGTGGGAGTGGCTGCGCGTCCGCTACCAGGACGAACCCGACGCCTGGCACCCCGATGTGCTGCTCGCGCACCCCGGCGGGACCCGGGTGCTGGAGTACATGGAGCAGACGATGCCCGACGCCTGGCCCTCGGGTCTGTTGGACCACAGCCGGGACAGCTACACCAGCGGCAACCGCGGAGGCGCGGCTGTGTTCGACATCCTGAGGCGGGCGCACGACGCGGGGCAGAAGTCGGGCAATCGCGCCGTCCTGTACGCGGCGGCACCGGGCCTCACCGCCACCGCCCTGGAAGGGGAGTGGCTGTAGCGCGAGCCCGCGCCACCCCTACGTCATCGGGAGACTTCCGCCCAGACCACCTTGCCGGTGTCCGTCCACCGCACCCCCCACCGGGTGGTGAGCCTGTGCACGACGTGCAGGCCACGCCCGCCGTCGTCGAGGAGGCCGCCCCGGCGCAGACGCGGCCTGCCGTTGCCGGTGTCGCCCACCTCGCACAGCAGCCCGTGACCGGCCCGGATCAGTCGTACGGTGATGGGACCGGCGGCGAAGCGCACCGCGTTCGTGACCAGCTCGCTGACCAGCAGCGGGACGTCGTCCTGGGTGTCAGCCCTGGCGTGCCATTGCCGCAGCAGCGCGGAGACCTGCGCGCGGGCGCGGGCGGGCGCGTCGTCGCGGGCGGGCAGCCGCCAGGTCGCGGTGTCGCCCTTGCGGTAGCCGATCATGCGCACGAGCAGAAGGGTCACGTCGTCGCGCTGGTGCACGTGCGCGTGCGCGGAGACGATGTGCCGTGCGGCCTGCTGCAAGGTGTCCCAGGGGTGCACCGTGGCCAAGGTGTCCGCCAGCCTGCTGATGCCCTCGTCGATCGACAGGGCCGGATCCTCCACCAGGCCGTCGGTGTAGAGGGCGAGCAGCGAGCCGGGGGGCGCGTCGAACGTGTACACGTCGAAGGGCTCCCGCAGGGCGAACTCGGCGCCCAGGCCGGGGTGAGGGTTGACCGGGAGCGGGCCCGCGGAGCCGTCGGGGAGCACCAGGACCGGGGGGAGGTGGCCGGCGCTGGAGAGCGTCACCTGTTGGCTGACCGGGTCGTAGAGGGCGATGCAGCAGGTGGAGCCGAGGGCGCTGTAGCCGGCCGCCAGCCCGGATTCCGGTTCGTCCAGCAGTGTCACGGTCTCGTCCAGGTGCTCCAGCACCTCGTCGGGCGCCAGCCCCGCGGACAGCAGGGCGCGGGCCTCCATGCTCAGCTGGCCCATGGTCGCCGCGGCTCCCAGGCCGTGCCCGACGACGTCACCGACCACCAGAGCGGTACGGCCGTCCGGCAGCGGGAAGCTGTTCACCCAGTCGCCGCCGACGCCCGCGCTGTCGGGCGTGGCGGGCTGGTAGACGCTGGCGATCTCGATGGTGTGGCCGCCCGTCCGGGGCAGCAGCCGCCGCTGCAACGCCAGCACCTGAGTGTGCTCGCGCTGGTGTTGACGGGCCAGGTCGACGTGATGGGCGGTCCTGGCCACCAGTTCCTGCAGGTCGAACAACTCGCTGTCGCGGAAGGGGTAGTCCGACCGCCGCCAGACCTCCGCCACGCCCAGCACGACGGGCGGCGCGGCGTCCAGGACCAGCGGTATGCACGCCACGCTCGCGGACCGGTCACCGGGCACCAGGGCACGGATCACTCGCGGACTGCCGAGCAGCCGCTCGACCGACTCCCGGTCCGGTATGACGATGGCCTGCGGGGCATCGTCCCGCCGTACCGCCTGCGCCAGCAGGCGACTGGCGTCGCTCGGAAGATCGTCCCCCGGAGTCAGGTAACCCTCGGGCCACACCCGGTTCGGCACCAGGGCTGCCCGCCGTAGCCGGATGCGCCCCTGCGCCTGCTCACTGACACCCTCGCCCGTCCACACGGCGAAATCGAGGTCGACGGCGGCCACGTCCCCCCAGGCCAGCAGGGACTCCGCCAGCGACTGCGCGGTCTCGCCGATGTCCAGCGAGGTGCCGATCGCGGTCTCGGCGGCGTACAGGTGCAGCCTCCTGGCCATGGCGATCAGGGAGACGGTCAGGCCTTCATGAGGCGCCGCGGCGGGCAGGATGCTCATCGAGACCACCAGCTCCGACCCGTCGGAGCGCCGCAGACGCTGGATACGGGCGACATGCGCCTCACCGATCTCCAGGACCTGCCGCAGCCGCCGTGTGACCGTCGGTACGTCCCCGGGGGGCAGGAGATCGGCGAAAGGACTCCCGATCACGGCGTCCAGTCCCGTGAACACGGCGGCGTCAAGGTTGCAGCGCGTGATTCTCAGGTCCTGGTCGAGGTTGACCACGCCGAGAATCTGATCGTGACGGTCGACTGCCGGGTTGTCGGGTGCGCGTCGGCGGGTGGTGAGGTCGTCCCGCGCGCTGTCGGAACCGGCGGCCGCTGCCGATCCTGCGCGCGGGATGTAGCGCCCCAGGGCGCTGCTGACCATGTCGAACGGCGATGAGGACGAGGAGGAGGGCGTGGAGTCCATGCGGCTCTCTCAGCAATCCCCGGCGCGGTGCCGGGGTCGTTACTCGGACCCGTGCGACGGGGCACCGAGATCCCCCACCGCACACCTCATTGAATACCACCGGGGGGCGCTTCGCCCACACCAGCGGATCGCTCGGTGAACACGGACAGTGAGGGAGCGCCGCGACCGCCGGGGCCGCACGCACCTTGCGGGGAGCGTCGCCGCGCAACCGGTCGGCCCGGGTTCTTGGCTCTCCCGCAGGATCCCGGAACACGACCACGTCGCCCTCACCCGCGGCGTCGGCAGCCCGGCGAGCGCGCCCCTCGAACGTGCCCGGCTCGTCGAGCGTTCTGAAATGATCACGGCGTGAAACCGAACACTGACGGGCCGGCTGTCCTGGCTCCGCGCGAAGTCCGCGTACCTGTCCCCGACGGCGGTCGGCTGTGGGCAGAGCGCAGCGGTCACGGAAGCCCGGTGGTGCTGCTGCACGGCGCCGGCATGGACTCTCGTCTGTGGGACGCCGTTGTTCCCGAGCTGGCTCGTCATCACGACGTGATCCGCTACGACGCCCGGGGGCTGGGCCGCTCCACGCCACCGGGGGAGCCGTTCAGCGACGTCGACGATCTGCGCGCCGTCCTTGACCACTTCGGTCTGCGTCAGGCCGCCCTGGTCGGGTTGAGCATGGGTGGGGAGACCTCGCTGGACTTCGTCCTCGCCCATCCGGAGCGGGTCATCGCACTGGCCCTGATCGGCGCCTCGGTCAGTGGTCACGTCTGGCCGCGAGGTCCCGAGTTGTCCGCCTACGCCACGGCGCGCCGGGAGCAGGACGCGGCAGCCCTGGCAGAGCTGGAACTGTCGATCTGGGCGGCGATGGGTCACGCTGCTCCCGGGGGAGAGCTCATCGAGGCGATGGTGCTCCAGAACGCCGAGCGGCGCATGGTGAGCGAACAGCACTCCAGCGCGGGTCCCGATGCCGTAGCGCACCTCGGGGACATCGCGGTACCGACGCTGGTGGTCCACGGCGACCGCGACCACCCGGAGATCGGTGTCATCGCCGAACGGCTCGTCACCGGCATCCCCGGCGCCCGCGGCGAGGTGATTCGGAACGCCGACCACTATCTGCCGCTCCGCACACCCGAATCCCTCACCGGGCTGCTGCTGGCGCACCTGCGCTGACGGCCGCGACGGACGTGTCTCCGAGTCCGGCACCTCGGCGTTCGACCGTGGCGGCGGGACCGCCGGCTGCGCAAGCGGGCGGCCCGCCGAACTGAGCGGTGCCGACCACCCAAGTACCCCCAATCAAGGGGCCACTTGGGTGGCCGGTGCGGATCGGCGGCCCGAACGCCGTCCACTGCTCGCGGCGGGGCGTCACGAGGGCCTGGAGAGCCCGGAGGGCCCTTGTGCCGGACGGGTCGGCGGAGCCCGGCTCGGGGATGTGTGGGGGGCTATTCCGTGCGCAGGCCCTCCGGGCGCATCATCCGCAGCAGCGGAGGCAGGCTGAGCAGCGTGACCACGCCGACCACGGCCGCGCCCACGCCGGTCATGGTCAGGACGCTCGCCCAGTCCATGACCACCGGTGTGCGGGTCATCTTCAGCAGCACCGAGCCGAGGGTGACACCCACCGCCGTGGCCAGTACGAGGCCGAGTCCGACCGGGAGGGCCGTCTGCCACAGCACCGACAGGCTCAGCGTGCGGCGCCGGGTGCCGAACGCGACCAGCGCGGAGAGCAGCTTCCTGCGCTCGCGCAGCTGCTCCAGCTGGGAGACCAGCAGACTCGCGCCGATCAGTGCGAGCACGAACGCGGAGCCGACGAAGAGGCCGGTGCGGATGGAGGCGTACTTGACGTCCTCCTGGGTCGCCGACCAGCTGTAGGTGCGTGCCAGGGGGTCGATCCGGGCGACGGCGTTGCGTATGTACTCCCGTGAGTCCGGCACCGAGGGGTCCAGACGCAGGTAGACCCCGGCCGAGAACAACGCGGGCGCGGCCTTGGCGGGCAGGGCGGCGGGGGTGACCAGCAGACTGTTGGAGTCCCCCAGCGAGTCCTTGCGCGCGTCCACCACCCGCACGTTCGCCGGAACGGTCCAGGGCACCTCGATGCCGCGTTCGGTGGCGTCGCCGTACGACGGGTCGATGTAGAGCTGCCGACCGGGCTTCATCACGGCGATTTCTTCGGCGTTGTCGGGGTCGGTGTAACCGGTCCTCGTTCGCGTGACGAACACGTCGCCGTCCTTGCAGGAGGGCAGCGTGGCGAGTTCACGCAGGGCGGTGCAGTTGCCCACGGTCAGGCCGTTGCTGTTCTCGGGGTCGCGACGCGCGTCCCCGTACTGCGATATGGCCAGGGCCACCGCGGCCCGTACCCCTTTGGTGCCGTTGAACTCGCGCTCGACACCGGACAGCGGTTTGCGGTCGCTGAAGTCGACCTGCATCTGGACTCGTCCGGGGTCCTTGCCGGTTTCCTTGGTGTACTGGCTCTGCGTTCCCGTGAACAGCATCTGCAGGGCGATGGCTCCGGCCACGGCGACGGCGATGCCGTTGACCATGCGCGCGGCGGTTCCGCTGCTCAGCTGCAGCCGTCGTACCGCGAGCTGCCAGGACAGCGCGCCCTTGCCGAGGCGGACGACGACCGCCTCCACCACCCAGGGGAGCAGCGCGGTGATGCCGATGAGCAGCAACAGCACGCCGCCGATGACGAGGTACTGGTTGAAGTCGCCGTTCTCGCGGCCCTTGCCGATCAACGGGTAGAGCATGGCGAGGCCGGCCAGCGGCGGCAGCAGCCGCCACCACAGCCGCCGGCGGCGCTGCTCGGCCGCGCGCACGACGCCGAGCGGTTCCACCACCACGCCGCGCATCGCGAGCAGCGTGACGAGTACGGCGGCGACTGGGACCGCCACCGCGACCAGCGCGGCGAGCACGGGGGAGGGGTCGAGGTAGCTGGGCCAGACGCTCACGCCCAGCACCTCGGTGGAGCCCAGCGTCTGACGGCCGAGGAGGAAGAAGCCGGTGCCGATGACCAGGCCGAGCAGGGCTCCGGCGAGCGCTTCTCCCGCCGCGATCCGCCGGGTCATATGGCTGTCCGAGCCGACCAGGCGCAGCGCGGCCAGCCGGCGGTCGCGGCGCTCGCCGCCGAAGCGGACGGCGGCGGCGATGAACACGGCGACGGGGGTCAGCAGCACCACGAACACGACCAGGATCATGAGCAGCAGCACCGGGTCGGTCTTCTCGGACGCCGCGTCTGACGCGTCCGGTTTGCCGTACCGGGTCAGCCGGTGCACGGGGGAGACGTCCGTGGGTTTCAGCCCCGAGGCGCCCGCGTAGTAGGCCAGTTCGTGGGAGCCGAGGAGTCCGCTCTCGCCGATGGTTCCGGTGATCTTGTAGGGCAGCCGTTCCCGCAGCAGCTCGGCGCCGTCCGAGGCGAGCAGGTCCTTGAGCGCGGGGGAGACCACCATCTCGCCCTTGCCCGGGAAGCTGTCGACCCCGGGGGGCAGCGGCGCCCGCGCGCCCTCGGGCTCGACGAGCCGGCCGCGGACGTCGTCGTCGTGCCAGACGGTGTCGGCTTCGGCGATCAGGAAGGTGTCGTCGGCCTTCGGCGGCGCCTCGTCGGAGTACAAGAACGTGTTGTCGAAGCGGGCGTCCTCCACCTTGTGGCGGGCGGCGAACACGTTGGGCAGGGCGGTGCACAGCAGGAGCAGTGCCACGCCGATGCCGACGCCGACGCCGGTGAGCGTCATCCGGACCCATCCCTCGCGTCCGCCGGCGACGGCGAAGCGGGCCCCCATGGCCAGGTCTTGGACCCTCCCCCACGCTCGGCTTCGCTCGCCTGGGAGGTGCACCCTGCGAGGACTCATACGGCGCGCTCCATGTCGCGGGACTTCCCGTCGCGGACGACGACCTCGCGGTCGGAGTAGGCGGCCACGCGTGTCTCGTGGGTGACGAGGACGACGGCGGCGTTGGCCGAGCGTGCGGCCTCGGTCAGCAGTTCCATCACGCGTTCGCCGTTGGACGAGTCGAGCGCGCCGGTGGGTTCGTCGGCGAACAGCAGGCGCGGTCCGGTGACCAGCGCGCGGGCCACGGCAACACGCTGGCCCTGGCCGCCGGAGACCTCGCCGGGACGCTTGGCCTCGAGGTCGTCGACCTCCAGGCGCTGCATCCAGCCGAGCGCGGTCCGCTCGGCTTCCTTGCGGGGGGTGCCGTTCAGCCGCAGCGGCAGGGCGACGTTCTCCACACAGGTCAGTTCGGGCACCAGCTGACCGAACTGGAACACGAATCCGAACTCGGAGCGGCGCAGCGCACTGCGCTGGGCATCGCTCATCTTCGTCAGTTCACGCCCGTTGTAGGTGATCGACCCGGAGTCGGGCGGCACGATCCCCGCGAGGCAGTGCAGCAGCGTGGACTTGCCGGACCCGGAGGGGCCCATGACGGCGACGACCTCGCCGGGGTGTATGGAGAACTCGGCGCCGTCCAGCGCCATGGTCGGGCCGTACGCCTTGCGCAGGTCGTGCGCGGTGAGCAGGGTACCGGGGGGAGAAGTCGTCATCGGGTCACGGCCTCACGGAGTTTGTCGAGTCGGGCGGCGGTCAGCTCGAGCCAGCGCAGGTCGGCTTCCAGGTGGAACAGGGCGTGGTCGCAGATCAGTTGATCCGCCAGGTCGCCCTTGCGCTTGCGGTCGGTGAGGAGCCGCATGCTGCGCAGATGCTCGGAGCGCTGGGTGTCGAGGATCTCGGCGGCGTCGCGCCGGGTGAGCAGTGCGAGGACGACCTTGGTGTAGAGGGTCGACTGGAGGTGTTCCTCCGGCTTCTCCGGGGTCGCGAGCCACCGCTGTACGTCGGTGATCCCGGCGTCGGTGATCGCGTACCGCTTGCGCTCGGGGCCGCCGCCGGACTCGATGCCGTCGACCTCGACGAGCCCGTTCTTCAGCAGGCGCGACATCGTCGAGTAGACCTGGCCGTAGTGCAGCGGCCGGTCATGACCGAACTTCTCGTCGAAGGCCCGCTTGAGGTCGTAGCCGTGGCGGGGTCCGGACTCCAGGAGTCCCAGAAGAGTGTGACCGATGGACATGACCCGTACTCTACACACTGTGTATACGCGGCGTGTATACACAGCGTGTAGAGATAGGGGCGGGATGCACGACAGTGCAGGTGAGCGAGCCGGGAATGCCGATCATCACGGTTCGGAAACAGGCGGTCGGCCGGTGAAGGACTCGAGGCCGGGACCGCCCCCGTGCGGCGAAGGCGGCCAGGGCGGGGTGGATCGGACCGCCGGCGGCCGTGGCCGTCTCGCCGCGGCGCAGACGCATGGTGTCACCGCAGGCGAACAGCAGAACGAGTCCGGTGGCGGCCATCGGCGCCAGGACCGGCGCGAGGTCGAGCACGGCGGGCAGGAGCAGGCCGGCCACAGCCGGCAGTTCTCCCTGACCGAGGACTTCCGCACCCGGGGACGAGGCAGCCACTCGGCCGTGGCATGCCGGAACCCGGACAGCGCAGAGACGTGGGTCACACCGCGCCGTGTCACAGGCGTGAAGGCCGTCTCGTCTCGGGGGTGAAGGCATCGACGAACGTGGAGGAACACACGATGGACGCGCGACTGAACTACCTCGCCAGCCCGGCCGCCGGCAAGGCCCTCAAATACTTCATGTCGGCCGGCCGGGAGCTGAAGGAATCGCCGCTGCCCGCCACGACGCAGGAACTGGTGGCGTTGCGCGTGAGCCAGATCAACGGCTGCGCGGTCTGCGTCGACATGCACACCAAGGAAGCCGCCGCGGCCGGCGAGAGCCTGGTGCGGCTGAACCTGGTCGCGGCCTGGCGGGAGGCAACGGTCTTCACCGAGGCCGAACGCGCCGCGCTCGCCCTGGCCGAACAGGGAACCCGGGTCGCGGACGCGGCCACGGGGGTCGGCGACGAGGTGTGGGCGCGTGCCGTCCAGCACTACGACGAGGAGCAGCTCACCGCCCTCGTGCTGCTGGTCTCGTTCATGAACGCGGTGAACCGGCTGAACGTCATCACCCAGCAGCCGGCCGGCGACTACCAGGGCGGCCAGTTCCACTGAACCGCCGGACGCACCCCGCCCCGACCCGGGCCGGGCCCGCCGGGGCCGGGATGCGGTGGTCGAGGCGGGCAGGGCGGTCGCGGTGCGAGCGTTGCCTGCTCCGCTCACCCATCTGATCATCCTGGAGAGATGCCTCGGCGGCCCGGTCCGGCCAGGCACACAGACTGCAAGGGGGAAGTCATGGGCAAGGTCGAGGAGTTCGAGGACCTGCGACCGCTGCTGTTCTCGATCGCGTACCGGATCCTGGGCGGCGTGGGCGAGGCGGAGGACGCGGTGCAGGAGACCTGGCTCCGCTACGACGCCTCGACCACCCGGCCCGTGTCGGCCAAGGCGTTCCTGTCGGCCACGGTGACCCGGATCGCGATCGACGTCCTGCGCTCCGCCCGAGTACGGCGGGAGCAGTACGTGGGACCGTGGCTGCCCGAGCCGCTGGTGGACGATCCGTACGAGGACCCGGCCCGCGCGGCGGAGCTGGCCGACTCGGTGTCGATGGCGGCGCTGCTGCTCCTGGAGCGGCTCAGCCCGCTGGAGCGGTCGGTGTTCGTGCTGCGGGACGTGTTCGCCTTCGGCTTCGACGAGATCGCCGCCGCGGTGGGGCGCTCGGAGGCGGCGTGCCGGCAACTGCTCGTACGGGCGCGCCGTCACATGAACGAGGGACGGCCCCGGTTCGAGGCGGACCGCCGGGAACGGCAGGAGCTGGCGAGGCGGTTCTTCGAGGCACTGGCGCAAGGGGACGTGGACGGACTGCAGAGTCTGCTCTCCGCCGACGTCCAGCTCGTCGGGGACGGCGGCGGCAAGGCCCCACAGCTGGCCAGGGCCGTCGCCGGCGCCGAGAACGTGGCCCGGCTGCTCGCCACCGTCTACCCGCTGATGGCCCGGGTCGACATCACGTTCGAAGCGAAAGAGGTCAACGGCCAGCCGGGCGCGCTCTTCCGCGACCGCGACGGCAAGGTCCTCCACATCCTCGTCCTCGACCTGCTCGACGGGCAGATCCAGACCATCCGCTCGGTCATCAACCCCGACAAGCTCGGTCACCTCGGCCCGGTCGCCGATGCCTGGGCCGTCGACCGGGAGGTGAAGCAGGCCCGCAAGCGGACGCAGTGACCTCCCGGCCGGCGGCGTGCAGGCGGCGTCGCCGGGGCGGGAAGCAGCACAGGGCGGGCCCGAGACAGTGGCACAACGTTCTCCGGGCGCCCCGCCATCTCCCGTACCGGGCTGGAAGCCCGGCTGCTCGCACGGCCTGAGGGCCTGCCCGCTCCCGGGGACTGCGATATCACCGAGGTCGCTGCTCCCCATCCCGCATCGGTCCTCTGCAAGCGAGTTGATCTCCTGGACGGCGATGGAATCTGCGTAGGCCGCTGCAGGGCGGCATGCATAAGATCACGAGCATGACCATGCGACTTGTTCAGATCGCGATGAATGCACGGGACGACTCCGCGCTCGGCCGGTTCTGGGCGGAGGTGCTCGGATGGAGTACCTCCGTCGAGGAACCCGGCGTGGTGACCAACCTCGAACCCGTCGGCTTCGCCTATCCCGACCCCACCGCCGTCTGCATCGACATCATCACCGTCCCGGAACCCAAGACGGTGAAGAACCGCGTGCACATCGACCTCGCCACCACGTCTGAAGCCCATCAGGCGGAGCTGGTCGCGCGCCTGAAGGAGCTCGGCGCGACGCCCGTCGACGTGGGCCAGGGCGACGCCCCGTGGACGGTCCTGGCCGACCCGGAAGGCAACGAGTTCTGCGTGGCCGAGCCTCGGGAGATCTACCGCGACACCGGGCCGATCGCCGCGGTCGTGGCCGACTGCGCCGATCCGCGGACCATGGCCCGGTTCTGGGACGAGGCGATGGACTGGACCCTGCACGAGGTCACCGACGATCACGCGATGCTGCGCTCCGACAAGGGCGTCGGCCCGTATCTCAAGCTCGTCCGCACACCCGACGCCAAGACCGTGAAGAACCGCGTCCATCTCGACCTCCGGCCCTACCCCGGTGACGATCAGGCGGCGGACGTGGCCCGGCTGCGGACCCTCGGCGCCACCGACATCGACCTCGGCCAGGGCGACGTGTCGTGGACGTGCCTCGTCGACCCGGAGGGCAACGAGTTCGACGTCCTCGCTCCGGGCTGACCCGGGGCCAAGCCCCCGACAAGTGCGCGCACGGGGCCGGTCAGGTCAGTGCCTGCTTCCGAAGACCGGCCGCGGTGCACCGCCCGCGAGAAATAAGGTCGCCTGGTCGGCGCGACTCCAGTGCCATGGTCATGGTTGCGTCGGATCACAAGGCCAGATCCACCTTCGGGTCCACGGACCAGTGGTTGGTCCTGAAGATCCGCCCGGCGAAGGTGACGTCGGTCTCCGAGACGAAGCGGAAACCGACCGAGCGGCAGATGCCGTTGGAGGCGGCGTTGGTCGTCGCCGGGAAGGCGTGCACGACTCCCCAGCGCTCCTCCTCCCTGGCCTGCTCCAGGAGAGCGCGGACGGCACGCCTGCCCAGCCCTTGCCCTTGGAACGGAGGCAGAACCATCCAGCCGATCTCGGACATCGGCCTGTCGTCCACGCTGTGGGACCAGATGGTCACTGTTCCCGCCACCACCTCGGGGGCGGCAGGATCGGGAACGATCATTTTGAACCAGGCAAGGTCGGCCGCAGCCTGTTCGGCATCGCGGCGAACCTTGGCCTCCATCTCCTCACGCGGCTGGGGGCCGCCGAGGTCGGCCATCATGACGGGATCGCATCGCATTCGGACGTAGGCTTCGACATCGTCCGGTGAGACGTTGCGCAACCTCACTGGCTCCTCCTCGTGTTCACCGAGATCGTTGCACAGCATCGATCATGCGCAGCCCCGAACGCCCGCGCCGTCCGGGGCGAGGCCCGGATGAAGCCCTATTCCAATGCGGACTTCAGCGCGGAAGCAGTGGTCCCTGAATTCGTGAAAGGGATCTTCCAGCGGAATGCAACGCCGTCGCCGTCGACGTACACGAGGGTGCCGCCCTTCTCGGCGGCGGTGATGTCGAACGCAACAGTGTCGGCCTGGTAGGTCTTGGGCGACACATCTGGAGCGCCCTCACTGAATCCAACGGGAGCGATCCTTCCCGCCCCCTTGCTGTTCCCCGCCTTGACGATCTTCCCGTCGGGTGTCTTCCACCGGAAACCACCCGTGCCGGCCGTGGTCGTCACCGGGGTCTTGGACCGGTTCCCGGCTTCGAACCTGACGACGGCGAAGAGACCGCGCTCCGGGGTTTCAGTACCGGCCTTGTCGACGTAGACGACGGCATCCGGGGTGATCTGCGCGGTGCCTCTACCACCGACACCGGCCGTGTCGGCGCTCTGCCCGAAACGGAGCGCGGCGCGTGGACTCGGCTGCGGATCCCTCTTGTCGTCACTGCCGGAACAGGCAGTGAGACTCAGGCAGCAGGCTGCTGCGAGCGCGGACGCTCTGATGACGTGGCGCATGATCCCCCCCGGGCCGAAGCAGACGCAGTATGCAGAGTCTGCACCACGCCGGCGTCAGATGGATCACCGTTGCCCAGCAGTGACCAGCCGCGCACCAGATCTTCTTCCGCCGCATGCCGTCGAGAGCGAAGCCGCCCAGCGGTTCCAACAGCCCTGGGACAGCCTCTCGGGCGCGGGCCGCGTCGTCGGCCCACCTTGAGAGGCCCATGGTCCCGGACGCCGTCATTGCGGTTCCCGTTTTCACGCCGTCACTTCCCTGCTCAACAAGCCGTTCATCCTGCCTACTAGACCGGTCGAGTCGAGTAACTCGCGGCCATCACAGGAGAATGACGAGCGCGATGCATTGACCACTGAACCGGGTAAGTGCTTCGATCGGCTCCGCGCGACGCGAACCGCCCTCGGCGGCGCGCCCCTCACGCAGAGCCGCGAGCCGTCGGCCGTGTGCTGCACCGGCACCAACCCGGAGGTGTACGTGACCATCCTCCCCACCAGTTCGGACAACGTTGTCAGATCAGGAATGGGCCGACGACGGCTCCTCCTCGGCGCGGCGCTGACCGCCGGGGTCACCGCGACGCCGGCGCCGCAGGCGGCCTCGGCCGCTCCGGCGGCCCCGTCCGCATCAGCCGCATCCGCCGCTTCGGCCACCCCACGGTCCAAGGCCTTCGTCCGCGTCGACAAGGGCCGCTTCGTCGCCGACGGCAGCGCCTTCCGCTTCGGTGGCGCCAACTGCTACTACCTCCACCAGCAGTCCCACTACATGATCGACAGCGTCCTCAACGACGCGGCCGCCATGGGGCTGCCCGTCATCCGCGCCTGGGCCTTCGCCGACGGCACGGAGAAGAGCGCACGTCCGCTGCAGACGGAGCCGTACACCTACGACGAGGAGGCCTTCGACTCCCTGGACTACGCCGTGCACAAGGCGGGCGAGCTCGGGATCCGGTTGGTGCTGCCTCTGGTGAACAACTGGCCCGACTACGGCGGGATGCAGCAGTACGTGAAGTGGTTCCTGGGCCTGTCCGACGACAGTTACGAGGGCGAGACGCCCCATCACGACCGCTTCTACACCGACGCCGCGATCCGCAAGTGCTACAAGGCCTTCGCGCGGCATGTCCTCACACGCCGCAACCGATACACCGGACTTCTCTACCACCAGGACCCGGCCATCATGGCGTTCGAGCTGGCCAACGAGCCGCGTTGCCGTTCGGACAAGAGCGGCGCGACCCTGCTGGGCTGGGCCGACGAGATGAGCACGTACGTGAAGCGGCTGGCGCCGCACCAGCTCGTCGCGGTCGGGGACGAGGGCTCCTACGGCGAGACCGGCAACCCCGACTACCCGTACTCCGACCATGACGGCGTCCGCTGGAAGGACCTGGTCGCGCTGAGGCACGTCGACTACGGCGCCTTCCATCTCTACCCGCAGGGCTGGGGCGAGACCTCGGCCAACAAGCCCGGCACCCACCCCGGGACGTGGGGCACGGCGTGGATCGACCGGCATCTGCGGGACGGCCGCGCCCTCGGCAAGCCCGTGGTCCTGGAGGAGTACGGGGTCCAGATCGACGCGGCGAAGGACGTGCCCGACACCGCGGCACGCGACGCGATCTACCGCGACTGGACGAGCGCGGTGCAGCGGGGCGGCGGCGCCGGCTCCCAGTTCTGGCTGCTCACCTCCCGCGTCGACGACGGCTCCTTCTACCCGGACTACGACGGGTTCCGCATCACCTGGAACAACGACTCCTCCAACGCCACCCGCTCCACGGCGCTGATCCTGAGGGACCACGCGGCGGCCATGGCCGCCGCCGCCCGCTGAGCCGCGCGGGTCTCGGAACTGCCAGGCGTGCGGCGGGTCAGGCGTGCCGCACGCACCCACCCCCATCGGGAGACACGATGAGAGATCGTCGCTCGACCGCGAGGAACCGCTGGGCCGCCGCCGTCCTCGCCCTGCTGCTGGGCCTGATCGGCGCGTTGCTCGTGCCCGGCCCGGTGTCCGCCGTCGCATCCGCCGGCCACGGGACGTCCGCCTCCGGGCGGACCGGGTCGGCCGCCGCCGCGGCGCTGCCCGCCCGTCTGCGCGGAGTCAACCGCTCCGGTACCGAGTTCATGTGCGTGCAGAACCGGGGCATCTTCGACGGCCCCTCCGACGCCGCCTCCGTCCAGGCGATCAGGAACTGGCGGACCAACGTCGTCAGGGTCCCGCTCAACGAGGACTGCTGGCTCGGCATCAACGGCGTCAACCCGGCCTACAGCGGCTCGAATTACCGCAGTGCCGTCTCCGGCTACGTCTCGCGGCTGCGTCAGGCCGGCCAGTACGTCATCCTCGAACTGCACTGGAGCAGCGGCGTCTACACCGGCTCGGGCTCCAACTGCTCCACGTACGCCTCACAGTGCCAGAAGCCGATGCCCGACAGCGACCACACCCCGGACTTCTGGAAGTCGGTGGCGAACACCTTCAAGAGTGACCAGGCCGTCCTCTTCGACCTGTTCAACGAGCCGTTCCCGAACTCGGTGATGTCCGACTACAACGCATCCTGGAAGTGCTGGCGCGACGGCGGATCGGCCTGCACCGGCTTCTCCTACTCGGTCGCCGGCATGCAGAGCCTGGTCAACGCCGTGCGCTCCACGGGCGCGAGCAACTACCTCCTGGTCGGCGGCATCAGCTACTCCAACGACCTGTCGCAGTGGCTGACGTACGTGCCGTCGGACTCCGCGGGGAAGATCGTGGCGTCCTGGCACTCGTACAACTTCAACTACTGCAACACGCAGAGCTGCTGGGACTCCCAGATCGCGCCGGTCGCCGCCCGCTATCCGCTGGTGGCCGGTGAGATCGGCGAGAACACCTGCGCCCACGGCTACGTCGACACCCTCATGAACTGGCTCGACACCCGCGGCCTCGGCTACCTGGGCTGGACCTGGAACACCTGGGACTGCAGGTCCGGCCCTTCCCTCATCAGCGACTACAACGGCACCCCGACCTCGTACGGCCAGGGCCTGAAGAACCGTCTCGCCTCCAGCTGACCGGAGTGCGGGGCGAGGGGTCGCGTCACCGGAAAGGCGCGGCCTCGTCCACCCCCGCTCTTCCCCGGCGTGGGTCACCACCTCCGGTCTGCATCGGTCAGGCCGGAGGCGGCGCCGTCGATCCGCGTGGGGTCAGGGCCGGCGTCGGCACCTGGTGGGAGACGACTTCCTCGCCGGCGACGACGGCGAAGAGGGTGCGCGCGACCTCGGCGCCGAAGCCGTGGACGTCGTGGCTCATGGCGGACAGGGTCGGGTGGGTCAGCCGGCACAGCTGGGAGTCGTCCCACGCCAGCAGTGACAGGTCCTGCGGTACCGACAGGCCCATCTCGGCGGCGACTGCCGCGCCCGCCACCGCCATGATGTCGTTGTCGTAGAGGATCGCGGTCGGTCGCTTCGCCGTCAGCAGCAGGGCCCGCGTGGCGCGGGCGCCCTCCTCGCCGGCGAATCCGGTGGCGATCTGCAGGCCTTCCTCCAGGCCGAGCTCGGCCGTCGTCGACTCGAACGCGGCGGCCCGGATGCCGCTGTGGCCGAGCGAGAGCGGGCCGCCCACGCGGGCGATCCGGCGGTGGCCGAGCGCCGCGAGGTAGCGGACGGCCTGGGCCACGGCGGTGGCGTCGTCGGTCCACACCGAGACCAGACCGCCGGTCAGCGAGGGGTGCCCGACGGCGACGGCCGGCAGACCGAGGTCCTTCAGGGCCGGGACGCGCGCGTCCTCCTCGTGGAAGTCCACGAGGATGGAGCCGGCGACCTGGCGCCCTCGCCACCAGCTCTCCTGCAGTGCGACCTCCTCGTCGAGGTCGCGCACCAGACGCAGCAGCAGGGAGCAGGAGTGCTCGGACAGGACGCTCTCGATGCCGGAGATGAACTCCATGTAGAACGGTTCGAGCCCGAGGAGGCGGGCCGGGCGGCAGATCGCGAGGCCCACCGCGTCCACCCGCTGGGTCGACAGGCTGCGCGCGGAGAGGTTCGGTTCCCAGCCCAGTTCGCGGGCGGCGGCGAAGATGCGCTCACGCGTGGCCTCGGCGAGACCGGGCTTCTGGTTGAAGGCGAGCGACACCGCCCCCTTGGAGACGCCCGCCCGAGCGGCGACGTCCTTGATGGTCACCCGGGCCGGTGGGGCGCTCACGACGCCTCCACGCAGAAGATCGCCGTGCGTGCCTGCCCCGCCGACACGCCGGACACGCCGCTGACCTCGATGCGGGCCTGCTCACCGGGGAGGAGGGTCATGAGGCCGCAGTCGGCCGCGGCGTCCGGGCCGAGTCTGTCGGCCTGGAGCAGCAGGTCCCGTACCAATGTGTGCGCTGTCACCACGACGTCGACCCTATCGCCGGTGGCCGTGACCGGCTGCACCTCGACCTCGAAGCGGGGCGCGGGGTAGTCGGTGTCGCGGTCGCGGGCGGCGAAGTGGAAGGAGCGCAGGCCGTCCGCCTCGGCGACCAGGTACTCCTTGGGGGAGGCGGGCGTGGGCAGCAGGTCGTCCGGCACGGCGAGGCGAACGACGTTCCTCGCCCCGACGCCGGCGGTGAGCCGCGTCTTCGCCACCGTCGCTCCGTCGGTGGTCAGGCGTCGCAGGACGACGTCGGTGTCCCAGCGGTCGGCGGACTGGTTGACCAGCGCCACGCTCAGGCCGTTCTCCTCCGGCTGGACGGTCAGCAGACGGTCGGCGTAGACGCGGCGCAGCTCGTGGTAGAGCGGCTTGAGCCGTCCGTCCCCGTCGATGGCCGCCCAGGAACTGACCGGCCAGCAGTCGTTGAGCTGCCAGACGATCGTGCCCGCGCACACCGGCCAGTGCGATCGCCAGTGCTCGATGCCCGCGGCCACCGCGCGCGCCTGGACCACCTGCGTCAGGTAGTGCCAGCGGTCGAAGTCGTCGTCGGGCAGGGTGAAGTGACGGGCGACGCCCCGGTTCAGCTTTCCGTTGCCGTCCTCGGCCTTCTGGTGGTGCAGCATGCCCGGGGAGTCGGGGGCCAGGTCCTCGCCGGGGAGCGCGCGGCGCAGCGTCGAGATCGCCGGGGGCGCCTGCCAGCCGAACTCCGCGACGAAGCGCGGCACATCGGTGCGGTACTCGCTGTAGTCGAGGCGGTTCCACACCTCCCAGGAGTGGTGCGTGCCGTGTGCCGGGTCGTTGGGGTGGTGGTCCCAGGAGCCGGACCAGGGGCTGCCGGCGGTGTACGGCCGGGTGGGGTCGAGTTCGGCGACGATCCGGGGGAGCACGCCGAGGTAGTAGCCCTCGCCCCAGGAGTTCCCGGCCAGTTCGGGTTCCCAGCCCCAGTCCCGGAAGCCCCACAGGTTCTCGTTGTTGCCGTTCCACAGCACGAGGGAGGGGTGCGGCATCAGGCGTACGACGTTCTCGCGGGCCTCCGCCTCCACCTCGCCGCGCAGCGGCTGCTCCTCGGGGTAGGCCGAGCAGGCGAACAGGAAGTCCTGCCAGACCATCAGGCCCAGCTCGTCGCAGGCGTCGTAGAAGGCGTCGCTCTCGTAGAGGCCGCCGCCCCAGATGCGCACGAGGTCGACGTTGGCCGCTGCGGCCTGTTCGAGGCGTCGTCGGTATGCCTCGGGCGTGATGCGGGACGGCAGCACGTCGTCGGGGATCCAGTTGACGCCCCGGGCGAAGACGCGGACGCCGTTGACCACGAACATGAACCCCGTGCCGTGCGCGTCCTCGGACCGGTCCAGATGGACGGTGCGGAAGCCGATCCTGCGGTCCCAGGTGTCGAGCGGCACGGGGCCGCCGGTCTCGTCGGTGGCGTCCAGGAGCGTCAACTGGACGTCGTACAGGGGCTGTTGGCCATAGCCCCGGGGCCACCACAGCTCGGGTCGGGGCACGTCGAGGACGACGGTCGCCCGGTCGCCGTCCAGGACGGCACTCGCCTCGGCCCCGGCCACCGAGGCGCGGGCCGTCAGGGTGCGGGCCGCGCCGGTCTCGGTGCGCTCCACCTCGACGTGGAGCTCCACCCGGCCGGTGCCGTCCGCGACCGTCACCACGGGCCGGACCCGGTCGATGCGGGCGGTGGACCAGCTTTCCAGCCGGACCGGCTTCCAGATGCCCGCGGTCACCACGGTGGGCCCCCAGTCCCAGCCGAAGCTGCAGGCCATCTTGCGGATGTATTGGGACGGCTCGGGATAGACGTTGGGCCGGTCCCCGACGAGCTTCCTGACCGCCTCGGCCTCGGTGTACGCCGAGGCGAAGCGCACGCTCAGTTCGCCTCTGCGCCGGGTGACGTCGAAGCGGTAGGAGCGGTGCATGTTGCGGGTGCGGCCCAGGACGTCGCCGTTCACGGCGATCTCGGCCGCCGTGTCGAGCCCTTCGAAGACCAGATCGGTGCGCTCGTGCGGGGAGGGCGGCGGGTCCAGGGGGCGGGTGTAGCTCCAGGCGCGGCGGCCGACCCAGGCCACCTCGTGCTCGTTCGCGGCGATGAACGGGTCGGGGATCAGTCCGGCGGCGAGCAGGTCGGTGTGGACGCATCCCGGGACCTGAGCGGGCAGCCGCGACCCGTCGTGGTGCAGATTCCAGCCCTCGGCAAGAGGGGTGACGTCCTTCATGCGTGGCTCCCATCGAAGCGACTTGGGCCTGTCGGTGATCGGCCGAGCACAAAGTAACGGCTCACACCGCCCGATGTCCATAAACCGGTTCAGTGGCAGGTTACGGAAGCTGATTCCTGGAAAATGCCCAGCTGGCTGGGGTGTTGTCCTAGAAGTCCCTGGATGTGGATAACGATTCCGCATCGCAGCGAGATAAGGAGCTGTACCGGTTTAACTGCGGCTGCCATAGTGCCGTCGTTCCCACTCGCAGTCCGGAGCCGTAACCCTGAAGGGAGTTGGGCACATGGGGAAGAAGTCGCTTTCTGGCGTGCTGATCACCGCCGCGATGCTGGCCGTCGCGGGGTGCAGCGGTGGAGCCGCGACGACGGGCGAGACAGCGAACGCCCCCGCGGACCCGGGGAAGGTCTCCGGTGAGATCAAGGTCCTCACGCACCGGACCGACCTGGTGCAGAACGGCACGATGAAGAAGTACGCGGCCGAGTTCAACAAGATCTACCCGAAGGTGAAGGTCAAGTTCGAGGCCATCACCGACTACGAGGGCGAAGTAAAGATCCGTATGAACACGGACCAGTACGGCGACGTCCTGATGATCCCGAACGCGATAGCCAAGGACGACTACCCCAAGTTCTTCGCCTCCCTCGGGAGCGAGAAGCAGCTAGGCGCCAAGTACCGGTTCATCGACAAGAGCGCGGTCGGCGGCAAGGTCTACGGCGTGGCAACGGTCGGCAACGCTAACGGGTTCGTCTACAACAAGGCCGTCTGGAAGAAGGCCGGCGTCACCGACTGGCCCACCACGCCCGCCCAGTTCCTCGACGACCTCGAGGCGATCAAGGCCAAGACGGACGCCGTGCCCTACTACACGAACTTCAAGGACGCCTGGCCGCTCACCTCTCCCTGGACGGGCATCCTCGGATCGGTCTCGTGCGACGCGCAGGCCGGCAACAAGCTCGTCACCGCCGACCCGTGGGCCAAGGGGAGCGACCTGACGGTCGCCGACACTCTTCTCTACGACATCGTGCACGGCAAGCTCGCGGAGAAGGACCCGAGCACCACCAACTGGGAGGCGTCCAAGGGCATGATCGCCAAGGGCGACATCGCGACGATGCTGCTCGGGTCGTGGGCGATCACGCAGATGCAGGACGCGGCGAAGAAGGCCGGCACCAGCCCGGAAGACATCGGCTTCATGCCCTTCCCCGCCCAGGTCGGCGGGAAGTTCTGCTCCGTCGTCTCGGCCGACTACGTGCAAGCGGTCAGCATCCACTCCGACCACAAGGAAGCCGCACGCGCCTGGGTCGACTGGTTCACCGAGAAGTCGGGCTTCGCTCAGAACGAGGGTTCGGTGCCGACGCCGAAGTCCAGCGCCCTGCCGCCGACGCTGAAGCCGTACACCGACGCCGGCGTCAAGCTCATCGAGGTGTCGCAGAGCAGGACGGGCCAGGTCAACGCGATCGACAAGGCGGCCGAGATCGGCCTCAACACGCCCGACTACCGCCAGAAGCTGATCGACATGGCGCGGGGTGCGCAGAAGGGGGACCTCGGCGACTACCTGACGGACCTCGGCAAGCGGTGGAGGGAGGCGGCGAAGACCGCCGGTTCCTGACCGGTGCAGCAACGGGCCGCCGCCGAGGACCCAGCCCGACGGCGGCGGCCCCGCGCGTCCTCTGCCGTTTCGCACAAGAAAGGCCGTCATGACGGATACGACGAGCAAAGCCGCTCGACGCGGTCCGGCACCCGCCGCTCCCGCCTCGCGCACCCCGGACGCGGACGTTCCCGGTCGCACCTGCCCGCGCTCCTGGAAGGCTCACCCCCTGCGGCGACTGACGCCCTGGATGTTCCTCGCCGGCCCGCTGATCCTGCTGATCACGTTCACCTACGTCCCCGTCGGGAACATGATCTTCTACAGCTTCACCGACTGGGACGGTGTCAGCCCCGACCGGCGGATGGTCGGCCTGGACAACTACGAGCAGATCTTCACGCGGCCGGAGCTGTTCCGTGTGTTCTTCGTGGGCTTCTACTACCTGGCCGCATCCTTCGTGCAGATCGCGATCGCCCTCTACTTCGCCACACTGCTCAGCTTCGACCTGCGGTTGCGCAACCTCTTCAAAGGCATCCTCTTCTTCCCGTACCTCATCAACGGAGTCGCGATCGGCTTCGTCTTCCTCTACTTCTTCCAGGACGGCGGCACTCTCGACTCCGTCCTGTCGTGGTTCGGGGCGGGCGGGGACCACGCCTGGCTGGGCAGCGCGGAATCGGCGAACACCTCACTGGCGGGCGTGTCGGTGTGGCGCTTCACGGGCCTGAACTTCGTGCTCTTCCTCGGCGCCATCCAGTCGATCCCCGGAGAGCTCTACGAGGCCGCACAGCTCGACGGCGCCACCCGCCGGCAGCAGTTCCGGCACATCATCGCGCCCAGCATCAAACCCGTGCTCAGCCTGAGCGTCATCCTCGCGGTCTCGGGCTCGCTCTCGGTCTTCGAGATCCCCTGGATCATGACCGGCGGTGCGACCGGCACCCAGACCTTCGTCATCCAGACCATCAAGCTGGCGTTCCAGTTCAACAAAACGGGCCTCGCGTCCGCCGCGGCCGTCGTACTGCTCCTGATCATCCTGCTGATCACCTGGATCCAGCGCCGGCTGGTGCCCGACGAGAGGACGGACCTCGTATGACCACCCCCGCACCCACCACCGCGCGGCGTCCCTGGATCGGCACCGCGCTCGTCTACCTGTCCCTGGTGCTGGCCTCCCTCGTCGTGCTGTTGCCCCTGGTCGTCGTCCTCCTCACGTCGCTGAAGACCTCCAGGGAGATGACCGACACGGGCGCCCTCTCCCTCCCGCACGACTTCCTCAACTTCGACAACTACGTGACCGCCTTCCGGGACGGTCACATGCTCACCGCCTTCGGGAACACGGGGTTCATCCTCCTGTTCTCCATCAGCGGCACGGTGATCATCGGCTCGCTCACGGCGTACGCCATCGACCGCTTCGAGTTCCGGATGAAGAAGCTGGTCGTCACCCTCTTCCTGATCGCCACCCTCGTCCCAGGGGTGACCACTCAGGTCGCGACCTTCCAGGTCGTCAACAGCTTCGGGCTGTTCGACACGCGCTGGGCGCCGATCCTGCTGTACATGGGGACCGACATCGTCTCCGTCTACATCTTCCTGCAGTTCATGCGCGGCATCCCGGTGTCGCTGGACGAGGCGGCCCGGCTGGACGGCGCGAACGCCTTCACCATCTACTGGCGGATCATCTTCCCCCTGCTGAAGCCCGCCATCGCCACCGTCGTGATCATCAAGGGCATCACGGTCTACAACGACTTCTACATCCCCTTCCTCTACATGCCGTCGGAGGAACTGGGGACGATCTCCACCGCGCTGTTCCGCTTCAAGGGACCGTTCGGCGCGCACTGGGAGAACATCTCCGCGGGGGCGGTCCTCGTCATCCTGCCGACGCTGGCCGTCTTCCTGTTCCTCCAGCGGTACATCTACAACGGCTTCGCCCGGGGTGCGACGAAGTAACGCTCCCCGGGGCGGGCCGCGGCCGCCGGCGGACGCTCACGCCCTCCGGAACATCTCGGCGGCGAGCGGCGAGCGGCGCCGGCCTGGCCGGGTATGCGCTCCGGCCGAGCGCGACCTCATCGGTCGAGTCCGACGGGGGAGTCGCGCGCAGGGCCGCTCAGACGGCGTCCGGGAGCGTCACCGGCCCGGGCTCGGGCCGCTTCGCCGAGCAGCCGTCTCCCGAGGAGCGTCCGCGCAGCCGCCGCCACAGCCAGGGGCCGAGGAAGTCCACGGCCCAGCGCACCTCGGCGCCAACGGCTCTCAGTACGGGAACGGGAGGCTGTGCGGGCAGCGGTTCGGCCCAGGCGGCGTGGCCCGGCAGGCCGAGCGTGTGGGCCATGCCGGAGGCGATCCGCGCATGGCCGAGCGGGCTCGCGTGCAGCCGGTCGTCGGCCCACAAACGCGGGTCGGTCGTGACGGGGTGGGTGAAGACGTCCAGTACGGCGACCCCGTGCCGTTCGGCGGTCGCGCGCAGACGGGTGTTGAGGTCGAGGATCCGGGGGAGGACGCGGCGCGCGAGCGGCGAGACCTTTCCCAGGTCGGGGAAGGTCACCGTGGCGACGCGGGCGCCCGAGGCGGTGAGGCGGGCGAACATCTCCTCGATGTCGGCGACGACCGACGCGGCGTCGAAGCCCGAGCGCACCAGGTCGTTCATGCCCGCCATGACGGTCACCAGGTCCGGCTTCAACTCCAGTGCGGGAGCGAGTTGTTCGGCCCGGATCTGGGCGGCGGTCTTCCCGCGCACGGCGAGGTTGGCGTACGACAGGCCGGGCTCGTGCGCCGCCAGGATCTCCGCGAGCCGGTCGGCCCAGCCGCGGTGGCCGCCTGTGGCGTAAGGATCGCCGAGCCCTTCGGTGAGGCTGTCGCCGATTGCCACGTAGCGCGTGCAGGGGTGCGGGTCGGTCATGAGGAGAGTTTATGCACCTCGTTTCATAAAGGTTCAAGTTTCCCAAAGGTTGAAGCCCGGGTTGTAGTGCGCGCAGGCGCGCGGCGGCCGCCTCCCGGGCGGGACATGTGACAGCGCGGCCGCCCCGCAGGCCCGGCTAGGTGGCGAGCGCGGCTTCGAGCATCCGTCGGGCCACCGGGGTCAACTCGGTCACGTCGGGCAGTGGGCGGGTCGTGGCCAGTGCGCCGGCGAGCCGGTCGTACAGCAGGCCGTCGGTCCAGGCCGCGAGGAGATCCGCGGCCGGCGCCGGGCGGGGAGCCCCGAGCGCTGCCAGCAGAGCGGTGGCCCTGGACCGTGCGGCCAGGCCGGCGCTCTGCAGGTCGGCACGCAGCTCCGGGCGACGGGTTGCCTCCAGGCTGAGTTCGAAGCGGGCGAGTTGGCGGTCGCGCGCCGCCGTCAGCCAGTGGTGCAGCAGTGCGGCCAGCGCGCCTGCGGCGGCCTCCAGGTCCGGGGGCCAGTGCTCCGCTTCCCAGCGATCCGCGTCGGCGACCGAGAGTTCGGCCAGACGGTGGTAGCAGGCGCTGATCAGAGCGCTGCGGGTGCGGAAGTAGTACGACGTGCTGCCGGTCGGCAGGCCCGCGGCGGCGTCTACCGCGCGATGGGTCAGGCCGCGCAGCCCGGCGGTCGCCACGGTGCTGATCGCGGCATCGGCGATCAGGTTCCTGCGGTCAGGGATGGACATGTCCGCACTCTACAGATGTAGAGTGCGGACATGTTCCTCTACAGATGTAGAGGACGCGGGGGTGGAGGGAGACAGTCGACATGGGTGCTCGTCATGCCGTGGTGGCCGGAGGCGGAATCGGGGGCTTGACCGCGGCGGTGGCCCTGAGCCGCCGCGGATGGCGCGTCACCGTCTGTGAACGGGCCCCCGAACTCACGGGCGTCGGCGCCGGCATCGTGCTCGCCCCGAACGCGCTGCGCGCCCTGCATTCGATCGGCCTGGGTCCCGAGTTGTGGGCGGGTGACGGCCTCCCCGGTCAGGTCGGGCTGCGCACACCGGACGGCACGTGGCTGAGTCGATCCGACAGCGGCGATGTGACCGCCCGTTACGGGCTGCCCGCGCGCGCCGTGCACCGCGGCTTCCTGATCGACACCCTCGTGGCCGCCCTGCCGGCCGACGCCGTACGCCTCGGCGTATCAGTGACCGGCGTGGACGACGCGGGGGACACCGTGGCCGTGCGCACCTCGGCCGGCGACCTGCGTGCCGACGTCGTACTCGCAGCGGACGGCATTCGCAGCGTGCTCCGCGGACAGCTCTTCCCCGCCCACCCCGGGCTCCGTCACGCCGGTGAAGCCGGATGGCGGGCGGTGCTCCCCGGTGCGGGCCTGCCTCCCCAGCAGGCTGCCGAAACCTGGGGCAGAGGCGAGCGGTTCGGCGTCGTGCCACTCGCCGATGGCCGTGTCTATGTCTACGCCACCGCCGTTTCCGATCCCGACGCGCGGCGCGAGACCGACCATCACGCGGAGCTGACCCGGCGCTTCGGCGCGTGGCACGATCCGATACCCGCACTGCTGGAACGGCTCGACCAGCGGAACCCGGACCCGGTGGGCATACTCCACCACGACTTCCACGAACTGGCCGCGCCCCTGCCCGGGATGCATCTCGGCCGGGTGGCCCTGCTCGGCGACGCCGCCCACGCGATGACCCCCAACATGGGGCAAGGCGGCTGCCAGGCCATCGAGGACGCGGTCGTCGCGGCGCATCTCCTCGCGCCCGCCGACGACGTACGGGCCGCGCTCGCCGCGTACACGAGGGCCAGACACGGGCGGACCACCCGGATCAGCCGCCGCTCCCGGCGCATCGGCGAACTCGCCCGGCTCTCCCACCCGTTGGCCGTGTCCGTCCGGAACCTGGCGGTACGCGCCACACCGCAGGCGCTGTCGCTGAGAGCCCTGGACACGGTCCTGGGCTGGAAACCGCCCTCCGCCCCCGCCCGCACCGCCGCTTCCGACCCCGCCTCCGATCCCGACCTCGGCTCCGCCTCCGATCCCGGCCCCGCCCCCGGCTCCGGCCCCGCCGGCATAACGGAGCAACGGTGAACTCCACAGCCGCGTCCCGCCCACTTCGGCGGGTGGATTCCGGCCGCTGACCTGCCGGAGAAGTCACGGGGGTAGTCCGGTGGCTCACGGGTACCCGCGTTCGTGCGTCCGCCGTCAACGGGGGCGGAGTCCGTCATCCACACGTGCCAGCCCGAAGCGCACGTCGAAGCAATGGGAGTTCGTTTTGAGGTTGCGCGAGTCGGGTTTCGCACGAACCTCCCGTTGTTCTGCCCGGATACTGGCCGGCCGGTACCGGCTGGACGCTCTCATCGGGTCGGGCGGCGCGGCGGACGTCCACCGGGGCTTCGATCTGCGGCTGAGGCGACCGGTGGCGGTGAAGATATTCCGGCCGGGCACCGGCTTCGACACCGAGGAGTGTTTCCGGAGCGAGGCGGTGATCCTGGCCCGGCTGCAACATCCCGGCCTGGTCACCGCCTACGACGCCGGACGCCACGAGGGCGACGCCTATCTGGTCATGCAACTGATCGAAGGCGCCACCCTGAAAGCCCGTATCGCCGAAGGGCCCCTGCCGGTCGAGACCACCGCCGCGCTCGGCGCCGACCTCGCCCTGGCTCTGGCTCACGCGCACGAGACGGCGGTCGTCCACCGTGACGTCAAACCGTCCAACATCATCCTGGACGAGTCCCACCGCCCCCACCTCACCGATTTCGGCATCTCCCGGCTGCTCGACGCCACCACCCGCACCGCCACCGGTCAACTCATCGGCACCGCCGCCTATCTCTCTCCCGAGCAGGTGCTCGGTCGGCCCGTCGGACTGTCCGCCGACGTCTACGCCCTCGGCCTGGTCCTCCTCGAATGCCTCACCGGCAGGCTCGAATACGACGGCGGCCCGCTGGAGGCTGCGATCGCGCGGCTGCACCGCCCACCCGTCCTGCCCGATTCCCTTCCGGAGGAACTCGCAGCCCTGTTGCGGGACATGACCGCACTGGACGAGCAGGAACGCCCGACGGCGCGCGACTGCGCCCGGGTGCTGGCCCCGCTGGCCGGCAACCTCTCCGTGGCCGCCCCGTCCGCGTCCCGAGCCGTGAGCATCGGTCGGAGCAGGACATCGCGCCGGGACGCCGACCCCACCCACAGGAACGTGCTGCCCGGCGCCCCGCGGCGTGCGTTCGGGCCCCCACGCGGCCGCGCGCTGAAGGCCGGCGCGACCGCGACGCTCGCCGCCCTCGTGGCCGCGACCCTCGCCCTCACCGACGGCTCCTCGTACCAGGGCGGCGACAAGGACGCGGCCCCCTCCGCCGGCAGCCCCACCGCGATAGCCGACCCGCCGGGCTCCTCGGCAGACGAGGACGACATGTCCACCACGCCGACCGCACCGCTGTCCCAAACCCCCGCCGCCGCCCAACGGCTCCGGGACTCTGCGCGTGGGCACAGCGTGCCCCCCGCTACGACCGACCCACGGGACACGGACCCGACGCGGGGTTCCGGCTCAAGCGGCGCTCCCCGGCAGGCCGAGACACACGGCGGACCGTCCAAGAAGGCCAAGAAGGACGAAGCGGCTCAGGGCAAGGCACAGACGAAGAACGTGAAGAAGGCGGACGCAGCCGGATGAGGGCGAGGGGGCGGCCGGCCCCCTGACGACCGCGGCTGACGACGGACATCCCGTTGGCGTCACCCCTGGGCGGCGGACGCTCGCACTTCAGCGCTTCCACTCGACACTGCTTCCACTCGACAGCGCTTCCCTTCGACCGGCCCGGACGCCTGACCTGAGGCCGAGGGCCGGCAGTCCCGTCGTGCTGAGGAGCCGGCCAACCATCCCCGCAGACGTCGTACCGCGCCCAGGACGCCGGGATCGCGCGGGCGGCGATGTGCCGAAGGCGAAGGGGGCGAGGAGCCGAGCCGACGACCGCCCGACCCTGCGAGCGGCGACTGCCCGGGGCGGCCGGCGTCTGCGCGGCCGCCTGCGCCGGCACCCGCCACCTCCCTTACGATGTGCCACTTTCGCGGGGCCGGGTGGTGACGTTGGTACGTCCCCCGGCCCCGCCCCGCCGGTCAGGCTCCGCCGGTGACAGTGGTGAAGCGTTCCCACACCCGGTGGGAGCCCATGAGTTCCCGCACCTGCTCCAGCGCGGCCGTCCCACTGTCGGCGACCACCACCCCGGGGGCGCCACCGGGCACCCCGGACGCGTCGAGGGCGGTCTCCGCGCCGGCCCACGCGCCGATCGCCTTGCCGTGGCGGAACGCCTCCGACAGCAGCAGCCCCACCCTGGGATCGACCGCTGCGGGTGCCGCGCCGGACGGGTTGGCCTTGGCGTCGCGGGATCCGTACGCGTCGCTGCCCGCCGTGGGCGACCCCGCCAGCAGCAGGGCGTCGAACTCGACGGACCGCGCGGTGGCGTACGTCCGCTGGACCGTCACCGCACCGTCGCCCGATCCCAGGACGCCTCCCGTGGGCGCGACGACCAGCGGGACCATGCCCGCACCGAGGATCGCCTCGCGCACAGCGCGTACGCCGTCCAGGTCGCCGTTCGGTCCGGTCACGATGCCGACGATGCGGCCGTCCGCCGGCCAGGTGCCGCCGATCTGGGACAGCGCCGGGCTCGGCTCGACGTCGGCCGGCGGCACGGTCGGTTCGGGCGCGGGCAGCCCGAGGCCCTCGGCGACGCCCGCGCACAGCTCGGCGTCGATGTTGGCCAGGACCTGAAGGGCCCGCTCCTTGACGGCTTGTTCGTAGCACTTGGCGAGTTCGAAGGTGTAGGCGCCGATGATGTGCTCGCGCTCCACCGGACTCATGCTCAGCCAGAACCGGCGGGGCTGGCTGAAGTGGTCCGAGAACGACTCGGGAGCCTCGCGCACCTTCGTCGCCTCCGGCACCCGCACGGGGGCCTCGACGTACGCACCGGCGTCCGCGCCCGCCAGGAACGGGCAGCCCCCGTCGACGGAGTTGGGCCGGTACGGCGCGACGCCCCGGTGCACGGCCGTCTGGTGCATGCCGTCCCGCAGCATGTCGTTGACGGGGGCGTGCGGCCGGTTGATGGGCAGCTGGGGGAAGTTGGGGCCGCCCAGACGGGTGATCTGGGTGTCCAGGTAGGAGAACAGGCGTCCGGCGAGCAGCGGGTCGTCGGTGATGTCGATGCCCGGGACGAGGTGGCCGACGTGGAAGGCGACCTGCTCGGTCTCGGCGAAGTAGTTCGACGGATTGCGGTTGAGCGTCAGCAGCCCGATCGGCTGCACGGGGGCGAGCTCCTCGGGAACGATGTTCGTCGGATCCAGCAGGTCGATGCCCTCGAAGGTCTGCTCCGGGGTGTCGGGGAAGGTCTGGATGCCCAGCTCCCACTCGGGGTGGGCGCCCGCCTCGATGGCGTCGGCGAGGTCCCGGCGGTGGAAGTCCGGGTCGACGCCGCCCGCGATCTGCGCCTCCTCCCACACCAGGGAGTGCACGCCCAGTTTCGGTTTCCAGTGGAACTTCACCAGCGTCGTGGAGCCGTCGGCGGCCACCAGTCGGAAGGTGTGGACGCCGAAGCCCTCCATCATGCGGTACGAGCGCGGGATGCCGCGGTCGGACATGTTCCACAGAGTGTGGTGGGTGGCCTCTGTGTGCAGGGTGACGAAGTCCCAGAAGGTGTCGTGGGCGCTCTGGGCCTGCGGGATCTCCCGGTCCGGGTGCGGCTTTCCGGCGTGGATGACGTCCGGGAACTTGATCGCGTCCTGGATGAAGAAGACGGGGATGTTGTTCCCGACCAGGTCGAAGACGCCTTCGTCGGTGTAGAACTTCGTCGCGAAACCCCGAGTGTCCCGCACGGTGTCGGCCGAGCCCCGGGACCCCAGCACCGTGGAGAACCGCACGAAGACCGGTGTCTCCACGTCCTTGGCGAGGAACGCGGCCTTCGTGACGGAGGCCGCGGTGCCGTAGCTCCGGAACACTCCGTGCGCTGCCGCGCCGCGGGCGTGGACCACACGCTCCGGGATGCGCTCGTGGTCGAAGTGCATGACCTTCTCGCGCAGGTGATGGTCCTGCAGCAGCACCGGCCCGCGCGGCCCGGCCTTGAGCGAGTGGTCGGTGTCGTACAGCCGCGCGCCCTGAGCGGTGGTCAGGTACGCCCCGGACTGGGCCGCCCGCGCCTGTGCGTCACCGGTCGGCTGCCCCGTGGGCGACATGGTCTCGGGGCCGCTCTGGTCCGGCTTCGGCGGCAGCGGCTCCCGCGGTTCGGTCGGCTCGGCGACGGACGGCGACTCGGGACCGGGCTTTCCGGGAATCCCTTCGGCCGGGCCCGCGTCGCTGCCCTGGACGGCTTCGGTGACCTTCTCGGCTGCCCGCTTGAGGGGATTGGGCTGACTCATCGATGTATCGATTCCTCTGCTCTTGGCCGGCCACGGTCACCGTGGCCATGCGTGTCGGAGTGTCGTGAGGGCTGACAATCGGCCGGCGAAAGGCCTCGCTCGGGCGAAGCTTGTCCGGAATCATCCGAAAAAGGTGTGTGGTCTGCCAACGTCTCACGGCGCGATCACCCGCACACCGGGCGTGTGTCAGGGGAGTGAATCGACCCGGTCGGCACAGTCCGAAACCCGCTCGCCCATGCCGCTCGCTCTCCTTCCCTCCCGATCGCTGTGACCGCCACGACTGCGTACCCCGGCATCAGGACTCAAGGCATACGGAAAGCGCAGCCTGCGACGCCAGGGACGCGGAAGGCCGAAATCCGGACAGTCCGACGGCCGGGTAGCCGGGTAGCCGGGTAGCCGGGACGCCCCGGTCTGTCGAAGGCGCACGGTGCCGGGCGGCGGACACGGCGACCCGGGCGGGTGGGTCGCCCTCTTGGTCGCCCCCTGGTCATGCGCGCAGGCCTCACGGTCGCGTCCGTCCACGGGCGGAGACGGCGAGGTCCCCGGCCTCCGCGACGGGGACCGGATGGCCGAAGTCGAACGCCCCGGCGGAGGCGAGCGGCCGGCCGCAGTGGTATGACGTCCAGGTCCTGCGTCCGTTCAGGAGTGCCGGTGGCAGGCCTTGTCGGCGATGTGCCACCTGTCGTCGACGCGGACCAGCAGGAAGACGTCGGTGAACGTGTCCGCGCCGTGCCGGAGTGTCATGGTGGCGGTCGCGACGCTGCCGTGGACGTCGACGGCGTCGATGCGGCGGGAGCGGGTCGGCTCGTCCGGAGCCGGCCTGCCGTGGAAGAGAGCGCAGTACTCGTGCAGCGGCCACGAGACGAATGCGCCGTCCCGGATCCCCTCGACGTGGGCGGTGGGCAGGAACGCGTCGCGGAAGTGGGCGGGGTCGCCGGTGGCGTGTCCGCGGATGTAGGCGCGGAGCGGTTCGAGCACTGCGTCCGCCACGGCAGGGGCCGTGGCGGCAACGGCGATGTCGGCCTCAGGGGCGGCCGGGGTGTCGGCCAGGCCGGCTGCGCAACTGCACGACCGTGTGATCGCCGGCGATCTCGACATCGCCGTCGTCACCGATGCACCGCCGGGGCTGCCCCATGACCCGCGGATCGAGCGGCGGTTCATCGGCCTTGACGACATGGTCGTGGTACTGCCCGTCGACCATCCTCAGGCCGGACGAGGCCCGGTGCACATGTGGACGCTGGCCGACGAGACCTGGGCCGAGGACAACGACGGCTCGGCAGCCCTCCTGCGCGGGCACGCCGCCCGCGCCGAAGTCGGCGCCCGCATCGACCTCACCGCGGCCGACCTGCCCGGCAAGCCGGCCCTGGTCGCAACCGGCCACGCCATCGCGCTGATACCCGGGGTGCTGACCCGCGCGCTGCGCGCCGACGTCACCACGGTGAGCCTCGTCGATCCGCCGACCCGCGGCATCTACGCGATCACACCACGTCGCGACCCCCATCCCTCCGCCGAGCCGCTGCTCGCCCAGCTCGCGACAGCCTTCGCCTCGGTCCGTCCGGCCGATGCCGCCCACCGGCCGACCGGGACGGACGCCCCCGCCGCTGCGCCGCCGTGATGCACATGCACCTCTTCCGGGGTCCCGCTGCCGCGCGGCGGACGTCCGCCGGTCCGCGGCTCGGAGGGGTGCGCAGGGGCGGGGGAGTGGGGAGGGACACAGCAGGCGCCCGCCTCCCTGCTGGCGACAGCCCGCCTCCCGTCTCCCGCCTGACGACAGTCGCCTCGCCCTACGCGGAGTGCGAGCCCTATGCGTGTTCGCCGAGTTGGAGGAAGCCCGCCAGGGAGAAGCACAGGGCGCCGGTGAGGGTGCCCCAGTTGGCGATGTCGGCGTTGACGAGGCTGCCGGTGGCGGGGCGGGTGTAGGCGGCGAGCGCCGAGACCATGAACAGGACGGACCCGAGCTGGTTGACGGCGACGATCCACCAGCCGAGGTTGCGCGGCCGGACGCAGCGCCGTCCGTGGCAGATCTCGACGAAGGCCAGGTGGCCGGAGACCAGGAAGAGGATGCAACCGATCACGTCGGGCGTCCAGATCAGCCGGTTGACCTGCTGCACGCTCAGGCCCTGCAAGAAGGAGTCCAGCAGGTCGACGGCGAAGACGAGAGTGCCCGCGAAGAGGACGAACGTGCTCAGCCAGTCCACCCGGGTCGGCTCATAGCTCCACCATCGCCAGGGGTGGGTGACCAACCGTCCTTCGCCGCCGGCGACGTGGCGGGGCGAGTTGATCGCCTGGAGCAGCGAGACATATCCGCCGGTGGTGAAGAACAGGCCGCCCGTGAAGTAGATCGAGGCGCACTCGGTGGCGTCGCCGGAACCGAACTGGGCGTCGGCCGCACCGGCCGCGAAGAGGGCCCCGCCGATGACGAAGGCGATCGCGGCGATGGCGTTGAGCCGGCGCAGCCGGGTGACGGACACGGAGTCCGCGCGGATGTGGCGCGTGACCGCCGCACTGTGGGGGCGGACGGCGAGCACCCCACGCCGTCGCGCGAGCCGGGACTCCCACACAGCGGTGCCGCCGTCGGGAAGGTGCCAGGTCAGCCGGGTGGTGAACGGTCCTGCGCCCTCGGCGCGCTGCTCAGGTTGCCCCACGGGCCGAGCCTAGGACTTCTGCCGGGACCGAGGACGGGCGCAACGCCGTCCCGGCGCTGTGGGACGCCGAGGGTGGGCAGGTTCCGGAGCGTCTCGGCCGATGCCCGGGCAGCGGGGTGCCGTGCCCCGGGCTGTTCGTGGCTGGACTTCCGCGTGCGCTGCGCGGGCCGGCGGGTGGCGCGATGTGGGTCGCGGGCACATCGAGGGGCGCTCGTCATGACAAGCTGTGCTTTCCATCGCCCAGTCCCAGGAGGTCACCATGGCTGCAGAGTCTCCATCGCCGGAAGGCTCGGAGCCGGTTGAGGGCGAAAGCAGTTCTCTCTCGCCCGACGAAGACGGCCAGTACGACTTGAAGCGCAAGTTTCGGGAGGCGCTGGCACGCAAGCGGGGCATGCAGACGGACGCCAACGACCCGGCTGCGAACACCGACCCGTCGAAGATCCACGGCGCGCACGGTCCGGCCGCGAGTCAGCGGTCGTTCCGTCGGAAGAGCGGCGGCTGAGTCCGGAAACGGCCTCCGGACGGGAGCCGGCAGGCTCCGACAGCGCACGGGAGGGATGAGGCCGAACTCCGCAGCGCATTGACGACAGTGTTCTGCGGCGACGATCTCGCCCTCACCGACCAGCCGCTCATCCCGCAGTTCACCACGCCCGAGCAGGGGCTCGGCGGTCTCACCGACCTGACGGCAATCGACTCCCTGCTCGGGGGTGCGGTGTCCCGTCCCGATCCTTCTCCCCGAGGTGCGAAAAACTCGCTGGACATCGCGTGGGCCGACGGCGAGCGTGGGGCGAATGGAGGACCAGGAGACGGACTTCGCAAGGGCGCGTCATTCGTCCGCGGCGTCCTCGGTCTCCCAGCGCAGCAGGTCGCCCGGCTGGCACTCGAGCACTTCGCAGAGCGCGGCGAGTGTCGCGAAGCGCACCGCCTTGGCGCGGCCGTTCTTGAGTACCGCCAGGTTGGCGGGTGTGATCCCCACGCGGTCCGCGAGCTCGCCCACGGACATCTTCCGCCTGGCCAGCATCACGTCGATGTCGACGGCGATCGGCATCAGATCACCTCGTCCAACTCGGCCTGCATCTGTGCCGCTTCGACGTCGCGTGCGACGGCCTGGGCGAGCAGCATCCGCAGCACGAGGACGATGAGCGCGACCCCCAGGATGGCCACGCCCACCCCGCCCATGATGACGGTGACGCCCGGGTCTTCCCGCTGGCCCGGCGCATTGATGATCGTGACCGCGAACCACACGAGGGCAGCCGCCACGATCGCGCCGATCACGCCGTCCACGTACCGGAAGGCGGCGTGCGAGAACACGGTTCCGCGTCGCACCATCGTCACCAGCCGCCATACGCAGACGAGGGCGACCTGGGCCGAAGCCATGCCCAGGATCGTGATCACGCGCAGCGGGGTCAGCGGGAGCGACCCGTCCTCCGGGTCCGTGGCCAACGCCCACACCATCAATGCCTGCACGAACACCGTGCCGGCGAGCACCACCACGAGCACGGCGCGCAGCGCACGCACGGTCAGCTTTCCCACGACCCATCCTTCCATCGAGTTGCGATGGGAATCTATCGAAATTCGATAGGTGAGGCAAGGAGTGGGATGAAGGGCCTGGGGGACAGCCGTGAACTGGCAGGGCTCAGGTGGCCCGGTCGTCAGCTCGGTCGGGTGTGCGGTACACATGCCGGATGGCCTCTTCTTCATTCCGGCTTCGCTGCGTTGACGAGCATGAGTTCGTTCCCTGGGCGCGCATGATCGCCGACACGTACGGCATGGATCGGTCCGAAGAGGAACTGGCCGACCAACGGGCCGCGACGGATCTCGCTCGCACCCTGGCCGTGTTCGACGAGGGCGAGCCGGTCGCCGGCGCCTCCCTCTACGGCCGAACGCTGACCGTGCCCGGCGGTGTGCTGCCCGTGGCAGGGGTCGCCTCCGTGGGGGTGGCCCCGACGCATCGCCGCCGCGGCATCCTCACCTCGATGATGCGTGCCCAGCTGACCGACCTGCACGAGCAGCGGCGCGAACCGATCGCCGCGCTCCGCCCCTCCGAGGCCGGCATCTACGGACGGTACGGCTACGGCCGTGCGACGGTCGGCAACCGGATGCGCTGCGATCGGCGCGCCATGCGGTTCCGCCCCGACGTCGACTTCGGCGACGGGACCGTGCGCCTGCGGCAGGCCGGTCAGGCCCGTCCCGTCCTCGAGAAGATCTACGACGAGGTCCGCGCGGCCACGGTCGGCTGGCCGGACCGGCAGGCGGCCCACTGGACGGTGCGCCTCGCCGACCATCCGCACCGGCGCGGTACCGCGACCTCGCTCCGGTGCGCCGTGCACCAGGAGCGCGACGGCCGTGCCACCGGCTATGCGCTCTACCGGCACGGCTCCGCGCCGGACGGGCTCGGCGGCAGTGCCGGGGTGGTGGAAGTGGTGGAGCTGGCAGCGTGCTCGCGCTCGTCCTATGCGGCGCTGTGGCGCTTCCTCGCGGGCATCGACCTCGTGGCATGGATCGATTACGAGGGGGCCGTGGACGAGTCCTTGCCGCATCTACTGGTCGACCCGCGAGCGGTCGGGGCCGCGCCGGTGGACCGTCTGTGGCTGCGGCCGGTCGACGTCGGACGGGCCTTGGCGGGCCGAAGTTACAGCCTTCCGCTGGACCTCGTCCTCGACGTGCGGGACGACTTCTGCCCGTGGAACAGCGGGCGCCACCGCCTGCAGGCGGAAGCGGGCAGGGCCGTCTGCGAGCCCACGACCGCCCCGGCCGACATACGGCTGACGGCGGCGGAACTCGGCGCCGCCTTCCTGGGCGGCACCTCGCTGTCCGCCCTCGCGGCTGCCGGCCTCGTCGAGGAACTGCGGCGAGGGGCTCTCGCCGTCGGCTCGGCAGCATTCCGCGGGGAACGCGAGCCGTGGTACCCGGGCGGCTGGGCTTTCCCGCTCTACTGAACAGTCGAACCCGGGGGGTCGCCCTGGCGGAGCCCGATGGGTTCCGCCAGGGCGGGTCGGACCGCGAGGTCCTGCTGCGCGTGTTGCGTCACGGTGCCTTCCGGCGAGCCCTGGCACTCCGTCGGCCCGTGGTCGGCGGGCGCCGGGTGCGGTGGGCTGACGGGGGGCGGCTCAGTGGGTGTACGTGGTGCGGTGTTCCTTGAGGGAGGCGCAGTTGGAGCCGATCACCTGCACGTAGGTGTTGCCGATACCGCCGCCCCAGTCGACGCAGTGGCCCTTGCCGATGACGTAGGACGGTCCTGCGTACGAGGTGTAGCGCCCGTAGTCGTCGTCGCCTTCGTTGGTGTCGGGGACGTAGATCCAGGCGTTCATGTCCACCGCGGTGCCGGGGTTGTTGCGGATGGTGACGACGCAGTTGTTGCCGTTGGTGGAGTTGTAGGCGAGGTAGACGGTGCCCAGGGTGCCGACGGCAGCGGAGTTCACGGTCTTGTAGCCGCTTCCGCAGACTTTCTGAGGGGTGGTGTTGGGTGTGGCGGAGGCGGGTGCCGCCAGGGCGGTGGTGGCCCCCACCGACAGAGCGGCCAGTGCGGCGGCGCCCAGCATGGAGTGAGTGAAGCGCATATTTCCCCCTTGTATGCTTAGGAGTTGGTTACTCCTTCCTTATGTGACGGGCGGGGCCCACGGTTGGTTGTGCCGGAGTTACCGGTGTTTTCGGTCATAACTGGCAGTGCAGTTGGCCGAGTTGGGACGCAACCCGAGGCGTGACAACGGTGCGTGCCGGGTTCGGGCTGCGTGCCTCATGGGAGTTCTGGAGGCGTGGCGAGCCGTGGGGCGGCGTCAACCCACCGTGCCGGAGCTGCTGCGGGCGGACATGTGACTCGTGCCCGGCACGCCTCTCCGCGGCAGCTCCCGTGCGACCCGGGACGGTTCCGCCTCGGTGTCGGGCCCGCCGCCCACGGCAGTCGCCTCACGAAACCACGGTCCGGGTGCGCGGCGGGCGCAGGCGGAGCGGTCAGATGCCGCGGAGCGCGGCCGGGCGCCAGATGCGTAGATCAAGCTGTGCGGCTTCGCTCTCGAAGCCGCGCTCCAGGAATCCGCCCTGCATGAACAGTCCGATGGCCGGGGCGGGATCGCCTGTGTAGGGCCAGAGGGCCAACCAGCGGGTGTTGATCTTGAAGCCCGGACTCTCTTCACGCCAGGTCTGCCACTTCCTGGGGAAGCCCGGGCCGTCGGGGTCACCGCAGAATCCGGGTTCGCCCAGGATCTGCCGGGCAGCGGCCATGCAGTCCGTCCAGAGTGCGTCGGCGGGCTCGAGCACCTTCCTGTGGAAGGACGAGGAGGGCCTGGACGTGATTCTCCAGAGCTTGGACTCCAGCCAGTTCACGCGTGCGGGATACCGCAGGACCGGAGGGAGCCACACCGAGTGGCCTTCCGCGGTCGTGACGGAGACGCAGCCCGAACGGTCGACGCCGGTGACGGTCCAGCCGAGTCGCCGGGCCCAGCGTTCCAGTTCCCCGGCCGAGGCGAACGCCCTGTTCCACTCATGGGCGCCGAAGATGGCGTCCCAGTCCCACGCGGAGACCGCTTCCAGCTGTGCGGACACGTCCTGCCAGCTCGTGTCCGGCTTGTCCTCCGGCTCCGGGTCGCCGTAGAGCCGCCGCGCCCCTGGTGCTTGTCCGTGTCGGCTGACGTCGCCGACCTTCTGCTCCACCTCGGCGTCGGTGTCGTCCAGCACGACGAGCGCCGGGTCGTGCAGTTTCAGATCGACGGAGTGCCGACCGTAGGCGTCCGAGTAGATCTTGATGACGATCACTGCGGACTCGGGCCCCCGCGGATTCCACACGGCGAGCCGGTACGGGTTGTACTTGCGACGCCGCTCGGGAGTTCCGGCCCTGCTGCCGAAGGTGACGGGAAAGCCGGCGCCGTCCCAGGCGCCCGACCACGTGGGTGCGCCGAGAACACGCTGAGCGGATGCCAGGTATCCCTCCCACGCCGTGGCCGCCTCGGCCGCTTCCCTTTCGTGTACCTCCTTGTGCTTGTCCGGGGTGCTGCCGGTCCAGAGCCGGTGGGAGGCGTAGGCGTACACCATCGAGTGGGACGTCGTGGTCTCGAGGTGGTGCCGTTTCCCGGTGCGCGTCTGCACCGTGATCGGCCCCCAGTCGTTGTAGCGCCACTGGAAGTCGATCACCTGCCAGTTGAACTGGGCGAGCCAGGCCGGGTCGGGCTCGTGTCCCCCACCCGCCCCCGGCCAGACCTTCCGCCAGTCGACCTCGGTCAGCACGGCCAGCTCCGTTGCCAGCTCCTGCGGGGTCGTGTGCACCTCGCACCTGGGTGCAGGCTCACTGTTCGCAACTGACACGTCGATCAACTCCCTTGGCGCGGAGGCCCCGTTCACCGAGCAGTCCTCGCACGCGCAACCGTTCCCACTTTATCGTCTATTCGACGATAACCATAGACCATTGCCGCTCCCGGTTCCGCAACCCACCCTTCCTGTCGGGGAACCGTCACGACCGGGCGATGTGACATCGCAGCGCCGTGCTCGTTGGCCGTACGTGATCACACCACTCAAGCGAGGCCCGGCCCCGATCGCCCTGCTGCTCGACGCCGCCGCCCAACGGCTCCAACCGCTCGGGTCCGCCCGCCCAAGAGATCCGCGAGCGCCGCGTGGAGGCCGTGGTGTGTGCGTCGGCCGCCTGCCCGGGGCGTCGTTGTGATCCCGGCTCAGCGGGCGCGGACGGTCAGGGACGTGCGGGCCGTGGTCGTCGGAGCGGGGTTCTCCGGGATCGGCGCCGCGATCCGGCTTCGCGAGGCAGGGTTCGACGACCTGCTCGTTCTGGAGAAGGGGACGCAACTCGGCGGCACCTGGAGGGAGAACACCTACCCGGGCTGCGCCTGTGATGTGCCCTCGACGCTCTACAGCTACTCCTTCACCCCGGATGCCGCATGGAGCAGGGTCTTCGCCGACCAGCGGGAGATCCTCGCCTATCTGCGGGCCACGGCCGAGCGACACCGGCTCGGCGAGGTGCTGCGTTGCGGTGTACGGGTGCTGGGGGCACGGTGGGACGGGGCGGCCGGCCGCTGGCTGCTGGAGACCAGCGACGGACCGTACAGCGCGACGGTCCTGGTCCTGGCCACCGGCCCGTGGCACGTCCCACGCCGCCTGGACGTGCCCGGGATCGAGGGCTTCGAAGGCCCCGTCTTCCACACCGCCCAGTGGGACCACGGGGTCGCCCTCACCGGGCGACGGGTGACCGTGGTGGGTGGCGGAGCCTCCGCCGTCCAGGTCGTCCCGGCCGTCCAGGCCCAGGCCGCGACCGTGAACCTCTTCCAGCGCACACCCCCATGGGTGCTGCCCAAGCCCGATCTGCCGGTACCCGCGGTGCTCAACCAGCTGATGGACCGCATTCCCGGCGTACGCGGAGCCCTGCGCGCCGGCCAGTACGCCCTGCAGGAGGGCTTCGGCTACGCCTTCCGTCACCCGCAGGCCGCCCGCCTCCTCGAGGCGGGCGCCCACGCACACCTGCGCCTCGCGGTCCGCGACCAGCAGTTGCGCAGACACCTGACACCTGGCTACCGGCTGGGCTGCAAGCGCCTCCTGACGTCGAGCACCTTCTACCAGGCCCTGTCCCAGCCGCACGTGCACCTGCATCCCACCGCCGTGAGCGCCGTACGCGGCAACGAGGTCGTCGGCGCCGACGGCACCGTCGTCCACACCGACGTGCTCATCGAGGCCACGGGCTTCCGCGTCGGTGAGCTGCCGCTGGCCGCGACCCTGTACGGAGCGAGCGGCCGGACGCTCGACGAAGCCTGGTGCGGTGAACCGCGGGCGTATCTGGGCACCACCGTGAGCGGCTTCCCCAACCTCTTCCTGCTGCTGGGGCCCAACCTGCTCGGCGGCTCGACCTCCGCCATCACGGTCCTGGAAGCCCAGTTGACGTACCTCGTCGCCGCCCTGGCCCACCTCGACCGAAGCGGGCACCGCGCCATGAACGTCCGGCCGGCTGCGCAGGCCGCGCACAACGCCGCCGTCCAGGAGGCGCTCGCGACCACGGTCTACAACACGGGCGGCTGCACCAGCTACTACTTCACTCCCACCGGGCACAACACCTTCGCCTGGCCGTGGTCCACGGGACGCCTCGTGCGCCTCCTGCGCCACTTCGACGCCGACGCCTACACCTACGACACACCGGGGGCCCGCCCCCTTCCCCTCCCGGCTCAGGCGGGACAGCGACCCGGAGACCGTGAGGACCAGTGATGACGCGACGAGACGCAGTGCGCCGCTGTCTGCTGCAGAGGTCCGTACGCCTGGGGCGGCGCCCGGGTGTCCAGCCCGTACCAGCCGCCGTCGACGCCCTCGTCGACGGCGGCCTCGGCGAACGGCTCAGTGCGCCCGGGCGATCTGTTCGACCCGGTCGTGGATGCGCTCCACGTGCTGCTCGCTCTCCGGCTTCATCAGGACGCTGCGCAGGACGCGCGCGCCGTCGGCGTCGGCGGTGATCTTCGGGTGGCGTGCCGTGAACGCCTCGCGGCCGGCCTTGAGGGTGCTCAGGAAGACCGGGTCGGGACGCGTCATCCCGTCCGCCAGGATGCGGGCGGATGCCGCGTCGACCGCGGTCAGCGTGGCGGGCTCCACGGTCGGGAAGTAGCCGACGATGTCCAACTCGGGCCGCTGGTAGAGCTCCAGGACATCGGAGGCGTCGATGAGGTCCGTCCAGCGCAGGGCGGCCCGCCGGCCGGCCGCGAGGATGGCGCCGAGCCCGTCCGGCGTGGGCGGGATGAGCTGGAAGGTGAGCCACAGGGCGGCGGCCGACGCGCCGGCCCGTGAGCATTCCAGGCTGATCTCGCCGAGGTGGAGCTCGGTGGAGGTGAAGTAGGTGTAGGGCGAGTCGTGGAGGTAGAAGCGGCCCACCTCCGGGTCGCGGAACAGCACGGCGCCGCAGCCGTACGGCTGAAGTCCGTGCTTGTGGGGGTCGACGACGATCGAGTCGCACCGGGCGATCGCCTGCCACGGCTCGGGCGGGAGCCCTTCGGGGCCGTCGGCGCCGGCCAGCAGGGTGAAGAAGCCGCCGTAGGCGGCGTCGACATGGAGGCGGACGCCGTAGCGGTCCTTGAGGGCGAGGGCGGTGTGGATGGGATCCACGGCGCCGAGGCCGGTGGTCCCGGCAGTGAGCACGACCGTGCCCACCTCTCCGGTCCGCAGGACGTCCTCCAGCGCGTCAGGGTCCATGCGGCCGCGGTCGTCGGTGGGGACCGGATGGCCCTTCATGCCCAGGACCTGGCACATGCGGCCGTGGGTGTAGTGCGCGTCGGCGCTGTAGGCGACACCCTGCCCGGGGTGGAGTTCGCGGCCGACGTACAGCGCTTCGAGGTTGGCGATCGTGCCGCTGGTGGTGAGGTGGCCGAGGTGGGTGTCGTAGCCGAACATCGCGGCCAGCTGCGCCACGGCCTCACGCTCCATGCGGGCGGTGGCGGGACCGCCGTCCAGCGCGTGGTTGTTGGGGTTGATCAGCATGGCGGTGAGGTAGCCGACGACCGCGGCGGGGTGCGGGGGCTTGAGCATCTGGCCCGCGTAGTGCGGGTGGAAGAAGGGGTAGTTGTCCTTCAGTCGCCCCGTGAACTCCTCGAAGACGGGGGCGAAGCGGTCGTCCTCGACCATGAGGGACGGGTGGGGTCGGTAGGGGCCGAAGGTGTCCGCCCACTCGTGTATGGCGTCCTCGGCCCGGCCGAGCCAGCGCTGCAGGTCCACGGGTCTCCCTTTCTCCGGCTCTCTGCGGTGTGACTCGGGCAGCATAGAATTTCGTTGACCAGTCAGCAATTGATTGCTCAGCAATTGAGACGTCGGTAGGTGACGTGGCAGTAAACTCCGGGGAGGTCGGCAACGGGCCGACGGTGCGAGAGGACGCAGACAGGTGGATGCCGCGACCCGGCGGGGCGACGAGGCCGCCCGCGCCGCCGACAGCCCGCTCGTGCACGACTTCGGGCTGCTGATCAAGGCCGCCACCCGCCTGGAGCAGCGGATCGACGCCGCTCTGCGGCGGGAGTGCGGGATCAGCCACACGATGTTCGAGGTCCTCATCAGGCTCTGCCGGCAGCCGGACGAGGAGGTCTCGCAGCGCCGGCTCGCCGACGACATCACGCTCACCAGCAGCGGCGTCACCCGTCTGATCGACCGCATGGAACAGACAGGACTGGTCCGGCGCGTGCCGTCGCCCGGCGACCGCCGAAGCGTCCGGCTGGAATCGACGGATGAGGGCCGTGCCATGTTCGTCCGAGCCGCCGCCGTTCACGCGCAGGTCGTCGAGCGGTACTTCGTCGCGCCGGTCGACCCGGCCGACTACGGACGGCTGACCAGGTCGCTGGGCGACATCGACAGGGCCCTGCGCGACGGCTGACCCGGCCGGTACGGCGACCGCACCCCGGCCGGCGGGGTGCGGGGATCGCGGGCGTGCGCGATGCGGGGCGGGCGGTGGGGGCTCGGTGGCCCTCAGTGGGCTTGCGGTACCGCTCCGGGGCGGCGGTAGACGTACGGGGGCGGGTCCTGGGCCGGGCCCTGCTCGACGAGTGTGCGAACGAGGTGGTGGTCGGGGGACAGCCCGCACGCCGGGTCCGTGCGGGCGGCGTCACCGGTGAGGGCGTACGCCTGGCAGCGACAGCCGCCGAAGTCCTCTTCCCGGCGCGGACAGCCGCCGCACGGGCCGCTCATCCAGTCGGTGCCGCGGAAGCGGTTGAAGGCCGCGGAGTGGTCCCAGATCCAGGCGAGCGAACGGTCCCGGACGTTGGGCGCGTCGAGGTCCGGCAAGGACGCGGCGGCCGGGCACGGCAGGACGGTGCCGTCGGGTGCGACGGTGAGCGAGACCGCCCCCCACCCGCCCATGCACGGCTTGGCGACGCCGTCGAAGTAGTCGGGGACGACCCAGACCAGGTCGATGCGGCCGGCGAGCTGCTCCCGCCGGCGTTCGACGGTCTCCCGGGCCCGGACCAGCTGGTCGTGCGCGGGCAGCAGCGCGGCACGGTTGAGCAGGCCCCAGCCGTAGAACTGGGCGTTGGCCAGCTCGATGCGCTCCACGCCCCAGGCCACGCCCAACTCGATGAGTGCGTCGACGGCGTCGAGGTTGTCACGGTGCAGCACCACATTGAGACCGAGGGGAAGCCCGGACCCGCGAACGAGTGCCGCGGCCCGCTCCTTGGCCGCGAAGGAGGACGGGCGTCCGGCGATCCGGTCGTTCGCCGGGGCGTCCGCGTGCTGCACGGAGAGCTGAACACTGCGGAGCCCCGCCGCGCACAACGCGCCCAGCCGGGCCTCGTCCAGGCCGGTGCCGCTGGTGACCAGTTGGGTGTAGATCTCGGCGGACGCGGCAGCGGCGACGATCTGTTCCAGATCGGGGCGCAACAGCGGCTCGCCACCGGAGAGATGGGCCTGAACGACGCCCAGCGCGCCGGCTTGGCCCATCAGGTCCGTCCACTCCGCGGTGTTCAGTTCGCCCGAGCGGCGTGCCAGTTCCAGCGGGTTGGAGCAGTACGGGCAGTGGAGCGGGCACGCGTGGGTGAGTTCGGCGAGCAGGGCCCAGGGGCGTGGTGGATTCACGGCGTCCGCGGAAGCGGGGGGAACGGTCACGTGAGCCAGCCCTCCTGGCGCAGGCGGTCGAGGAAGGAGGGCACCTCGGTGGCCACCGGGGCGCCCGGGCAGCGCTCGGCCAGGACGTCGACGATCCCTCCGACGGTGCGCGTGCCGTCGCACAGGCCGACGACCTGCCCGGCGTGTCCCTCGAGGACGACGACGCGTTCCGGCAGGAGCAGCAGGTCCGTGCCGCGCACGCTGTCGTGCCGCAGCATCAGGGCAGGGGCGAGGGCCGGGCGCCACTGGCTCTCGGCCTCCGGCCTCACAGCTGCCCCTGTCGGCCGGCCGGCCGACGGTCCCGGTCCGGCTGCGCTGCCTGTTGACCGTGCCGGTCCTGCTGCCCGGCCTGCTGCACGGCGTCGAGCAGGGCCCACAGCACGTCGCACTTGAAGCTCAGCGCCGCCACGGCCCGCTGCTGGTCCTCGTGGGTGCGGGCCCACTCCAGGACGAGCGCGAGGGCCTCGCCGCTGTCGCGCCGCCCCTGGTCGACGCGGGTGCGGAAGTACTCGAGCCCCGACGGTTCGATCCAGGTGTAGTGACGCTCGAAGGCGTCGATGCGCAGGCGCATGAGATCGGGAGCCGTCAGCTCGGTGAGCGAGGCCGCGACGGCCTCCAGCGGCGGGCGCAGACGGCAGAAGTTCACGTATCCCTCCACCGCGAGCCGCACGCCCGGCAGTACGGACTCACCGGACTGCAGGCTCTCGCGGTCCAGGCCGGCCGCCTCGCCGAGCCGCAGCCAGCGCTCGATACCCCCCTCGCCCTCCCCGCGGCCGTCGTGGTCCTCGATCCGCCGCAGCCACATGCGCCGCAGCCGCGAGGAGTCCAGCTTGGCGGTGATCAGCGCGTCCTTGACGGGGATGTGGCGCTGGTAGTGGAAGCGGTTGGCGATCCAGCGGCGCACCTCCGCCGGGCTGAGGTCGCCTTCGTGCATGCGGACGTTGAAGGGGTGGCGGTCGTGGTACCGCTCCTGGCCCACCGCACGCAGGCGGGCCTCGAACTCGGCGGGGCTCCAGGGCTCCGTCAGGGGGGCGAGTGCCGTGGTCACAGCTCGATCACCATCTCGTCGTCGGCCACCTCGATGCCCAGTGCCGCGAGCCGCTTGTGCTGTGCCGCGGTGGGATCGACGAGGGGATTCGTGTTGTTGAGGTGCGTGTACAGGCAACGCGCGGACAGCGTGGCCAGGATGCCGGCGGTGCCGCCCGGCCCGTCGATGGGCAGATGCCCCATGGCGGTGGCGGTACGGGAGGAGACACCGGTGCGGCGCGGCTCTTCGTCGTCCCAGAAGGTGCCGTCGACGATGACGCAGTCGGCCTCGGAGGCGACCCGGTGCAGCGCGTCGGACCACGCGGCCACGGCCGGGGCGTAGACCGCCGACCTGCCGGTGACCGGGTCGTACAGGCGCAGGGCCACCACCCAGGCGTCGTCCTCGGCGGCGTCGGCGGCGTAGCGGGGGCGCTTCGCGGACACGGGGACGGCGCTGATCCGCACGCCGTCGCCGGACGGGCCGGTGGTGTCGCCGCCCAGCGGCAGAGTGCTGTGGCACGGCAGCTCGCGCCAGGTCACAGCGGTGTAGGGGCCCAGCACCTCGCCGAGGCGCAGGCGGTCGTTCAGCGCCTGGCGGACCGGGGCCGTGGCGAGGATCTCCAGGCCTTCGGCCTCACGCAGCCGCGCGATGCCCAGGGTGTGGTCGAGTTCGGCGTCGGTGAGGACGACCCCGGCGATCGGCGTCTGACGGGGGCCGGGCCCCGGGTGGAGCGCCGGATGGGCTTCGATCTGGTCGCCGATGTCGGGGGTGGCGTTGACGAGGTACCAGCGGCCCTCGTCCGTGCGGACCGCGAGGGAGGCGTGACGGCGGCGCCGCTCGGGATGCGCGCGTGCCCCGGAGCACCCGGGGCACGCGCAATTCCACTGCGGGACTCCGCCGCCGGCCGCGGTGCCGAGCACCTGCAGCAGCATGGCGGGGGACTAGCGGGTGGAGAGGGAGTAGGCGGTGACCTCCAGCGCGGTGTCGACGACCGTGTACCCGGGCGTCTGCCAGGGGGTCGTGTCGGCCTGCTCCGTGGTGGTCGCGGCCGGCTGCTCGGGCTGCTCCATGGTGTCCGTCATGTGCGTACCTTCCTTTCGGGGGTGGTGCGTTCACTCCTGCGTGAGGAGTCGGTCGAGGGGGAGGTCACTTGATGGTGATCTTGAGGATGCGGTCCTTGTCGTCCCCGCGGTCCGTCGTGCCGAGCCAGAGCTCGTCGGCGCCGGGGACCTTGGCGATGGCCCGCAGCCGGCCGTAGGCGCCGTTGTAGTACGACTTCGCGGTTCCGACGGCCTTGCCGGTGCTGTCGATCGGCAGCGCCCACAGCCGCTGGCCGAGCAGCGTGGAGACGTAGATGACGTCGCGCTTGATCGCGATCTGGGCGGGCACACCCCCCTGGTCCGGATTCCAGACCTTCTTGGGGTTGGTCATACCCGCCTTGGAGCAGGACCCCTCGCAGGTGGGCCAGCCGTAGTTCGCGCCCGGAGTGATCAGGTTGAGTTCGTCCCACGTGGACTCGCCGATCTCGGTCTCCCACAGCCTGCCCCGGGCGTCCCAGGCGAGGCCCTGCGGGTTGCGGTGGCCGAGGCTGTAGACGCGGTTGCCGAACGGGTTGCCGGGTGCCGCGGCGCCGCTCTTGGTGATGCGCAGGATCTTCCCGTTGAGCGAGTCCTTCTTCTGCGCGAGAGATCCCTGCAGGGCGTCGCCGACGCTGACGTACAGATAGCCGTCGGGGCCGAAGGCGATCTTGCCGCCGTTGTGGTCCCCGCCCCGCGTGATTCCGCCCAGCACGACGCTGTAGTCGCTGAGGGAGGCGCCGTCGAAGTGCATCTTCGCGACCCGGATGTCGGAGGCGGCCGTATGGACGAAGAAGACGTCCTTGTCCGTGGTGCCGTTCCAGGTCGGCGAGGGAGCCACACCCAGCAGGCCGCCGCTTCCGACCCGGAGGGCAGGAGAGGGGACCACGGTGTTCGGCACCTGGCCCACCTTCTTCTTGGACCCGTCACTGTGCTGGACCCACACCGTGGCGCTGCGGCGCTCGGTCACGAGCGCTTTCTTCCCGTCGGGCAGGAAGGAGATGGCCCAGGGCCTCGTCCACTTGTCGGAGAGGACCGACACGCCGGACGGGGCACTGCTGTCGGCCCGGGTACCCGCCCCGACCGCCGCCTGCGATGCGGGGTTCTCCGCCGCCGCGGTCGCTGACGTCGGCTGCAGGACGCAGGCGCCGAGCAGAGCGGTGACGGCAGCGATCGCGGCTCTGCCCGGACGGACCCGATGCAGCGCCGAATGCGCCAAGCGTGACATGTGATGCCTTTCCTGTCGTGGCGGACGACGGCCGCATTCCGCAAAGGGACCCGCCGTCGAATCAATACCGACACGCCCATTCCTGCGCCGCATGGTGATGCACCCTCGGAAAGCGAAATGGGCGCGGGACATGGCGATGCCTTCTGTAGGGAGTATTGAGCGCACATTTCCGCGCGGGCCACCTGAATTCCCCCATCGGGCTGACGGCCCGACAAATCGGTTCACGACCGAAGCCGTCGGCAACTGGGCCACCCGTTCTCGCTGCGGGCGCCGTTGGCCCGATCCGCTTCATGACGGGCGGTTCCGCGTCCGCCGTCCTCGAAGCCCCGAGGCCATCGGGTTCACCCCGACTGCGGACGCCGCGGTGGCCCTCCTCGTCGACAACCTCCCGGCCGGGCACGGCCACCACTGCCCGGCCTGTCGCGGATGGGCTCCGCTGTATGACAGAGGGCGCACACTCAGCCGGGGAAGCGTCCCGTCGAGCGCAGATGCCAGCGCCTCTCCGCGTAGGCCAGGTCGTCGCGCCACAGGCGTCCGGCGGCGGCCCGCACGAGGGGGCGCAACAGCGGCGACATCCTGCGGGCCACGGCGAAGCCGGGGCGGTCCGACGCCGCGACGACGGCCTCCACCACCGCGGTGCGGGGCCTGCCCCGGTCGTCGGGGCCCAGCGGGGTCGCGTGCGTCTCGACCACCGACCCCTCGCCCTCGCCTTCCGTGATGTGCATGACGACCGTGCGCGGCTCGGGCGCGGTGAACACGGCACGGACCGGCACGACGAGCCGTCCGGCGAGCCTGAAGGAGACGTCGACGGCGAAACCGTCCTCCTTCGTCGTGGCGGGGGTGTCGACGACGGTCAGGTCGACGAAGGAGTACGGGTGGAACCAGGCGCCGTGCCACGGGTCCAGACGGTTCGCCACGACGTCCTCCGGCTCGCAGGCGCCGACGCCCACGTAGACAGCCGTCACCGCTTCGGCCAGGGCGGGCCTGACCGGCACCACCGGCGCCTGCAGGGGCGCCTCGCCGCCCACGTCGTCCAGGCGCACCCACACCAGCACGCCGTCGTCGTACGCGGGCAGGGGCTCCCAGCCCGCGAACGGTGCGCCCCGCAGAGCGAGTCCGTGCCAGTGGCAGACCAGGGTGCCGCACCTGACGGGGCTGTCGCGCAGCGGTGCGCCCAGGTGTGGGCAGACGCCCGGTCCGGCGACGAGGCGGCCCGTGGCGTCGCGCCAGACGACGACCTCCTGGCCGGCGATCGTCCGGGCCAGGGGCCGGTCGTCGCGGACGTCCCGGGTCGCGCCCATGACGAACCAGTTGCCCGAGGGGCGTGCCTGCGCGCGCTTCAGCGCCTGGGCGATGACTGCCGGGCGGGCCTCGCGCCACGTCGGACGCTGCCGCTCCCAGGCGACCGGGTTCCTGCGCAGTGACAGCGGGAAGCGTCCGCGGCGGGCGAAACGGTCGGGGATCACGTGACCTCCTCGTGCAGTGGCTGCGCAGCGGCGGCCCGGGACACCGGGTGCGTTTCGACGGGTCGTCCGGGCCCGGCGGGTGGTCCGGGTGCGAGGGACTGTCCGGCGGGCTGGGCCGGCACCGTCGTCCGGCGCGCCAGGCGCGCTGCCGTCCGGGCCGCCGCAAGGCGCATCAGCCCGTCGGCGGCCACCGCGGCCCGCCGTCGCCGGGGGACCACGGCACGCCGGTGCAGGACGGCGTACCCGTCGGCGGCGACCGCGTCGAGGATGCCGCCGTAGAGCACGAAGGCCGTGCGGATGCAGGGACGTGACACGGGTTCGAGCATCGCGATGCCCGGCGCCGCCTCGCGGTAGACGCCTCGGGTGAGGTCCTCGAAGGCTCTGAAGGCCTCGGTGATGCGCGGGTCGCGGCGGCCGGTGCGGCGGCTCCAGTGGAGCAGTTCGCGGTCGACGCCGTACGCGGAGAGAAGGTCGGCGGGCAGGTAGACGCGTCCGCGGTCGAGGTCCTCGCCCACGTCCCGCAGGAAGTTGGTCAGCTGGAAGGCGACGCCGAGGGCGGCCGCGTGCGGGGCGGCCACCTCGCGCGGGACGACGGAGCCCAGGACGGGCAGCATCTGCAGCCCGATCACCGCCGCGGAACCGTGCATGTACGCGCGCAGGTCGTCGTAGGTCGGATAGTCGGTGACCTCCAGGTCGCTGCGCATGGATGCCATGAAGTCGCCGAAGTGGCCGTGGTCGATGGCATACCGCCGGGCCGTGTCGGCGAGTGCGAGGACCACCGGCTCGGCGCTGTCTCCGTCGCGGAGCCCTCGCTGGAGACGCTCGTGGAGGCGGGCGAGGTCGGCCGCGCGGCGGTGGGGCGGGATGCCGGGGTCCAGGGAGTCGACGATGTCGTCGGCCCAGCGGGCGAAGCCGTAGAGGGCGTGGACTGCCGGCCGGCGCTCCACGGGCAGCAGCCGGGTGGCGAGGAAGTACGTCTTGCCGTGCCGGGCGTTGAGCCGCCGGCACCGCATGTAGGCGTCGCGCAGCGCCGGCCCGGTGATGCCCGCCGCGTCGAGTTCACGGGCCGTCATGTACGCGTTCCTTCCGAGACGGTCGGCGCGTCCGGCTGAGCGGGCGCGTCCGGCACGCGCGGCACGGCGCGTGAGCGGTGGGGGAGGGCGGCCGCGTGGCGCCCGGTGATACGGGCCGCGGCGAGTTTGCCGGACAGCAGGACGGTGGGGAGGCCGACGCCGGGTGTGGTGCCGCACCCGGCGAGCACGGCGTTGTCGGTGCCGCGGACCAGGTTGCGTGGCCGGAACGGTCCGGTCTGCGCGAACGTGTGGGCGGCCGAGAAGGGGGTGCCGGCCGCGTGCCCCTGGGCCGTCCAGTCGGCCGGGGTGACGAGCACCTCCTCCTCGACGGCCTCCGCGATGCCCTCGAAGCCGCGTCGGTCGAGTTCCCGCAGGATGCTGTCGCGGTAGCGCGGGCCGAGATCGCCCCAGGTGGCGGCGGCCGGCCCGATGTCGGTGTTGGGGCAGGGGGCGAGGATGTAGTGGAGGTGGCGGCCGGGCGGGGCGAGCGTCGGGTCGGTGGCGGTGGGTCGCGTGATGAGCAGCGAGGGGTCGCTCATCAGGCGGCCGTCGCGGGTGAGTTCGTCGAACGTGTGGTGCCACTTGTCGCCGAAGGACAGGGTGTGGTGGCCGAGTCCGGGCCACGTGCGGTCGGTGCCGACGTGCAGGACGACGGCCGACGGAGCGTGCCGGATGCGCAGCGGGCGGCGCGGTGTGCGACCGAGCAGGCCGTAGGAGACCGGCAGTTCGGGGGTCAGGATCACGGCGTCGCACGGGATGCGGTCCTGGTCGGTGACGACGGCCGTGATGCGCCCGGCGGAGCGTTCCAGCCGGGTGACGGCCTGCCCGAGGCGCAGCTCTGCGCCCGCCTGCGCGGCGGCGTCCGCCATGGCCTGCGGCAGGGCGTGCATGCCTCCGCGGGGGAAGTACACGCCGGCGACGGTGTCCATGTAGGCGATCACGGCGTACGCGGCGAGGGCCCGCGCCGGCGGGACTCCGGCGTACAGCGCCTGGAAGGAGAAGACCCGGCGCAGGCGTTCGTCCCGCAGGTGACGGCCGATCCGTGCGTCGAGCCGGCCGAATCCGCCGAGGGCGGCGAGCCGTGCCAGGTCCGGGGTCAGCAGGTGCAGGGGCGAGTCGAAGTTGGCGTCGATGAAGCGCCGCATCTGGGCCCGGTACAGCAGCTCCAGCCATCGGCGCAGCCGCCGGTAGCCCGCGGCCTCCTCGACGCCGGCGAAGCGTTCGACCTCCGCCTCCATCGCCGCCGCGTCGGTGTGCACGTCGAGGCTGCTGCCGTCCGCGAACCGCGCCTGGTAGGCGGGGTGCAGGGGGACGAGGTCGACGCGGTCGCGCAGGCTCTCGCCGACCGCGGCGAACGCCTCGTCGGCGAGGTCGGGCATGGTCAGCACGGTGGGCCCGGTGTCGATGCGGTAGCCGCCGCGATCCAGTCGTCCGGCCCGGCCCCCGGGCAGCGCGTCGCGCTCCACGAGGGTGACCCGGCGGCCCGCGCCGAGCAGGTGCAGCGTGGCCGCCAGGCCGGAGAGTCCGGCGCCGACCACGACCACGTGGTCCGTGGGTCCGGCGATGGTGCGGGTCATCGGACGCCCCCTTCGGCGCCGACGGTCAGCAGCACGGAGACGGGCATGCCGTCGTCCGCGCCGCCCGGTCCGGGCGGGGGGACGGGGGTCGTGCCGGCCGACGCGTGCAGCAGTTCCCGCAGGCGCCCGCGGCTCTGCGGCTCCAGGGCGGCGGACTCCAGATGGCGCATTCCCTGGGCGACCAGCCGGTCGATCTTCGTCTCGACGATGTCGCGCGCCCCGGTCCTCACGAGCGCGTCCCGGATCTCTGCGAGACGGCTCTCGCCGAGGTCGGCGCGGCCCGGCGAAGGGCGCAGCACGGCCAGCGCGCGCCCGTCTCCCGTGGCTTCCGCCCGGGCGCGGGCCACCGCCGCCAGGTAGGTGGGTTTGCCCGTCCGGATGTCGTCGCCGGCGGGTTTGCCGGTGCGCCGGGGGTCGCCGAAGACGTCGGTGAGGTCGTCGTGCAGCTGGAACGCGATGCCGACGCAGCGGCCGGCCGAGCACAGTGCGGCGGTGCGCGCGCCGTCCGCGCCTGCCAGGGCGGCTCCGAGCGCCAGCGGACGTTCCACCGAGTACAGCGCGCTCTTGAGACAGGCGGCGCGGACGGCACGGGCCAGGGACCCGGAGGAGGTGGCCTGACCCTGGATGTCCAGGTACTGACCGGCCACCATCTCGGTGCGCATGGTGCTCCACAGGTCGCGCACCCTGCGGGCGGTGTCCGGCTCCACCTCGATGGCGGCGACCGTGTCGTCCGCCCAGGCCAGGGCCAGGTCGCCGGCGAGGATCGCCGCAGCCTCGCCGAAGCGCCGGCCGTGTTCGGGCGCGGCGGCGCTCGCGTACTGGGCGGCGACGTCCGCGTGCAGGACGGGCCGTCCGCGACGCAGCAGGGAGCCGTCCATGACGTCGTCGTGGACGAGGGCGCAGGTCTGGATCAGTTCGAGGGCCGCCCCGACCTGCAGGGCGGCTTCCGCATCGAGGGGACCGCCGCCGCAGGCGCGCAGAGCCCACCACACGAACTGGGAGCGCATGCGCTTGCCCCCCTCCAGGGTGAAGGCGGCGACTCGCTCGGCGAGGTCGCGGCCGAACACCGGGTCGAGGGCCGCTGCACGTTCGACCCGTTCGCTCAGGAGGCCGTCCAGCAGGCGGCCCACGGCTGCGGGCACGTCACCGTCGACGTCGTCCAGCGTGGTGGCGTCCAGCCGGAGCCGCGGGGGACCGGGGAACTCCGTGGGCGCGCCGGGGGAGGGGAGGCCGTCTCCGAGTCGCGGGAAGCCGCCTGCGGGGCGCCCGGTGTGAGGGTCGGGTGCTTTCTTGGCCACAGGAAGATCCTTCGCCTCGGTGGGGCGCATCCCGGTTCCTCTCGCCGCGGTCGCATGGGTGTCTGACGTAATGCCTTCCGCGCCGGGGGCCGCTCCGGATGCGCCATCAGGGGAGAACGCGTCGGCGAATTCGGCTCGGAGGCCCGGCGCCGGTGGGCCGAGAGGGTGACGGCGCGACGGCCGCGCGGGCAGTGCGGCGTAAACGATGCACGGACGATGCAAGTTGTCGCACCGCTCGTGCGCTTCGCATGGTGGGGGAGTCGGGGTCGCCGTCGGCGACCCGGATCACGGCCTGCGGGGGCGTCCCGGCACACCCGGCTCCCGCCCGCCCGGAAGACGGCAGGGTCACCGCCCGCACGAGGAGCAGCGCCATGACTGCACGCCAAGTCACCGAGCAGACCGTCGACAGCACCCCGCTGTGGGCGCCGACGGAGGACTCCCTGGCCGACGAGGAACTCGCCGCGGGCTTCGCGGCCGGTTCCGAGTCCTGTCTCGCGGCCGCCTACCACCGGTGGGGCGCCCTCGTGTACACGCTCGGGCTGCGCTCGCTGGGGGACGCCCGGGAGGCGGAGGACGTCACCCAGACGGTGTTCCTGGCCGCGTGGCGGGGGCGGGCCGGGTTCGCACCGGAACGCGGCACGCTCAGTGCGTGGCTCGTGGGCATCACCCGGCGCAAGATCGCCGACGCCCTGGCGGCGCGGACGCGACGGGCCGAGCTCGTGGCCGCGGCCGGCGCGCGGATGTCGGTCGGATCCCCCGACCGCGAGGTCCAGCCCGACGCCGTCCTCGACCGCGTCCTGATCGGCGACGAGCTCGCCAAGCTGCCGGCCGCCCAGCGCCGCGTGCTCACCCTCGCCTTCTACGACGACCTGACGCAGCCGCAGATCGCCGAGCTCACCGGCTGGCCCCTGGGCACGGTCAAGAGCCATGCCAGGCGCGGCCTGCACCGGCTCGGCCGCTGCCTCGAGAGGGACGGAGTCAGTGGGGACAGGAGATGATTCGACGCGCAAACGATGCGAGTCCTGCCATGGGTCGGGATGGGATCAGGGGCGACCCTCCCGGCCGCCCGCGTGAGCCGCGGCTCACGCGGGCGGTGCATCCGGCGCTGCCCCTTCGCCGGTAGGAGTGAGGAAGAGTCCGGCCCGCCGCGCGGATCGCGCCCGACCGGTGCGGGGGCGCACCCAACGGGTTCGTGAGGACGCAGGAGGTGACGCCGTGGCCGAGCGCCGGGCACTGTCCCACATCCCCCACGCGGAGCTGGTCTGCCGTGCCCTCGACGGCAGCCGCGCGCCCTGGGGCGCCGTCGCCGCCCGCCATCTCAGCCTCTGCCGCGCGTGCCGCGAACGGCTGACCCTTTACGAACGCGCCGCAGCGGCAGGACGTCTGACCCGTCCGGGCCAAACCCTGCAAGCGCCTCCCACCCGGGTATGGACCGCGGTCCGCACCCACCTGGCCGCCGAACGCCCCTCGGCGCCGCCGCCCCCACCGCCGTCGACCGCCCGCTCCCTGCGGCGCGCCTGCGCCTACGCCCTGCGCTGCCCGGCCGCCGCGGTCCGGGCCGTCGTCCGCCTGCTCGCCCGCCTGTGGCCCGGACCGCCCCGCGAAGCGAACCGCTGACACCGGACCGGCGTACGTCGACCCTCACCCTTCCCGCCCGTGGCGCACCACCGCACGGCCGACACCCCGGCGGGGCCTGCATCCGCGGAGCTCCTCCAGGGTGAATGCTTCCGACAGGCCACCGGCTGCCCGCCCGCCGCCGGTGGAACACGCACACCAAGGGAGAGCGGCTCGTGGTGCAGGCAGAGGTGGCCATCCTGGGCGCGGGAGCGGCGGGACTGTCCCTCGCCCACCGGCTCACGCAGGCTTCCCCCGGGACCCGCCGCGTGTCCGCCGTACTGGTGGACGCGCCGCCCGGTCCGCTCCGCCCGCCGAGCCGGACCTGGTGCTTCTGGGAGCCGGGCGCCGGCCCGTACGACGCCGCGTTGACCGCCGAATGGCACAGGCTGCGCGTGCACGCCCGCGCCGGTCGGCCGATCGAGGACGACATCGCCCCCCTCCGCTACAAGATGCTCCGCTCCGACGACTTCGAGCGCCTCGTCGCCCGCGACCTGGCGGACAGCGACGACGTCCGGCGACTGGAGGCGACCGTCGAGACGGTGAACGGCGACGCCGGCGGGGCGGACATCCGGGCCCGTGCCGGTGACGGCCGTCCGGTGACGGTGCACGCCCGCTGGGTCTTCGACTCCCGGCCCCTCGCCCGCCTGCCCGCGGCCCGCACCACCTTGCTGCAGCACTTCCGTGGCTGGTTCGTCCGCACCGAACGTCCGATGTTCGACCCCGCCACGGTGGACCTCATGGACTTCCGGGTGCCGCAGCCGCCCCGGGGGCTCGCCTTCGGCTACCTGCTGCCCACCGGCCCTCGCGAGGCGCTCCTGGAGTACACCCAGTTCTCCGAAGCCGTACTGTCCCGCGAGGCGTACGAGGGCGAACTGCGCCGCTACGCCCACGAGGTGCTGCAGCTGGGCGGCTTCGAGGTCACCGCGACCGAGACCGGCGTGATCCCCATGACCGACGCCCGTTTCGCCCGTCGAGCGGCGCCGTCCGTCTTCCGCATCGGCGCCGCGGGAGGCGCCACCCGGCCGTCCACCGGCTACACCTTCTCCGCCGTCCAGCGCCAGACACGGGCCGTCGCGGACGCCTTGCACGCGGGCCGCCGTCCGATGCCGCCGCCCGGCCATTCGGCCCGCTCGCGCGCCATGGACGCGGTCATGCTGCGGGCACTGGACAGCGGCCGCGTCGACGGCGCCGACTTCTTCGCGCGGCTCTTCGCACGGGTGCCGCCGGAACGGCTGCTGCGCTTCCTCGACGGCGGCACCCGCCTGCACGAGGACCTCTCCGTCGGCGTCCGCACCCCCGTGCTGCCGATGCTGCGCAGCGCGGCGGAGCTGCCCTGGCTCGCCCGCAAGTCCCACCCCGGGCCGTGACCGACCCGAAGGGGCATCGGACACCCCGCCCTCCTCCGACCCGGACCGCCCCCGACCCACGACACGCCCCGGCCTGCATTCCGACCGCAATTCCGACGGCAATTCCGACCGCATCCCGACCGAGGAGACCGCATGACCCTGCTGCGCGACGAGGACCTGGCCGCCGCGTTCGACCACGCTTCTCGCAGCTACGACACCCTGGTCGCCGCCAACCCCGGCTATCACGGCCAGCTCCGCCGCTCCGCACGCCGCCTCGGCCTGCCCGACGGCGGCGCCGGACTGCGCGTGCTGGACCTCGGATGCGGCACGGGCGCCTCCACCGCCGCCCTCGCCGCGGTCCTCCCCGACGCCGAGATCACCGCCGTGGACGCCTCCGCCGGCATGCTGGAGCGCGCAGCGCGCAAACCGTGGCGGGACGGCGTGACGTTCGTGCGGGCCCCCGCCGAACGGCTGGCCGAAGCAGGCGTGCGAGGCCCCTTCGACGCGGTCTTCGCCGCCTACCTCTTCCGCAACGTCACCGACCCCGACGCGGTCCTCGGTGCGGTGCGTGACGTCCTCGCGCCGCGCGGACGGCTGGCCGTGCACGAGTACACCCTCAGCGGCCGGAGCGCCCACCGCGTCGTGTGGACGGGCGTGTGCCGCGGACTCGTGCAGCCCATCGCCACCCTTCTCGGCGACGGCGACCTGTACCGGCACCTGTGGCGCAGCGTCGTGGACTTCGACACGGCGGACCGCTTCGCCGCCCGGGTCCGCGCCGCCGGCTTCCAGGACGTCCGGACCCTGCCCCTGCCGGGATGGCAGACCGGCATCGCCCACACCGTCGTCGCCCGCCGCCCCGGCGCCGCCGCCAAGAGCGCCCGATGACCGGCACCGGGCGACCGCACGCTCCCCGCCGCGGCCGTGACCGGCGCGCCCGCACCGTCCTGCCCGCCCCCGGCGCACCGCGCCTGACCGGCGACCGTCCCCGCACGACAGCGGTCGTGGGCGGCGGCATCGCCGGGCTCGCGGCAGCGACCGGCCTGGCCGAGAAGGGCGTACGGGTCACGCTCTACGAACGCGAACCGGTCCTGGGCGGACGTCTGGCCGGCTGGCCGACCGTCCTCTCCGACGGCGGCACCGTCACCATGAGCCGCGGCTTCCACGCGTTCTTCCGCCAGTACTACAACCTGCGCGGCCTTCTGCGGCGCACCGATCCGGGGCTCACCCGCCTGCGCGCCCTGCCCGACTACCCGCTCCGGCACGGCAGCGGCCTGTACGACAGCTTCCGGCACGTCCCGCGCACCCCACCGTGGAGCGCCCTCGGCTTCGTGGCCCTGAGTCCCTCCTTCGGACTGCGCGACCTCGTCCGCATGAACCCGGTCGCCGCACTGCCCCTCCTGGACGTCCGTGTCCCCGGGGTCTACGAGCGGCTCGACGACGTCAGCGCACACGACTTCCTGCAGTCGATCCGCTTCCCGCAGGCCGCGCAGCATCTCGCGTTCGAGGTGTTCTCCCGCAGCTTCTTCGCCGACCCGCGCCGGCTGTCCGCGGCGGAGATGGTGCTGATGTTCCACATCTACTTCCTCGGCTCCGCGGAAGGCCTGCTCTTCGACGTGCCCGCCGAGCCCTTCCCGTCCGCTCTGTGGGCGCCGCTGGCCGACTATCTGCGCGGCCACGGCGTCGACGTGTGCACCGGCGCCCGCGTCGAGACCGTCGAGCCCACGGCGGACGGCGGCTTCGTCGTCGCCACGGACACGACGGAACGGCGCCACGACACCGCCGTCCTCGCCCTGGACGCCGCAGGCCTCACCTCGCTCGTCGCACACTCCCCGCGTCTGGCGGACGCCGCGTGGAGGGAGCGGATCGCCCGGCTGCGCGCCGCGCCGCCGTTCCTCGTCTCGCGTCTGTGGCTGGACCGCCCGGTCGCCGCCGACCGCCCCGGCTTCCTGGGCACCAGCGGCTTCGGAACCCTCGACAACGTCAGCGTGCTGGAGCGCTGGGAAGGTGAGGCGGCGCGCTGGGCCTCGCGCACCGGAGGATCGGTCGTCGAACTGCACGCCTACGCCCTGCCCGAGCGTGCGGTCCGAGACGTCGAGCAGAAGCGCCTGCTGGAGCAGTTGCACCGGGTGTACCCGGAGACGCGCGCGGCGACGGTGGTCGACGAACGGCACGAGTGGCGGGCCGACTGCCCGCTGTTCCCGGTCGGCGGCCACGGTGACCGGCCGACCGTGCGGACCTCCGATCCCGGGCTGGTGGTGGCCGGCGACCTCGTGCGCACCGACCTGCCCGTGGCCCTGATGGAACGCGCGGCCACGAGCGGCTTCCTCGCGGCCAACGCACTGCTGGAACGCTGGGGGGTCAGGGGCCAGACCCTGTGGACGGTGCCCGACCGCGGGCGCAGCGCGGTGCTGCGCGGGCTTGCACGACTCGGTTGAGGGGCGCCGTGCCGGACGGACCTCGTCGACGGGGCAGACGGCGCGGGGTGCGGTGGGGCGGGGTGCGGCGGGGCGGTCCCGAGGGATGCGCCGCCTCGGTCTCCGCCACCCCGGTACCCGGTGGCCCGGCTGCCGCCGCGGGGGTGCTCCGTCCGACCTGCCGGCAGGCGTCCGTACGGGTGCCGCGCGCACGGATCGCATCCGCCGCGGCGTCGACGCGCGAATGGTCTGGGTGAGCGGCGGGCGCGGACCGCACGTCCGAGGCCCGCCGGGAGCTTCGTCACTGAGGGAGACGCACATGCGCGGCGCGACGACGCACGAGGTGCGAGGGGCACGAGCCCTTCCCGACGCTCTCCCCACGGCCCCGCGGCCGCAGGCAGAACCGCATGGTGCACAGCCGGACTCGCAGCCCGCACAGCCGCTGAACCCGGGGCCCGCACAGCCGCGGCACCGTCCGCGGAGCGAGGCCGCGGACGCTGCGCCGACCTGGCTCGGCATCGGTCTCGACACCATGGCCGCGATGCTCGTCCTGTCCCTGCGCCGGGTGGGCGCACGAGGGTTCGAGGCCCGCTGCCAGTGGCCTCGCCTGCACCCGCTCAACGAACGCGAGCTCACGGTCGTCCACCATCCGCTGATCATGGCCGAGTCGCTTCGCCAGCTTGCCGCGGCCCTGGAACGCCGGCACCTCGCGACGGCAGCCGAGGCGCTGGAACCCGTCTCGGTCAGCCTGGGCGTGGCGCCCGGCGCGCAACCACGAGAGGCCGGCGACGCCACCGTCGTGGCCGTGCGGCTCGCCGTGAGCGACGTCCTGTTCGACGACGCGGGCCTCGCCGGATACCGGGTCTCGGCCGACTTCCTGCACGCCGGTCTGCGGTTCGGCTCCGGGACGATGCGGCTGGCCCGGCGGGAGAGCGACGAGGTCGGCGACCGTGACGGGCTGGGGACCTCCGGGCCGCCCGTCGGGCTTCTGCACCCGGCGGCGGCCGCCGTGGGGGCCGCCGCCGAGCCCGACGTCATGCTGGCCCGGGTCTGCCAGAGGCGGCTGCTGATCGCCCCGCGCGACCCCGGACATCCCGTCCTCCTTCCCGGACGCCCCTCCCGGCTCCCCGCCCTGGCGGTCCTGGAGGCGGGGCGGCAGGCGGCGCTGCTGTCCTGCGGTATGACGGCCGCGGCCGTGACGGGCCTGAGCGTGGACCTGTACGGCCCGTCGCCCCGCGCGGGCGCGTTCGTCGAGGTGACCGCGCAGTCGCCTGGCCCCCGTTTCGCGGTCCTGGACCGGGGACGGGTCGCCGCCACGGGCACGGTCGCCCTGCTGAAGCCCTGAGCGCCCGGCCTCCGGCCTCCGGCGTCCTGCCTCCGCTGTCCGGTGCCGGCGGTCGGCCGCAGCCGCCGTCGGACTCTGTCGCGTGGACTCCGCCGAGCCGCCTGTTTCGTACGGCCGTCGCCCGCGGTATTGCCGACGGGCGTGTGCCCGCGAATGCGTGAACGAGTCGTCGGCGCGAGTCTGGGAACCAATGACGTCGCCGGTCCGGTGCGCCGCGCCCACCGCGCCCGGCCGTGCCCAGAGCGCCGTCAGCAGCCGGTTCGAGGAGAACGTCATGCCCAAGAAGGACGACCTGAGCGAAGGCGACGAGGTCCCGTGGAGGAGTCACGGCCAGAACGTGCCCGGCAAGGTCAAGAAGAAGATCACCGATCGCACGGAAGCGGCCGGCCGCACCGTCGATGCCTCGAGTGAGGAGCCGCAGTACGAGGTGGAGAGCGACAAGTCCGGTCGCACGGCCGTGCACAAGCCCGGCGCCCTGCGCAAGAAGGGCCGCCGCTCCTGATGGCGGGGACCGAGCGGGACGACGACCGTGACGGGATCGTCGGCGACTTCCACGACGCCGTGAACATGAGTGCCGCTGAGCTGGAGAAGTGGCTGGGCACCGACGAGTCGAAGAGCGTCGGGCAGAGCGACGGCGGAGAAAGCGTCGGACACGCCTCCGGGCGGCGCATCGTCGAGCTCCTGCACACCAGGAAGACCGACCTCACCGACGACGACCTCGCACACATGCGCAAGGTCGTCGGCTACGTCCGCCGCCACATCGCGCAGCGCCCCGGCGGCGACGTCGGCGACACGCCCTGGCGGTACTCCCTCATGAACTGGGGCCACGACCCCGAGAAGTGAGGGGGCAGGCGGTGTCGTGGCCCGTCCGGCTCACCGGACGGTGAGCCGGACGCCAGGCCCGGAGGGAGGAGGCTCGGAGGAGGTCAGGGCCGTCGGCTCGGCGTCAGAGCGGTCGGATCGGAGTCGGCGGGAAGCAGCGCGTCGGCGGGCCGGACGGTGCGCCGGCGGGCCAGGGACTCCCTGCCCGCCTTACGCGCGTGGCGACGCCGCCAGTAGGGGTTGTCGTGCGGAAGCCCGGCGGAGACCCGCCCGTACATGCCGAAGGTCAGGACGACCAGTCCCATCACGAAGCTGAACAGGACGTTGGCCATGCCGAAGTCCAGAACGTTCGCCGACCGGTCCAGGAGGACGAGGTGGACGAAGCCGCTCAGCAGGAACAGGGACCCGACGACCATGTTGAGCGTCGACGCTACGTTCCCACCGACGACGGCGCCCGCGACGAGGGCGAGTCCGAAGACGACGGAGACGAGGCTGAGGAGACCGTTGGTCGACATGCCAGCGAGGTGCCGGCCGTCCGTGTCGAACGGGCTCAGACGGTCGGCGAAGCCCAGGATGCCGAACACCAACAGGACGAGGCCGCACAGCGCGGCGCCGTAGCGGTATACCGTGGCCAGTTGGTGATCGACGGGAAGCTCGTCGCTCAGCTTCATGGCAGATCCTTTCGGGGCGGGGAACCGTTCCCTCAGGGCTGCGCCGTGTCCGGCCGCCCTGCCTTCCCACCCTTCGTCTCGCGCACCGGGGAAGGTTGCACTCCGTCCGGGTGACTTCGTGCCGGAGCCGAGTCGTGTCTCCGGCTCGTCGTGTCTCCGGCTCACGGAGGGCCGTCCCCGCGCCGTCGCTCCTGTTCGAGCAGCGCGTCGAGGTCGGTCAGCCGGTCGAGTCCGCGCACTGCCTGTGACATGCGCGGATTGCGTTCGAGCCGGGCGCGGTGGCGATGCAGGAAGGCCCAGTACCCGGAGGTGAAGGGACAGGCGTCCGCACCGGCTCGCACGTTCGGGCGGTAGGCGCACGGACCGCAGAAGTCGCTCATGCGGTTCACGTACGCGCCGCCGGAGGTGTAAGGCTTGGTGGTCATCCGGCCGCCGTCCGCGTACTGGGACATGCCGACGACGTTCGGCAGCATCACCCAGTCGTAGCCGTCGACGAAGCAGCGGTGGAACCAGTCGGTCACCGCCTGCGGGTCCCATCCGCGCTGCAGGGCGTGGCTGCCGAGCAGCATCAGCCGCGGGATGTGATGGGTCCAGCCGGTGTCGCGTACCTGCGCGAGGACGGTGGACAGGCAGCGCGCGGTGACCGCTTCGGCGTCGAGGTCGAGGAACCAGTCGGGCAGCGGGGCGTGGTGGCGCAGGGCGTTGCTGTGCCGGTAGTCCTCGCCGAAGTACCAGTACAGCTGCCACACGTACTCGCGCCAGCCCGCGATCTGCCGCACGAACCCCTCGACGCTGTTGACGGGCGCGTCACCGCGACGCCAGGCGTCCTCGGCGAGGTCGACGCACTCCGCGGGATCGAGGAGCCCGAGGTTCAGCGAAGACGACAGCAGGCTGTGGCTGAGCACGGGATCGTCGGCGAGCATGGCGTCCTCGTGCGGACCGAACCCGGCGAGCCGGTGCCCGACGAAGCGGCGCAGGGCGCCGCGGGCCTCGCGGCGGGAGGCGGGAAACAGCCGCGGTCCGTCACGGCCCACGAACGACACCTCTCCCGAGCGCTCCCACCGGTCGAGGTCGTGGCGCACCTCGTCGTCGATGGCGTCCTCGTGCGGACGACAGGGGGCCGGCGCCCCGAGCGTGCGGGTCCCGCCGGGAGGCGCCTCACGGTTGTCGTGGTCGTGGTTCCAGCGCCCGCCCGCCGGCTCTTCGCCGTTCATGAGCAGGTCATGGCTGCGGCGCACCCAGCGGTAGAAGTCCTCCTGGCGCAGCCGTCCTCCACCGCGGCCGTCGGCCCATGCCCGGAAGTCGTCGTGCGTGACGAGGAAGCCCCGCGCGGGCAGGACGCGCACACCGTCGCCGTCCATGGTCCGGACGAGACCGAGAGCGGCCCGGGAGGTCGGGTGGTGCACGGTCAGCGGTGCGGAGCCGACCGCCTCGCGCACCCCTTCGCGGTACGTCCGCGCCTTGACGTAGCGCACCCGGTCACCGAGTTCCGCCGCCCGGTGCCGCATCGCGGAGAGCACGAGGTGGGCCTTGGCACGGTGGAAGCGGCGTCTGCGGAAGACCGACCGCGCCTCGATCATCACGACGGGCGAGTCGTGTTCCGGGCCCTCCCGGCCGGGCGTCAGGAAGTGTGGTCCGAGCTGGTCGCCGAAGAGCCAGTGCGCGGTGGTCATGGGCGGGGTCCGCGAGGAGTCGGCGAGGGCGGTGCGTTCATGGATCAGCTCCGGGGCGGTGTAGGGCGTCCACAGGGAGCTTGCACCGGTGAAGCATTCACGGATGCACGGCGAACGGGTGATGCGTCCGCGCCCGGGTGCCCTGTGGGGTGCGAGCGGTCCGGCTGCCCTACCCGGGGGCGGACGTGTGCAGCGAGACGAGGATGCGCACGGCGTCACTCAGTCCGGACGGGTGCAGGAGTTCCCGCGGTGCGCGGCGGTCCCAGCCGGGGCCGCACAGGAGCACCGGGCTGTGCAGACGGGCGCCGCGAACGCCCCAGCGCGCCGAGGCGATGTGCTGGGCCAGCGGCAGGCTGGCGGTGGACCGTGACTGCGCCCACAGCGCGACGGCCGCAGGCCCGACCCGTCTGATGGCTCCGTCCAGCGCCTCGCCGGGAACGGCGCTGCTGAGCATCAGCGTCGGCACGCCCCGCTCCGCGAGCGCGGCGTTGAGCGCCTCCAGGGGCAGTGTGTGCTGCTCGCCGGGCAGGCAGGCGAGGAGCACCGGCGCGGCGTCCTGGCCGGCCGCCGCGGGGGCCGAGCAGACGTACAGGTGTCGCAGGACGGTGGAGACGTGCCAGGACAGGAGGTGCTCGACTTCGACGTAGCGGTCGCCCGAGGACTCCCACTTGCGGCCGACCGCGCGCAGGGTGGGCGCCATGACCTCCTCCCATGCGGTGACGAGTCCGTGGGCGCGCACCGCGGCGGCGAGCTGGTCCTGCACGGCCGGGGCGTCGAGTCGAACGGCCGCGCGGGCCAGCCCGCGGCACTCGTGGCGTACGGCTCCGAGGGGAAGCGCGCTGGGGGAGCGCGAGGTGTCGTCTCCACTCCGTACGGCTCGGGGCGCCGGTGCGGGTGGCGCGGGCGCCGTGACGGGGCCGACCGCCGTTTCCGCGTGGTTGCCGCGCGCCCGTTCGAGGACGGTTTGCGCCGCCTCGGCCGGGGGCACGCCGGTGGCCGTGAGCCGGCACATCTCCTTCACCATGGCCACGTCCTGTCGTGACCAACGGCGTTGCCGACCGTCGGCGCGCACGGCCGGCCCCAGTCCGTAGCGGCGGTCCCACGAGCGCAGCGTCGTCGGGGAGACGCCGAGCATGCGGGCCAGGAATCCCGTGGTGACGCCCGCGTCGGGGAGCCTCGCCGATTCGGACGCGGTCACGGTGACTGCGCGTCAGCCGTGCGCGCGAGGACGGCGGACGAAGACCACGACGGGGGAGGGGCGGCCCAGGAGAAGCGTCGGGGTGACACGGGCACCACCTCGTCTCGCGTCCGTGCGGACCCGTGCGGTCCGCGCGACTGACACCTCTTCGGGCCCGTACGGTCGCGCGGATGCGCCGAAGGGCGCGGAGCCGGACGCGCGGAGGGGGCGGAGTCGGCGTGCACGGAGAGGGCGGAGGGGGCGGAGTCGGCGGGCACGGAGGGGCGCGGAGCCGGGCGGGACGAGGAGGGACCGGCTCGGTGAAGGCCGCCCGCAGCCTGGTGGCCGCCCGGCTGGCCGAGTTGGCGTCATACATCGCGAAGGAGCGACGGGATGAGGCGGCCGACGTCGTCGTCCGCCTCACGCTCAGTCACAGTCGCCTTCAGGTCCGGACGGGAGACGCCGGTCCAGGAGACGAACCGGGCGCCGGGCTGATCACTCCTGCGCAGCCAGACGTTTCTGCAGACGGGCGTGGCGGAACTGGTAGACGGGCCCGGTGGCCCGCAGGAGGTTGCGGCGGCGCGCGTCCTCGAGGAACGCCATCAGACGTACCGGGGTGCCTTCCTCCCTCGACAACTGCACGGCGGTGAGCGCGGTGGCGACGGCGAGGTTGCCGACCGGTCCGGTCATGACGCCGACCACGAGCGCCGTCGAGACCCCGCTCGCCAACCCCGTCCCGAGCCCGACCCACCAGGCCAGGAGAGGCGCGGTGAGCAGTGCCGCCGCGAGGCCGGTGAGCAGGCCGAGGACCAGACGCAGTCCGATGTGGTGCCGCCAGGCCTGGCGCGGACCGATCGAGCGGGTGTCCGCCACGGGAGGACGGTTGTGGAACTTGCGCACATCGTCGTACCAGGAGCCCGCCCCGGCGGACAACAGGGGCGTCCCTGCCACGATCCGGTATCCGCGGCCCGTCACCAGCACCCCGGTGAACCCCAGCGGCAGTGTGGTGAGGTAGCAGAGCCAGGCGGGTGGCGTGTTGCCGCCCGGGAGCAGTGGACTGGTCAGGGTCGCCACGGTGCCCGTCGCCAGCCATTCCACCACCCCCGACATCACCGCTCCGCGAGTGAAGATGTCCCGCCAACCGGCGCTCTCCAGCGTGTCCCGCCATCCCGCGCTCCTGAGCCGCTGCGGATCGCTGAGCTCCGTGAAGCGGTCACCGGCCGCCCACCCGCCGACGACCGCGGACGGGACGCCGATCAGCCAGGCGTACACGGAGTGCGTCAGCGTCCAGGCCAGGGCGATGCCGGGCACCCCGCACACCACGGTGACCGCCGCCCACACGGCGAGCGCACGCGGACGGGAGTGCGTCCAGCCGGGGATGTGCCACCAGGGCAGGTCATGGCTGTCGTCCTGGCTGAGCCGCCGCGCGATGTACCGCAGGGTCCGCTCGGCGGTCTCGGGGGACCACCGGGGACGGTCTCCCGGCCGAGGGGTGTAGGCGGCGACGACGGCGCAGTCGAGCAGGTGGTCCTCGATCGCCTCGCGGGTGGCGAACCGGGTGTCGTCGAGCAGTTCGTCGGCCGGGCCGCCGTCGGCGTAGACGTCGCGCACCAAGGTGACTGCCAGCGGACTGGCCAGGGCCTTGGCCACCGCGCTGTCGGGTTCGCTCAGAAGGCGCTCGGTGAGCGCCCGCAACGCGGGTGGTGGCTCCTCGCGAAACGTGTCGAGCAGATACTCGGCCGCGTCAGCGGGAGCGACGGGCAGGATCTCCAGGGCCACCGCACCGCCCAGACCGGCCCACTTCGCCGTGAGCACGGCCTCCTTGGCCCGGGAGATCAGGATCAGCCGGAACGGCGCCTGCTCCAATGCGCTCACCACGGCATGGCGCAGCTTGCCGCCGACCTCGTCGAGTCCGTCCAGGAACAGCGCGATCCGGCCCGACTCGAGCAGCCGCCGTGCCTGCTCGCGCCCGCCCCGCCCCTGGAACAGGGTGTATTGGCGGGAGAGCCGGCCCGCCGCCCACTCCGTCGGGCTCTCCCGGGCCGGATCCCATCCCTCCAGGGTCAGCAGTACCGGAACCGGGATGCGCGCCCTGTCCTGCGCGTCGAAGTCCTGCCGGTGGCGCAGCGCGTCGAGGAGCAACAGCGCCGCGGCAGCCGTCTTGCCCGCCGCGGGCGACCCCACGAGGAATATCCGTCCCGAGGCCAGCCCGCCGTACACCGCGTGGAGCTCGTCGAGGCCCCCGCCCCGGCGCAGTTGTTCGCGGGTGACCGCCGCCAGCCCCGGAAGGGGCGCGAACCGGGCCCTTCTCCCTTCGGCGGTGGCACCGGCGACCCGGTCCGTGACCTTGCGGTTGGTCACCCGCCAGCGCACCGGCAGCGGGGCGGGCACCAACAGCCGTCGCCACTGGGCCTCCTCGTGCCACTCGGTGCCCACCACCCTGGCCAGCTCTTCGGCCGAGGCGTCGAGCGGTGAGGGTGGCGCGGCACACTGGTTCACGTTCAGGGTGCTGTGCGCACCGGTCTGGAAGGCCACGGGACCGTGGAAGGAGTTGCGGGTCACCTCACCGGGTCCGTGACCGCTCACCCCGCCGGGTTCGTGACGGTTCTCCCCGCCGTCCCGAAACGGATGTCCTGACGGCTGTGGCTGCCGGTCTGGAAGGCCACCGGCCCGTGGAAGGAGTTGCCCGACACGGCTCCTCCGGCGGCGTCGTCGCCGAACTGCTCCTGCAGGGAACGCAGTTCGGCCATGAACCGCTCCCGGTCGGCCTCTTCTTCCAAGCTCGCCAGCAGCGACGAGAACTCGCCCTGCCACAATCGGGCGTGCCTGTCGCGCACCCGTTCCCGCTCGTCCTCGTCCGCGGCGTCCAGGACGGCGGCGGTACGCTCCAGCCGGTCCAGCGCGTCGTCCTCGCGGCCCGGGTCACCCCGGCCGAGCAGCCGGGCGCACCGCGTCCGGAAGAACGCCCAGAGATCCGAGCCGGCGGCCTCCACCACCGCTGTGCCTCCTGCCGCAGCAGCTGCCGCCATCGCCTCGGTGAGCATCGCCCATCCCCCCAAGTCCCAACGAATCAGGATCGGGACCCTAGCGCGACGCGCACGCGAACCAGGTCGTTTTGCCGATTCCGGTCACAGCTGCGCACACAGGGGGCCGCGAGGTGGAGCGCGGCCCCGATGCGCGCGCTATGGCGTGTCGGGGGCGTCGGGCCTGGCTGTGTGGTGGGAGTGTCCGCTGGTTCGGCGTTCTTCCTTCAGCTCTGCCTCGTACAGGTGGTCCTTGCCGTCGGCCAGTTCTTGGCGGGCCTTCTTCTCGATGGCCTTGAAGGGGTCGTAGTAGGTGTCGTTGTAGGACTCGATGATCTGGAAGGTCCAGCGCCCGGGGATGACGTTGCGGCCCAGGATCTCGTGCTGGATGCGGTCCGCCCAGTCCGGGTGGCCGGCCTCGCGCAGGAGTTTGACCGCGCGGTCCAGTTCGAAGTCGGCGCCGCCCGTCAGCTGATGGAAGGCGTACAGGTGGCCGCGCGCGCGTTCGGTCGTCTCCAGAGCTTTGGACAGGGCGCCAAGGGCTTGGACGGTGGTGTCGGAAACGCCGGCCGGTCGGCGGTGAGATGCGTCGGGGCCGTCGTGGTGATCGCTCATGCAGAGATGAGTGTCCCGTGAACCGTTTCTCGCACCGCCGTCATTCGGGCGATGTCCCTGGACGCGTCTCGAACGGCCGGTGAGCCGTTCGCCCGCCGGGCCGGCCCTTCGCTGCGCCCACGGGAGGCGGGGCGGGACGAACGGGTGCCGAGCCGGGGCGGGACGAACGGCTGACGGGCTCCCATCGCCCGTGGGTGCATCCGGCGTCCCCCGTGGCGGCGAATGTCCTATGAGGGTTCGGGACGAAGATCCCGTTCGAGCGCCCGCCGCACAAGGGATACGGGAGGCGGCGCGCTCCCGGGCCCCGCGCGGCGGCGTCGGGGCCCGGTCCGACCGTTCACTCGAACGGCCGCCTCGCCCCCCCCGTACGCGTGCACGCGATGCCTTTCCTCGCCGTTGGAGAAGCTCAGGCCTCGTCGAGTTCCGACAGCAGGGCGAAGGTCAACGCGTCGACCGGGCGTGGGGCGTCGTCGGACTCCTCGCTGAAGGTGTTCACCATCATCACCACCGCCGTCGTGCCCTGTCTGCTGAACGCCGCGCAGGTGCTGAATCCGCCGGTGCCGCCGTTGTGCCAGGTCATCGTACGGCCGCCGGGCAGCGTGCTGAGGTGCCAGCCGAGCCCGAGCCGCAGGTTCTCGTCGACGGTGAAGTGAGGACGCTGCGTCAGCTCGATCGCGCCTCGCAACGCGGACCGCTCCGGGAGGAGTTGTGCGCCCAGATAGCGGATCATGTCGTCGACGGTGCTGTAGACGGAGGTGCCCGCGCCGGTGAGGACCCGATCGTGCCAGTCGGGAACGGGCTCCCCGTCGAGGTGTCCGACGGCCTTGCGGGCGGCCATGTCCGGCCTCAGGGCCGTCGTTGTGTCGCGCAGGCGCAGCGGCGCCGTCACGTCGCGTTTCAGCAGCGCATCCACGTCGTCGAAGGCCAGCGCCTGTGCGAGCAGTCCGAAGCCGAGGTTCGAGTACTCGTAGGTGCTGCCCGGCTCGGCGCTCAGCGTCGTCTCGGCCAGACCGACGGCCAGGTCGTCCAGTGTGAAGTGCGCGTACGGGTCGTAGGGATCCGCCTCCGCCAGGAGATTCGGCGGCAGTGAGGGCAGACCGGAGGTGTGCGTCGCCAGGTCGGTCAGGGTGATCCGCCGGCCCTTGGACGGGATTCGGAAGGCAGGGGGCAGAACGAGCGGCGCGTCGAGACGGACCCTGCCTGAACACACGGCGCGCGCCAGGGCGGTGGCGGTAAGGGTTTTGCCTATGGAGCCGAGCTGGAACACCGTCCTGCCGTCCGGCGCGGGTCCGCTCTGGGACGCGCCCGCCGTGTGTCGCTGTGCGCCGCGGACGACTCCGCACACCACGCTCGGGCTGCCGGCGGCCAGTGCACGGTCGAGGTAGCGCCGCACGCGCGCGGCCAGGTCGCTCTCGGTCGCCCTGGCGTTCGCGGGTAACAGTGACACAACAGCTCCAGTGGTCAGAGAGCCCATGAATGTCCGTCGGTTCATGAACCGTTCCTTGTCGTCGAGTTCGATGCCGGCACCACCGCGGACAGCAGCACGAGCAGCGGAATCACCCTGCCCGCGGGCACCTGGTAGTGCCCGCGCCCCTCGGCCTGCAGCCAGCCGGCGGCGGTGAGCTGTTTGAGGTGGTGGTAGAGCTGCCCGGTGGTGTTCAGTCCGGCTGTCTCCTGCAACTCGGCCGCGGACCGGGTTCCCCGCAGGACCGCGCGCAGCAGAGTGAGCCGCACCGGGTGCCCCAGGGCGGCGTACGGCGTGGCGTGGTCGGCCCAGTTCGCCTCGAGCAGTTCCTCCGCCGCCGCGCCCTGCTGCCATTCGTAGTGTTCGCCCGTGGGCAGGTCCACTGCGCCGGTGAACAGCACCTGCCCGTCGCCGGTGAGTCGCCGGCGCAGCCCCTCCAGCGCCCAGAACACGTCGTCCCGGGGAGCCGTCGGCTTCAACTCCAGCCGCGACACGCGTTCTTCGAGCGCGGTGAGTCGTTCCAGCAGGGGGTCGTCAGGCATGAGCCAGAAGTTACGCTATTACGTAATAGCAGAGCAAGTCCTGAGTGCTTCCGGTCGACTTCGCCGAAGGGCGCTGTCGCACGATGACCGGAGGCCATCGACGGTTGTCGCGCCGGCTTCGACCCGCCCCTGGACGTGAGGGTCCCCTGGATGCCTGAAAGGGGCGACGCCGGACAGGACGGTGGGAGTGCAGGCCCCTGGGCAGCTCCCACCGGCCCCGGCACGGTCGTCGCTACGAAAAAATGCGAACAGGGCTTCTGGACGGCTCATTGGTTTTCGACAACCTCGAGCCGCCAGGAAGCCCTGCCGCGATGTGTTGAACTACGCCTCGATCACCCGATCGGGCGCCCGTGTGAGACGGGATTCCAGCGCATCCGGTCCCTTACAGGCGACCGGTTCGACGGTTCCGCCGTCAGCAGTGCCGTAGCCCGTACCTGCTCGGGTCCGCGTCGAACCAGCTGGGAGTGAAGACCCAGTCGGCCGGTACATAGCCCTCCGACCCCTCGCTGACCCAGTCGGGCACCGTGCGGTACCAGGTCGTGTTCCCGCCCCCGTGCAGTCCGCCCGTGTTCCAGCAGGTGAAGTAGCTGAACGTCGACTTCAGCAACCCGTTGAAGGGACTCTCGTGAAACGGCTGGAGCCGCGTCGGCGCGTCCCCCCGGTTTCCACACCACAGCCGGCCGTCCTGAGCCCGGACGCCGCACTCGGCCGCCGCCGCCGACGACGACGGCGCCGCCTGCGCCGAGGGAGCGGCCAGAGTGCCGGTCAGCACAGTGATCACCGCAGCGGAGAGCGTGACCGCCTTGATGCGATTCGCGAACATGTTTCCCCTTGTCTTCGAGGCGTAGAAACGTGCGAGCCGAGTCGCGGGCAGGCCGCGGGGACGGCTTTCCGTGCTCAGCCAGAAGCGTGAATTCAGTACCGCTGACATGAAGTCGGATTGACCATGCGGCATGGCCGGCGGCACTGGGACCGGGGCCGGCCCGTAGGAACCACACGGGCTTCCACGGGCGGCCCTGACAGCGGAGTTACGGCCGGTTCAGCTTGATCGAGTTAACGGGCGTGAGGTCGGCCCACACCCCCCTCGGGGGGTTCGCGATGGTGTAGTTGCAGTTCGTGCCGCCGTAGTTCAGGCACAGTTCCGCCGAGGCGCCACCGGTCTGGTTGTTGAGCACCCAGTGCCAGCCGACCTGGTTGCTCAGGTTGTGGGCGCCGTAGCTCCAGAAGATGTGGCTCGGGCTCTGGGCGGGGTTCTGGTTCTGCGGGTAGATACAGACGGCGCCGGACGGACACCCGGCCCAGTCGGCGGTCGGCTTGGCCTCGGCCGTGCCGGTCAGCGCCACCATCGCCGTGGCGGCGGTGGCCAGTGCGACGACGCCCTTCATGACCTTGCGCATGTTTCCCCCTTGCGTTCGTCCTGCCTGGTCGCAGGTCGTGCTCGGTCTTTCGACATCAGACTGTCCGCCGGGTCCGGGGAGTTCGACGGGTTTCCTGTTTCCCGCCCTGGCCCCGAGCCGGGAAACAGGCCGCGACCAGCAGGAACCGTGCAAGAGGGCAACCCACCCTGGCCCGGATCGGGTGGACGGGTGGGGCGGGGGCTTCGCCGCGGTCAGGCCGCGTAGTCAGAATTGGCACTGTTGGGCCGCTGTTCAGGGCCTCTAGCGTCCGCGCCATGCGGATCACCATCGTCGACGCCTTCACCGACCGTCCCTTTGCCGGCAACCCCGCGGGCGTCCTGCTGCTGGAGACGGACTCCTTTCCCGAGGACGGGTGGCTGCGGCAGGTCGCCGCCGAAGTCGGCCTTCCGGAGACCGCGTTCATGCACCCTCTGTCCGGAAACGCCGAGGCCCAGTGGGCGCTGCGCTGGTTCTCCCCGACCACCGAGGTGAACATGTGCGGCCATGCCACCCTGGCCGCCGCACATGTGCTGCACACCAAGGGCGTGGCCCACGGCGCCACACGGTTCGCCACACGCAGTGGCGTCCTGTGCGCGGCCGGCGCCGACGACGGCGCCATCACCTTGGACTTCCCCACCGCCCCGCTGCGTGCCGTCGCACCGACCGGCGAGATCGCCGCTGCCATCGGCGCCGACGTCAGGTCCGTCCACGAGACGGGCCCGGACGTCGGTGAGCCCCTGGTGGAGGTGGCCGACGAGAAGACCGTCCGCGGGCTGGTCCCCGACCTGGCCGCGCTGGCCGCGTTGCCGTGGCGGGGCGGGGCGATCGTCACCGCGCGCGCCGACGATCCGGCGGCCGGCTACGACTTCGTCTCCCGCTGCTTCTTTCCCGGTATCGGCATCGACGAGGATCCCGTGACCGGCGCCGCCCACACCGCGCTGGCGCCTTTCTGGGCCGCACGGCTCGGCGGCGCCACGCTCACCGGTCTCCAGGCGTCCGCGCGCAGTGGCCTGGTACGCACCGAGCTGCGCGGCGACCGCACGTTGCTCCACGGCAACGCCGTCACCGTCATTCGAGGGGGAGTTGCTCACCAGGCCGTGAGGCGGGTGGCGTGAGCCCGCCCAGAGGCCGTCGCGGCGGGGGAGCGGGGCAAGATGAGAGGCGTCGGACGGGCGTGCGGGGTCGGTGAGTCAGGACAGTGCCGCCGCCGTGGACGGCTCAGGGGCGCGGGACCCAGCGGTCTCCCAGGCGAATCCGTCCGGATCGGTGAAGGGGCCGGCGGTGCTGCCGAGGACGACGCGGTGCGAGCCGGCGCCGTCGGCCGGGACGCCGAGGTCCTTGGCCAGACCGCGCCGCTTGTACAGCGCCAGCTTGACGGGGCTGGACTCACCGGAGGCGAACTCGGCGTACTTGCCGCCGAAGCTCTTCGCCACCGTCAGGCCCCGGCCGACGTAGAACTGCCGGCTCGCCTTCACGTCCTCGACGCCCAGCAGGAGGACGATCTCGTCGATCTCGCGTGTGGCCGGGCCGGTGTCCTTCTTCTCCGAGGTCGCGACCTTCCAGATCGTTCCGTCCGGGGCCTGGACGACGCCGCCGTAGCCCCACAGCGACTTGGCGGCGGACTTGAGCACGGTGGCGCCGGCGTCCACGGCCGCGGTGATGAAGCCGTCGACCGTGGCCGGCCGGGCCACCGTGAGCGCCAGGGTGAAGCCGCGGAATCCGGTCGAGGGCGTCTCGGACGCCCGCAGGACCAGGTGCTCGGCCACTCCGAAGGCGGTGTAGAAGCGGTGCGCGGCCTCGGGATCGGCGACCTCGAGGATGACGGATGCGAGGGACGTGTGGGATGCGGTGCCAGCGGTGGTTGCCATGGCCATCACGCTAGGGGCTGCTGGCCGGCCGTGGCTTCTCCAATCCTGACCACTCTCGGGAGGAGAGAGGATCACCCGGTCACGAAGGTCGTCACGCTCTGAGCGGGAAGCTGCCCGGTGAAGGTGCCGTTCGACACGGTGATCCTGCTCTGGGAGGCGAGGTTCCGGCTTGCGTCGGTCAACCAGGACGCCACGCCGGACGAAACGTTGTCGCGCAGGGTGAACTGCTGGCTCACCGGCGAGGGGCCCTTGTTGACGGCGACGATGACGACCCGCGATCCGCTGCCTTTGTACGCCGAGGTGTAGAGGTTCGGCTGTGGATTCGCGGTCACCGCGATCCGCACATGCCCTGGGCGGACGAACTTCGAGAAGTGCGCCATGGCGGTGCCGCGTTTGCTGATCCGGCCGTCCTCCCGCATGGGGCCGTAGCCGCGCCGGATGTACCACCACACGTACGCCTGGAACTCGGCGTCCACCATCGCGCGGTGGATGTGTTCTCCCACGTCGAGGGCCTGGGGCCACAGATCGGCCGAATCACTGCTGTTGGGGTAATAGACCTCGGTCATCCACAGTTCCTTGCCCCCGCCTTTCTGCTTGAAGAGGGGGTAGGGGAAGCTCTGGAACGATGTGCCGTAGAGGTGCGCCCCGAGAATGTCCAGGTTGGCGAGTGCTGCGGCGTCGTTGAGGATCGGGTCGGAGAAGCTCTTGACGTACTGGAAGGACTCCGGAGCGATGACCTTGGTGCTGATCGAGCCGGCGTTCTCGCGCAGGAACCTGGTCATCTCACCGGGAGTCCACCATGTCCAGTCATGAGCGTAGTCGGGCTCGTTCTGCACGGAGACGGCATACAGGTTCACTCCGTTCGTCCTCATGAACCCGACGAAGTCGTTCAGGTGCCGCGCATAGGCGCCGTACATGTCGTACCGGAGCCGCTTGGCGTTGGTCTGTTGACCGTGGACGAATGTCTCGACCATCTGGGCAGGGGGATTCCAGGGCGACGCGAAGACGGTCGCCCCCAGCTCGATGGCACGCTTCGCCGTGGCGACCTCGCGGCTCCAGTTCGCCCGGTCCTCGGAGACGGGGATTCTCAGCATGGAGAACCCCAGCTGTCCCTCGCCGTTGCCGAAGGCGGTGTCCCTCTGCGCAGACGTCAGGTCGCCGATCCAGAGCGGGTGGTTCATGCCGCCGAAGCCTCGGATCGTCTGCCGCGTCGCCGACGGGTCGACGATCACTGCAGCCGCCGCGGACGGCGTTCGGGACGCTCCCACAGCCGGTGACGCGGCCGCGAGGACGGGCAGGGCGCTCATCGTCGCCAGAACGGCGCGGCGACTGGGTAACTCGGGCTCTGTCTTGCTGGACCCCCGGCGGTGCAACGTCATGGGTTCCTCCGTGGATCGACGGCCTGGAAGTCGGCGTAGGGGCATTCCCACGGAGCGGTGCACGGGGCACCGCTCCTCCCCATCGAAAGTTTCGGGAGATGGGCCGAACGTTTTGGCGGTGTAGGGGAACGTAGGCGCGCCCCCTGGCATCGTCAAGCCTTTGCGTCGCCGCCAGGACCAGGGCCACGACGATGGCCAGATCGCGGTGCGAGACGAGGCGGGACGACGCCGTCATCGCTCTCGGAGTCCACGGTCGACCGTGTGTTCGCAAGGGTGGCGCGCCCTTGGCCCGAAAGGTCGGCGGCGACCTCATCCGCAGCTGCTGTCGGTGCGGAATGCATGGTGACCGATCGTCCCGATTCGAGGAGACCGCCATGCCGTCACACGAGACAACCCCCGCGGAATCGGTGTGGGACTACCCGCGTCCGCCCGCCCTGCGTCGCGACCCACGGCGAATCGTCGTCGAGTGCGGCGGTGGGATCGTCGCCGACACCACCGACGCCCTGAAGATCCTCGAGACCAGCCATCCGCCGGTGTTCTACGTGCCCCCGGGCGATGTCCGTACCGACCTCCTGCGGCCTGCCGCACGTCACACCTGGTGCGAATGGAAGGGCATCGCCGACTTCTGGGACGTCGTGGTGGGATCCGACGTCCGCCCCCTGGCCGCCTGGAGCTACTCGGATCCGCGGCCGCCTTACGAGGAACTCGTCGACCACTTCGCCTTCTACGCCGGCAGAGTCGACCGATGCGCCGTCGACGGCCACACGGTGCTGCCACAGGAAGGCGACTTCTACGGAGGCTGGATCACCCCCGAGGTGAGGGGACCGTTCAAGGGGGGCGCCGCCACCCGCGGCTGGTGACCGCGCAGGGAACGCTCGACGAAAGCGCTCGACGAAAGCGCTCGACGAAAGCGCTCGACGAAAGCGCCCGACGAAAGCGCCCGACGAACCGGCCCGCCCGCAGTGGTCGGAGCGGGCCGGGGGCGCGCGGGCGTTTCACAAGGTGACCATCCGCACCAGGAAGAACGCGGCGACGAGCAGGCAGCCGATCGCGATGAGGGCGACCCAGATGCGCGGGTGCTCCCAGATGCCGCCGTCGGGTCGTTCCCGGTGGGCTTCGGCCGTCGACCCTTCCGCGGCGGGAGTCTCGCCGGGTGGAGGCAGTTGCTCGCTCATGGTCACACCCCGTGGACGAGGGGAGTGGGGGAGTCGTCACCGAGCGCAGGCGCCTGTTGTTCGTAGTTCGCCAGGGCGAGCCCCAGAGCGAAGAACGTGGGGGCCCATTCGCCGACGAAGATGCCCCAGCGGTCGGCGCGCTCCAGGCTCTCGTTGCGGCTGGAGGTCAGCCATGAGGCAAGGGACAGGCCGATCGAGGCCGTGGCTGCCACATAGGCGTGCTCGCTCTTGACGCCGGCCTCGTGCAGTGTCTTGACGATCATGAATGCTCCTCGGGCGGGATGGGAGTACTGCATCTCGTGGACTGACGCGAAGGGCGTCATATCGGGATGCAGTGCCACAGATGGTTCCGCTCGAGGGCGATGGCCGGATGCGCTCGGCCGCCACCGGTCGAGGCCGACGGCTGTAGGAGCTCTGGCGGCGCTCACCGCGACGGCCGTCTCGCCTCCGGCGGGCGACCGAGCCCAGGCTCCCGGGGACCTGAGGCGCGGCGGTCGTTCCGCGGCTGGGCCAGGCGAGGTCGTCGACGGCGAGAAACGGCTCGCCGGCCACGGTCGCAGGGGTCGCCCCGGTGAACGCCATGACGTCTCGATGCAGGTGGGACTGGTCGGCGTAGCCGGTGTCGGCCGCGACGTGGGCCGCGCCTTCACCCGCGACCAGGCGGTGGGCGGCATGGTCGAAGCGGACCAGCTTCAGGGCGCGCTTGGGCGGCAGGCCGAGCTGCGACCGGAACCGGGACCACAGCCGCTTACGGCTCCACCCGACCTCGGCCGCGAGACCGTCGACCCGGGGCAGGCCTCGGCTGAGGGCGATCCGGTGCCAGGTCCAGGCCACCTCCGGGTCCACCGGCGGCCCCGCCTCATACCGGCGGGCGAGCAGCGAGTCCGTCAAGGCGAAGCGGTCCTGCCACGACGAGACATCGCCGAGTCGTTCGCGGATCCGTGACGCCTCACGGCCCCACAGGTCGCCCAGCGACACGACGGCGCCGGCGAGGTCGGCGGGGGGCGCGCAGGATCGCGCGTGCGATCACCGGTCGGGCGCTGCCGGATCGGCTGAAGGTCCTGGGCAAGCCGCTGCTGGTGATCTTCGGTGAGGACGACCGCAGATGGCGTTCCTCGTCCGCCTCCGACTACCGCATCGTTCCGGGCGCGAAGGTCGAGTTGCTGCCCGGTCTCGGGCACTCTCCCCTGCTCGAGGATCCACCGCGGACCGCGACCCCCTGCTGGCCTTCACCGCGATCCACGCCCTACGGACGGGCTGAAGCGCGGGCGTGGGTGAGGCGAGGTGCGGCGCGTGCAGGCCCATCGTCAATCCCCGCGAGGTCGGATCACCTGATTTAACGTCAACTTCCTGTATGAAAGGCATACTGGGGCGATGCGGTGGAGACACGGAAATATGGACATCGGGTAACGGTGTGCATGTTCCGGCCCCTTCCCCTCGCGTGGGTCGACAGAGTGTGTGCGGCCGATTCGGCCGTCACCCGCACACCGCGCCCCCCGCAGCGGCCGCGAAGGCCGCTGCGGGAAGCGCCCGCACCATCAAGGGGACCTCTTGTCCGCTTCCGCTTCCGCCACCGCCCGCCGTCTTGCCGCTGTCACGCTCGCGGCCGGTGCCCTGGTCTCGGCTGCGGCGCTGCCGGCGTCCGCAGCCGGTCATGCCCGCCCGCACCACCCGAAGGTGGAGATCTCGGCCGTCGTGTACGACTCTGCGGGACGTGACGACCGCTCCAACCGCTCGCTGAACAAAGAGCGGGTGCAACTCGTCAACCCCAGCCGGCACGCGGTCGATCTCGACGGCTGGACCCTCGCGAACGAGGACGGACAGACCTACACGTTCCACCACTACCGTCTGGCCGCCCGCACCACGGTCCGCATCCACACCGGCAAGGGCCGCGACACCCGCGGCGACCTCTACCAGGGCCGCCGCGACTACGTGTGGGACAACGACGCCGACACCGCCGTCCTGCGCGACGACCGAGGCCGCCTCGTCGACGAGTCCTCCTGGGGGCGCCACCGCCACCACCGCCACCACGGCGGCAGCCACCATCGCTGAGCCGTGATCCGCGCGGGTGACTGAGCCCGTCTTGAGGTCGCCGTCTTCGCGGTGCACGAAGAGGGAACGGCGCCCGCGGTCATGGACCGAAAGCGTCGAGGGCGACGACGCTCCGCGGCCGCCGTCCGGGTGGCCGCGGAGCCTTCCTCGTCCCGGGACCGGGGTGGGCTCGCCGGCCCTTGGTGTCTGCCGCGTCGTCGGGGGCGTACGGGTTCTCAGGTCAGCAGGGTGACCGAGTAGTCGAAGGTGGTCCCCGTGACGGTGTAGGTGGCCGTCTGGCCGTTGTCGCAGTAGGACACGTAGGAGCTGCCGTACTCGTTGGTCCCGCCGACCGCCTCGACGTACGGGCGGATGTCGGTTCCCTCGGGCAGGGCGGTGGTGGACAGGTCGATGATCCTGGTCTGGTTGATCGGGTAGTCGCCGGTCGGAGCCGACTGTTCGCCGGTGCGGGCCGAGGCGGCCCAGGACAGGACGAAACCCGCGTTGTTGACGACGGCGACCTTCTGCACGCAGGGCTGGGCCTGGGCAGGGGCCGCCGCGGCGGTCACCGTGGGCAGCACCGCCAGCGCCGTGGCGCTGGTCAGGATCGCGGCTGAACGTCGCAGAGTCCGGTTCATGATCGAATCTCCCATCACGGTCGGAACTGTTCCGGCCGTGAGCGGCGGGTGACCCGATGAGGCGTCAGAAAACCTGTGGGGCAGTGTAGTTGTGAGAGAGCTGAGGTCAGGCGGCGGACTGGCTGGATCGCGTGTCACCGGTAATCCAGTCGCGGGAGTTCGGTTGCCTTCGGCAGACTGCGGCCGGTGGACCAACTGAGGGAGATCGCGAACAGGCTGGTCGACGTGGGCGGGGTGGCCGCTGTCTGTCTCGGCGGCAGCCGGGCGCGCGGCACGCACGGGCCCGACTCCGACTTCGATCTGGGCCTCTACTACCGGCCTCCGCTGGATACCGCCGCTCTGCGCCTGCTCGCCGCTGAGCTGACCGGCGACGCGGTCGACGTGACCGAGCCGGGCGGGTGGGGGCCCTGGGTCGACGGCGGTGGATGGCTGAGCGTCGAGGGGGCGCGGATCGACTGGATCTACCGCGACCTGGACCGCGTGCACCGGATCTGGCAGCAGTGCCAGGCCGGGCACTTCGAAGTGGGCGCCCAGGCGGGTCACCCGCTCGGCGTCTACTCGCACGCCTATGCCGGTGAGGTGGCCCTCGGGCGGGTCCTGGCAGATCCCACTGGTGAACTGGCCGCCTTGCAGGGGCAGATCAGGGCTTCATACCCGCAGCCCCTTCGTGACTCGCTGGTCGCCAACGCGCGGTGGGAGGTGCCGTTCACTTTGTCCGTCGCCCGCAAGGGCGTGCTTCGGGGCGACGCCTTCCATGTCGCCGGATGCCTGATGCGCGTGGTGGGACTCCTCGTGCACGCCCTGCACGCCCGGGCCGGGTGCTGGGTGCTCAACGAGAAAGGAGCCGTCCAGGCGGCGGGGCAGCTCCCGAGCGCTCCGGCCGCCTTCTCCGCACGCGCCCATGCGCTGTTCGCTGCACTCGGCGCCACCCCGGACGAGCTCGCCACCGCGGTCGACGACGCGGACCGGCTGGCTGCCGATGTCCTGGAGGACCTCTCTGCGGGGTGACGGGGGCACTGATATGGGGGTCGAGGTGTGGTCGTTCTGGGCTCGTCGTGGGCGCCACCCGGGTACCCGGACGCCTGGTTTCGCCTCCGTTCGTGTCGAGGAATGGTCGAGGAATAGTTGTGCGTTCACGCTGGTTGCCTCCGGCATGATGACGAATGCGCCGGGGCCCGAGGTACTGCGATACACCGCTTTCTCCGGGGTGCCCGAGGGCGGGAACCCCGCCGGCGTCGTTCTGGACGCCACTGCCCTGAACGACGGCGACATGCTGGCCATCGCCGCCGACCTGGGATATTCGGAGACGGCGTTCTTGACGGCGCCTCCGGAGGGCCTTGGCGGTCTGGAGGGACGGGCGTTCAGCATCCGTTACTTCAGTCCCAAGGCCGAGGTGCCGTTTTGCGGCCACGCCACCGTCGCGACCGCCGTTGCGCTCGCCGAGCGGATCGGTCCCGGTGGGCTGGTGTTCGCGACCCGCGTCGGCGCTGTGCCGGTGGAGGTGGGGGTAGAGGACGGGACGGTCAGGGCCACGCTCACCAGTGTCGAACCGCACGTCGAGGAGATCGCCGACGCCGATCTCGCGGAGGCGCTCGCCGCGCTCGGTTGGCCGGCCGCCGATCTCGACCCGTCCTTTCCGCCCCGGATCGCGTTCGCGGGCGCCCGGCATCTGGTTCTCGCGGCGGGGACGCGTGCGCGCCTTGCGGATCTCGCGTATGACTTCGCACGCCTCGAAGCCCTGATGCACCGTTTGGATCTGACGACGGTCCAGTTGGTGTGGCGGGAGTCGGACACTGTCTTCCATGTCCGTGATCCGTTCCCCGTGGGCGGTGTCGTCGAGGACCCGGCGACCGGTGCTGCGGCCGCCGCGTTCGGTGCGTATGCCCGTGAGCTCGGCCTGGTTCCCGAGAGCGCCGTCCTCACCCTGCACCAGGGCGAGGACATGGGCCGTCCCGGCGAGCTCACGGTGACGCTGCGTGCGGGCGACCGGCGCGTCCACGTCAGCGGCGCAGGAACGCGCATCGGTTGACGCGCAGGCCGTGAAGCGGCGCAGGCACAGGTTGCCCCGGTAGTTCGGGAACGTCCCGCTGGTGCAGCCCGCGCGGCCGGGTTCTCGCGGTTCGCGCGAGGATCCGGCGCTGCTTCGGGCGGCGGCACACGCTCACTGACGTCCGAGCCCCCTCCCGGTCTGCGCCTCTTGCGGGCCCGCCTCACTCGCCGGTTCGGGGCTGTTCCACCCCGGGGGATGGAGAGGGCCCGCGGGGTCCTTGTGCCGACAGGACCTTGAGTTGGTCCTGTGACGGCGGGGGCGGCGGTTGGCCCTGTGCAGGCGGGGCCGCGGGTCGGCCCTTGTGCCGGCAGGGCCCGGGAGTCGGTCGGTCCTGAGCCGCCAAGCCAGTGTGGCGGTGTGTCAGACAGGGGGCGGGCGGGGGTAGTCAGGGGCGCAGGGCGGTGAAGAGGAGGTCGCGGGCTTGGGTCCAGCGTTGGACGAGGTCGGTGCGGCGGTTGAGGCGGGCGGAGATGTGCTGGGTGCCGAAGAAGGTGGAGACGAGGGTCTGGGCGGCAGCGTTGGGGGTGACGCCCTGACGGAGTTCTCCGGCCTGTGCCGCCTGGGTGAGGAGTTCTTCGAGTAGGGAGATCCAGCCGGTGTAGGGCTGGGGGAGGAGCCCCTCGGGGAGGGGCTGTTCCATCTGCAGGCGTGCTCCGCCCTGGACGACGACGTCGTCGTGGAAGGCGTGTGCGGTCTGGTCGAGGAGTTCCCTCACCGTGTCGAGCGGGCCGAGTCCCTTGGCCTGGACGGCTTCCAGGAGCGCGGGCCAGCGGTCGTAGTGGGCTTCGACGACGGCGACCGTGAGGGCTTCCTTGGTGGGGTAGTGGAAGTAGACGGCGCCCTTGGTCATGCCGACGTGGTCGGCGACGTCCTTGACGGAGGTCTTGCCGTATCCGCGTTCGTCGAAGAGTTGTGCGGCGGCCTGCAGGATCTGCAGCCGGGTGTGTGCGGCGCGCTCCTGTTGCAGCTGCGGGCTGCGGTCGTGCAGCGCGATGCTGCCGGCGCTGCGCTCGGGTACCGGGAAGGTGGCCCGGTGCTTGTTCTGTTCCACGTCGTCTCCGCTCACGGTCGTTCCCCCGGCTGCCCCCATTGCAATATACCTTCCCGCAGGTATATTTTCGACCCGGAACAGCCGGTGACCGACCACCACGCATGGTCACTGCTTTTTGCGGTATGGCCGCTTCCGGAGGGGGAGAATCATGTACGACACCGACATGGCGCTGGGCGACACGACCGCCAGGCACTGTGCCGATGCGCATGTTCCGCGTGCTCTGGTGCACAAGAGCGCGGACCGTGAAGTCCTGTTATCGGGCGTTCGCACGCTGGGCGGGGATCGCTTCGGGGTGTGGGCGCGCTGGCCGCACGATCATCTTCTGTACCACCGGGGCGCGGACGGGAGCCGGGACTCGCTGGTCGTCGCAGAGACGATGCGTCAGGCGGGGATCTGCCTTTCGCACCGTTTTTTCGGCGTCCCGGCGGATCACGCGTTCGTCCTGCACGGCTTCGACTTCACCCTCGATGCGCCGCTGTGCGACAGCGGCGAGGGGGCCGACGTCTACTTCGACGTCGCCGTGCAACAGGTGAGCGTCAGTGCGCGCCGCCTGCGTCTGTCGTCGGAGGCGGAGCTCTTCGTCGGCGGCCGTCTGGTGGGCCGTGCGAGCATGCGCTGGGACGTGCTTGCGCCCGGGCAGTACGCCCTGGTGCGCAGCCGCAGCGCGGCGGCGGCGGCTCCCTTCGACGTCGATGACCTCGCGGCGGAGGCGCGGGCGCTGTCGCCGGCCGCCGTCGGGCGCGATCGCGGCGACGCGGTGCTGCTGGCGGGTCGGGGGGAGGCGTCGGCCGGGTGGCAGCTCAGGACGGACACCGGGCATCCGGCTCTCTTCGACCACGGCAGTGACCACATCCCGGGGATGGTGATCGTCGAGGGGTTCCGGCAGGCCGTCCTGGTCCGCGCAGCCCAGGATGCCCGGGACGCTCCGGATGCTTCCGGTTCCCAGGTCGCCCCGGGCTCGCCGGGTGCCGAGGGCGCGCCGGCTGTCGACTCCCTGCAGACGTCGTTCCTGGCGTTCGGCGAACTCGGGCAGCCCGTCATCATCACCGCGGAGCCCGAGGGCGCCGGCGCCTACCTGCTCGCGGCCCGTCAGGGCACGCGCACCCTGGCCACCGCCCTGGCCACCGTGCAGGCCGCCGCGGGCGGCGGATCCGTGCTCGCCGGCCCGCTCGGCGGCGTCCTGGCCGGGGCCGGTGCCGTCGCGTGCTGAGTGACCTGGGCAAGACACTGGACATCGCCCGTGAGGACCGCGTCGTCCTGGACGAGACGTGCCGGCTGACCGGCCGGCTGGCCGACTGTCTGGCGGAGAGCGGATTCGCCCGGCATTTCGTGCCCGAGCGCTGGAACGGCGGCGCGGGCACCTTCACCGCGCTGTTGGACGCGGTCTCCGAACTGGCCGAGACCTGCGCGTCCACCGCCTGGTGTGCCGCGCTGTACGCGTCGCACGGCAGGCTCGCGAGCTATCTGCCCGAGGCCGGGCAGCGGGAGATCTGGGGCGAGGGTCCCGATGTGCGCGTGGCCGCGTCCGTCGTGCCGCCGCAGGGCAGCGCGGTGCGCGTGGACGGCGGCTGGCGGCTGCGGGGCAGGTGGGCGGCGGCCAGCGGTGTCGACCAGGCCGAGTGGATACTGCTCGCCTCCTGGGCGGCGCAGGACGACGGCTCGGCGGGCGAGGGGCGCGAACACCGGATCTTCGCCGTGCGACGCGAGGCCGTGGAGGTGCTGCACACCTGGCAGCCCGTGGGGCTGCGCGGCACCGGCAGCAACACCGTGGAGTGCGACGTCGTGATCCCCGACCACCTCACGTTCACGCTGCGCGACCTCGGGCGCATCCAGCCGCACGCCGCCCGTTGCCACACCGTGCCGTTCGCCCTGGTGGCCGCCCTCGTCTTCGCGGCGCCGGTGCTCGGGGCCGCCGAGGGAGCGCTGCGCACCTGGTGGCAGACGCAGGCCCGGCGAGCACGCCCCGAGGGCGCCGGCGGCACCAACGGCACGGGCGGCCCCGGCGGCACGGCCGTCCAGCCGCTGGTGCTGGCCAAGGCGTCGGCGCACATCCAGGCCGCGCGACTGCTCCTCGAGCGGGCCGCGCAGCGTGCCGACCACGCGCCCGTGACGCCGGTGCTCGTAGCCGAGAACCACCGGGACGTCACCGTGGCGGTGGAGCTGTGCGGTGCGGCGGCCGACGAGCTCTTCCGTACGGCGGGCCTGCGCGCGCTCGACGAGGACGACGAACTCCAGCGCCGCTGGCGCGACATCACCGCCGCACGCACCCACGGCACGCTCAGTTTCAGCGCGGCGGCGGCGAGTTACGCCGACGCCTTGCTGGCCGCGCGGGCCGGGGAGGAGATCCGATGACCGGCCGCGTCGCCTTCTTCGACGTGGACGAGACCCTGCTCGCGGGCAAGAGCCTGTCCGGCTTCTGGCACGCGCATGGCGCGCGGCTGGTGGGGGAGGGCCAGGGCCGGGCGCCGGACATCCTGCGCACCGCCGGTGCCGACCGGGAGGCCTTGAACCGCGCCTGGTTCGCGCGTTTCGCCGGTGTGCGCCGCTCCTCGTTCGAGGAGGCGGCCCGCCAGTGGTACGCGCAGTTCGGGAGCGGCCCGCACGCCTATGTGACCGAGACCCTGCGGGCCCTGCGCCGCCACCAGGGCGAGGGCGACGAGGTGGTCCTCGTGACCGGCTCGGCGGCGGCTTTGGCCCGGCCGGTCGCCGAGGACCTCGGCGTGCGCCACGTGGTGGCCACCGAGCAACTCGCCGATGCCGCCGGGGTGCTGACCGGCGAGGTCCGCAGACCGATGATCGGTGCGGCCAAGCAGGACGCCGCTGCCGACTTCATCCGCCGACTCGGCGTCCGTGCGCAGGACTGCTGGGCCTACGGCGACCATGAGAGCGATCTGCCGATGCTGTCCCTGGTGGGCCACCCCGTGGTGGTCGGCGACGACCCGGTCCTCACGGGCCGGGGCGTGGCGCAGGGCTGGCACTTCCTCGGCACCCGAACCGGTCCGCGCTACGAGCGCAGTGCCTTGCTGCGAGTGAGCTGAGTCGTTCCTTCCCCGGTCGGCCGAGGGCCGGCCGGGGTCGACCACGAGAGCAAAACATACCTTCGGGAGGGTTTTTTGTTGATCGACTGCAGAGGCGACGACCCGCCCTCGGCATCCCCACTCCCCGTACGACCGTTGTAGGAAGGCAGCAGACGGACATGAGCGCACCGAGCATCGGGCCGCAGGCCCTGAGACTCTTCCACTACGCCTCGGCCCGCGGCGACTGGACCGTCAGCAGTGCCTGTGAGCAACTCGACACCACCGCCGACGAGATCGAGCACGCCCGACGCCAACTGATCGGCCTGGGCCTGCTCGTCGAATCGTCCGACGGCGAACCGACCGCCAAGGCCACCGCCCCCGAGGCTGCGCTGCTGCGGCTGCTCACGGCCGAGGAGGAGGCCACCGCCCGGCTGACCGACCAGATCCGCCGCACCCGCGAGCAGATCCACGCGATGCGCGACGTGTTCCTGCCGCTGCACGTCGCCCGCAGCAACTCGCTCAGCGACGAAGTGATCACCGGCGCCGACCGGATCGCGCGCGTGCTCGGCGACACCGCCGACATCGCGACCTCGGAGATCCTCAGCGTGCACCCCGGTCCCGTCCGGCCGTCGGAGGTGCTCGCCGAGGGGCTGCGGCGCGACATGCAGGTCCTGGAACGCGGCGTGACCATGCGCAGCATCCACCTGCGGCCGATGACCCGCATCGTCCACTCGATGACCCATCTGCAGCAACTGCGCTCCGCGGGCGCCCAGGTCCGGATCGCCAACATCGTGCCGTTCCGCTTCATCCTGGTCGACCGGGTGCAGGCTCTGGTGCCCGCGCTCCACACCAACACGAGCAACGCCATGATGGTGCTGCGCGGCGAGGCGGTCACCGCCCTGCTGGTCAAGGTCTTCGAGATGTGCTGGGCGTCCTCGGTGCCCCTGGAGGACACCGGCGCCGGCGAGGAAGTGGGGCTCACCTCCCAGCAGCTGTGCGTGCTGCGGTTGATGTCCACCGGACGCAAGGACGAATCCATCGCCCGTGAACTCGGCGTCTCCGTACGGACGTTGCGTCGCGTGATGGCCGACCTGATGGCCCAGCTCGGCGTGGAGAGCCGCTTCCAGGCAGGCGTCACGGCCGCGAGGACGGGACTTCTCGACTAGCACGTCCACGCCGGGCGGGGTCGACCGCCACGGGCCCCGTGCCGCTCCCCGCCCCGCATCCTGTGCCGCACCGCGCCCCGCCGCGCGGCTCCGCACCCCGCCCCGACCGCGCTGTCCGCTACCGGCCACGCCGCAGGCTGCCGCGCCCGCTGTCTGGCGGCCCACCTCTGCTGCTCACACGATGGGGTTCCGGCTGAACGTCCGCGAGTCAGGAGCCCTCGTGTTCGACCCCGCACTCCTCCGAGCCCTCACGGGCACCCCGATGCAGGTCCGGTGTGCCGTACTGCCCGCCAGGCTGTCGCCCGCGGGCGCCGCAGCGGGCGCGGGCGGGTGGGCCGTACTGCGGGTGACCGTGCGCAACGCGGGCAGCACCGGACAGGGCGAGGCAGTCCTCCAGCCCTCGCTGGACGCGCACGGACCAAACGCCCTGCGCGACCAGTTCGCCTCCGTCAGGGACGGCCTGGAGCGGATGATCAGCCCCGTCCAACTGTCCGGGCTGCTGTTGCCGGGACCCCTGCGCAGCGCCCTGGACTCCGCCCTGTGGGACCTGCTCGCCAAGCGCAGCGGACAGCGCGCGTGGGAGCTGCTGGGCATGCCGCCGCCACGGCCGGTGCCCGCCGTCCGCACGGTTTCCCCGGTGGCGACCGAGCTGCTGGAACAGGAGCTGAAGGACGGTGAGGACTTCGCCTCCCTCAAGCTCACGCTCGGCGCGGGCGACCTCGCCGACGACCTCGCCCGGCTGACGGCCGTCCGCCGGCTGCGGCCCGACGCCTGGCTGATGGTCGACGCCGACGGGGCATGGGACGCCGACCGGCTCCACGTGATGCTGCCGATCCTCCATGCCCACGGCGTACGGATGCTCGAACAGCCGCTGCCGCAGGCCCGGTCCGCGGCTCTCGCCGCACTGCCCCGCCCGTTCCCGATCATCGCCGACCTCACCTACGAGCAGAGCACCGACCTGGGACGCCTCGGAGACCGCTACGACGGCATCAACCTCTCACTCGACGCCGTGGGCGGCCTGACGGCGGCCCTGGGCGTCATGGAGCAGGCCGGTCAGCGGGGCCTTGCCGTGCTGCTCGACTCGCCCCCGGCGACCGCCCTGTCCTGCGCGCCCGCGCTGCACGCGGCGCCGGGCGCCGACCACGTCACCCTGCCGCGGTGGCTGGACGCCGCCGGAGCCGGTGCGCCGACACTGCAAGGGGAGGGCGGGACGCTGGTCCCGCCCTCCCCTGCGCTGTGGGGATAGGCCCTCTTCCGCGGGCCGCTCCTCAACCCCAGATCAGATCGTCGTCGCTGAGGCAGCGGATGGAAAAGGCAGTCGGTTCGGCCATGAAATGACGCATCAGGGTTGACCCTTCGTTCGAGAAGTCCGGGCGCGTCGCGGCGCCTTCGACAAAACTTTCGCATTCCACCTCCACCCCCCGGCAAGCGGTGGAGATGACCCAGAAGTGACGTGGCCAGAACCGGCCACGGGTCACCGTTTCGGTGATTCCCGGTGGCCCGCGCGACTCATACGGGCCATGGCCCCCAGAGGCCAGCGCAACCGTCCCTCAACGGCACCGACTCCGCCTAGCCTCACCGGTGTTGCGCTGCGCGAGCAGCATCGGGCCAGAAAGAGGACACGATGTCGGAGAAAAAGGAATCACGCCGGGTGTCGATTTTCGACACCACCCTCCGCGACGGTGAGCAAGCACCCGGAAACGCGATGACGCCACGTCAGAAACTCGACATAGCACTGCGCACAGAAGCACTGGGAGTCGATTACATAGAATCCGGGTTCCCCGCCTCCTCGCCCAGCGAGTTCCAGGCCACCCGGCTCATTTCCCGGAACCTGACCTCCGCGCGTTTCACGACGTTCTGCCGGGCGGTACGGTCCGACGTGGACACGGCCGTCGAGGCGGGCGGCACCGAGCGCCACCAGGTGCAGGTCATGGCCACGGGCAGCGACCTGCACCTCGCCCACAAACGGGGCATCAGCCGTGACCAGGCCGTCCACGAGGTCGCCGACACCGTCGCCCACGCCTACGCCCTCGGTGTCGAGGAGGTGTCCGTCGGCATCGAGGACGCCAGCCGGGGCGAACTGGACCTGCTGCGCGCCATCGCGCTGGGCGCCGTCGAGGCGGGGGCCGTGTGCTTCGCCGTCGCCGACACCTCCGGGTGCCACCTCCCCCAGGAGTACGCGGCGCTGATCACCGAGTTCCGCTCCTGGCTCCCCGACGGCGTCCGCGTCGCCACCCACTGCCACAACGACTTCGGACTCTCCCTCGCCAACGCCGTCGCGGGACTGACGGCCGGCGCCGACGAGGTGCAGGTCACGCTCGGCGGCATCGGTGAACGCGCGGGCAACACCCCGCTCGAGGAGGTGGCCGCGCTGCTGACCTACAAGGGCGATCTGCTCGGCCTGCACACCGACATCGACGTGGCCGGCATGTACGAGGCCTACACCGCGCTGCGGGCGGCGATCGGACTGGAGGAGCCCCGCAACAAGGCGATCTTCGGAACCTACGCCTTCGGCACGGCGGCCGGCATCCACCAGCAGGGCATGCTGCGCAACCCGGCGACGTACGAGTACGTGGAGCCCGCCCGCTTCGGCCGTGAGCGTTCCCTGCTGATCGGACGGCACTCGGGCCGGGCCGTGCTGCGGCACATCCTCGACGAGCTGGGGATCGCCGTGAGCGAGGAGGACCTGGCCGGGCTCTACCGGACGCACATCGCCGAGCGCACCGGCGGCGACTGCGAGGACATCTCCGTCGTCAAGGCCCGACTGGCCCGCGAACTGACGGCACGGCAGCCGGCCGCCGCCTGAGCGACCCACGGACCGGGGCCGGCCGCGCGCCGGCCCCGGTCCGCCTCCGAGGCGCAGGGCCGCCCAGTGAGAAAGGAGACAGCGCGTGGAGATGACCGTGCGCGGCACCGAGAACGGCCGCGTCCTGCTGTACGAGCCGGAGGCAGCCGACGTCAGCGTCCTGCTCGCCGACGCCGATCCGGTGTCCCGGCACGTCCTGGCGGGGGCCTTGGACGGGGCCGACCGGATCAGGGTGCTGGGCACCGCCGACAGCGGCCGGCCGCTGCATCGCTGGCCTCTGGACGGCGTGGACGTCGTCGTGCTCGCCGACGCCTTCCGGCCCCGGCCGGCCTCCCTCGTACCGGGCCTGGTGCACAAGGGGGTGCGTGTCGTGCTCCTCGACACGCGGTGGACGGCGCGCACCGTCGGGGACGCGCTGGCCGCGGGCTGCGCGGGAGTACTGGTCAAGGACGCCGCGATCGGCCGGCTCGCGGCCGCGGTGCGGGCGGTGGCCGTCGGATACGTCGTGGTGTCGCCGGAGTTGATGGGCCTGTGCCCGCCGACGGGTCGCGCGACCACCACCGCTCCCGCGCGCCCGCGCGGCGACCGCTCGGTCCGCCTGCGTCTGCGCTCTCTGACCGAACGTGAGCGCGAGGTGCTCACAGTGCTGGCGGAGGGCATGTCCACGCGCGAGGCGGCCCGGCGGCTGCAGGTCACGCCGGCGACCGTCAAGAGCCATGTGTCTCACGCGCTGACGAAACTGTCCGTGCGCAACCGCCTGGAGGCGGTCCTGCTGATGCGCCAAGCGCTCGACGAGGACCGCCCACCCTGGTCATGACGGCGCGACGTGGACCGGCGCGCCCGGGACGTCAGTCGCCCACGCGTCCGCGCACCCCGTCCAGCCAGCGGTCCGCGTGCCGCTCGGCGGCGGCCTCGTCGCGGAAGGCGTACGTCTTCAACAGCCAGCGCTGCCGCGCCCGCGCCGCGTCGTTGATCTCCATCTTGTCGCGGCTGTGCAGACCGTCCTGGTTGGCGAAGACGAACAGGTCGCCGGTCCGGATGCGGTGACGGGTCTTGTCCGCGCGCACCAGCGCGTCCTTGAGTGCCAGCAGCGCGTCCTTGGCGGACTCGGGAGCGCCCGGCGCGGCCGTCGTGCACGTGTCCAGGTAGCGGAAGCTGTGGTGGTTCTCCAGGATCGGGTGGACCTCGGAGACGGTCAGTTCCTTGTTGTTGTCCCGCGAGAACACGTCGAACGGCGTGACGAACTGGGCCGTCCTGAGCTGTCGCTGTTCCTCGTCCGTCAGCTGCGCGAGCAGGTCACGCCCGTCGACGAAGCCGGTGTAGATGAACTCGCCCTCAGGGCAGTGCATGCCGAGCAGCGAGATGAAGTCCGCCCGCACGGGATGGGCCGTGCGGTCGTTGTGGTAGACGAGTTCGCTGTCGCTGAACCCCGTCTGCATCCCGCTGTAGCGGTTGATGGCGACGACGTCGGTGAAGAAGTCCCCGTTGAAACGGGTGGCGTAGGACAGCAGCGGAGTCTTCACCAGCTGGGCGAAGAGTTCCAGGAACGCCTCGCCCACGAACGTCTTCTTCCGCGCGTGCTTGTCCGCGACCGGGTCGTCCAGGTCCAGCAGCGGGATGTCCTCGTCCAGCGGGCAGTTGCGCAGCACGTGCGCGTCGGAGGCGCCCGTCGCCCGGTCGTGGTGGATGCGGGCACAGACGTCGGCGAAGAAGGCGGGCACCTCGCCCCGCGCGACCAGGTCGCCGACGGCACGCGAGAAGCCCTCGTAGTCCTCGTACGGGTTCTTGGCCACGGAGCGCAGCACCGCGGTCAGTTGCTCGCGTTCGGGCCGGGACAGTACGTAGATGGGTTCCATGCCCCGAGCCTCGCCGTCGCGCCGCCGCCGCACATCGGCCTTCGGAGGAGGCTGCGCCCACCGCGTCCGCCGATGTCGTACGGCGTCTCCACCGAAGTGGAGGCCGGCCCGCTCACCCGACCACGAGCCCCAGGGTCCGCTCCAGGCCGGCGGCGCCCTCGTCCGTCAGGTGCACCACGCGCGGCGCGGCGCCCCAGCGCACCCAGCCGAGGTCGAACAGGCGCGCCGTGAGGGCCGCGCCGAGCCCGCCCGCGAGGTGGTGCTGGTGCTCGCTCCAGTCGACGCAGTAGCGGACCGCGGGGCGGCGCGGCGGCAACCGGCGCGTGTCCACGCCCAGTTCGGCGAGGATCGGCGGGCCTTCGTCGGTGAGTTCGTAGACGATGTCGCGGCCGTACGACGACGGCCGGTCCCGTACGGCCTCGGCGGGCCGGTGGATGCCGTCGTGGCCGGTGAGCACCCCGAGGTCGAGCAGCGACTGCATCAGGGCGACGCCGAGCCGTCCGGCCAGATGGTCGTAGCAGGTGCGGGAGCGGTGCAGGGCGTTGGTGCGACTGCTCTGCTTCAGGGACGTGATGGCCAGCGGCGGGGCGATCAGGGCGAGGGCCTCCAGCGCGGCGCTCACGTCCGGCCCGAACAGCCGGTAGTAGCGGTGCCGGCCCCGCGCCTCGACGGTGACGAACTCTCCCTCGACCAGCTTGGCGAGGTGTGCGCTGGCCGTGGCGGCGGTGATCCCCGCCTCACCGGCCAGCGCGCTCGCCGGCAGGGCGCGGCCGTCGGCCAGGCACTTCAGGATGCGGGCGCGCGAGGGGTCGGCGATGAGGGCCGCGGCACGGGCGATGTCGGTCTGGTGCTTGAGCGGTGCCCCGGGGTGTTCATCGGATGCGGGGCCCGGGCGCCGTGACGCGCCCGCGCCGCGGGCGGATGCCCCCGTGGCCCCCGTGGTACGGCTGGTGTTCGGCATGACACCACCGTACGACAACGACACTTCGTCGTGTGGCGAAGTATCCGGCGTCGAAGCTGATGACATGACCACCACCGACCTCACCCCCGAAGACGGGCGGGCCGTCGCACCGCGCGCCGCCGCCGTCTCCTCGCCGGCCCCGGCCGGCCGGCCCGCCCTCTTCCTGCCCCCGCTGATCGCCCTCAGCCTCGGCTACTTCCTGGTGATGCTGGACGTCACCGTCGTCAACGTCGCCGTCCCCGAGATCCGCACCGCCCTCGACACCGGGCCCTCGGCCCTCCAGTGGATCGTCGACGGCTACAGCACCGTCTTCGCCGGGCTGCTGCTCCTGGGCGGCGGGCTCGCCGACCGGCTCGGCCACCGCCGCATGTTCCTCACCGGGCTCGGCGTCTTCACCGCGGCCTCCCTGGTCTGCGGCCTGGCCGGCGCCTCCGGCACCCTGATCGCCGGGCGCCTCGCCCAGGGCGCCGGCGCCGCCCTGCTCGTGCCCGCCTCGCTCGCGCTGCTCCAGGCCACCTACCCCGACCGCGCCGTGCGGGCCCGGGCCATCGCGGTGTGGGGGGCCGTCGCGTCGATCGCGTTCGGCGCCGGGCCCGCGGTGGGCGGCCTTCTCGTCTCCGGTCTCGACTGGCGCTCGGTGTTCTGGCTGAACCTGCCGGTCGCCGCGCTCGCCGTCGCCCTGACCCTCCGTCACGTCCCGGCCACCGCCCGCAAGACGCCCGCCCGCCGTATGGACCCGGCCGGCCAGGTGCTCGGCATCGTCGGCCTCGTCGCCCTGGCCGGCGGCCTCAACGAGGCCGGCTCACACGGCTGGACCTCCCCGCTGGTCCTGGCGGCGTTCGGGACGGGCGCGGCCTGCCTGACCGCCTTCGCGCTGGTCGAACGCAGCCTGGAAGCACGCGAACGGGCCGGACGCGGCCGCCGTGCGCCGCTGCTGCCGCCGTCCCTGTTCCGCTCGGGAGCCTTCACCGCGACCGCCGCGATCGGCCTGCTGATCAGCCTCGGCTACTACGGCATGCTGTTCCTGACCACGCTCTACTTCCAGCAGGAGCGCGGCTTCTCGGTCTTGGCCACCGGCCTGGCCCTGCTGCCGTCGGTGTGCATGGGACTGGTCGCGGCCCCGCTCTTCAGCCGCCTGGCCGCCCGCACCGGCCCCTATGTCCCGATGGCCGGCGGGCTGGCCCTGGGCGCCGTGGGCTTCCTCGGCTGGCTGACCGCCCGGCCCGACACCCCGTACCCGGTGCTGCTGTTCGCCCTGATCGCCACCGGGCTCGGGCAGACCATGACCGCCCTCGCCGCCACCGCCGCCATCATCGAGACCGCCCCCGTATCCGGCGCGGGCGTCGCCTCCGCCGTCTTCAACGTCGCCCGGCAGGTCGGCAGCGCCGTCGGGGTGGCCCTGTTCGGCACCCTCGCCGCCGCGGCGGGGGACTTCACCTCGGGGCTGCGTCTGTCGGCGGGCATCGCGGCGGCGGCGTTCGCCGTCGGCGCCGTGCTGGCCGTGGGCGTCCGGCGTCGTGCTTCCGGACGCACCACGTGACCCGCAACCTGCGCGCAGGCCGTCAGCCCCGGCCTGCCAGCGCCCGCGCCATGCCGTCCAGCGCCGCCTGCAGCACCTTCGGCGACGTCGCGAACGACAGCCGGACGAAGCCCTCACCGCCCGGCCCGAACGCCGAACCAGGCATCACCGCCACTCCCGCCTCCCGCAGCAGCCACCGCGCGAACGACGCCGAGTCCGCGAACCCCGTGCCGCGCATGTCGGCGAAGGCGTAGAAAGCCCCGTCGGGCGGCGAACAGGACACCCCCGGCAGCGAGTTCAGCCCCTGCACGATGAGATCCCGGCGGGCGGCGTACTGCGCGCACATCCACTCGACCGGCTCCTGCGAGCCGGTGAGCGCGGCGATCCCGCCCCGCTGCACGAACGACGCCGTGCAGCCCACCGTGTGCTGCTGAACCTTCAGCAGTTGCGCCATCAGATCGGTGGGCCCGGCCGCGTAGCCGAGGCGCCAGCCGGTCATCGCGTAGCCCTTGGAGAAGCCGTTCACCGTGATCGTGCGGTCGGCGCAGCCCGGCTGCGCGGCCAGACTGAGGTGGCGGCGGCCGTCGTAGAGGATCTTCTCGTAGATCTCGTCCGAGATCAGCAGGACGTCGTGCTCCTGCGCGAACCGGGCGATCACGGCCGCCTCCTCGGCGGTCAGCGAGCGGCCCGTGGGATTGTTGGGCGAGTTGACCAGCAGCGCCTTCGTTCGCGGGGAGACGTGCCGCTCCAGCAGCTCCGCCGTGATCCGGAAGCCGTCGGAGCCGTCGAGGGCGACCTGCACGGGACGTGCCCCGATCAGCCGCGCCATCTGCGTGTAGCTGACCCAGCTCGGCGTCGGCACGAGCAGCTCGTCGCCGGGATCGAGCACCGTCACCAGCGCGGCGAACAGGGCGTGCTTCGCCGACGGCGTGACGACGATGTCGGTGGCCGCGTCCGCCACGACCCCGTTGTCCTCGGCGAGTTTGGCCGAGACCGCTCGCAGCAGCGCGGGCAGCCCACGGCTCGGCGTGTAGTGCGTGAAACCGTCGCGCAGCGCGTCGACCGCCTCGTCCACGACATGGCCGGCGGTGTCGAAGTCCGGCTCGCCGCCGCCCAGGTCCACCACTTCAAGGCCCTGCGCGCGCATCCGCGCCACCATGTCGAAGACCGCGTACGTAGCCGACTCCTCGACTGCGTGGAAACGGGCCGCGGATCGGGCCCTCATGACCGGGCGCCCTGCGGCTCGGCGGCGGCGACCGCGGCGACCGGCGGGGCGGCGGGCAGCGCCTCGGCGACCGTGGTGACCGTCGAGATCCGGGACAGGATCTTGAGCGCGGCCTCGTGGATCTCGGCGTCGCCCGCCAGCGTCGCGTCCTCGAGAACCCGCACGCGGTAGTCCCGGTCATGGGCGGCCTGCGCGGTGGTGAGCACCACCAGCTCCGTGGAGACGCCGGTGAGCAGCAGCGTGTCGATGCCCGCCGTACGCAACAGCACCTCCAGGTTCGTGCCGTGGAACGGGCTGATGCGGTGCTTGACGACCACCGGTTCCCCCGGGCGCGGCGCGAGGGCGTCGTGCACCCGCGTCGCCCAGGAATCCAGGACCAGACGGCCGTCGTCCTTCGCCTTCTCGAAGATCGGGGACCCGGCCGGCCACTCCGGGTACCCCGGGGAGAAGCCGACGACGACGTAGATCACCGGTATGTCCGCGGCGCGGGCCCGCCGGATCGCGTCGGCGGCCCTGTCCAGGACGCCCCGCTCACGTGCCTGCGCGCCGTAACCGTCGGCCGCGTACTTGCCGTTCGGATGGACGATCTCGTTGATGAGGTCCAGTACGAGCAGCGCCGGGCGCTCGCCCGGGCCCTGCTGAGGTGTCCCAGCCCAGTCCATTTCTTCTCTTTCCTTCCGCTCGTGAATTGCATGAGAAACACTCATGCAATGAATCAATGAATCAGTGTTGAACCCGGATGTCGAAACTCCTACCTTCGAAATGCAAAAGGACGGAAATCCGATTCCCGGAAGGGGTACACATGAAGGTGGCAATCGTCGGCAGTGGTCCGCGTGGAGTCTCCGTCCTCGAACGCATGGCGGCGCGCCTCGCCGACGGTCCGGTCCACGAGGCCGTGGAGATCTATCTCATCGACTCCCACCGGGTCGGCACCGGCCGCATCTGGCGCACCGACCAGCCACGGTGGTTCCTGATGAACACCGTCGCCGACGAGGTCTCCGCGTTCTCCGGCCCTCCCGACGGCGGCCCCGCCAGACCCGGCGCCGGCCCTTCGCTCGCCCAGTGGTGGAGTTCCGTCGACCCGGAATACCCAGGGCCCAACAGTTATGCGCCGCGCGCCCTCCACGGACGCTATATGCAGTTTCTTCTCGACGCGATCGAAAAGAATCTCCCCGAAAGCGTGCGGCTGATTCCCGTGCACGCGACGGTGGACGCGCTCCAGCGCACCGGCGACGGATACCGGCTCACCCTGCGGGGCGGCACCCACCTCACCGCCGACCGCGTCGTGCTGACCACCGGACACACCCGCCCCGAACTCACCGGCAATCAGCGCCGACTCGCCGCCCATGCCGCCCGCCATCCCGGCCTGCGCCACATCGCGGGGGACAGCGCCGCCGACATGCCCCTGGACGAGATACCCGCCGGGTCGGCGGTCGGCGTCCTCGGACTCGGCCTGTCCTTCTACGACGTGATGGCCGCGCTCACCGAGGGCCGCGGCGGACACTACGACGAGGACGCCGACCGGCTCGTCTACCGGCCCAGCGGCAGCGAACCCGTCATCGTGGCCGGCTCCCGCAGCGGGATGCCACTGCCCGCCCGCGGCCGCAACCAGAAACACCACGACCACCGTCACCACCACGTGCTGTTCACCACCGAACGCATCCTGGCCCGCGGCCGCCACGGTGCGCTCTCCTTCGCCGAGCACGCCCTGCCGTGGCTGCTCGCCGAGGTCGAACTCGTCTACTACGCCACGACCCTGACCGCCCGCGGGGAGCCGGGGAAGGCCGCCGCGTTCGAGGCGGAGGTCGTCGCCGCCGCCGAGAGCGGCGTACCCGACGTCCCTGCCGTCGCCGCCGGATACGGCCTCGCCGACGTCCCCCGTATCGACCTGGACGCCCAGGCCCGACCTTTCGCCGGCCGGCACTTCGCCGGACCCGAGGAGTTCACCCGGGCCCTGACCGACGCGGTGGCCGAGGACCTGGCGCACGCCGAGGCCGGCAACGTCGACGACCCGCTCAAGGCCGCCCTCGACGTCATCCGCGACTCCCGTGCCGTGATCCGCTCGCTCGTCGACTTCGCGGGTCTGACTCCCGTCTCGCACCGCGAGGAGTTCCTCGGCTGGTACGTCCCGCGCAGCTCCTTCCTCGCCGCGGGGCCACCGCGCCGGCGGCTGCGGCAGGTCGACGCCCTGCTGCGCTGCGGCGTCCTGCGCGTGGCCGGCCCCGACACCCGCATCCGCCCGCACCCCTCGGGACGCTTCGCGGTCCACTCGCCCTACGTGGGCGGATCCGAGGTCCTCGTGGACACCGTCGTCGACGCCCGCGTCCCCACGCCCGACATACGTCTCGACCCCCACCCCCTCACGCGCAGCCTGCGCGACAGGGGCGTCTGGACGTCGTACGTCAACCACGGCACGGACGGAGACCGCTTCGACACCGGCGGCGTGGCCGTGACGGGCGCCCCCTTCCACCCCGTGGACCGCACAGGCCGGCCCGACCGCGGCCTGTACGTCCTGGGCATCCCGACCGAGCACACCCGCTGGTTCATGCAGGGCGGCAGCAGCAGACCCGGTTTCTGGACGGACTTCGTCCACAACGCGGACGCCATCGCCGCGGACGTCACCGCCCCGGCCATGACTCCCGCGCCCCCGCTCCCGGCCCGAACCGGCTGACCCGCACGACGAACGCGCCCCCGTCCCACGTCCCGCCCCCGCCTCCGGAAAGCGAGCACACCGATGTCCGTCGTCACCCGTCCCGCCGCCCCCACCGCCTCGCCCCAGCAACGCCGAGTGACCGTCCTGCGCGACATCTTCGACCCCGTCGGGCTGGACGCCCTGCCCTGGGAGCGCTGGGAGGAACCCGGTCGCGTCGGCGTCGACCTGCACCGCCTCTACCTGACCGACGGCGCCGACCCGGGAGCCGCGATGATCACCCGCATGGCCCCCGGCGCCCACGGCGACCTGCACGAACACCTCGGCCATGAGCTGATTCTCGTTCTGGAGGGGGAGCTCCTCAACGACAACGGCGACTGCTACCGCCCCGGCGACCTCGTCATCGAGCAGCCCGGCAGCGTCCACCAGGTCAGCACCGAGACCGGCTGCACCGTGCTCGGCGTGCGGCACGCGCCGACCCGTCTCGTGACCTGACCGCCCGCCAGTGGGCCCCGGACGCCGGGGCCCACTGGCACCCCGGCTACACAGCAACGGGAAGCCTCCTCCAGTCACTGCGCAGCGCCAGGGACCGGGCCGCGTGCACGAAGGCGCCCACCACGGGGGACTCCTCGGCTCCCGGACGCGTGCCGATGCCCAGATGCCGCACCACCGCCGGGGACAGCGGCACCAGCCGCACCCCCGGCAGGGCCGGCGGCAGGGCCAGCCACGGAATGACCGTCGTGCCGAGCCCGGCGGCGACCATCGCGAGCAGCGCGTTGATGTCCCGCACCTGATGGCTGACCTCGGGCTCGAGGCCGGCCGTACGGAACGCGGCACGCACCATCGTCTCGACCCCGCCGACCGGCATCAGGAACGGCTCCCCGGCCAGTTCGGCGATGCGCAACTCCCGCTGTGAAGCCAGCGGATGGTGCTCAGGAAGCACCGCGAACATCTCGTCCTGCAACAGCGGCGCCGTGACCAGCCCGCGCTTGGGCAGCGACACGATGCCCAGATCGACGCCGCGTACGCGCAGCCACTGGGCGATCTGCGCGTCGCCGCCCTCCCGCAACTCGATCCGCAGCCGCGGATAGCGCACATGCAGCTCCGACATCAACGCCGGAAGCAGCCGGGCCGCGAAGCTCTGGCTGGTGCCGATCCGCAGGGTGCCCTCGGGTTCGGCGTCCGTACCGCGCACCGCCCGCCGCACCCGGTCCGCCTGCGCCACCACGCCCCGCGCGGGCTCCAGGGCACGGCGCCCGGCGTCGGTGAGCTCCACACCGGAGCGGTCCCGCACCATCAGGGTGACCCCCAGCTCGGTCTCCAGACCGGCGATGGCGTGGCTGATGGCGGACTGGCTGACGCCCAGCGCACGGGCGGCGTTGGTGAAGGTGCCGGTGTCGGCGATCGCGACGAACGCAGCGCACTGGTTGAGCTTCACGACGCCACCGTCACAGGGGCGCGCGTCACCGGCAGCGCGGGCCGGCGCCCGGCCTCGTAGCGGGCGATGTCCGCCTCGTACCGCAGGGTGTCGGCGATGCCGTCGAGGCCGCCCAGCAGCCTGGACCGGACGTCCGGGTCGATGTCGAAGGCCTGGACGAGACCGGCGCACCGCACTTCCCGGCGCTCGAGGTCGACCGTGACCGCGACCCGCGGATCATCCTCCGTCAGCTCCCACAGCCGCTCCACGACCTCGGCCGGGACGACGATCGCGAGCAGGCCGTTCATCAGCGCGTTGCCGCGGAAGATGTCACCGAAGCGAGGGGCGAGGACGGCCCGGAATCCGAAGTCCTGCAAAGCCCATACCGCGTACTCGCGCGACGAACCCGTCCCGAAGTCCTGACCGGCCACCAGCACGCTGGCGCCCGCCCGCTCGGGCCGGTCCAGGACGAAGCCGGGCTCGGCCCGCCAGTCGGCGAACAACGCGTCCGCGTGCCCGGTGCGGCGGGTGCTCGCACAGAACCGCACGGGAATGATCTGGTCGGTGTCGACGTCGGTGCGGCGCAACGGGACGGCCGTACCGGTGTGCACGGTGAACTTCTCCATGGCGGGCCTTTCGTCTCACAGGTCGGCGGGCGAGGACAGGCGTCCGGTGACCGCGGTGGCCGCGGCCACCGCCGGCGACACGATGTGGGTGCGCGATCCGCGGCCCTGCCGGCCCTCGAAGTTGCGGTTGTTGGTCGAGGCGGCGCGCTGCCCCGGCAGCAGCCGGTCCTCGTTGAGGGCCGCGCACATCGAACAGCCCGCGCCCGCCCGGAAGTCGGCGCCCGCCTCGGCGAACACCCGGTCCAGGCCCTCTTCGACGGCCTGTCGCCGCACCCGCGCCGACCCGGGCACGATCATCATGTGCAGGCCGTCGGCGACCTTGCGGCCCCGCAGCACGTCCGCGGCCGCCCGCAGGTCCTCGATGCGGCCGTTGGTGCACGAACCGAGGAAGACGGTGTCCACCGCGACGTCCCGCAGTGCCGTCCCCGGCGTCAGATCCATGTAGGCCAGCGCGCGTTCCGCCGCGTCGCGCTGCGCGCCCGGGGCGAAGTCGGCGGGCGCGGGCACCCGTCCGTCCAGCGGGACGCTCTGCGCGGGATTGGTGCCCCACGACACATGCGGACTCAGGGCGCGCGCGTCCAGGGTGACGGCCTTGTCGAAGACGGCGTCGTCGTCACCGGCCAGGCTCCGCCAGTGGGCGACCTCGCGCTCCCAGTCGGCGCCGCTCGGCATTCCCGGGCAGCGGGCGAGGTAGGCGAAGGTCGTCTCGTCCGGGGCGACCATCCCGGCACGCGACCCGGCCTCCACCGACATGTTGCACAGCGTCATCCGCGCTTCCATCGACAGCGCCCGCACACCCTCACCGCGGTACTCGATGACGTGCCCCTGCCCGCCGGCCGTGCCCACCTCGGCGATCAGCGCGAGGACCAGGTCCTTGGCGCTCACCCCCGCCGGAAGGACGCCGTCCACGGTCACGGACATCTGCTTCGGCGGGCGCATCGGCAGCGTCTGGGTGGCCAGCACGTGCTCGACCTGACTGGACCCGATGCCGAACGCCAGAGCACCGAAGGCGCCGAGAGTGGTGGTGTGAGAGTCGCAGCACACGATCGTCATCCCCGGCCGCACCAGACCCAGCTCGGGCGCGATGACATGCACGATGCCCTGGTCCCGGTCCCCGAAGCGGTGCAGCGGAATCCCGAACTCGGCACAGTTGGAGCGCATCAGCTCCGCCTGGCGGCGGCCCTCACGGTCCTTGATGACCCGGTCCAGCGCCAGCGTCGGCGTGTTGTGGTCCTCGGTGCCGACCGTCAGGTCCGGCCGGCGCACGGTACGGCCCGCCGCGCGCAGCCGGTCGAACGCCTGGGGCGTGTTCACCTCGTGCAGCAGCTGCAGATCGATGTACATCAGATCGTCGCCGCCACTGGAGCGCCGCACGACATGGGCGTCCCACGTCTTCTGCGCCAGTGTCCTGCCCATGGTCTCCCTCACGTCGCTGTGCGTTGCTGCCGACACCTCGATCATCGGACGCGTGGAGCCCGCAGGCACCGGTCGGCGGTTGGCCATGAGGGGCCTGACCGGTCCGGGCCATCCGGTGTCCGCGCGGGGAGCCCGGCCCGCCGGCCGGCCGCGGAGCCGGGCACACGAAAGCCCCGTGCCGCGCCGAGGGTCGCTCGGCGTGACACGGGGCTTTCCGATGCCCGGCGCGCCACCGGATCCGTGCGGTGGCGCGGGGCGGCGGGGGCCGGGGCGGCCGGTCAGTAGTGCACCCGGCGGTTGTCCTCGGTGACCCGGTAGCGCACGTTCCAGAGGCTGCGGCGCACATAGGTGCGCTGCAGCCAGCGGTCCCTGCCGTCGTAGCGGGCGGTGAACGTGGACCGCGCGTGCACCCCCTTGCGGTTGTTGATCAGCAGGGCCTGACCGGGACGCAGCCGGACCTGGTGTGCGACCTCGCCGCACACCGTCTGCAGGGTTTCCATCGCCGCACGGGCGCCGCTGGTCAGCGGGTGCACCCCGTTGGCGGAGACGGCGATCTCGGGATAGTCGGTGTGACCGCTGATCAGCGGCACCGGTTCCGACAGCACTTCCAGGCCGCCGGCCACGTCACGGACGTAACTGCCCGGCGCGTTGAGCCGGAACAGCGGACTGCGCAGCGTCTCCAGGACCTCGGGGGCGAGCGCGGCCGACACGTCGCGGGCGTCGGCGTAGTAGGTGCCCGCGATGCCCTCGTGGTCGGCACGCAGGCAGGACAGCACCAGGAAGTCGGGGTTGGCGACGTCGTAGCGGCCGATCACGTCGTGCATGATGTCGCTGTGGAAATTGAGGAAGACCTCCGAACCCTGGTTCGTCTGGGTCCGTGAACCCCCCGCGACGGGAATGACGTCGTGGATCAGCTGCCCCGCCTTCTCGGTCAGCACGCCCATCGGCTCCCCGAGCAGACCGCTCAGCCCGAGCAGCACCCCCTCGGCGACGAACGACCGTTTCTCGGTGCTGGGCCCGCCGTCGGACGGCGTGTCCGGCATCACCGGATCCACCGGCAGGTTGCTGACGAGGCTGACGCCCGGCGTGTCGATGTGCCGGCCGAAGTCCAGGACCTGTTGCAGCAGGTCCGTCGGCAACGTCGCGAAGATCTGCAGCAGCCGGGCGGACGAGCGGTCGATGTCGATGTTCGGATCCGGCAGGCCGCGCAGCTGTTCGCCGAGTGCGTCGCGCACTGCGTCGGGCAGGGCGATCTCACTGAAGGTCGGCATGGCGACGGCGGCCGCGGCGGGCGCACCGTGGTCGGTGGTGGCGGTCATGGGGTTCACACTCCTTGCAGCTCGAGCAGCGGCGCGTTCGGATCGGCGCCCGCGCCGGGACGGTTCACGTGATCATGCAGACGCTGCGTCAGATGCAGCGCGTCCTCCTCGTCGGCCGCCAGCTGGGTCATCACCTGGCTGCCGCGCACCGCGGTCACCGGGACGCCCGCGTACTCGCCGGGCGTCAGACCGTTGCGCCGCTGGAACTCGGGAAGGTCCACGAACCCTCCGGTGACCGCGACCAGCGGACCCGCGGTCAGACGGACGACGTCGATGTTGGCGCCGTGGAAGGCGGTGTAGGCGCGGTCGGCGAGCTCCTCCGTCTCGTAGCGCAGGGCTGCCGAACGCTGGTTGAGCACCACCGCCGCCACCGAGGAACCGGCGCTGCCGATGACCGACCCCGCGGGGAACGGGGGCCTGTTGTAACGGCAGACGATCTCGATCCGGTTGCGCTGCGCCAACCGCACGGCCCGGCGGTGCAGCACCTTCGCGCCGTACAACGACATCAGTGCCGCCGTGTTGTACGAGACCTCGCTCAGCAGCCGCGCGCCGGTGATCAGATGCGGGTCGGAACTGTAGATGCCGTCGACGTCCGAATGGATCTCACAGCGCGGGGACCCGACGGCCGCGGCGACGGCCACCGCCGACAGGTCGGAACTGTTCTTGCCCAGCCAGGTCGGCCGGCCCTCCTTGTCGGCGGCCTGGCCACCCGGCACCACCACCACGTCGTGGTCACGCACGGCCGCGCGCAGCGGCTCCGGATCGGTGTGCTCCAACCGCGCCCACATGAACGACGAGTCCGTGGTGAGCCCCAGCTGATGCCCCGCCAGCACCGTGGAGGTACGGCCCTCCCGGTGCAGGGCCGTCGCCAGCAACTGCGCGCCCACCGTGTCGGCCAGGGTCAGCAGACCCGCGACGGTCTCGTCCTCGGGATGCGGATTCACCTTGCTCAGACGGTCCCGGAACTGCTCCGTCTCCCCGGGCTGGCCGCTCACCACGACCACCAGGCGGGTGTTCTCCTCCTCGACCCGTCGGGACAGCGCCTCGGCAAGCTGCCCGTACGCCGCCAGGGTCCGGAAACTGGAACCCCCGAACTTCACCACCGCCGGCGGCCGCTGCGAGGACTCCAGCGGCTCTCGCGTCACAGCGTCCCCCGGGCTATGAGCTCCTCGGCGATCTGGATCGCGTTGAGCGCCGCGCCGATGGTGAGGTTGTCGGCGACCAGCCACAGCCAGAAGGCACGCGGGTTGTTCGGGTTGACCCGGACCCGGCCGACGTGCACCCGGTAGGGGTCGTCGATCGTGGCGGGCGTGGGGAACTCCTGCGGTGACTGACGGTCGTGCACCGTCACCTCGGGCAGCGCGGCGAGCACCTCGACCAGCTCGGCCCGATCCACGACGCCTTGGGTCTCGATCCACACGGCCTCCGAATGGCCGTTGACGACCGGCACCCGCACACACGTGGTGGTGACGTCCAGATGCGGGATGCCGAGGATCTTGCGGGACTCCTGGAGCATCTTCTGCTCCTCCAGCGTGAAGCCGGAGTCCAGGAAACGGTCGATCTTGGGAATGACGTTGAAGGCGAGCGAGGGCGAGAACTCCTTGCTCGGGTACTTCTGCTCGGGGTGCTCCAGGCTCGCGCGGCTGGCGTCCATCAGTTCCTCGACACCGGGATGCCCCAGCCCCGAAGCCGCCTGGTAGGTGCTGACGACGGCCTGGCGTACGCCGTAACGGCGCTCGACGCCCTGCAGCAGCCGCACCAGCGGAATCGTCGAGCAGTTGGGATTGGCGATCACACCGGACCTCGGACGGGCGTCCAGCTCGTGGGCGTTGACCTGCGGCACCACCAGCGGGGTGTCCGGGTCCATGCGGAAGGCGATCGTGTTGTCGATGACGACGGCGCCGGCCGCGGTGGCCTTGGGCACCCACCGCTCGCTGGCCTCGGTGCCGGCGGAGAAGAACGCCAGGTCGACACCGCTGAAGTCGAACTCCTCCACCGCGTGCACCTGATGGGCCACGCCGTCCACGCTCAGCTCCGTGCCGGCCGAGCGCGCCGACGCCACCAGCTGGATGTCGCGGTAGCGCAGACCCCGCTTTTCGATCAGCTCGATCAGCGTGTTGCCCACGGCGCCGGTGGCGCCGACGATCGCGATCCGCGGGGCTGCTGGGTCGGTCACGAGGGTCATCGAGTGCCTCCGGTCTTGATCTCGGTCTTGGACGCGGCCGCCGCACCGGCGACCGGTGCGGGCTCCTCGGGGGCAACGGCGGGCGCCCGGCGCCCGCCGAAGGACCAGCCGAGGTTGATGCCCAGGCTCGCCGCCACGATCAGGGGAATGCCCAGGGCCTGCAGCAGACTCACACTGTGCCCGTACACGGCCCAGTCCATGAGCATCGCGACCGCCGGGTACACGAACGCAAGGACGGCGATCTTCGGGGTCGGCAGCTTCTGGTACGCGGAGTACATCAGGACGTACATCACGCAGGTGTGGATGACGCCGAGGCCCACCAGCCAGCCCCAGTCGCCGCCGAGTCCCTTCATCTCGCCGAGCTGGGTGAACGGCAGCAGCAGGAAGATGCCCAGCACCAGCTGCACCAGCGCGACCAGGTGCGGCCGCACCCCGGTGACCCGCTTGGTGATGACCGTCGAGATCCCGTAGAACACCGCCGCCAGCAGCGCGTACCCGAGCCCGGCCAGGTAGGCGCTGTCGCCGCTGCCGGTCAGGTCGGCCGCGGACACCCCGGCCACCAGGATCAGACCGACGAACGCGACGCCCAGCCAGCCGAACTTCGCAGCCGTGAGCTTGTCACGGAAGAGCACGGCGCCCAGCAGCATCACGTAGAACGGCTGCGTGTGGTAGACGACGGTCGCCACCGAGATCGACGTGTCCTCGTAGGACTCGAAGAGGAACGCCCAGTTGAAGACGATGAAGACACCGCCCAGGGCGGCCAGGCCGAGCTTCTTCGGGGTGAAGCCGTGGTTCTTGAAGAAGCCGCGCACCAGGCAGTAGAGGCCGAGCGTGGCCGTGCCGAACAGGCAGCGGAAGAAGACCACGTTGAAGGGGGACGCGCCGGACTCGATGACGAAGACGCCGAGGGTGCCGGAGAGCACCATGGCGAGGGTCAGCTCGATCGCTCCCTTCGTCTCCGTGCCCGCCGGCCGGGTGTCAGTACTCATGGTGAGATGCCTTTCCAAGGGGGAGGGGAGGGTGGGTCAGTGGAGGGGGACGGCGTACTGCAGACCGCCTCGCGTGAACAGTTCGTTGAGTCCTCGAGGCACGGCCAGACCCGTGGCCGGCCCGAGGTTGCGGTCGTAGACGTCTGCGTAGGTGCCGACGGCGGCCAGGACACGGGCGGCCCAGTCCTGGTCGAGACCGACGGCCGGCCCGTGGACGCCCGCCGTCTCGGCGGCCTGCGCGAGCGCCTTGTCCCGCTCGCCCACCTCGACGACGTGCTGCTCGGCGGAGACCAGCAGCTGTAGCACCCACCGGCACAGCCGGAACCACGCCGGATCGCCGTCGCGCACGGCAGCCGCCATCGGCTCGCGGGAGATCGCCTCGTCGAGGATCCGGTGCGCGGCCGGGTCGTCGAGCGCGGCCCGTTCTCCGGCCAGGGCGACCCGGTCCAGGACGTACGCGGCACACTCACCGGCCGCGTACGCCGCGAGCGTCTCGGCCGGCGTCGCATGGGCGACCGGCTCGACGGCCAGGCCCCGACCGCCGAACCAGGCTGCCAGGTTGGCCGCACTGGTGGTACCCGCCTGCACGGCCACCCGACGTCCCGCCAACTGCTCGGGGCGGGTCACGCCACTGTCGGCGCGGACGAGGAAACCTTCACCGTCGTAGCAGGTGACCCCGGTGAACAGCACGGGCAGGGACGCCTCGCGGCCCAGGGTCCAGCTCACGTTGGAGACGGTCAGTTCGGCATCGCCCGCGACGAGCCGCGTTAACCGGTCCGCGGGATCGGAGGGAACCCATTCGACCGCCTCGCCGTCACCCACGGCGGCGGCCGCCACGGCCCGGGCGACGTCGGTGTCGAGCCCGCGCCAGCGGCCGTCGTCACCGCACAGCGACAATCCGCGAATGCCGCGGCTCACCACGGCACGCAGCGCACCGCGCTCCCGTACCGCATCGAGAGTGGGAGTGATGGTCACAGGACGCTCCTGGGATGAGAACGGACACTCCGGGTGAGACTGTCGAAGGCGCGGATCCGCAGACGGCGGACGCGGCGCAGGGTCAGAGTGGGCAGACCGAGCCGGGAAGGATCATTGGTGCGGGGCGTCACGACAGGCTCCTTCGCCCATCGGCCGCCGCGTACTGCAGCCCCCGCAGATGACCGTGGGTCAACTGCTCCCGGTCGAACCGCCGCTCGTTGAAGCCGAGCATGGTCAGCAGCCCCTTCGCGCTGACCGGCCGCGTCGAGGCGCCACGTTCCACCCGCAGCGGCATCCGCCCCGGCTCCGCCCACTGCAGCATGCCCGCCGGATCGACGTAGGCCCGGGACTTGTTGGCGTTGTCCTGGTGCAGGCAGTACGGCACGTCCAGGTGACCTCGGCCGAAGGCCCGCACCAGCGCCTCGCCGACCGTCGGCGCCATCTCCAGCGTGCTGTCCACCAGCAGCCGCGCCTCCTCGTAGATCCCGGAGTCGGTCGCCACGACCTCCGGCGGACGCTCCGCCTCGTCCCGGGCGATGGACGCCGCGAACTCCAGCGCGTCCACGTTCTCGGTGATGGTCGGGATGCGGTGCGCCTCCGCCGGCGTCTTCACGATCAGCCGCTCGCTGCCGGTGCGCACGGCAAGCCGCACACTCTCCTCGAGAATCCGGTACGACCCCACCGGCGTACGGGGGAAGACGCCCATGAAGGTGTAGAGCACGACATGCCAGTCGGCCTGGGCCAGCCGCTCGCCGGCCAACCGCCGCAGCGCGGCGATCGCCTCCATGTCCTGCCCCGGATGGGTCTGCTGCGCGTAGCTCAACGAGATGTCGCTCAGTCCGTGCTCCCGGAAGAACAACGCCTCCAGCACACTGAGGGCCACCAGCAGGCTGGGCGGGCACAACTGCCCCAGCATGCAACCGCCGAAGCTCTCCAGGTGCATCGGATCGGGCTGCGCCGCGATCAGCTCGCAGCACTGCGCCCAGGCCTTGACCGCCTCGCTGATCGGCGCCCGGCTGTACGGCAGGCAGTACGACACCGGCCCGCCCTCGGTCGCGTCCACGCCGGCCTCGACCATGGCCCGGAACAGCGGGTACGGCAACGCCGAACCATGCCGCACCTGCACCGGGAAGTCCGGCCCCGACACCGAACCCAACAGCTGCCGGGTGGCCTCGGGGCCATGGGCGACCAACGGGAACCCGTTCAGCTCGGCCCCCGTACGCAGGGCCTGACGGGCGGAGTCGTGGTCGTTGACACGTGTATAGCTGTCCAGGGTGATCGTGCCGATGGCGGTGGCGTCGGCGCCCCGCACGCCCAGCAGCCCTTCACGCATGGTGGCCAGATCCGCGAACCCCATCCGAGGCTGCACCACCAGCCGGCCCCCGGCGTGCGCCCCTCGGACGTGACGCGAGAAACGTCCTCTGGGGGCGACCTGCGGCGCGATCCGCTCGGGAACCCTCGCGAGACTGCTCATGCGGCTGCCCTCGCCGACTCCAGCGCGGGCCGCTCGGCGCTGTCGAGAGACCCCAGGAACTCCTGGAAGGCCTCGATCCCGCCGTCCGCCTCGAACACCGCGTCGAAGCCGCTGAGCGCCAGCTCCTCGGCGAACACGATGTTCTCCGCTCCCCGCACCCCGAGCTTCCCGCCGATCACCACGTGCAGGTCCATCAGGTCCGGCTCACTGCGGATACGGCGGATGAGCCGGAGGCCGTCGAGGTGGCCATGTCCGTTGACCGTGCTGATGATGAGCGCGTCCGGCCGCGACCTTCGGCACTCTTCGATGATGAGGTCGTCGGGCACGCACGCGCCGAGATTGGTGACCTGGGCACCCTGCTCCTCCAGCATCAGCTGGAGGAAAACCAGATTCCACATGTGGGCGTCGGACGACACGCTCGACACGACAAACCGTTTAGCCGGGAGCATGACCTGTGACATAGGAACCTCTCCTTGCCGTATTACTGGGACTGCAAAACATTCTTTATGCCGTCCGACCTGGAAGTCCACAAATCCCATTCGGCTTTGCAGATGACCTTTATCGACTTCATCGATCGATGAAGCAAATACATTCATATGCAGCATGCGGGCCGCTCATGAAATTCAGGGACTTCCCCGTTCGCGGATGCCGTCAGGACTCCTGGTACTCCCGGCTCAGGAAGTCGATGACCTGCTCCACGAACACGCGCCGCTCGCGCGACAGCTGCGCCCCCTTGCGCCAGGCCAGCTGCGTGAACAGCTCGAAGGGCGGCTCCCAGGCCAGGGGCACCAGCGTCCCGGCCGACAGCTCCTGGCCGACCGCCATCCGCGGCAGGAGGCTGATCCCGAGGCCGGCGCCGACTCCACGCTTGATGGCCTCGATGTTGCCGAACTCCAGGAACGGCACCGGCTCGCCCGTGCCGTCGTTGAGTTCCGCCTCCAACAGCTCCCGGTAGGCGCAGCCCGCCTCCGGGGCCAGTACCGACTCCTGCCGCAGATGGTCGGTCTCCACCTTCGACGCCCCGGCGAGCCGATGCCCGGGGGATGCCACCACGACGAGCGGCTCCACGCCGAGGACCTCGCTGTGCACTCCGGAGTGCTGCGTCTCGGCCTCCATCAGGAAGCCGGCGTCGAACAGCCCCTGACGCAGCGAGTGCAGGGTCTCTGCGCACAGGCTCGGGCGCAGCGCGATCTGCAGCCGGGGGTAGCGGTGGTGGAAGTACTCCAGCACCGGCGGCATCCGGTACGAGGTGATGCTCTCCATCGTGCCGATGGTCAGCACACCCTCGGGCTGTGCGTCCGGGGACGCGGCTCCACGCGCCTCGTCCGCCAGGGCCAGCATCTGCCCCGCGTAGGGCAGCAGCCGCGTCCCCGCCGGGGTCAGCTTCACCTTGCCCCCGAACCGCTCGAACAGCTCGCCCCCCAGGGACACTTCAAGACTCTGGATCTGCGCTGTCACCGAGGACTGCGCGTAGTTCAGCTCGGCCGCGGCCCGGGTGAAGCTCCCCAGCGCCGCAACACGGTGAAAGGTTCGAAGTTGCCGGATGTCCATTTTGGTCTCTCCCGGAGGGACTCGACGGAGACGACCCGCAGCGGTCGACACTCCGAGCCTGCCGACGGCCCCCCTCCCTTGGAAGAACCTTCACCTGGCACACAGTGCCCACGACACCAATGTGCCGGGCCCCACGACCGGGTTGTGGGGGAGGCCTCCCAGCGGCGGAGGCCTCGGCGGAGGCCTCCACGGGGGCAGGCCCGGCGGACAGCACCGTGGGGCCTGCCCCGCCAACCCCGTCACCCCACGAAATGAATACCAGCGGAATCGGCAATGTGAGGTCGCCCGGACGATGATGAATTGGCAAACCCGTCACCTCTTTCGCGCGCGCCCGAATGGGGTGACGCCTCGTGTGTCATATTCAGTGCGGCCGATCCCGTCGGTGGCCGATCAGCAGCGGCACTTCCTTTCGACGGCAATCCGGGCTTTTCACATGTGACGCTCGATCGCGCGGACGGCTGTGGCGTTCGACGTCGTTCGGTCGCGGTCTTCCGGCCCGTGAGGGAGGCCCGACCGGCTCATCGGGAAACGACCGGGCCGCGCTCGATGGGAGAGCTCGGCGCAGGTCGCGTCCGCGAGCACGACGGCGTCCCGGCCGACGATCGACTGACGCCGTCGCACGCGGACTGTCCCACAGTCCGAGGCGGGACTGCCTGAGCATCCTGAGAGAGGGGTTCAAGCCCCGTCGCGCTGTCGCGAGTTCGGGCGGCGGTGCGGTGCTCGTGCTGACGGGCCAGTACGCCGCTGAGGACAAGTGTGGAACGAGGACAGCGCCGTCCGCGGCTGCCCGCAGGGCGCCGGAGTCTCGGCGCGGAAGCCCCGTCCCATGGCCCGGCGCAGAGCGTTGAACCGTGAGACAGTCGTATGAGGCGCTGGAGTCGGCGTGGCTCGGGCGCACCGGTCCGCGGCGGCGGCCACCGCCCGGATCCGAACGCATACGGTGCGGCAGCGGAGGGATCCGTCATGACCGAGGCGAGCGCAGAGACCCGCGCAGACCAAGCGCTGAAAGCCAAGCACCGGGCCATGTGGGCGCTGGGCGACTATCCCGTCGTGGCCGCGGACCTCATTCCGGACCTGGGGCCGGAGCTCGTGCGAGCAAGCCGCGTGCAGCCGGGTGACCGCGTGCTCGACGTCGCGGCCGGCTCGGGCAACGCCGCCATTCCGGCCGTCCTCGCGGGAGCCGAGGTGGTGGCCCTGGACCTGACGCCGGAGCTTCTGGAGGCTGGACGGCGGTTGGCCGCCGAGCGCGGCGTCGAGCTGGAATGGCGCGAGGGCGACGCGGAGGCGTTGCCGTTCGCGGACGCCGACTTCGACACCGTGATCTCCTGCGTCGGCGTCATGTTCGCCCCGCACCACCAGCGGGCGGCCGACGAACTGGTCCGGGTGTGTCGGCCGGGCGGGAGGATCGGCCTCGTCAACTGGACCCCGGAAGGGTTCATCGGGCAGATGTTCGCCGTCATGCGCCCCTACGCGCCCGCGCCCCCGCCCGGAGCGCAGCCGCCTCCGTTGTGGGGCGACGAGGGGCACGTGCGTACTCTGCTCGGCGATCGCGTGAACAGCGTCACCGCCCGTCGCCGGATGCTACGCGTCGACCGGTTCTCCCGGGCCGACGAGTTCCGGGAGTTCTTCAAGATCTGCTACGGCCCGACCGTCGCGGTGTACCGGGCCATCGCCGATGACCCCGACAAGGTCGCCGCCCTCGACGCTGCGCTCACGGACCTGGCCGCCCGGCACCTCGCGGACGGGGCGATGGAGTGGGAGTACCTGCTGGTCACAGCCGACAGGACGGCCGACTGACAAGGCGGTTCGCCGAAAGCGGCCGGGCCGACCGCACGGGGAGGCGATCGCGTCGATCACCTCGGCGGGCGATCCCTCGGCGCCCGGGCCGACGCCGGAGGAGCGGCTCAGCGCGAGCCTCCGTTGACAGGGATGACCTGCCCGGTGACGAACGCCGAGTCCGGACCGGCCAGGAAGGCCACGACGCCGGCGACGTCGGCTCCCTCGCCGAGACGCCGCAGGGGGTCACCGTCGCGAGGGCCCGCCGGGACCGATCGTCGTGCAGGGCGCGGAGCATGTCGGTGTCCACGGTGCCGGGGGTCGACATACTCACTCGCGGAAAGCCCGCCTGAGCCGAGCGGTACCGGCCCTCGGGGGAACACCGCACCGGCGCCGCAGCCTGTCCGGGGCCCAGGGCAGGGGAGCGACATGCGCCGCGCCTCCTGGAGCGGCCACTCGGGCAGGGGAGACGGCTGCTCTCTCCCCTGGCCACGTACGGCCGGTCCGGGAGGTCAGAGGCGAGTCAAGAGGCACATCTGCCGGGCAGGTAGCTGTAGTCGTCGAGGAAGAGGACAGGCCCCAGGACGGGATCCTGGACCACTTTCCAGGAGGATGCGAAAGGTGACTCACCCGGCACGTGGAACGTCATGGATCGGGAGTCGCTGACGACGACACCCGAGAAGCCCGCGTTGCCCCTGCTCGCGACGAACTCTCCGGTACCGGAGAACTCATACGTCCAGTGTCCTTCGGCGTTGCTGCCGCCGCACCAGACACCGACGACGCTCTCGGGGACCGACCCCTCGACGAGCCCGCTGCTCTGCGTGAGTCGTTCGGTCGCCTCCCCAGCGGGTTCGTCGGTCGGTTCATCGGCCGGGTCATCCGTCGGTTCCTCGATGGGTTCCTCGGTCGGCTCCTCCGTCGGTTCCTCGGCGGGTTCCTCGCTCGGTACCTCCGTGGGTTCCTCGGTCGGCTCCTCCGTGTACTCGTAGGTCGTGTCACTGGAGTGGTTCGGCGAGGTACCTGGTCCGCAGGCGCTCGCGGTGAGCAGCGCGGCCAGGGCAAGCGCGGATGCCGCGGCGCCGCGGCGGATGGCATGCGTGGTGAACGGCATGGGGACCTCATGGTGTGCAAGGCCGGACAGGACTGTGGTTCCGATGAAGCGGGCGCTTGCGTCGGGCGGCGCGCCGGCCGGCGCGCCGCCCCGCTCGGCCGTGTCAGCGAACGATCGTGCTGCGTCCCCGGGCCAGCCCAAGGAAGGCGACCAGCATCCATGCCGGTCCGACGATGCCCTGGAAGCCGGGAAGACCGGTGAGGCCCGCGAACAGGACCACCGCCAGTACGGGCACGATGCTGAACCAGCCGATCCACCGTGAGATCGTGCGTTCGCGCAACGCCATCCAGGCCACCGCTCCCGCCGCGACCACGACGCCGAGCCAGCCGATGTACCCGCCGAAGTCGTTGAGCATGAAGTAGACGAACAGGCCGTCCTCGCCGAAGGACCCTTCGTCCATACCGGTCGGCAGATAGATCGCCAGGGCGCCCTTCCAGCCGTAGCCGTAGGTCAGTCCCGCAGCCGAGGCCGTCAAGGCGCCGCTGACCACGTAGGCGGCGGTGCTGGAAGGTACTCGCGGCTCCACCTGGCGCCGCCATGCCGCGGCCAGGACGAGGAGCAGGACAACCGTCAGGAACCCTGCGACGAGACCGAGATGCGCCATCGAGCGATCCACGTCGTCGAGGACCGACGCGTCGACGGGCGTCCGCTCGACCGTTCCGGCCCGGACATCCGCCAGGAGCGTCGCGAGCGCTCCGCACACGCCTGCCGCGACCCCGTACAGGGGCCACTTCGCCCTGGGCTCGCCGTTCCGTGGCTCCATGCGCCCCGCGCGGGCATCCGGATCGATGGTGGTCATGCGCATCAACTCCCTTGGAGTGCAGGTCCGTCCGTCGGACCCTTCGACTGTCGCGGGGGACGTGTCCCGCCGCCCAGGGACCCGGGTCCCGGACAGCCGGGACGGTTTTGCCGGATCGCGCCCGATAAGGGCACGCATTACGGGAACATGAGGGTGTGAGTCGGGGGGATCGGGTGCTGCGTCGCACCGCGTACGGTTTGGCGGGCCTGGGCACGGCGAGCTGCGTGGCCACGGTGCCTGTGCGGGACTGGCTGGCGGAACGCGTTGCCGTCACACCCCTGTACTGGTCCGACCTCGTCCTCGGCTCGGTCTGGCCCCTGGTGGGCGCGCTCGTCGCCCGGGGCCGGCCGCGTAATCCCGTCTGCTGGCTCATGCTGCTGCCCGCGATGATCGGGCCGTACCATCTCCTGGCCTACTACGCCGGTTACAGCCGTTTCGTCGCCGCGGACCCCCTTCCCGGGTGGGAGGCGGGGGCCTGGGTCGGATGCTGGGGTTTTGTCGGCTACTGGTTCGCCACGCCCTTGGTGCCCCTGCTCTTTCCGCACGGTCGCCTGGAGACGGCGCCGCGCCGGGCGTGCGCCTGGGCCGTCGTCATGGTCGCCACGACCGGAACGCTGGCCACGATGCTGCGGCCCAGCGGCACCGATCCCGTACCCGGTGTGCCGAATCCACTCGGGATCGCCGGCTGGGAGTGGCTGCACACGGTGATGTTCGTGTGCGCCGCGGCCACCATGCTCGGAGGCTCCCTCGCGGCCGCCGTCTTCCTCGTCCTTCGTACCCGCGCGGCGACCGGCGTCGAGCGGGCTCAACTCCAGTGGCTGATGCTCGGCGGGCTGCTGATGGTGTTCTCCTTCTTCTCCTTCCTGTTGGACGACGCGGAGCAGCCGGCCCTGGTCGGCGATGTCGTGATGCTGGTGGGGCTGCTCGGCCCCCCGGCGAGCGTGGCGGTCGCCATGCTGCGGCACAGACTCTTCGACGTGGAGCTGGTCCTCGGGCGCGCCGTCGTCTTCGCCGTACTCAGCGCGCTCGTCCTGGGGGTGTACGCCGCGGTCGTCGCCGGCGCCGGACTGATCGCGCCCGGCTCCCTGACGGGGACGTGTCTGATCGCCACCACGGCACTGCTCGCCGCCAACGGCCGCGGCGCCGTACAGGCGGCCGTGGACCGGGTCTTGTTCGGGCATCGCCACGACCCCTACGCCGTCGTCGCCCACGTCGGTCGCCGTGTCGCCCCGGCCGGCGAACCGACGGAAGCCATGCAGCATCTCGTCGACGCCCTGCGATCCGCGCTACGCCTGCCCTACGCGGCTTTCGAAAGCCCCGCCGTCGCGGTGGCCTCCGGCAGGCCGGCGACCGACGCGGGCTGGCGCGCCTTTCCCTGCCGGGCCCTGGGACGCGAACTCGGTGTACTGCGCGTGGGGCGGCGAAGCGTCCACGACCTTTGGACGGCGAAGGAGCAGGCCGCGGTCGAAGAGGTCGCGGACCGGGCCGGCACACTCGCCTACGCCGCTGGTCTGGTCGAGGACATCGCCCGCAGCCGGTCACGCATCGTGTCGGTGCGTGAAGAGGAGCGGCGGCGGCTGCGCGCGGACCTCCACGACGGCATCGGGCCCTCCTTGGCCGGCACCGCCCACCAGCTCGACGCTCTCGCCCGGCGCATCGACGACCCCCATCTCGCAGCGACCGTCAGGACGCTTCGCGACCGGCTTCGCTCCACGGTCACCGATCTGCGCACCGTGGTCCAAGGGCTCCGGCCCGCGGTCCTGGACCATCTCGGGCTGCCCGGCGCCCTGCGGGAACTGTTGTCCGGGTACGACACACCGGCATGTCACAGCAGCATCGACGGCACCTGTCACAGTCTGCCGGCCGCCGTTGAGGTCGCCGCGTACGCCATCGCCGCCGAGGCGGTCGCCAACGCCGTCAGGCACAGCGCCGCCGGCCGTCTCGAACTGACCGCCCGTATGGAGGACACGGTCTTGATTCTGTCGATCCGTGACAACGGACGCGGCATTCCGTCAAAGCACAGGGCCGGTGTCGGACTGCGCAGCATGAGGGAGCGCGCAGCCGAGATCGGAGGCCGCCTGGAGGTGACGACCGCGCCCGGTGAGGGCACTCTCGTGCGAGCCGGCCTCCCGGTGGGGGATCCGCGGTGAGCGTCACCGTCCTCGTCGTCGACGACCACCCCGTCTTCCGGGCCGGGATGGCCACCGTCCTCGCCGATCTTCCCGATGTCACGGTCGTCGGAGAAGCGTCCGACGGCGCCGAAGCGATCACCGCCGCCGACCGGTTGCGGCCGGCGATCGTGCTCATGGACCTGCGCATGCCGAAGGTCAACGGTCTGGAGGCCACGGCCCGGATCACCACCGCGCATCCGGAGATCGCCGTTCTCGTCCTGACCATGGACGAGGACGAGGACTCGGTGTTCGCCGCCCTGCGCGTCGGTGCGCGTGGCTACCTGCTCAAGGAATCGGACGGTGCCGACGTCCACCGCGCCCTGCTCGGTGTCGCCCGTGGCGAAGCGGTCTTCGGCCCCCGCATCGCCCAGCGCGTCCTGTCCCACTTCGCCACCCACCCCACCGCCCGATCCACCCTCCCCTTTCCTCATCTCACCGACCGCGAACGCGAGACCCTCGATCTGATCTCCCGCGGCCTGGACAACGCCGCCATCGCCCGCCGCCTGTCCCTGTCCGAGAAGACCATCCGCAATCGGGTCAGCGACGTGCTGGCGAAACTGCACGCCCGGTCTCGCACCGAGGCGGCAGCCCTCGCCCGGGACGCGGGCCTGGGACATCCGCGTCACTCCGCGTAGGTGTCGGTGGCGAGGAAGCCGTGACCGTGGACGGCCTGACGAGCCCACGTACGTTCCGGAGCCGCATTTCGCTCTTTTCCACCCGAGAGCGCCGGTCGCGGGCACACTTGGGACGTGGTGGATGCAACGGTCGTCTTCAGCATGATCAGCGGCTTGGGCGGGGCGGCCGTAGGAGCCGCTGCCGGGATCTACGGGCCGGTCCTTCTGGATCGGCGTCGCAACCGCACCCAGCAGAGCGACGACGCTCACGCGGCCGTCGCCAGGGCACGGCAGGCGGGGCACGCGTGGTTTCGCGCGATGAACCGCTCGATCCAAGATCTTCAGGCCGGGCGCGCCATCGACCTCGGCGTCTTCGACGAGGTCACCGAGGCGGCGATGAACGCGGTGACCGAGGCGATCACCGACTTGGCGCGACCGGGGGTTGCGCTGCATCGTCTTCCCCCGACTCTCGCAGAGCTGGATGTGCCGATCGTCAAGGCCATGTGGGAGACCACCTGGCTGCTCCGCAGGGTCGTGCTGTCTCCGTCCGACGCGTCAGGCATCGACGACATCCATTTCCGGGCGGAGAGACAGTTCGGGACCCTCGGCGTCCTGTTGCGCTCCGAGATCGAAGAACGGACCGGGGTTCTCCTGCCCACAGCGATGACGAACACGGGACAACAGCTGTTCGTCCAAGGAGGGCGTGCGCCCTACTCGGCACCGTCGTGGGGGAGGGGACCGACGGCCTCCCCCGGGGACGACAGGCGACCCCAACAGCCGTGACAGGGACCGGCCTTGGTACGGGGGAGGGGACGATGAGCCGCCGGTGCGGGGCCCGCGCCGCACCCCGCGTGCGCTCCGCGAACGGCCGACTGCCCCCGCCTGTGCACCGGTTCACGGGCCTGGCCGTGTCGACGACGGATTCGGCTCATTCGCCCGTCCGGTCCGGTCGATCACCGTCCGCCTCTGGTGCCCCACGGCGTTGCGCCGGGTCGACGTAACGTCGAGGGGACGAACGGGCACAGGCGGCGCGGCTCTTGAGGAGTACGTCCATGAGCGTGGAACACGGGGCGAGCGGTTCCGAACACGGCCGGAGGATCCCCCGGCCGGAGCTGACCCGGCTCGCTCGCCGGCTCCTCCTTGCGGCCCGGGAGGCGGAAAGGCATCTGGACGCCGGGCGGGGCGCCCTCACGCAGCCCGTGCGTGAACTGGCGCATTCCTTCCGGGAGATGACTGCGCTCATCGCAGGCGGGCGGGGCGGGCGAGACGCCGGGAGTCCCGGGGGCGGAGCAACCGCGGACGCCGGGCGGGGCGGGCCCGCACCCGGTGTCGGCGAGGGTGACTGGCTGTCCCGGACGTTGCGCGACGACGCGCGTCAGACGGCACGCGCGGCCGAGACGGTGGCCGTCTCCCTGCTCGCCGAGGACTTCACCGACGACGCCCTTCAGGACGCCGTCGGCGAGGTGCGGCCCCGGACGCCCGACGACGAGTCGCCCGTCGGCGAGCGCATGGTGTCGGCCGGGTTCGACGTCGCCTCGTACGCCCTCCTGGACCCCTCGGACCTCGAGGCCGTCTCACGCCAGGCGGTCACCGAGGCGACCCGCCACAGCAGTGCCAGGACGAAGACGGTCTGGTCGGTGGCGCAGTACGCCTTGGGGGCGTCTCCCCTGAAGGTGGTGAAGGACATCACCGAGGTCGTCGGTGAGGGAGTGCGCGGCTGCAACGCCAGGAGGCTCAAGGCCGACATGGCCCGGCTGGCGCTCTGGGTCAACCCGGACCCCCTGCCCTCCCCGCCCAAGCCGGCCGCCCCGGACACCGCGGAACTGCTACCGGAAATCCTCGCCCACGCGGCTGAAGCGCCGGAGCCGAGGCCTGGCCGCCGCCGGAAAGGCCGGTCGTTTCGCCGGAACAGGCCCGTTCCAGACACTCCAACCGAGTCCGCGACCATGGGGCGCGAACCGGACGAGAGCCCTCGCCTTCGTTCTCCCGACCCGGACGGACCGAAGATCGACGGTCCCCGATTCCCGGGTGTGTGAGGGCTGCGCCCGGCCCGCCCCGGCGCATCCACGTGCGTCCCGCGAGGAAGCGGAGGGCAGAGGCGGACGCGTCGCCGCCGGACAGGCACGCGACGTCTCCGGTGACGACGGTTCTCTTGACGGAAAACCCGTCTACCAGGGGTTTCATCCATCTTCCAGGCGACTGTCCGGCTTCGTGCAGAGACGGAAAGGGCTCACTGCGTCTCCTTCGATCCTGCCGTGTAGGGTCTCGTCGGCGTGATCGCATGTTTGAGCGAGTAGGGGAGAGTCGTGGGCGAGTCCTTGCCGGTCGAAGACGACTTCAAAGAGCTGGGTCCCGAACGTGGTGGCGAGCTGGCTGCCCGCTGGTGGCAGTGGGCGCTGTCCGCGCCGGACGACCGCAGTCCCGTCAGGGATCAGACGGGGGAGTTCGCGAACTGGCGCCAGGCGGAGGACGTCTGGTTCCTGGCCGGCACCTACGGCGGTCGTGTGGTGCGGCGCTGCTCCATGCCTTCGGGACGGCCGGTCTTCTTCCCGGTGTTCAACACGCAGCGGCCACTGACGCTGGCGTCTCGCAAGCCGATGGTGATGGACGTCGCCGAGGCCAAGGCGTTCCTGAACGGAGCGCCCCTGCCGATGCACGAGTTCACGTCGAAGCCCTTCCACGCGGCGCTGCGGCGGCGCGTTGCCTGGGGGCTTTGGTGCGCGTTCGATCCGCTGCCCGTCGGTTACTACGTGGTTGAGATCAAGGCGCGCACCACCGGGGGCTTCTGGGTGGACACGACGTACCACCTCACTGTCGTCGACAGCTGAGCGCGGACACGGGAGTGGGCGGCGCGCCAGGCTCATGGCGTTCTTGAGCCTATTGGAGCCGCCTGCGCGAACCAGGTCCAGGCCCGCCACCGCAGGGCGCCCGCCGCGGCCGGGGCGGCACCGGCGCCCTTCCCCGTCCAGCCGGCCCCGCGGACAGGCGGGACTCCACCGAGGCCGGTGAGCCGTCTGCCGAAGACCCTCGAGCCGCTCGTGTGTTTGAGTAGGGTGGGCGCCCTGGGAGTCGGCAGGGGGGACTTGATGGCTTCGTCGGCCGACCGCTGGCAGGTGCGGGTGTACGAGCTCTACTGGGAAGGGGTGGAGGCTCGCGCGCAGGCTCAGCGAGCCGAGGGGGCGGAGCAGCGCCGGCTGCTTCTGCGGTCGCTGGACCAGCACGGCCGGGCGGCAGGGATCCTGCGCGCGGAGCTGGACGCCCGCCCGGACGAACCTCTGCTGACCGAACAGCTCGCGTCGCTGCTCTACTCCATGGGGTCCTCGCAGACCGCCGTGGACCTGATCGACGAGGCTCTGTCGTCACTCGACGAGAGCGAGAGCCGCTATGAGCGTTCGGGGCTCGCGTCACCGGAGCTGGCGATGCGGATCGGTGATGTCCGTGCACGACGCGCCACGGTCCACTCCGCCGCCGGGCACGCGGTTTCCGCGCTCATCGACGCCGACCTGGCCGTGGAGGCGTATGCGGGAGCTGGGTTGCCGGCGGCGAGGCCTCCCCTCTCGCTGGACTTCGCCCGCCTGCTCAGCCTGGTCGCGGTCGTGCAGGCACAGCACGGTGACCCGGACCAGGCCCTGTACTGCGCCGGACAGGCCCTGGGGCGGTACCGGGACGCGATCGACACTCTGAGCGCCGACCCCGACGCGCACATCGGCTACGCCACCGACATGGCCGCGGCGGTCGCCTCCCGGATCGAGGCCGCCCGTGCCAACTGGCACCACGCCCTGGCCGTGGACGGCTTCGCACTGAGCACCGCCGAGCAGGGCTGGGGCGACCTCGCACGTGCGCTGGCCCGCACCGGCGTGCACCTGCGCGCCGCGGGCCGCCCGGCGGAGGCAGCGCCTCTGCTCGCCAGGGCGGCCTCCCTCGATCCGGCCGCCGTTCCGGCTCAGGAGCGCATCCTGGACGACGGGGTACCGGTCACCCTCAGCGAGGCGATGCTGCGAGCGGGAGCGGCCCTGGGCGAGCCCGTCGAAGCCCTGCGCCGTGCTCTCGCCTCCGGCGAGTCCGCATCGGTGACGGGTCGCTTGCCGCATCCGCAGGCGGCCCCGCCGTATGCCCGACGCCTGGGCCAACTGGCAGCGGGCCTGTGGCAGTCGGAGGGCGAACCGGATGCCGCCTGGCGGCTCGCACTGGAAAGCCACCTGTTGTACGACACCGCCTTCCGGCACCTCGTCGGGGATCCGCGAAACTGGCTGCGGGAGCACGGCGAAGGGTGGACGCAGATCGGGATCACCGCCCTGCACCTGGCCCTGGCACGGGGCAGCGGAGCGACCCACGACGACCTGCGCCGCTCACTGGCCGAGCTGTCCGGGCGCCTGGAGGAACTGGCGAAGGCGGGCCACCCTGTTGCCGCGGCCGCGGAACTCGCGCGGATGACCGCAGGTTGAGTCCCTGGGCTGGACCGTCGCCGTCCAGCCCGCCGGCTCGTTGCCGACGACCGGGAAGATCTTCGGGCCCTTGCCGCAGTGGACATCCCCGCCCTCAGCGTCTGCAGCCCGCGCGAGACGCTCCCGCACGGCATCGGCCGACGCCCCGAGCTGCGTCGCGATCCGGAACGGGCAAGCCCTCACGGCGAGTCCCGGGACGTTCCTCACGCGCCGCGGCCGAGGCCCGCGCTGACCGCCCCCCTCGTGCGCACGACCGACATCGCCGAGCCGCTCCGGCGGGTGGGCGGGCCCGGCCGAGGAGAAGAGCGCGGTGAGGGGAGCACCGCTCACGCCGTACAACGGGGCTGCCACCCTTTGTTGTGATCGCGTGCCGGGGGGCGTCACCCCAGCGTGGTCTCCGTGCCGGTCGACTGCTCGCGGGCGGCGGCGACGACCAGAGCCGTGGCCGCAGCGTCCTGCGCCGCCACGCCGACCGACTTGTAGAGGGTGATCTGGTCCCGCGCGGTACGCCCCGGTCTGCTGCCGGCGATGAGTTCGCCCAGTTCGGCGTGCACATGATCGGCCGTGATGATGCCGTCGCGGATCGGCATGAGCAGGTCGTTGCTGCCCGCGGGAAACGGGGCGAGCACGGCCTTGCGTGATTCGACGCACACCAGCGCCTCGGCGACCGTGGCGTCGTCGATCTCGCGGCCGGCCGGGTTGTACCCCACGGACGCGATGTGCACCCCGGGCGTCAGCCAGGAACGGCGAATCACTGGTTCGACGGCATGCGTCGTCGCGGCGGCGATGTCCGCCCCGTCGAGCGCCTCGGCGTAGCTCGACACGGCCTGGACTTCGCCCTCCAGTACCTCGGAGAGCTCCGCGGCCAGGGCTGCGGCCTTCGCCGGATCCCGGCCGGCGACGCGGATCTGCCGGATCTGACGGACCCGACAGATCGCGCGGGCATGGGAGCGGGCCTGCACGCCGGTGCCCAGCACCGCCAGCACCGTGGCGTCGTCGCGGGCCAGCAGCCGCGCCGACAGCGCGGAGCAGGCGGCGGTCCGCGCTGCGGTGATGGCCGTGCCGTCCAGCAGCGCGGAGGGCTCGCCCGTGTCCGGGTCGAACGCCACGATCAGCGCCTGGTGTGTGGGCAGCCGTGCCCCGTCGTTGTGCGGGAAGAGTGACACCAGCTTGGTCATGAGCATTCCGGCCGAGGGCAGGAAGCACGGCATGGCCGCCAGGAATCCATCGCGTTCGGGCACCAGGGCTGCGACGCGGTCGGGTACCGATGCGTGGCCCGCGCTGAGCTCTGCCATCGCCGGGGCCAGGGCATGGATCAGGGCGTCCATGTCGAGCAGTGCCTCGACCTGCGAACGGCCCAGAACAAGCATGAGCCTCGACCTCCCGATGCCGTTCGTCCGGCCGACGACCGCACAGTCACAGCGTCAACCGCAACCTCTCACTGCCCCGGCTACGACACGCCGTCCTTCGTGGGCCGGTCCCACACCAGTGCCTGAGCGACTGCCCCAGCCGCTCCTCGGTCCTCGCCCAGGCGCCCGCCACGGTCTGCTCCTGCTGCTGATCGTCGGTCATGCCCCTGACCCTACGGTTGTCATGCCGGGATGGTTCTCGGACCTCGAGCCTCGCGGTGTCAGCGGCGATGCCACGGCAGGGCCGACGGGTAGGCGTCCTCCTCACCGGCCTGCTTGAGGGAGGCGACCATGGTGGCGGTGATGGTGGCGAGCTGCCCCACTTGTTCGGGGCTGAGGGCGTCGAACACCACGCGGCGGACGGCAGCCACATGGCCGGGGGCGGCCTTGGCCATCAACTCCCTGCCGGCCTCGGTGAGTTCGGCCAGCTGCCCGCGTCCGTCGGCCGGATCCTCCCGGCGTCGTACGTAGCCGGACTCCTCCAGGCGGATCACCGCGCGCGTGAGGCGGCTGCGGGTGAACTTCAGCTGCTCGGCGAGGGAGGACATCCCCAGGGCGTGGCCGGGCGCGTCGGACAGGCGGGCCAGGAGGTTGTAGTCCGCGTGCGTCATGGCCGCGTCGCGCCGTAGCTGCTGATCGAGGTAGTCGCTCATCAGTGTCGAGCATTCGATGAAGTTGATCCAGGCTCGCAGCTCCTCGGGAGTGAGCCACCGGGTGGGCGTCATGGCGGAAACCCTAGTCGAGATGTTTGCCTAATCAAACACTTCGGTCGTAGCGTCCCCGATGCTTGAAGAATCAAGTGCCTGTCGAACTGGCGCTGACCTGTCCCTTCTCGAGCTCTCCGCAGGAGGCCCCCATGTCCGGTTCCGTCCCCGATGCCGCCTCGTCCGCCCCGCCCGCCCTGTCCACGCCGCGCCCCAGCGCCCTGACCGTGGTCGGGGGACTTCTCGCGGCGGCCGTCGTGGCCGTCCTCGGAAACGCGGTGGTCGCGTTGCTCGCCCGCGCGGCGGGGGCGTCGGACGATTTCGCTCCGCTGCACCCTTCCGCGTACGCGCCGCTGACCGTGTTCGGCGTCGTCCTCGGCGCCATGGGGTGGGCGGTCGTCCGTCGCGTCGCCAACAACCCGGCAGGGCTGCTGCGGTGGCTCGTACCCGTCCTGGCGGTCGTGTCGTTCGTGCCCGACCTGCTCCTGCTCGGCGGCGACACGCCCGGCAGCGGGCCGCTGGGCGTCGTTGCGCTCATGGTGATGCACGTGGTCGTCGCGGCCGTCGCCGTCGTCGCCTATCGGCGCGTCCTGCCGCTGCCTGTCCGCTGACGCCCCTGGCGGACACGACCGGCGTCTGCTTCGGACGGTGTCCCGGCCCCGGCCCGACCGGCTCCCGGGACACCGCTGTCCGCGCACAGGAACAGCCGTGCACGTCTTCCGATTGGCGACCCTCGCCCATCCCGCTCTGAGCCGGTGCAACTGGGCACATTGCCCAGGTGACGGTTGAGGAGGACCGCCCCTACGGTTCGAGGATGTGCCGTAGATAGGCGTGCGGGTCGGCGAGATAGCGGCGCCAGTGATCCACGATGCCGAGCTCCTGCCAGACGACCCTCCGCATGCCGTGGTCGCCGACCTCGATGATGTCCGCGCCCGGCAGAGCGGTGAGCAAGGGTGAGTGCGTGGCGCAGATGACCTGGCCGCCCTCCTTGGCCAACCGGTCGATGTGCCCGATCAGTTCGAGGCACGAGGAGAAGGAGAGCGCCGCCTCCGGCTCGTCGAGAACATAGAGCCCGGTGTGGAGGAACTTGCCGCGGAATGCCGAGAGGAAGCCCTCACCATGGCTGACCGAGTCCGGTGACAATCCCTCCCTGTCCAGGGCGTCCATCGCGGTCTCGGCCCGCAGGAAGAAGCCCTTGCGGGCCGACCAGCTGGTGGCCATGCGGCGCCCGCGTGAGGCCGCGTCGAACCTCATCCGCGCGCCGAGCGCCGACTTGCCACGCGGGGAGGCGTAGCGCCAGTCGTGGGAACCGCCATAGGAGTCCAGTCCGAACCCCTCCGCCAACGCCTCGACCAGGGTCGACTTCCCCGAGCCGTTCTCACCGACCAGAAAGGTCACCGGCGCGGTGAACCGCAGCCCTTCCTCGATCAGCTGCCGGACGCAGGGCACCGACCAAGGCCAGGCCTCCTCGTCGTCCGAGGAGAGGTGGGCATACGCGCGCTCGATAATCACTCGACCAGTGTCGCGCAGGACTCCGACGACGCAGCATGCGAACCCCCTGGTGGGGACGGCTCTCGTGGTCCGAAAACCCGTCTACCGGGGGCTTCACCCGTATGTCAGGCCAACTGTCCAGCCCGCGCGCGAGGTTGGAAAAAGGCTCACCGCATGATGTCGGCCGCGCCGGCGGCCGCCAGCCAGTCGGGGAATTCCTGCAGAAGCTGGTCGAAGAGCTGCTGGTCCGGGATGGCCTGCGGGCTGCGGCCGGCGTGGAAGAAGCCCGCGTTGTCGACGACACGGTGGACAGGGACGGCGATAGTGTCCAGCTTGCGCAGGAATGCGAACTCATTGTCGTCGGGGTCGCCGAAGCCGACGAACTGCCAGAACAAGGGGAGGCGAGCAGCCTTGCACAGGTAGCGCTCGGCAGCGAACTTGCTCGTGGGGCCACCGTCGGTCTGGAAGATGACCAGAGCGGGGCAGCGGCTGCCGGATTCCATGTAGTGGTCGATGACCTCGTCCATGGCCCCGTGGTAGTTGGTGCGTCCCATGTGACCCAGGTTCTCGTGCAGTTTGTTGATGCGGCCGCGGTGTCCGCCGAGCGTCAGGTCCGTGGCCCCGTCGACGTCGGTGGAGAAGAACACCACCGGGACGGTGCCGTCGTCATCGAGGTGGGCCGACAGCGACAGAACCTGCTCAGCCAGGTGCTGCATGGTGCCGTTTCGGTAGTAGGGCCGCATCGACCCGGAGCGGTCCAGCACGAGATACACCGCAGCCCGTACGTCCTCCAGCGCATTCCTGCGCACGCTGGCACCCGCCGCCTTGTACAGGCCGACCAGATCGGGTGCCCTCTGCTGCACCTTGGTCAGGCTGATGGCCGCGGCGCGCTCGATGCCGTTCGTCGAGATCACTCCTCCACGATGGTGCTCCCGCTTCCGGGCGGGTGCAGCGTTTGCCCATGCCGCTGTGAACAGTGCGGCTCGGCCCGACCGGCCGGGAAGTCACAGGCGGCACAGCGTCGGGCCGGGGCCTGTGCGAGCGTCCTCTTGCAGGACCCCTGGCCTGCGCCTCTGCAAGAGGACTCATCGCGTGGGGCTTGGGCGACGTTGCTGCCGCCCATGCCCAAGCGTCATCCCGCAGTCGTGCGTTCCCTGGACGGTGCTTGGCGTGCCGTCGGAGCCTCCAGGTGGACCACGACACTGGTGTAGAAGCGGTGCACGGCGTCGTCGACACTGCGGATGAAGCCGGACTCGGCGTTACCGCGGCCGCTTCCCATGCTCTTGAGCAGCGACAGACGGAAACCGGTGATCCGGGTGCCGTTGTCCTTGGGGAGCAGGTCCGCCGGCTCGGGCCGGAGCCGCTCCAGTGTCCCGCGTGAGCCCCCGGTCTCGCTGTCGACGAGGGTTTCGACGTGCAGGTCCGCCGGCGCCTCGGCCAGGCGCCGGACGAGTCGCTTGGCCCAGCTCAGGGGGTAACCCTGCTCGGGGGCCGGGATCTCGATGGAGGTGCGCAGCTTGCCGGTGCGCAGGTCGGCGCTGACGGCCAGGACGCCGGGGGTACCGTCGATGCGCAGCTCTGCCTGAAGTCGTCCCTCGAGGCAGAGTTGGTCGGCGAGCCGGTTTCGGCGTTCCTTGGGATCCGTTCCGCGCTTGGCGCGCTGAACAGGCAGTGCTTTCTGCCCGAGTTCGCCGCCGAGCCTGAGGCAGACCTGGCGGATGAGCCGCTCCCAGCTTTCGACCACTTCCAGTGCCCGTGCGTCGCCCTGGCAGAGGGTTTCGTCGTCGATCCCGTTGCGCACGGGGACCCAGGCGGGGCCCATGTTCTGGAATCCGTGGCAGCCGGAGTTCTCGTGCTGCAGGTAGTGCAGCAGTTCCTGCAGAAGCCAGGCGTGCGCCGCGTTGCCCACTCCCTCGTGTCTGATCAGCATCTGCGCCTGGTAGGCGACTTCGGCCCAGGACAGGTGCCAGAGGGCCACCTTGTGCTTGCGCCGCTTGTCGATCTTGACGTCGACGAGAGGGCTGCCCTCCAGCGCGACGTCGTTCGTCAGCGTGATCACGGCCTCGTAACCACGGCGCGCGGCGATGTCCATGTACGCCTGTACCTGGTCGGCCTTGAGCGTGTTGCCGTTGGTCTTCGTCTCGACCAGCGCGGTCCACAACTTGCCGGCCCGCTCCACGCGGATCACCCCGTCCGGGCGCCGCGGAGTGTCGCCGTGGGGCAGGGAGACTTCCGTGAACGTCTCCATACGACCCGCCGGAGCCCCGAATCCCGCGGTGAGCCTTCTGCTGAACTCCGGCACCTGCGCCATCACCGCCAGCAGCACCGAGGTGGCGCGCATCTCCCGGTCCCGGTCGGTCTTGAGCACCGAGACCGGGAAGAGCCTGGCCTGCCTCCAGGAGTCGTTCTCCGCCAGGGCCTTCTTGACCGTCTTGGGGAGGGTCACCTTTTTCTTGGAGGTACGGGGGCGAGAGGCCGGCTTCTTCGGCTCGACGACCTCGTCTCCAGAGCGACGAGGAGCAGGGATGGCCTCCAGCGTCGCCTGCCGGGCAGGTTCCTCGGCCGGCTCGGGACCCACCGCGTCCGTCTGATCGTCGCCGTCGGTGCCGTCGAGTGCGCTTTCCGCCTCCGCGGCCGCGTCATCCTCGATATCGACCCCGAAGTCCGCAGCCAGCCCGGCAAGACCGGATTCGTAGCCTTGCCCGACGGCACGGAACTTCCATTCCTCGCCCCGCCTGTAGAGCTCACCGAAAATGACGGCCGTCACAGCGTCGGCGTCATCGACGGCAAAGCCGAGGAGGCTCTCGCCGGCTGCGTCGGCCAGCGTGATCCTCACGTCCTCCAGCTCACCGAAGCGGGCTCCGTCGTACCTGCTCGCAGCGACGACGATCCGGTCGATCTCGGACGGGACAGCGGTCAAGTCGAAGCTGATCCGGTCCTCGCTGCCGTCCGCCGTCGGCGTCTTGCCCAGAAGCTGCACGCTTCCGTCCACGGCCACGGGATGGTTGTAGAAGTAGAAGTCGCCGTCGTTGCGCACCTTGCCGTTCGCGTCCAGCAACAGGACCGACACATCCGCGTCGCCCTCGCCGGAAGGGCTGGCCCAGCCCAGACTGACGATCACTGAACCGACGTTGTCGCTCAGGTCCGTCAGGGCCACATTCGAACCCTTGATCATTGACTGCACAAAGCCCCCCACGGCGCACCTTGGGCATGCGGATAATCCCGCCCCATCTGTCCCTTGCGCGACACGAAGTGACGAGTCACGCGGAGGAAAACTGTAATACCCACAGAGCTCGATTGTGGAGGTTGCGTGAAGCAGGCGCGTAGGACTCGGGCCCCTGCGCGATCTCTGCCGCATCCAACTGATCGAGCAGGTCGCAGGTCGCAGGACGGTGGCGGCCTGCGACCCATGGCCTCAGGTCTCCCACACCACGCGCCTCCTCCCTGCCGGTTCCCGTGTTCTCGGGACAACATCGGCGATCGTCGGCTATGGCGCGCTGCCGGTCGCGGCATCGCCGTTCTTCAGGTTGTTTCGAGGCCCAATCCCGCTCGGCGAGGACGGCGTTGGCCCTGTCGCCGGAACGGTGACGCGCACACAGGCACCGCTGCGCCTGATCGTTCGTGCGTCTGATCCGCGGCCTCGCACGCCACTGGCATGTGATGAACGCTCGGGGGTGAGACGTATACCGGCGACGGGCCACGCCCCCGTCGCCCGGCCCGGCCCGGCCCGGCCCGGGACGAGAGTGAGGGCGGTCGGCTGGACGGGGGTGATGAAAGCCCGCGAAAGACAGGAACCCCAGCCGGCGCAGGGCTGGGGTTCCTTGAGGTGGCGCTGTCGGTCAGTAGGTGGAGTCGCCCACGCCGTGAACCGCTCGACTACGCGCCGACAGACGGCACCACATCGCGATCACCGTGGATCGGACAGGTCAGCGCTGCAAGGTGAGGACGCCCGGCCGCCACGGCAGTTGGTCGTAGGGGCCGCTCGCGGTGGGGGACTTGCCCTGGTAGAGGAACTGCAGGTTGCAGGGGTCGATGGTCATGGTCTGGTCGGGATTGTTGCGGACCAGGTCACCGTGGCTGATGTCGTTGGTCCAGGTGGCACCGCTGTTGGCTTTGCCCGCGAAGGGGTTGCCCTCGCTGCCGGCCTGCGGGGTCCATGAACCGTTCAGGCTCGAGGCCGTGAACGAGCGGAAGTAACGCCCATTCGCGCCTATCGCCTCAACGATCATGAGGTACTGGTTCTGGCCCTGGACCTTGTAGACCTGCACCGCCTCGAACAGGTTGTTCGTCGAGTCGCTCATGACCGTCGTGTAGGACGAGCCGAAGCTGCCCGGGAAGTTCCCGATCGGCATGCTCGCCCGGTAGATCTTGCCGTTGTCCCCGGCGAAGAACAGGTACATGTTCTGGCCGTCACCGATCAGGGTCTGGTCGATCGGGCCGGTGCCGGATCCCGAGATGCTGCCGGTGAACAACGGCTGCGGCGCGGACCAGCCGTTGGGGTTGGTGGGGTCGCTCGACGTGCGGTAGATGAAGGGCCACGCACCCCACTGGTAGGCCAGCACCCAGATGTTCTTGGGCGCGAAGTAGAACAGTGTGGGCGCGACCGCGGACTGGCTCATCCCGGTCTGGCGGGCCGACCCCATGTCCGACCAGTTCGTGAAGGGGCCGAACGCCATCGAGCCGTACGACGATCCCGAAACGTTCGACGCGTAGACCAGGTGCTTGCCGTTGTAGACCACGTTGGTGAAGTCCTTCAACGAGGCCCACCCGTTCGCCGGCTGCGCCAACGCACCCGTCGACGTCCACCGGTACGTCGACGGAAGAGAACACGTGCCGCCTCCGGGCGGGGTCGTCGTCCCGGACGGGCCGGTCCACTTCTGGTTGCTGCCGCCGTTGCACGTCCAGATCTGCGCCGCCGTGCCGTTGGCCGTACCGGATGCCGTGACGTCCAGGCACAGCCCGGACTCCACTCCGACGATCGTGCCGTCGGAGTTCACCCGCCACTGCTGGTTCGCACCCCCGCTACAGGCCCAGATCTGCACCCGGGTACCGGCGGACGTGGCGTGGCCCGGTACGTCCAGGCACTTGTTGCCGTAAACGGTCAGCTGGTTGCTGTCCGTCAACGTCCACTGTTGGTTGGCCGCGCCCGAACAGTCCCAGATCTGCAGGGATGTGCCGTCGGTCTGGCTGGAGTTCGGCACGTCGAGACACCGGCCGGAACCGACGCCGCGCACGGCGCCGCTGGTGGCCGCCTGAGCCGGGCCGGCGACGAGCAGCGCCGCCAACGCGACCAGAGCCGCAACCACGGCGGCGAGCACCCCGGACAGATGTCCGCGGCTGAAACTTCGTCTGAGCATGGGGACCTCGTCATCCTTGAGCAAGCGGTTCCGGTGGGGCCGTCAGCGGCTGCCCGGACTGTCGATGTGGTGCGGTTCATTGCGGTACGTGGGCCCCGGGCTGACCCCTTGCGGCTCCGGTCCTGATGAACCTGCCGAGAGGCACCGGTTGGACCGGTGAACCGGTGGTGCCCGGTGTCTTCGGGCTGCCGCCAAACAGGGCGGCCCGTGCCGGACGTTGACCGCCGTGGTGCAAGCCCGCCCCATGTCTCTCCCGGTGCGGCGGCCCGTCGTCAGTGCGCGACGGTGGGAGCAGGATTGAGGAGGTCATGACATTGGGCATCGTGCGGCATGCTCCTTGCGGCTCGCCGTTGCGGTGGGCGTGACCTGGAGGTGCTCTGCTGTGCGAGTGGTGCGGCTCCACTGTGTTCGCTATGCCGAACAAAGGTCGAAGTGTCGGGCAATCTGGATGATAGGGATCCGGCGGCCAGGGTCAATACATCTCGCATGATTCGTTGGTGGCGTCGAAACATTCGCCGACCTCGTGGATGAAAGGCGCAGGTCAAGCCGATCGAATGGCCGGGCTGTGTGAATGGACGGCGAAGCGGCCCGGTTTCGCGGGTCGAGACCCAGGGCGGGGCTCTGCCTCGGCCGGTGGATGGCGAACCGGTGGTCGGGCGCCTCGGACACGCGCGACGGCGGCGTGCCAGGTGGCGAGGGCGTCGATGCCGACCGGCTGGATGACGTGCAGGACGCGTTCCGCGTGCCGGCGACGCGTGGCCAAACCCCGTGTTGGTGACGGTGATTGGACGGCTCCCGGAAGGAGTGCGGCTGCCAGGCGTCGCTGGGGTTTGAGTCCATTCAGGCGGGATCGTGACGCAGCTCCTGGGCGAGCTGTCGGAGTTCACGCTGCGGAGGCTCTTCATCTTGTGTGTCGACTGTGAAGATTCGCTGATCCTGGTGAGCCCGAACGGCACCGTGCGCGTAATTGTCTTCGTCCCCTACCGGGTGATGGCAGGTCAGCGGCTTTTCCTGACGGGCAGGAGGAATGGTGCAACTTTCGCGCAACACGGTGGGCACGGTCGTTGTAGGGGGCGCACTGGCCCTCACGCTCAGCGCCCTCGCCTACCCATCGATGCTCGGACTTGACACCGTGTCGACCTCGGGCGACCGGATCATCGCCAACACCCAGTGGGGTCCGTTCACAGAGAGCGACCGGGCCTTCGTGGTGGCGGTGCGGGCGGCCGGCCTGTGGGAGCATCCGGTGGGACTGATCGGGCTGCAGAAGGGGCAGAGCAAGGGCGTCCTCATCGCCAGCCAGCACCTGGTCGACGGTCACGCGGCGCTGGACGAGACCTGCCGCAAGATCGCGCCGCTGCTGAACGTGACACTGCCCAACATCGCCAGTCCGCAGCAGGAAGGTTTCGTCAACACCCTCAAGGCGGACCAGGGCAAGCAGTTCGACGTCGACTTCGCCAACATCCTGCGCATGACGCACGGCTCGATCTTCAACACCGTGGCGAAGGTCCGCTCGACGACGAAGAACACGCTGGTGCGCGCCCTGGCCGACCAGGCCAACAACACCGTCCTGGACCACATCACGGTGATGGAGAAGACCGGCCTGGTCGACTTCGACACCACGCTGTTCACCCAGACCACCCCGCCGAAGCTGCCCAAGTCGGACATGACCCCGCCGGTCCCGCCCGCCGGTCAGCCGCTGGTCGTGCTCCCCCCGCCGCCGAACGCCACGTCCACCCCGGTGGACCTGGGCCCCGCCATGAACGGTCCGGCCGTCAACGGGAGCTAGGCCGGGCGATATTGAGGTCCAGGCCGCCCGCAAGAAAGGCGGGCGGCCGCCGGCGTCCTCGTGGGCCGGCGGCCCCGTGACGTAGGCGACCTTCGCGTGGTCCACGCGAGGCGGGCCCGCCGGCGCCCTGGCTTCGATGAGGGCGGCCGATAAGGGCGCCCCTGCGCGCGTTCAGTCGTTGGCGGCAGGTTCCGGGCGTTGGCCGGGCGCGAAGCGTGCCTGCACTTCGGGGCTTTCCAGTAGTGGGGCCGGGTAGCCGGGTCCGGTCCGCACGGCCACGTCCTCGTGGTGCAGTGGCTCACCGCACGAGGAGCAGACGACCTTGGCCTGGGTGTCGTGGTCGCAGGTGGTGTGGTGCATGACCACCGGGATGCCAGGGTCGTCGGCCAGCCATCGGTCGCCCCACGCGTTGATCGCGGCGAGCACGCCGAAGAAGTCGCGGCCCTTTTCCGTCAGGAGGTATTCGTGGCGGAGCGGGTCGCTCTGATAGGCGCGCCGCTGCAGCAGATCCGCGTTCTCGAGGCGTCGAAGGCGGTCGGTGAGGGTGTTGCGGGCGATGCCGAGCGAGGCGATGAAGCCGTCGAAGCGTGACTCGCCGTAGAAGACCTCGCGCATGACCAGCAGTGTCCAGCCGTCGCCCAGGATGTCCACGGTGCGGGCGATCGAGCAGGGCCAGTTGTCGAACGAGGTCCGTCTCATGGGGCCCACCTTATCAGTTTCATCATGAGATGCACTTGTGTCGGATCGTCGTGGACGACTACTGTCCAGTAAGTCTCATCATGCAACTCGGGAGGAATAGTGCATTCCATGTCTACGGCCGCGGTCACCGTCGAGCGGGACGGACACGTGCTCCTGGTGGGCCTGAACCGCCCCGCCAAGCGCAACGCCTTCACCAAGCAGATGATCAGCGAGCTGTCGGCCGCCTACGGTCTGCTGGAATCCGACGACGATCTGTGGTGCGGGGTGCTGTTCGCCCACGGCGACCACTTCACCGGCGGTCTGGACATGGTCGACGTCGGCGCCGAGCTCGTCTCGGGCAAGCTGGACGCCCCCCAGGGCGGGCGCGACCCGTGGCGTCTGGACGGACCGTGGACGAAGCCAGTCGTCGCGGCCGCGCACGGCTGGGTGATGACGCTCGGCATCGAACTGCTCCTGGCCGCCGACATCCGCGTCGCGTCCAGGGACACCCGCTTCGCCCAGTACGAGATCCGCCGGGGGATCTACCCCTTCGGAGGCGCCACCTTCCGCTTCCCCCAGCAGGCCGGATGGGGCAACGCCATGCGCTGGATCCTCACCGGCGAGGAGTTCGACGCCCAGGAGGCCCACCGCATCGGCCTGGTGCAGGAACTGGTGTCCGACGGGCCGGCCGCCCTCGACCGCGCCCGCGAGATCGCCGTCCTCATCGCCGAGAAGTCCGCGCCACTGGGAGTGCGCACCGTCCTGACCTCAGCTCACCTGGCCCGCGAGTTCGGCGAAAGCGCCGCCATCGAGCGGCTGCGTCCCGACATCGCACGGCTTCTTTCGACCGCCGACGGTGCCGAGGGAATCCAGTCGTTCGTCGAGCGCCGCGACGCCGTCTTCACAGGGCGCTGACTCTCAGCCCCACCACCCCTGACAGGAGAATTGTTGTGACCACCGCCAAGACGCCCGCTGCCTTCTTCGACCTGCCGCCCGAAATCGCCGATGCCCGTGCCTGGGCGCACGGCTTCGCCGAGAAGTACGTGCGTCCCGTGGCCGCCGAGTACGACGAGCGCGAGGAGATGCCCTGGCCGGTCATCGAGGAAGCGGCCAAGGTCGGCCTCTACACCCCCGAGTTCGCGCTGCAGATGGCGGCCGACCCCACCGGTCTCCTCCAGCCCGTGGTCGCCGAGGAGATCTTCTGGGGCGACGGCGGCATGGGCCAGGCCCTGCTGGGGACCTTCCTGCCCGTCGCCGCCCTGTTCGGCGCAGCCACCAAGGAGCAGATCGACACCTGGCTGCCCGAGTTCTTCGGCACCCCCGGAGATCTGGCCGTCGCCGCCCTGTGCGCCAGCGAGCCGAACGCCGGCAGCGACGCCGCCGCCATCCGCACCCATGCCCGCTACGACGAAGCCGCCGGCGAGTGGGTCCTCAACGGGACCAAGACCTGGGCCACCAACGGCGGCATCGCCCGCATCCACGTCGTCAACGCGGTGTGTGCCCCCGAACTCGGAGCCCGCGGTCACGCCCTGTTCCTCATCCCTCCTGGCACGCGCGGACTCAGCCAGGGACAGAAGTTCTCCAAGCACGGCCTGCGCGCCTCCCACACCGCCGAGGTCGTCCTGGACAACGTGCGCATCCCCGCCGACCTCGTCCTGGGCGGCAAGGACGCCCTCGATCAGCGCCTCGCCGCCGCCCGGCAAGGAACCCGCGTTCGCGTCCCCGCCGCCATGGCCACCTTCGAGATGACCCGGCCCGGCATCGGCGCGATGGCCGTCGGCGTCGCCCGCGCCGCCTACGAGTACGCCCTCGAGTACGCCGGCGTCCGCGAACAGTTCGGCCGGCCGATCATCGACAACCAGGCCGTCGCCTTCATGCTCGCCGACCTGGCGATGGAGATCGACGCCGCCCGCCTGTTGGTCTGGCGCGCAAGCCACATGATGACGCGCGGCAGGCCCTTCACCCGCGCCGAGGGAAGCATGGCCAAACTCAAGGCCAGCGAGGTCGCCGTCCGCGCCACCGAACGCGCTCTGCAGATACTCGGCGGCAACGGCTACACCCGCGACTACCCCGTCGAACGCTGGGCCCGCGACGCCAAGATCTTCACCATCTACGAGGGCACCAGCGAAATCCAACGCCTTGCGATCAGCCGCGCCATCTCCGGCCGCCGCATCAGGTAGACGCCGGCCACGACGTCAGGAGCGCCGGCCGCCCCTTCGTGCGGCACGCGCGCCCGGACAGGGGCGCCACCCCCTTCCTGAACCCATGTCACTCCTACCGACAACCCCGGAGAGCACCACGTGAGCACCCTGACACCCTCCCTGGCGGGCAAGGTCGCCGTCGTCAGCGGAGGAGGCCGCGGCATCGGCAGAATGATCACCAGAGGACTCCTTGAAGCCGGTGCCAAGGTCTACATCTCCAGCCGCAAGGAGGCCGACCTCGAAGCGGCCGTCGATGAGCTCAGCCACCTCGGCGAGGTGCACGCCGTGGCCGCCGACCTCGGCACGGCCGACGGTGTCGAAACCCTGGCCTCCCACCTGCGTGCACGCGAAAGTCGCGTGCACGGCCTGTTCAACAACGCGGGCGCCAACTGGGGCGCGCCCCTGGAGGAATTTCCCGACTCGGCCTGGGACAAGGTGCTGTCGGTCAACGTCAAGGGGGTCTTCGCCCTCACCCGGGCTCTGCTGCCGTTGCTGAAGGCGGCGTCGACGCCCGAGGACCCCGCGCGGGTCATCAACACCGGCAGCATCGACGGCCTGCGTGCCCCAGCCCCCGGCGTCAACAACTTCTCCTACGGCGCCAGCAAGGCCGCCGTGCACATGCTCACCGGGCAACTGGCTGGCACGCTCGCTCCTGAAGTCCTCGTCAACGCCATCGCCCCAGGCCTGTTCGAGTCCAGGATGACCGCAGGCATCCTCAGCCTCGGCGCCGAAGCCGTCGCCGGCCAGATCCCCCTTCGTCGCATCGGCCGCCCCGAGGACATGGCGGGAATCGCCGTGTTTCTCATGAGCCCCGCCAGCAGCTACATCACCGGAGCCGTCATCCCCGTCGACGGCGGCATCCTCGCCACCCGGTGACGAGGCCCGGGGGCGGTCGACTGATCGAACCCGTCGGCAGTGAGCAGCGCGTGACCCGCTCTCGCTGTTCGACGCGGATACCTTGGGCTGTTCGAGCTGTCCGCGACGTGCATGCCCCGTCAGGACGGGCGGTGGATGAGCGCAACTGGTCGAGGAGGTAGCAGCCTTCCCTGAGCCGGCCAGGAGCCTGCTCACGCTGCGTTGACCGCGCACCAGCGTGCGAACCGCACGGTTCCAGGTGCGCTGGAGGGGTCAGGCGGCGGATTGCGGTGCGAGGGCCTCGTCGAGGGTGGGGTACAGAGCGATGACGTCGTCGAGGCCGACGATGTGCAGCAGTTCCGACAGGGGCTTCGGGGTGTGGGCCAGGCGCAGCCAGCCGTGGCCGGCGCGGGCGGCGTTGTTCGCGGCGACGAGCACGTTGATGCCGCTGGAGTCCATGAAGGTGACGGCGCGCAGGTCGATGACTGTATGCCGGGCGAAGCCGCCCTGTACGGCGAGCGCCTGGCGGAAGGCGCCGGCGGTGGTGTGGTCGATCTCCCCGGCGAGAGCGACGACGTGCACGTCGTCGGCGGTCATGTGCTGGGAGACGGTCAGGTGGGCCTGGTTCATGCCGTCTCCTGCCCGGATGGCGTGGGCCCTCGCTGCTGCGAAGGACCTCTGTGCCCACGCAAGCGCACGCCGCGCCTCTATGTCAACCGCGTTCTGCGGTGCGGGCCGGTTCGGCCACGAGGATGACAACGCTGGTGCGCTGGTTTGGGAGGCGTCCGGACGTCGCCGAGGAATCGAACGGTGGGTGCCGGTCACGTCACAGACCGAAGGCGCCGCCCTCGACGAGAATGAGCAGGCCGAGGGCGACCAGGACCAGCGGAAGCAGGACGTGGCCCCAGCGGGCGAGACCCTTGGCGATGACCGGGCGGGTGGCGAAGTACCGGCCCGCCAGGCACCACACCGCCACCAGGACCAGGAACACCACGGCGTACACGCTCATCCCGCCGATGCCGGCGGTGGCGAAGACGGGCACGTAGACGCCGATGTTGTCGCCACCGTTGGCGAAGGTGACCGCGGTGACCTCCCATGGACTCGGCCCGCCTTCCCTGCCCTGCGCATCCTCATCACCCTCACCGCCCTCTCGACGGTCTTTCCACGCCTGCCGGGCGGCTTTGAGACCCAGTGCGAGAGGCAGTAGTCCGAGATAGGGGATGGCGGCCTTGGGTAGGAAGGTGGCGCCGAACGCGGCTGTCACCGACACGGCGAGGATCGCGGCGAAGCCCAGGTACTGGCCGAGCATGATGCGGCGGGTGGAGCCACGGCGCCCGGCTCCCTGGGCGGAGAACAGTGCCAGGACCAGGAGGTCGTCGACGTTGGTCACGGCGAACAGCCCGGCGGCCTGCCCGATGATGCCCAGGTTCACGAGTGGGTGCTCTCCTTCATGTACGGGGTCCCGGTGACGCTACCGGGACCCCGTACCGAGCCCCTGGCCGAGAGTGGCAGCACACCTCGAGGCCGAGTCGGTGTGGGCCGGCGACACCGAGCGTCCCCCTCGGTCTGCAGCCGTCCGGCGGTCCTGCCGTACGGACCGGTCTAGCGGCGGCTCCAAGCGCCAGGAGCCGCCCGGCCGACGACATGCGAGGTCTCCCGGCCGCGTGTCGCCTGCCGGGACGAAACCCCGTCCTACAGGACGGCCACCGTTTCGGCGTCGCCGTACCTGAACCCGTCGTTGTCGAAGTAGAAGACGGTGACCTTGACCTTGTCCCCCTTGTCGAAGTGTGAGCCCGCGGCCGGGCGCAGGGTCACCAGCGCTACATGGTCGTTGTAGTCGCAGACCAGCTTGTCCTTCTTGATGGTGCCCGCAGCGATGGACTGGTCGTGGGGACTGTGGTTGAGCGTCGTCGCGTTGGCCACGAGTTGGTGGTCCATGCCGGTGTCGCAGGAGTAGGTGACCTTCACCTGCAGGCCGGGGGTGTGCTGCGACACCTTGTCGATGGTCAGCAGGTTGGCCTTGGCCGTTGCCGAAGGCGCGGTCGCCAGGGCGCCGGCACCGATCAGAAGAACGGTGGCTGCGGTTCCGGCGACGCGTCGGCGGAGAGTGGATGACGTCATCTTGGTTGTTCCTTCCCCCTTGCGCAGTCACCCTTGGTCGAGGTGTGGAGAAATCTCCAACTAGGCGGGCAACTGCGGCAGTTGTTCGGATCGACCTGGATGTTACGTGATCTCTGACTGATTCCGGTGCTGGATTGCAGGCGGAGCTTCGTGAGGAATGCCGCACCCTGCCGGGTGAACCACTCCGGGCTCGACATCGTCGGCGGCGGGTGTGGGCTCCGGTATCGGAGGCTGGTAGATGTGCCGCAATCACTCGTGGCACGGCGGTGCGGGCCGCCGCAGTGCTTGCGACGCAGTCACTCTCGTTGCCGCCCTGGTCGGAGCCGACACATCGCAACGGGCATGCCCAACGGGCATTCCTTCACGGCCCGTGAGGTCCACATCGAGCTCCTGCCGTTCCGCTGGAGCGGTGCCATCGGTCGACTCTGGGCGTGCGCTGCGAGCCTCGAACGCAACGGGCGCGCCGACGGCAGGTCGCGCTCTCCCTCTCGTGCCGGCGGCCGCGCGAGGCGGGGGAGTGCCGCATGTCGTGTCTGTCAGTGGTGCAGGGCATGATCCGGTGGATGCGCTACACCACGTGGACTTCAGACCGCATGTTCGTCTCTTACAGGCAGTACTACCTGCAGGGCGACGACTTTCTCAGCGAGTACGACGACAGCGACACGGTCAGGCGGATCCATGAGGGAAACAGCTTGGCAGCAGGGGGCCCGGAACACCTCACCGTGCTCGCGGGCACGCACACCGGCTGGATACGCCTGACCACCCAGCACTGCGCGGATGAACCACTCCTGCCGGGCCAGGAGTGGGAGACCGTGGTGGACGTGAGCATCTGCAGTACGAGCGGCATCCTGCGGCTCTTCCGATGGGGCGGGGACGTCGAGGACGAGGCCGGGAACTTCGCCACAGCCGGCGCGGGCTGGTACCGCGTCCGCGTCCAGGCTCGCGGACGCGATGAAGGCGATGCGCACGAAGGCGACACTCCTGTGGAAGAGCACTTGCTGAGCGTCTGGCCGGCACCGCCGCAACCCGACACCGTCCATCGTGCAAACGACGCCTTCGCCCGCACGCAGTACGACCCCACCCGGCCTCCCGGCCAACCCATTTGGCCCTGAGCGCGTACTCGCACTGCGTGGAGCCACGAGAGGTGTACGCCGACACGTGGGGTCGTGACGGTACGACGAATCCTGGGGCCGCCACCACGGCCGCCGGCAAGCCCCGCCCCCTGAGCGACAGGACCACTCCAGAGTTCCGAGGGCGGTAGAGGGGGAGGAACCGCACAGCAGGCTCCTGTCCCTTCGCCGAGGCGAAATTTGTGCGCGTGCTCGTGCTGATGGGCGTGCGCACGGACGGCGCCAAGGAGCTGATCGCCATGGCCGACGCCACCGAGAGCCGTCGGGCCCATGACCGATTGAACCGTGGCCCATGGATCGAGTCAGGGTCCCCATGGCCCATGGCCCATGGCCCATGGCCCAAGGATCGGGTCAGGGCTCGCCATGGTCTGGTCCACAGGTCTTGACTGCTGCTCCTCGAGAAGTCCTCGCCTCAGGTCACGCGGCTTACGGGTACTCGTGGACAGCGCCGCCGCCGCAGAGGGGCCGTCAAGCGGCCGGGCCGTCAGTGCCCGCCCCGGGGTCCATCTGCGCCGGGATGTGCCGGGAGGTCCTGCTCTGCCCAGATGATCTTTCCGGACCGGGTGTAACGCGTACCCCAACGGCGGGTCAGCTGAGCAACCAGGAACAGCCCCCGGCCGCCCTCGTCGGTGGTCCGCGCATGGCCCATCCGGGGCGAGGTGTTGCTGGCGTCGGACACCTCGCAGATCAGCTTGTCATGCCGGATCATCCGCAGTCTGACGGGTCCGGTTCCGTGCCGGATGGCATTGGTGACCAACTCGCTGACCACCAGTTCCGTGGTCATCACCAGGTCCTCCAGTCCCCATCCGAGCAGCTGGCGGGCAGCCAGTTCCCTGGCGCTCGCGACGATCGCCGGATCCGTCGGCAGGTCCCACGAGGCGACCCGGTCGGCGCCCAGCGCATGCGGCCGGGCCAGGAGCAGCGCGACGTCGTCGGTCTGCGGGCCGGTCAGCAGGTTGTTCACGACCGCCGAGCACAGCTCCTCCGGCGGCAGGCCGGACTGCGCGAGCACATGGCTGAGACGGGACAGCCCGACGTCGATGTCCTGGTCACTGCTCTCGATGAGGCCGTCGGTGTAGAGGGCGATCAGGCTTCCCTCGGGGAGGGATATCTCTGCGGACTCGAAGGGCAAGGAGCCGAGGCCCAGCGGAGGGCCCGCCGGAAGGTTCGGGAACACGACCTTGCCGGCGGGGGTGACCACGGCGGGCGGCGGATGCCCGGCCCGGGCCATGGTGCACAGCTGGGTGACCGGATCGTAGACGGCGTAGAGGCAGGTTGCGCCCAGTACCGCGGTGGCGATGGGCTCGTCGTCCGCGCCCTTCTCCTCCGTCAAACGGATCACCAGGTCGTCCAGGTGGGCCAGCAGCTCATCTGGCGGCAGGTCCATGTCAGCCAGGGTCTGTACGGCGGTACGCAGCCTGCCCATGGTCGCCGCGGCGTTGAGGCCGTGCCCGACGACGTCACCGACGACCAGGGCGACCCGGGCGCCGGACAGCTGGATCACGTCGAACCAGTCGCCGCTCACTCCTTCCCGGGCGCCGGCCGGCAGGTAGCGCGAGGCCACCTCCATGGCGGTCCCGCCGTTCAGCGCCTGCGGGAGCAGACTGCGCTGCAGCGCCAGCGCCGCGGCGTGCTCACGGGTGTAGCGGCGCGCGTTCTCCACCCACACCGCGGCCCGGCCGACCAGTTCCTCGGCGAGCAGCAGATCGTCCTCCTCGAACGGCTGCGGATGCTCCGTACGCACGAAGGTGGCCACTCCCAGCACGGTGCCGCGCGCGGCCAGCGGCACCCACATCACCGAGGGCGACCCGAACTGCCTGATGCTCTGGGCGCGGGCCGGGTCCTCGGCGACCCACGGGGTGGCGTCGGGGTCCAGGCACGGTTCCAGGATCGAGGTGCCGTTGACCATGCTCTGGATGTACGGCGAGGACATGGGGGCCGCGATCGGGTCGCCGGTGGCGATCACCGATTCCGGACAGCCCTCGTGGATCGACTGCTGTCCGGCGCGCCGCGCCGGATACGTGCCGTCGGGCGGCCGCGAACCGGGTTCATCACCCTGCAGCACCGCTTCCAGCAGATCGACGGTCACGAAGTCGGCGAGCCTCGGCACCGAGAAGTCGGCCAGCTCCTGGGCGGTCCGCATCACGTTCAGGGTGCCCCCGATACAGGCGCTGGCCTCGCTGAGCAGGGCGAGGCGCTCCCGGGCCCGCCATCTGTCGGTGACGTCCATGCCCATGTAGCACACGCCCAGCGGTCTGCCGTCCGGGTCGTCGAGCCGAAAGAAGGAGGTGGAGTAGGCGTGTTCCTGGTGCGGATCCGCCCAGGTCCAGCCCCGGTACTCGTAGTCGATGACCGGCACGCCGGTCTCCAGCACCCGCCGCATCTGTGCTTCGAGCGCCTCGGTGTTCAGGCCCGGCAACGAGTCCGACATCCGGCGCCCGAGCCGCTCCTCGCGCGGCACACCGCCGTAGCGCTCCAGGGTGTCGTTCATCCACACGTACCGCAGGTCGGGGCTGAGCACGGCCATGCCTAGCGGTGACCGGGTGAGAAAGGCTTCCAGCACCTCCACGCTGACCGCCCAGGTCGGAGCCTTCGACACGTCGATCGCCGATACGAGCCAGGCCTTGCGGTCGGCGGTGTCGGACATCGCGGTCACCCGCAGCCCGACCTCGAGGCGACGGCCGTCACGGTGCCGGGCGCCCACCAGGCCGACCCAGCTCTCGCGGGTCTCGCACTCCTCGGCGACCTCGGCCGCCCGTGACGCGTCTTCGGGCTGCGCCAGCAGTGTGGCGGCGGAGCGGTCGAGGAGCTCCACCGCGCCGTATCCCAGGAGCCGCTCAGCGGCCCCCGTCCAGCCGATGACCTTGCCCTTCGCGTCGATCATCGCGGTGGCCATATTCGCCATCTCGAACGGTCCGCGCGTTCCGTTCGGCGTTACCTCCTTGGGCAACATCATGACAGCCGTCCCATCTGGCGGATGGCATATCGGTCATTCTAAGAGTTATCGACCAGCGCTGCTTCCCCTCGAGCCGCATCCGGGTCTCGCTCCGCTCCGGGGTCCCGCGCTCTCTCCGGGGCCTCGCTCTGCTCCGGTGCTCGCTCTGCTCCGGGGGCTGGATCCGCTCCCGCGCCTCGCTCTATTCCTGGCCCTCGCCGGTGATGAGCCGGGCGATCATCAGCGCCACCAGGATGATCGCGCCGTAGATGGCCTGGATCCAGAAGGACGACACCTGCGCCAGGGTGAGCAGATTCTCCAGCATGCCCAGCAGCAGGACCCCGAGCAACGCCCCGGCCAGTGACCCCTTGCCGCCGTTCAGGCTGACGCCGCCGATGACGGCGGCCGCGAACACGGTGAAGATCAGGCCCTGTCCCTGATTGGCGTTGATCGCCCCGACCCGTCCCGCCACCACCAGACCGGCCAGCGCGGCCAGGGTCCCGCCGATGACCAGAACTCCCCAGGCCACCCGGTCGCCCCGGATGCCCGCCGCCCGCGCCGCGGGGGCGTTACCGCCCACCGCGTACACCGCGCGTCCCAGCCGGTGGTAGCGCAGCGCCCACCCGGCGACGGCGAAACAGGCGCCGGTCACCCACACCGAGACGGGAACGCCCAGCCAGTTGTCGGACCCGAGGGCCAAGAACGCGGCGGGGGCGTCGAACAGGGTCTTGCCGGACACCATGCCGACCAGGACTCCGCGCAGCACGATGTTCATCGCCAGGGTGACGATGAATCCGTTGAGCTGGAGCCTGACGATCAGCAGGCCGTTCACGGCCCCGATCAGCGCTCCGGTGAGCGGAATGATCAGCAGGCCGAGCCAGGTGGGCAAGTCGGTGCCGAAACCGGCGGAGGCGGCCGGGATCACGGCCATGAAGCCGAGGGCCGGCGCGAGCCCCGCGATCGACTCCAGTGAGAGGTCCATCTTGCCGCTGATCAGGATCATCGCCTCGGCGAGCACCAGCAGTCCGAGCGCCGAGGAGGCGCTGAGCACATTCAGCAGGTTATCCCGGTCGAGGAAGTTCTCGTTGCTGACCGCGCCGATGACCAGCAGCAGGAGTACGGCGGGCAGCAGCGCCAGGTCGCGGATCCGGCCCAGGGCGAGCGCGCGGACGGGGCGGCGGACCGCTCTGGCCGGCCCGCCACCGGACGCCGGGCCGTTCGGCGCGGTGTCATTCATGTCCGGTGCCGACCCCTTCGATCGAGGCCACGAGTTCTTCGTCGGTCCAGCCGGCGGTGTACTCGGCGGCGAGAGAGCCGTTGAACATCACCAGGACGCGGTCGCAGATCCGCAGGTCCGCCAGCTCGTCCGAGACGACGAGCGCCGCGCGTCCCGCGGCCCCGGCCCGGTCGACGACCGACAGGAGCGCCCGTTTGGACTGCACGTCGACACCCGCCGTCGGATTGATGAGCACCAGGACCTTCGGGTCGGTGGCCAGCGCCCGGCCCATGACGACCTTCTGCTGGTTGCCGCCCGACAGGTTCTTCACCGGCTGGTCCGGGCCGTCCGTCGTGATGTCGAGAGCGCTGATCGTCCGGCGGGTGAAGCCGGCCCGGGTGCGGCGCGAGATCACGCCCAGCCGCCCCAGCCGGTCCATGATGGTCATGGAGGCGTTCTCGGCCACCGACAGTTCCGGTACCAGCCCTTCGTGGTGCCGGTCGCGCGGCACGCAGCCCACGCCCGCGGCGAGCGCCGAAGGGACGCTGCCCGGCCGCGTCGGACGGCCGAGAACCTCGACACTTCCGCTGTCGGGCCGGTACAGCCCGGCCAGCGCCTCGGCGACCTGATGGCTCCCGGAGCCCGCGAGCCCGGTCAGCCCCACCGTCTCGCCGGACCGGATGGCGAAGCTGACGTCCGAGAAGTGCGCGCCGTTCAGCCGGTGCACCCGTACGGCCGCGGCTGCGTCCGCCGCCCGCTGCGGGCGGGTCGCGACGAGGCCGGGGACGGCGCCCGCGCCCCGCCCTCCGGTCATCGCCTCGACGAGTTCGGTCCTGCTCAGCTCGCCCACGGGCGCCGTGGTGATCCGGCGGCCGTCCCGCATGACGGTGACCACCTGGCAGACGGCGTAGACCTCCTCCAGGTGGTGGGAGATGTAGAGAAAGGTGATCCCGGCCTGCTGCAACCGCCGGACCTGGGTGAACAGTCGGTCGATCGCCCGGCTGTCCAGCTGGGCGGTGGGCTCGTCCAGAACGATGAAACGGGTTCCGCGCGAGATCGACCGTGCGATCTCCACCATCTTGGCGTCCTCGACGGTGAGCCGGCCGGCCGGCACGTTCTCGTCGACGTCCACACCCCATGCGTCCAGCAGCTCGCGGGCCGCCGCGCGCGTCCGCCGCCAGCTGATCACCTGGCCGCGAACCGTGGGCTGCCGGTTGACGTACAGGTTCTCGGCGACCGTGAGATCAGGAATGATCGTCGACTGCTGGTAGACGCAGGCGACCCGCCGCTGCCACGCCTCGCGGTCCGCCAGGCCGGGCGCGGGTTCGCCGTCGAACAGGACGACGCCGCGGTCCGCCCGCTGCACTCCGGTCAGGATGGCCACCAGGGTCGACTTGCCGGCCCCGTTACGGCCGACCAGGGCGTGCGACTCACCGGCCCGGACCACGATCCGCGCATCGTCCAGGGCCAGGGTGGGACCGTAGCGCTTGTGGATCCCGTGGGCCTCGGCCACCGCGAGGCGGCCGGCGGCATCGGGGTGGGGGTCGGTCGGTGGCGTCTGGTTCATCGCGGTCTCGCTTCCTGGGGGCCCGGGGAGGCGGTCTCTCGGGTATCAGGAGCTCTTGCCGATCTGGTTGCCCCACAGCGACGCGTCGTCGACGTTGTCCTCGGTCACCAGCGGCGCCGGGAGCTGGTCCTCCAGGATTCCGCTGGGCAGCCGGACGATGGTGCTGTCGTGGTCCGTCGGGCCCGGGTGGAAGGTCTGGCCCTCCATCGCCCGCTTGATGTAGTAGATGCCGTACTTGGCGTACTGGTCGGCCGGCTGGGAGACGGTCGCATCGATCAGACCCTGGCGGATCGCGTCCAGCTCCTGCGGGATGCCGTCGTTGGAGACGATCACGACGTGTCCTGGACTACCGGCCTTCACCAGCGCGTTGTGCCGCCGCAGCGTGCTCAGCGTGGGGGCCAGGTACACGCCTCCGGACTGCATGTAGATGCCCTTGATATCGGGGTTGGCGGTGTACAGCGCCTCCAGACCGGCCGCCGCCCTGTCCGCCTTCCAGACGGCGGGAACGTCCAGCACTTTGATGCCTGGGTAGTTCTTCTTGATACACGCGCTGAACGCCTCCGACCGGTCCCGCCCGTTGACCGACGCCAAATCGCCCTGGATCTGCACGACCTTGCCCGTCTTCACCGCGCCGCCGATCTGTCGGCAGGCCTTCTCCCCGAAGGCACGGTTGTCGGCTCTGACCACCATCGCGACCTTGCCCTTGTCCGGCGCCACGTCGACGGCGACGACCGGCACATGCTTGCGCTCCGCGGCATTCAGCCCGGCGACGATCGCCGCGGAGTCCAGCGGCGACACGACCAGGCCCTTCACGTTCTGGGCGAGCAGATTCTGGATGTCGGTGATCTGTTTGCCCGGATCGGAGTCGGAGTTCACCGTCTGCAGCACGCGGACGTCCTGGGCGGCGGCCTGCTTGGGGATGTAGGAGTCGTACGACTCCCAGAACGGTGAGGTGAGCAGCGGCAGCACCACTCCCACCTTGCCCGAAGCGGTGTCGGTGGTGTTGCTCGTGTCCCCGTCGCAGGCGGTGACGGCCGGCCCGCAGCCGAGTGCGAGGGCTGTTCCGACGGCGGCGATGCGTCGCTTCATGGTGCTCGGCTCCGAGTAGGTGGTCCGTGGTCGGTCATGTCAGTGAAAGGCGTCAGGACATCTGCGGATGCCCTGTATCCCTCCGTCCACGGCGAGTGCCGTCCCCGTGGTGGCACCGGCCAGCGGCCCGGCGAGATACGCGATGGCGTCCGCGACCTGCTGAGCGGTGACCAGGCGGCCGGAGGGCTGGCGGGCGACGAGAGCAGCGCGTTCGGCCTCCGGGTCGTCGGAGTGTTCGAGCAGCCGGCGCACCCAGGGGGTGTCCACGGTGCCTGGGGTGACGCAGTTGACGCGGATGCCCTCACCGATGTGGTCGGCGGCCATGGCCAGGGTCAGCGCGAGCACCGCGCCCTTGCTGGCCGCGTACAGCGCCCGCTGCGGCAGGCCGGCCAGCGCCGCGACGGAGCAGGTGTTGACGATGGCCGCGCTGGGAGACCGGCGCAGATACGGCAGTGCCGCCCGGCTGGTGCGGACGATGCCGAGCACGTTGATGTCCAACACGTGGTGCCATTCGTCGTCCGCGTTGTCCTCGACGGTGCCCAGCGCGCCGATGCCGGCATTGTTGACCAGCACGTCCAGGCCTCCGAACAGGTCCGCCACCCGGCTCACAGCGGCGGCCACCGATACGGCGTCCGCGACATCGGCCTGTACCGGGTGCAGCCCCGCCGGCAGCGGACCGGGACTCCGGTCGAGCACCGCCACCCGGCACCCCCGAGCGGCAAGGGTCTCGGCCGTGGCCAGGCCGATCCCGGACGCACCGCCGGTGATGACCGCGGTCAGCCCCTGGAATTCCGCCCCGGAGTTCATGCCGGGGGGCCCTGGGCCGGAGGCACGTCGTACGGGGCCTGCCAGGCGGCGCCGCCGGGGAACGCGTACGCGGCGAGTGACTCGGGCCGCATCGCGGAGCTGAAGCCGGGAGCGGTCGGGGCTGCGTACCGCCCCCGGACGATCACGGCCGGGTCGAGGAAGTGCTCGTGCAGATGATCCACATACTCGATGACCCGGTCCTGGAAGGTGCCGGAGACCGCCAGGTAGTCGAACATCGCCAGATGTTGCACGAGCTCGCACAGGCCCACCCCGCCCGCGTGCGGGCACACGGGGACCCCGAACTTGGCGGCGAGCAGGAGGATCGCCAGGTTCTCGTTGACTCCGGCGACCCGGCAGGCGTCCACCTGCAGGAAGTCGATCGCGTCCGCCTGGAGCAGTTGCTTGAACATGACCCGGTTGTGCACATGTTCGCCCGTCGCCACCCGCACCGGCGCCACCTCCCGGCGGATCGCCGCAAGACCGAGAACGTCGTCCGGACTGGTCGGCTCCTCGATCCAGTACGGGTCGAACTCCGCCAGCCGCCGGATCCACCCGACCGCCTCGGTGACCCCCCAGCGCTGGTTGGCGTCCAGCGCCATCCGCACGCCGGGGCCGATCGTCCCCCGCGCGGCCCGGCACCGCCGCTCGTCGTCCTCCAGATCGGCGCCGACCTTGAGTTTGATCTGATTGAACCCACGGTCGACGGCCTCCCTGGCCAACCCGGCGACCTTGCTGTCGGGGTACCCGAGCCAGCCAGGAGACGTGGCATACGCCGGATACCCGTCAGCGAGCAGCCGCGCCTCCCGTTCCTCCATCCCGTCCCGCGCCCGCTGCAGGATCCCCAATGCCTCGTCGGGGGTCAGCGCGTCCTCGAGATAGCGGAAGTCGATCAACGCGACCACCTGCTCGGGCGCAAGGTCGGCCAGCAGCTTCCACAGCGGCTTCCCCTCCCGTTTCGCGTACAGATCCCACACGGCGTTCACCACGGCCCCGATGGCCATGTGCACGACGCCCTTCTCCGGGCCCAGCCATCGCAGCTGGCTGTCGCCGACGAGCGAGCGACAGAACCCCCCGAGGTCGGACAGGACCTCTCCCAGCCGCAGTCCCACCACATGCGGGCGCAACGCGTTGATCGCCGCCACCTCGACCTCATTGCCCCGGCCGATGGTGAAGCAGAACCCATGCCCCTCCAGCCCGTCTCCGACGTCGGTGCGGATGATCACATAGGACGCCGAATAATCCGGATCGGGATTCATCGCGTCCGACCCCTCGAGCCGACGAGACGTGGGAAACCGGATGTCGTGGGCGTCCAGCGCCGTGATCCGCCCCAGCGTCGGGTGGGGCCTCATGGCAGGCGGCTCATCGACGTCATCGGGAGAACTCCACACAGTCAGGCCTGACGGCAAGCTCGGACACCCAAATGACTGTATATCGCCCAAAAGCCCCGACCGCACGACCACACGCCTGTGCTTTCGGGGGCTGGGTCAGGACTGCCGCGGAACCTGATCGCTCCGTTGGAGCGGGAGCCGGAAGAACGACTGGTCACGTGTGGAGGGTGCGATCCGCGGCCGACGCGGTACTCGTGGCGGGTCGTGGATGGCGCCGGGCCGAGCAGGATCACGTTCGCACGGGCGTTCAGGAGCTTGAGCTGTCCGGGGCGCTCGACGGATCCATCCACACCTGCCAGCCGTGGCCGTCGAGGTCGAAGAAGCCGCGTGAGTACATGAAGCCGTGGTCCTCGGGGCCGTCCGCCTCGGAGCCGCCCGCGGCGAGCGCAGCCTCGGCGACCGTGTCGACCTCCTCGCGGGCCGACACGCTGATGCGCGGGGAGCATACCGGTCACTGCGTGGCGCAGCCGGTGGATGGACCGGGTACGGTCGCGGACGCGGGCGGTGCGGCGGTTCGTCAGAAGCCCGAGTTCGCCCGCTCGTTGCACGGAGCGGTCCCACGACCTTGCTGACGAGCCGCGAACGACGGCAGCAACGGGGCGGCCAGGACCAGAGTTCATCAAGAACCGGACGCTTCGATGGATCAGCGCCCACGACCGGCATCGCGCCGTCCGAACATCACTTCACGTGAGACAACCACTAAGCCTTGATTGATGCGGCCGACCTGGCGGCCTGCTCGATCTTCGTGCAGTGGGCTGCACGGGCTTCCTCGTCGATCTGCTGCTCGTGTTCGGCGCGCACGCCGGTGCGGCCGTCGAGGCCCTCGCGCAGGATATCGGCGTGCCCGGCATGCCGGATGGTCTCGCCGAGTACATGGACCATGACGGCGAACAGGTTCGTGTGGGTATAAGGCTCCGGCCACCACGGCACGTGGCCGGGGGCGTCGAGGGGAAGCTCGTTGATCGTCGCGTCCGAGTGCTCCCATGCGCGCCGGTAGAACCCGATGATCTGATCGCGGGTCTCGTCCTCGGTCGCCCAGTGGTCGCTGCCGTCGGAGTCCTGCCAGCGGGACAGCGGTTCCGGGGATGGGCGGTCGAAGACCTCGCCGAAGTACCTGGCCTCGACGGTGGCGACGTGTTTGACCAGGCCGAGGAGGTTGGTGCCGGTCGCCGTCAAAGGTCTGCGGGCGTCGTATTCGGACAAGCCGTCGAGTTTCCAGAGCAGCGCCTCGCGGTCCCGCCACAGTCTCCTGTGCAGGTTGTCTTTCGCGAATTCATCGATCATGCGGCATGAGCCTGCCATGGGCTGTTCGTGGTCTCAAGATCCCTACGTGGTCCGCAACGACCGACCGAGCCGAGGCCTGGCCTTGGCCGCCGCCCTCACCTGCTGCAAGAAGCTCGCGAAACTTGTCACGTGAGACAACCTCTCAGGCTCGTCGCCTGCGTGGGATCGTCCGCCGGATGCGCCGCTCCGGTCGGCAGCCATCGGGTCGGCCGCCGTCCCGCAAGGCTGTTGGCCCTGTCGGAGGCCCCGTCCTGACCTGGCCAGCGCTCTGACCGCGCAGGTTCGCGAAGTGGGCGGCGTCGGTGTGTCTGGTCCGGCCTCGGTGATCGGGTTGGCGGAGCCGCTGTCGCCGGCTGCGCTGCGGGCCTGTGAGTCCTCAGTAGCGCTGGGCCTTGGCCAGCACCGGGGTGAGCTGGGGTTCCGGGGGCTGTCTGCTGATCGCGACGGGCTGCACCCGCTTCCCCGGCTCCAGGTTCTCCTTGCCGACGTACCTGGTCTCCACGACCTTCCCGTCGGGGTTCTTGAAGTCGACCTGCACGGCGTAGGAGGCCTTCTCGTCCGTGTTGTTGGTGATGGTGACGACCACGGCACGAAGCCCGCCGGTCGCAGAGGTGGGCAGGCCGGTCATGGTGACGTCGGCCCGTGCGTTGCCACTGCCCTTGACGTCCTTGAGCTCCTTCTCGGCGGTTGCGGCGGCGCGGGCCGTGTCGGCGGAAACCGACGCGGCGAACTCCGACGCCCGCGCGGAGGCGGAGGCCGCTGCTGAGGCCGCCCGCGAGCTCGCCGACTCGATGATCGACGACGCGACCGAAGCGCCGGCGGACGGCGGCGTCCCGCTGAAATTCGATGTCTGGGGCGGCGTCGGTCTCGGAGTGAACGAGGGGGAACCGCTGTCGTCGCCGCTGTCCGAGTCACATGCGACCAGAACGGAGCCACAGGCGATCGCGGCCAACAGGGCAGCGACACGCCGTGACCCTCTTCGGTCCTGGGGAACGCGTCTCCTCATGGGGGGCTCGCCTCTTCCTCCCGCACGAGACACGGGGGCTCATCACCTTCCGCTACCTTCCTGCGCACTCCCTCATGCTCTGTGCCTCGCGCGATGACGGCGAACTACTGAGCCCATTCGGGCGATGGGCCGCCGGCCAGGAGGGCAGCGTCGTCGTCCGCAGCGGTGCAGTGACACGGCAGGTGCGCCGTTGCCATGTGGGTTCCTCTCCCACCATCAGGAAATCCCCTGGCCGCGTGCTGCTGTCGATACCGTCCTTGGCCTGAGCGCAGCCATCGGCGAGACCGCGGGTGATCGTCGGTAGGCTGCGCTGGTGCGCACGGTCGAGGTTTTGCTGGATGAGGCGGCGGATGCGGCCGTGCGGGAGGCCTGGCGGCGGCTCGCGGATGCGGGGTTGCCCAGTCAGGCGCGCCACCGCTCTCCGACCAACAGCCCGCACCTCACGCTGGCGTCGTGCGGGGAGTTGACTGCCCCGATTCGCTGGGAGCTCGCCGAGGTGGCGGCCGCTCTGCCACTGGCGGTGAGGTTCACCGGCGTGGTCCGTTTCGAGCGGCCCACCTCGGTGCTGGCGTGGGCGCTGGACCTCGACAGTGCGCTGGCCGGCTTGCACCGCCGGGTGTGGGAGGCGGTCGCCTCGGACAGTCCGCCCGGCACCCTCAACCCGCTCCATGAACCCGGGCGCTGGAGCCCCCACGTCACGCTCGGCCGGACCCGGCGGACCGGTGCTTTCGCCGGTCGACGGGTCACTGAGCTGCTGCCGGCGCCTCCGCTGTCGGTCCGGCTCACCACCTTGCGCAGCTACGACACCGAAACCGGCGCCTTGGAGGTGCTTGAGCCTCGTTTCTGAGAGGAACCGTCGGCCCCGACCGGTCAGCGCAAAACGAAGGCAGCCACCGCACCTGCCCCGAGCCTCGACAGCGATCTCGTCCGCCCAGTGGGCAGAATTGTTCGGGTGGCAGCACATCCATCGCCGGAGAGGACTCCCGGCGGGCACTTCCTGTTGGAGGGGGAGGGGCGACACGGCTGGGTGTGGCATTGACGGCCATTGCGTCCTGCGCCGATGCCCGATGCCCGATGCCCGGTGAAGAGTGGGGGAGCGCGTCGCAGGTGCCGGTCAGCCCCGGCGGGTTCGCCCTTGTGAGATGCCGGTGACGGCCGCCCCCGCATGTTCGTCCCGCAGGACGAGGACTCGCTGCCCATGCGACCGGCGACGCCGAACAGAACGACGCGCGCCGGTCACAAGGTGGTGTTCTCCCACTCCCCGGGACTGTCGAAGATCTGCTGCAGCAGTCGCGCGAAGGAGTCAGGGTCGAAGAGCAGACCGTAGTACTGCGTCGGGATGCGTTTGTCGTTGATCACAGCGGTGGGCGTCCCCGGTCCGTCGGGCTCCTTCGCGCCCCCGGCCCGCTCGTATGCCTTCTGGGAGGCGGTGACGAAGGAGCGGTACTTCATGTTCTTCACGGCCGCGTCGAACTCGGGGCTGCGCAGGCCTTCGACCTTGCCGGCCAGTTGCAGCAGACTGTCGTCGGTGTACCCGTCGACGCTCTCCTCGGGCTGGTTGGCGTAGAGCACTTCGTGGTACTCCACGAACTTGCCCTCCTCCAGCGCTGCGCGCAGTGCGTTGACCGCCTTCTGCGACCCACTGCCGCCAAGCCGGTCGTCCAGGAAGGAGGCCAAGGTGTACTCGGTCCTTGCCCGGTGGTCGAGCATGGCTTCCCGCAACTTCGAGGAACCGCCGGCGGTCTCGAACTCCTCGCAGACCGGACACCGCGGATCCTCGTAGAGGTGCACGGTCGTCTTCGCGTCCGGATCGCCCACCAGGATGGTGGTGCCGTCCTCTCCGAGTGCCTCCGGCAGCTTCTCCGCTCCCTCGAACGCGGGCTTGCCCTCGGCCGCCCGCTGCCCGCACCCCGTCAGCAGCAGCACTGCGGCCATGCACAGCACAGCCACCCTTCCCCCACGCACCATGCGTCATCCCCTCCCGCGAACAGCGTGACCTTGGATCACTGCGATGACGGCCGACGACACCATTTCCGGTGGTCACCACCATCGAGTGCCCGGAGATCCTGATGCGGTCCTCCACGGAGGCAGTGGCAGAGGAAGAGACAGAGGTGGGGGCGCGGTCGTCCGCCCCCTCTGCTGCCGCAGCCGGGCCCGCGGGGGTACCGCGGCGGGTGCCTGCGGGGCGGCCCTCGATCCACGTGTGCGATGTGCACAGGCCAGGCGTGTGATCCGTGCAGGGCGGACTGTGCGCATCTCACAGAGGGCCGGTGACAGACGAACGATGTCCGTGCTCCGCCCCTCTGCCAAGGTGGAACGGAAGGCCAGAAAACCGCTCAGAAAGGCGTCTGATCCGGAGGCTGTCGTGGACAAGCGGTATGAGGTCTACTGCCTCACCGACACGCATTTCTACGACGCCCCGTCCTCACCCGGCGGGACGCACGCCCGGTTCCGCCAGACGCAGAGCCCGCTCCCCGGATCGTGGAAGCGCGAGAAGGTCGGCGAGTGGCTGGCCCTCCGTCCTGTCGGCGTACGGCTCCCTCCGCAGGGCTGGAAGATCCATGCCTCGGCCTGCCTGGACAACGCCCAGGCCATCCTGGACGAGGTGTGGGACTACTGCGTGCCACGCCGTATCGCGTTCAAGTTCCTCCCCGACCTGGAGACCTTGTTCCTCGCCAACGCCAAGTACGCGCACCGCGGGTCGAGCGGGAAGTTCGTGACCGTCTATCCGAGGGACGAGACCGAGTGCGAGCGCGTCCTGACCGAGTTGGGCGACATCCTCGACGGCCGGCCGGGACCGTACATCCTCAGCGATCTACGCTGGCGGGACGGCCCGCTCCACGTCAGATACGGCGCCTTCGCCGACCGCTACTGCGTGTCGGCCGACGGGGCGGTGGAGCAGGCGGTGGCGGATCCCTCAGGGCGCCTGGTGCCCGACGTGCGCGGTCCCATCTTCCAGGTGCCGGCATGGGTGGACCTGCCCGGATTCCTCGAACCCCACCTGGCCGCGAGCCGGCGGACCACCGTCGCCGACCTGCCCTACCGGATCGACAGGGCACTGCACTTCTCCAACGGCGGCGGACTGTACGCCGGGGTGGACAGGCGCACGCAAGGCCGTGTCGTGCTCAAGGAGGCCCGGCCCCACGCGGGGCTCACGCCGGACGGGGCGGACGCCGTCGCCCGACTGGGGCGTGAGCGCGACGCGTTGGAACGGCTGCGCGGACTGGATTGCGTCCCCGTGCTCCGCGACCACTTCGAACTGGGCGGTCACCACTTCGTCGTCGAGGACCTCATCGAGGGAAAGCCCCTGCACCAACTGATCGTCGAACGCAGTCCGCTCGCCGCGCTGGACCCGGCTCCGGGCGCCTTCGCCGACTACACCGCCTGGGCCCTGGACGTGCTCCGGCGGGTGCGGGAGGCCGTCGCGGCGGTCCACGCGCGGGGCGTCGTCATCGGCGACGTGCACACTTTCAACGTCATGGTCCGGCCCGACGACACGGTGGTCCTGATCGACTTCGAGGGCGCCTCGGACGTGGCCCACGCCCGGCACCAGGTGCTGGCGGCCCCGGGCTTCCACGCCCCGAGCACCGCCACCGGTTTCGACATCGACCGATACGCACTGGCCTGCCTGGAGATCGCCCTGTTCCTGCCGCTGACGGGTCTGATCGAACTGGACCGCGGCAAGGCGGGCCAGTTGGCCCGGGAGAGCGGCCGGCTGTTCCCGGTGCCCGACCGCCTCCTCGACGACGCCGTGCGCACGATCACCGGCGACGGCGCACCGACCACCGGGGCCGACGACGAACGCCGTCTCGACCCCGACCACAACGGCTGGCTGCGCGCCCGCGAGTCCATCACGTCCGCGATCCTCGCCTCCGCCACGCCCGAGCGCGACGACAGGCTCTTCCCGGGCGACATCGAGCAGTTCACCGCGCCCGGCGGCGGCCTCGGCCTGGCCCACGGCGCGGCCGGGGTGTTGTACGCGCTGGACGTGACGGGCGCAGGACGCCACGCCGACCACGAGGACTGGCTGATCCGGCACGCGCTCCACCCGCCGCCCGGTACCCGCCTCGGCCTCTATGACGGTCTGCACGGCGTCGCGTTCGTCCTCGACCGTCTCGGTCACCACGAGGAGGCCGTCAAGATCGTCGACATGTGCCTCGGCGAACGCTGGCAGAACCTGGCTCTCGACCTCAAGGGCGGGCTGTCCGGCATGGGGCTCAGCCTGCTGCGTTTCGCGGCCACCACCGGAGACGCAGCCTTCCGGGACGCCGCCCGGTGCGTGGCGGCCACCGTCGCCGACCGGCTCGGCCCCGCCGACGCCGTACCGGAGACCAGTGGTGGCGACCACCCGAGGGCGGGGCTGATGTACGGCTCGTCCGGGCCCGCGCTGCTGTTCCTGCGCCTGCACGAGTACGACGGCGACCCGGCGCACCTGGACCTCGCCGCGACCGCCCTTCGCCAGGACCTGCGCCGCTGTGTCATCCGTGAAGAAGGCTCGATGGAGGTGAACGAGGGATGGCGTACCATGCCCTATCTCGCCGACGGCAGCGTGGGCATCGGCATGGTCCTCGAAGACTTCCTGACCCAACGCGCGGACGACGAGTTCGCGATCGCCGTCGACGCGATCCGCAACGCCTCCCGGGCGTCGTTCTACGTCGAACCCGGCCTCTTCGACGGCGTCGCCGGGATGATCCTCCACCGCAGCCGCGCCCACCCGCCCGGCACCGCCGCCGCGCGGGACCCCGTGGTCGCGGCCCACATACGCCGCCTGGCCCGCCACGCCTGCGTGCTCGACGGCCGACTGGCCTTCCCCGGCGAGCAGTTGATGCGACTGTCCATGGACCTGGCCACCGGCGGAGCGGGCGTCGTGCTCGCCCTGGGCGCCGCCTGCCACCCCACGCCCACCGGACTGCCCTTCCTGACACCGGGCGTGTCCGCACATGACTTCCCCGTCCCCCACCACGTTCGAGAAAGGAGGTGAGCGTATGTCACTCCTCGAACTGCAGGGTCTGACCATCGAGTCGGAGACCGGCCTGAAGCCACCGCTGGGCAGCCGGGCGAGCAAGGGTTGTTTCCTCGGAGGAGGAAGCCTCTTCAGCATCCTGTTCTGCTAGCGGCCAGGGCTCCTGACACGACGGCGGGGGCACCTCGGGTGCCCCCGCCCCTTCCGCCCACCCCTGCGCTCCGGGAAGCCAGGGCGCCGCCGAGGGACCAGCACGACGACGGGAGCGGCCGTGGACCGACGCGAGCAACCGGGCGGCCGACGCGCGGCGGACCGTCTGCTGCTGACGGCGGTCCGGCGAGGCGGAGCCTGGGGTGCCGTCCTGGTCGCCACGTCCCTGCTGCTCTCCGGGATCTACGTCGTCCTGCCCGCTCTCATGGGCCGTACCGTCGACGCCGTACTGGGCCCCGACGACATCACCCTGTGGCTGACGCTCTCGACCGTCGCCGTCGCCGTGCTCATCGTGTGCGACGCACTGGACGACTACGCCGGCGCCGTCGCCAACGCCCGCTCCACCGCCTGGCTGCGGCACACCCTGCTCGGGCACGTCCTCGACATGGGTCCCCGAGCCACCCGCCGCCACACCCCCGGCGACCTGACCGCGCGGCTGGTGGGCAACACGAGCCAGGCAGGCAGCGCCCCCTCCGGTCTGGTGTGGGCGATCACCGAACTGATTCCCCCGATCGGGGCCGTGGTGGCCCTCGCCCTGATCGACCCCTGGCTGTGTCTCACCTTCCTCAGCGGGCTTCCGCTGATCGTCCTCATGGTCCACGCCTTCGCCCGCGACGTCTCCGACGTCAACGACCGCTACTTCGCCACTCAGGGCCGTATCGCCACCCGGCTCGCCGACGCCCTCACCGGGATCCGCACCATCACCGCCGCCGGGACCCTGGCCCGCGAGACCGACCGCGTCCTCGCACCGCTGCCGGAACTCCACCGGCACGGCCGGGGGACGTGGCGTGCCCTCTCCCGCGTGTCCGCCCGGGACGCGGTGATCGTCCCCCTGCTCGAAATCGCCGTCCTGGCCGTGGCCGGACTGGAACTCGCCCGGGATCGCATCACACCGGGTCAGCTGCTGGCCGCGACCGAGTACGTCGTACTGGCCACCGGTGTGAGCTCCCTGGTGGCCTCCGTCGGCAGACTGGCTCTCGCCCGTGCCACCGCCGGGCGGGTCGCCGAGATACTGGACTCGCCCCCGATGGCATACGGTCACGCCCGGCTGCCCACCGGAGGCGGCGGCCGACTGGAGTTCCACCACGTCACCGTTCGCGCTCCCGAGGGCGGCACGGTCCTGGACGGCGTCGACCTGGAGATCCCGGAAGGCGCCCTGACCGCCGTCGTGGGGCGCTCCGGCTCCGGGAAGTCCCTGATGGCCGCACTGGCAGGCCGGCTCACCGATCCCGACGAGGGCGAGGTACGGCTCGACGGCGTACCACTGCGCGACCTGACCCGCACGGACCTGCGCCAGGCCGTCGCCTACGGCTTCGAACGGCCCGCCCTGCTGGGGGAGACCTTCACCGAAGCGATCGCCTTCGGGCCTTCGGCGGAGCGGGTCCCGGACGAAGCGGTGCGGGAGGCCGCCACGATCGCCCGCGCGGACGCCTTCCTGCGCACCATGCCCGACGGCTACACCACCGCCGTCGCCTCCGCCCCGCTGTCCGGCGGAGAGACCCAACGGGTGGGACTGGCCCGCGCGTTCACCCAGTCCGCCCGGGCCGGCCGTCTTCTCGTCCTGGACGACGTCACCGCCAGCCTCGACACCGTCACCGAACACCACATCACCCAGGTCCTCACCGGCTCCGGCCCCCTCGCCACCCGCACCCGGCTCGTCGTCACCCACCGCGCCTCCACCGCCGCCCGCGCCGACCTGGTCGTCTGGCTGGACGCGGGCCACGTCCGACGGCAGGCCACCCACCGGGCGCTGTGGAGCGATCCGGGATACCGAGCCGTCTTCCGACCGGACAACGAGGAAGCCCGTCGACATCCGGCGGGTTCCCGCGACGGCGGACGCCCGGCGTCGCAGCATCGCGGGGGCAGACGGTGAACACGGGCGCGCGCCGGCTGCTGCGCTCCACCCTCCGTACACGGCGCCGTCCGTTCGTCCGGCTCACCGGCTGGTCACTGGTCCAGGCCGTACCCGCGCTGCTCTCCGGCCTGCTGGTCGCCCGGGCCGTCGACGACGGCTTCCTCGCCGACCATGTCCCCGAGGGCCTCGGCTGGCTCGGGCTGCTGGCCGTCGCCACCCTGGTCGGCGCCTGGGGCACGCGGCAGGCCACTCTCCAACTGGCCGAGGTCGTCGAACCGTTCCGGGACGACCTGGTCGCTCTCGTCACCACCGGCACACTGCGCCGCTCCGCCCGTCTCGGCCGTCCCCCCGACTCGGCCGGGGTGGCCCGCTTGACCGAGCAGGTCGAGATCGCCCGCGAATCGTACGGGGCGGTCGTGATGTTCGTGCAGACCTTCGCCGTCACCGCCGTGAGCGTGCTGATCGGTCTGACGGCACTCGATCCGGCGCTCCTCCTGTTCGTCCTGCCACCGCTCATGGTCGGCCTCACCCTCTTCCTCCTGGCCCTGCGAGCCCTGGCGGCCCGCCAGCGCAGGGTCGTGCTCGCCGACGAGGCGATCGCCGAACAGGTGACCGCCACGGCCGACGGCCTGCGGGACGTGACGGCCTGCGGCGCCGAGCCTCTGGTACGCCATCGGCTCGACGGCCGCATCGACACGGCCGCCGAGGCGGCCCGCGCCCTGGCCCGCCTCACCGCCCTGCGCACCGCCGCCCTGGGCATCGGCGGCTGGCTGCCCGTCGTCCTCATCCTGGCCGGCACCCCGTGGCTGCTCCGCGGGGGGATGACCACGGGCGCGATCCTGGGCGCCTTGACCTACCTCTCGCAAAGCCTCCAACCGGCCCTGCAGCACTTCGTCCGCGGAGTCGGCGGCAGCGGCCTGTGGCTCCTCGTCACCACCGCCCGCATCCTGGAAACGACGACGGCCGCGCCGGCGACCTCGGGGACGACGGGGACCGCGTCCGCGGCGGCTCCCGCGTCAACGGCTCGGGGGGCGCCCCCGCGAGAAGCCGCCGCCACCGGCGCCGAGCCCGGCAGCACACGGTTCACCGGCGCCGATGCGGCGAAGCCCGGGACACAGGGCGCGCCCGTCGGCCCGCACCCCGCCGCCGAGGCGTCACCCTCGGCCCCGCGTTCCTCCCCCGTGCCGGGGGAGGTGTCGCCAGGGGGAGCGGGCGTCGAGCTCCGTGAGGTCACCTTCGGTTACGCCCGGTCCGCCGGACCCGTCATCCGTGACCTCGACCTCACTCTCACGCCGGGCACCCATCTGGCGGTGGTCGGCCCCAGCGGCGCCGGGAAGTCCACGCTCGCCGCGCTCATCGCCGGTGTGCTGGAGCCGCAGTCGGGCCTTGTCCGGCTGGGCGGTGTCCCCGTCCGTTCCCCGGCCCCGGACGCTTCACCGGATGCGCACGCACTGTCGAAATCGCGCGTGCTGATCCCGCAGGAGGCGTACGTCTTCACCGGCACGCTGCGCGAGAACCTCTCCTACCTCCACCCCACGGCCACACAGGCCGACCTCGACTCGGCCGTCGACGCCATCGGCGCGGCCGCCCTCACCGAACGCCTCGGCGGCTACGACGCACCGGTGGAGCCGGCCCTGCTGTCCGCCGGGGAGCGCCAGCTGATCGCCCTGGTCCGCGCCCTGCTGCCCCCCGCCCGGCTGTTCCTGCTGGACGAGGCCACCTGCCACCTGGACCCGGCAGCCGAGGCGGTCGCCGAACACGCTTTCGCCGCCCGCCCCGCCACCCTGATCGTCTGCGCCCATCGGATCAGTTCCGCCCTGCGCGCCGACCTCGTCCTCGTGCTGGACGGCCCACGCCATCACCTGGGCACCCATGACCGTCTGATGGCCGACTGCGTCCTCTACCGCGACCTGATCGGCCACTGGGACCACATGACGACCGACACGCGGGACGTGGCTTATGCCGCCCATGCGGCTCATGTGGCCCATGCGCCCGACACGGCCGACTAGTCCGGCGTGCCGAGACGGCCGAGGCGACGAGCGGTGTCCGGTCCTGATCCGCCTGTCCTCCGCCTCCACGGTTCCGTGGGGCCTACAACCACCCCGCCTCGCGAGCGATCCGGATCGCGTCGATGCGGTTGCGCGCCTCGGTCTTCCTGGAGACGGCGTTCAGATGATTGCGGACCGTCCCCACCGACAGCGACAGCCGCTCGGCGATCTCCCGGGTCGGCGTGCCGTCCGCCGCCAGCCGCAGCACTTCCAGCTCCCGCGGCGTCAACGGGCTCTCCGCCGAGCAGAGCGCCAGCAGGGCCAGCTCCGGGTCGACGAACCGCTCACCTCCGGCAACCCTGCGCACCCCGTTCGCCAGGATGTCGCTGGGGCCGTTCTTGCCGACGAGGCCTGCGACGCGCGACGCCAGCGCCTGCCTCAGGAACCCGGTGGTCGCCGAGTGGGTCACCAGCAACGTCCGGCACTCCGGCAACCGCAGGGCCAGCTCTCGTGCGGTTCCGAGCGCTGCGTCCTCACTTCCGTCGCTGTCGATGACCACCACGTCGGGCTGGTACGACAGCGCCCGCGCCACCGTCTGCTCATGTCCCGGATAGACGGCCACCACCTCGATGTCCTCCTCACGGGCCAGCAAGGCGGCGAGTGCCCCGCGCAGCAGGTCCGTCTCTTCGACCAGCAGCACCCGGATCAACATCGCTCCCGATCGGTCACCAGCGCAACGTGCCTCTGACACTGTGACAACACCGTACGACGTATCACCACCTATGCCCTTGATTGTCGGACGCCCCGGTGTCTCAACCCCCCAACGGCGGGTGCGGACGGACGCATCCCCCCTCGGGTTCGTGTACCGAATCTCGGCGCCGGCGCAGCCCGACACGCAGCCCCCTGGCCGTCCGCCACCGGCGCGCCCGCATCCTCACCGTCGACGCCTCGCCCACCCGGCACGCCGTGACCGGCAACCCGTACGGCCACCTCACACCGGGCAGGCCCGCCCGCACCGCCGTGCAGCACACCGAGACCGGTAACGAAGACGGCGGACGGCGCGGTGGCCCGTCATGCGCCGATCAGTGCTCGCAGAGGGAGAATTCTCGCTCGTAGAGTTGCTCGTTGTGTTCGTCGACGAAGAACTTGCGTTCCTGCATGAGTTGTTCGCGGTAGTCCTTGGCCTGTTCGAGCGTCATGGTCGAGGTGGCGGACCATGGTTGTTGCGGTGCCACATCGGATGTCGAGACGATGTTTTCCGACGGGTCGACCAGGAAGAACGCGAGAATTTTGCGATGTCCCGGGCGGGTGGGGTCTGCGAGGCGGAATGAGCCGACGCGGTGTTGCAGGATGTTGGGGAACGCCAGGCAGCGGCCCGCTGGGGTCGGTGTCGATCCCAGCATCTGGTTCAGCGGGTCTTCGTCCTCGAGGCCGTAGACCTCGCGCAGACCGTTGTCGTCGTTCTGTTCGTAGTGCGGATCGTCGAGTGCCGCCCGGAAGCTCAGTCGGCTTTCGGTGATGTTCTCGCTGTCCCAGTAGTAGATGCCGGTCGAGACGATCCGCTCGTTCATCATCCCCTCGACATGCCAGGAACCGCCGGGGTACTCGGGCTTGTCCGGGGTGAGGTGAATGGTGGCGAGCTTGACGATGACCTGGAGACGGCGGCCGCGCAGGTCGACCCGGGCGGATTCATCGGGCAACGCGGGCGGCGTGAAGGCCGGGGCGTCCGGGACGGCCGGGCGGCGGTTTTCCCACCAGTCGTCCTGGGCCGCTTCCCATGCACGGACGGCTTCTGCGTAGGTCCCATCGTCACTGTAGGCGGATTTGTTCGGGTACTCCGGCTCCGAGTCGTACCACCCGAAGGGATCGGCCTCGATCCGCAGGGGCCGCGGATGGCGCAGATCGGTGAGCACGTTCTCGAACAGCGGGCGCAAGCGCGCGAACAAGTCCGGCAGGAGGGAGGCCAGTTCGCGATGAGTCTCGGGGTGAACGTTGTTGACGTACGAACGGAAGGCGACCTCGCCGTCGTCGCTGACGTCCACGTCCGTGGGCAGCCACTGGAACTTCTCCGAGAATTCGTACTTCGAGTAGCGGTCCGTCGGGTTCTGCCAAGCCCTCTCGGGTGCACCGCTCACTTCTCTCACCAGGCAGAAGAGCGAGGGATGAACCAGATCCAGCACCTGGCCGTCGGATCCGGGATGCCAGTCCTGTTCTGCTTCGGGAACCCGTTCAAGAACCCGAACCGCCTCGCGCAGCCGGGTTCTGAGCTCGTCGTCGACCAGTGTGTCCGACTGCCACACCCCGTCGACGGCGGACACCTCGACGCCGGTTCGTCCGTCCCGCAGTGCGGCGTAGTGCCGGAGTTCGGCCAGCACGTAGCGAACCTGCGCTTCGGTGAGGCCCTGGGCGACCGCTTCTTGCGTCCACCGGGAGACGATGTCGGCATCGTTCATCTTGTTGAACCATTCCGGCTTCGCCCGAATGAGCGAGCTGCACTGCATCATCTGAAGTTCCCGCAGCGTTCGGGGTGTCTCGAACGATATGGAACGGGAGGCATGAAACGGCAGCGGGAAAGCAGTCAGGCCAGTCAATTCTCTTGGTCCTAGCGGTCGGTGTGCGGTGGCGGGAAGGATACTTCAGCACACTGACACCGCAGCCGCGGTCCCCGTCATCACTGGTCCGGGTGCCAGGGCTTCATGTGGTCGCGTGGTGTCCGGTTCGCGCTCGATGTGGCCGTGGAGCCGCCACGGCGTCGGCGCCCACGACGGGAGCGGATGGGCGGGATGCCGCACACCAGCGGAAGAGCCTGACTGCCGTGGAGGTTCACGGCGGAGATGCCGATCGGCGAGGGCAGACCCGGCGGTCGACGATCAGGGGGATTCTCGATCCGTTGGTGACATTTCCTGTTCAATGCAGTCGATCACTTCGTCCATGGTGGGGCGGTCGTACGGGTCCTCTTCGAAGCACCTTCCCAACAGGGAGCTGAATTTCTCGGAGAACAGGCTGGGGTCATAGTCGGGCCGGCGTCGAACGTTGCTGGAGAGATATTGCGCTACCTTGCTCACGGTGCTGGCCACAGTGCGGTGTTCGTTTTGCCAGGTGCCTGATGCCGCAACGACTGCGGTAACCGCGAACGAGTACACGTCGTTCGCGGTTGTCACCCTTCCGTCGAAACGCTCGGGAGCCATGTAGCCCAGTGTGCCTTTTCGGTTCCTGAGCTCCTGTCAGCTGGGTCAGGCCGAAATCTCCCCTTGCTCGCGGAGTGCGCCGCCGTCATCAGGTGCGCGAACTGGGCGGAGGTGGAACTGAAGTTGACCACGACGCTCTTGCCGGTCTCCAGCAGGGCGGGGAGGGCGGCCCTGGTGACCGGAAGGCGCCCGTGAGATTCACGGCGATGACGCGGTTCCACAAGTCCATGGAGCACTCGTGCGTATGGGCCCCGCGCAGCATGCCGGCCACGTTGACCAGTGCGTCGAGCCCGCCGAGCGTGCCGACGGCCCGTGCCACGCCCTCGTTGACCGCGTTCTCGTCGGAGACGTCCATCAACGCTGTGACGAGCCGGTCGGCCGTACCGGCCTCGGTGGCGAGGGCCAGTGTCTCCGCCAGGGCGTCGTCGGCGATGTCGGTGGCGACGACGCGGGCACCTTCGGCGAGCAGCCTGAGTGCCGTCGCCCGACCTATGCCCGAGGCGGCACCGGTGACGAGAACCCTTCGGTCGGCCAGCCGTTCCACGTGAGTTCTCCCTTGGCTCTGTTGTTGGGGGTGCGTGTACGGGTGGAGGAAGGGCCGACCCGGTCGTCGGCGGGGGCGTGCGCCGCGTCGGCGGCCCAGGGGCGGAAGGCGTGGGCGTGACCACGCCTGAGGAGGGGGAGCGCGGCTCGGGAGGGCACACCGAGCAGAGCGTCGGCGCGGAGTGCCGTCGGGAAAGCACGACGTGTGAGCTGACGGCAGCGCTTACGGTGCTGCCGTCGTGACGGTCCGTCCGGGAGGATCGGCTGTGCGCGTCAGCTGCCTTCGCCGGTGGGCGACGGGTCGTCGCTGTCGCCCACCGGCGCGGCGGCGCACATCCGGTTGAACGCCTGGACCAACGCGGTCATGTCGACGCTCGGATCCAGCAGCCACTGCAACTGGATGCCGTCGGACACCGCGAGCAGCAGTCGCGCCATGAGGTCGGAGTCGACGTCCTCGCGGATCTGCTTCTGCCGCCGGCCCTGGTCCAGGCCTTCCTGGATCCGGGCGCCCAGGTCCGTGTACCGCCGCTTGAAGAACGCGTGGGCGGGATGGGCCGGATCCGAGGCGGCGGCCGACAGGGTCACGAACAGGTCGACCAGGCCTGGCTGTCGGGCGTTGTGATCGACCGTCCGGGCCACTGCCTCGCCCGGGGACATGACATCGGCGCTCGCTTCGGTGTCCAGGGCGTCCCGCTCGGCCAGCACGGCCAGCAGGAGGTCCTCCCGGGATTCGAAGTAGTGCAGCACACCCGCCTGGGACATGCCCACGCGGTCGGCGATCTCCTTGAGGGACGAGCCGCGCTCGCCGCGCTCGCTGAAGACGTCCAGGGCCGCCCGCAGGATCTGTTCGCGGCGCTCCAGCCCCTTGCGGTAGGGGCCCCTGGGCTTGCGCGGTGTGCTCACGGTCCGACCGTACTTCACTCATGGACGGGCAGGGCCGCTGGGTCGCTGCTGACGATCACGACGAGCGGGGTACGGCGGCGGTCAGCCGGAGATCGGCGGCCGAACGCCCCACCCGGAGCCGGTACGGCCCGGATCGCGGAGCCCGGCCGGCCGGGCTCCAGACAGTGAGGGCCTGCGCGGGCACGGTGATCGTGGCGGTCACGGACTCACTCGCGTTCGCCTCGACCGCGGCGAAGCCGATGAGGCGCTGCGGCTCGTCGCTGTCGACCGGATCCAGGTACGCCTGGACGACCTCGCGGCCCCGGCGCTCCCCGGTGTTGCGGATCGTGACCCGGACCGTGAGGCCGCGTCCCAGGTCGCCGGTGACGATGAAGTCCTGGTAGTCCCAGGTGGTGTACGACAGACCGTGGCCGAAGGGGAAGAGGGGAGCGGTGCCGGACGCGGTGTAGGCGCGGTGGCCGATGAGGTCGCCTTCCGTGTAGTCCAGCGTTCCGTCGACCGGCTGGGTGGACAGGACCGGGACATCGGCCTCGGCTGCGGGGAAGGTGGTGGGCAGGCGGCCGCCCGGCTCGGTCCCGGTGAGGATGTCGGCGATGGCGTCCCCGCCCTCCTGGCCGGGGAACCACGACCAGAGCAGGGCAGCGGGCCGGTCGGCCCACGGGAGGAGGAAGGGGGAGCCGGCGTTGACGACGACGGCGGTGCGCGGGTTGGCGGCGCAGACCCGTTCGACGAGTTCGTCCTGCCGTCCGCGCAGGGCGAGAGTCGTGCGGTCGACGCTCTCGGCCTCGGTGTGGGCGTCGCTGCCGACCACCAGGATGACGGCGTCCGCGTCCCTCGCGGCGGCGACCGCGGCTTCCATCTCCTCGTCGTCCGTTCCGCGCGGGGTGTCGTACCCGAGGCCCAGCAGGGCGATGGGGTAGGGCAGGTGACGCTGCGGTCGGAAGCTCACCAGGATCTCCGTCTCGCCGCGGTCGGCGGGGAAGGCGAAGGTGTGAGTCGGCGGGTAGAGCACCAGTGAGCCGATGTCGTCGTCGTCCTGGAGCTGCTCGTGGGTCTGCGGTGCGTGTCCCGGGACGTGGAGTGTGATGTGGCCGGGGCCGAGGACCGACAGTCGGTGGAGGCCGGGTTCCCGGAGTGTGAGACGGGTCCGGACGGCCAGTTCCGCCACCTCGTCGGCGAGGAGGATCGGGAACCAGTTGGTCGCGGGATCCTTGTGCTCCTCGGAGAGCACGGTGCCGTCGGCCGTCCGGTATTCCAGCCGCACGCCGGGTTCGCCGGTCACCGGGTCGGTGGCCGTGTTCCCGTCCAGTGGAAGGAGCGTCGCGTGTGGGAAGGCGCCTTGGCGGACGGTGATCTCGACGTCGTCGCCGAGCGCCCGGCGCAGTCCTTGGAGCGGGGTGACGACGTGCTCGGGGGTGACGTGGGCGCTGCCGCCGCCCTGGGCGGTGAAGCGGACGGCGTTGGGACCGATCAGGGCCACCTTGCGCAGGGTGTCGGTCTGCAGGGGCAGCAGGCCGTTGTTGCGCAGGAGGACGGAACCGCGGACCGCCAGATCCCGTATGCGGGAGCGTACGTCTTGCGGTACCAAAGAGGCGTCCGCGCCGGCCGTGCTGTCCGTGTCGTCCACGCCGTGCATGGCTTCCACGCCGTTGAGCGCCCCGACCCGGGCGGCCAGCCGCAGGATGCGGCGGACCTTGTCGTCTATCACGGCTTCCGCGACCCGGCCCTCCTCGACGGCGGCCAGCAGGGCGGCGCCCCACGGCCCGTCGGGGCCCGGCATGACCAGGTCGAGACCGGCCAGGGCCGAGGCCTCGGTGGACCTGGTGGCCTGCCAGTCGGAGACGACGACGCCGTCGAATCCCCACTCCTCCTTCAGCAGGCCGTTCAGCAGCTCGCCGTTCTCGGTCATCGGCGTGCCGTTGACCGAGTTGTAGGCCGCCATCACGACCCAGGCGCCGGCCTCCTTCACGGCGGCCTCGAAGGGCGGTAGATACGTCTCGCGCAGGGTCTTCTCGTCGATCCGGGCGTCGTAGGTCATCCTCTCGGTCTCGGAGTCGTTGCCCACGAAGTGCTTGACGGTGGCGGCCACGCCGGTCGACTGCACGCCGTTGATGAAGCCGACCGTGGTGCGGGCGGTGAGGTGCGGGTCTTCGGAGTAGCACTCGAAGTGCCGTCCGCCCAGGGGGGATCGGTGCAGGTTGACGGTGGGGGCGAGCAGGACGTGGATGCCCATCTCCCGGGCCTTGAGGCCCATGAGGCGGCCGGCTTCGTATGCGGTGTCCTCGTCCCAGGCCGCGGAGAGGGAGCTGGGGCTGGGGAAGAGGAGCGCGGGGGCCGCGGTGTCGCCGAAGGTGGTGCCGCGTGGGCCCACGGGCCCGTCGGACAGGGCGAGGGAAGCGAGGCCGGCGGCGACGACGGGTGTCAGGGTCCAGGCGTCGCCGCCGGTGAGCAGGGTCACCTTCTCTTTGAGAGACATGGCGTCGAGGCGCCGGGTGAGGTCGGCTTCGTCCACCGTCTGTCGACGGGTCATGGGTCGTTCCTGCCTTTCGTGCGAGGGTGGGGTCCGGGATCCGGGGCTGCCGCGGAGGGGCGGTGGTCGGATGGCAGCCCCGGAGATGAGGGGGGCGATCAGGAGGCCGCCACGGCTTTCTCGGATTCGACGTCCTGGGCGGGCTTGAGCCGGGGGATCAGGACGGCGGCGAGCAGTCCGAGGAGGGCGAGGCCGGCGCCGAACAGCATCGCGTTCTTGAAGGCGGCGTCGTGGTAGAAGCGGGTGCCCTGGAACACCGTGCTGTCCTTGGCGAGGATGACGTAGACGAGCTGGGTGATGACGGTCGTGAGCACGCCCTGGACCATGCCCTGCAGCCCGTTGGCGGTGGCCTGCTCGTCGGGCGTCACCGCTTCGATGATCAGGACCGGCACCGAGGACACGATCATGCCCAGGGCGATGGCGGAGACGGTGCCCAGCAGCATGAGCTGGGTGTCGGTGTAGTGCCATTGCCGCTGAAGCAGGAAGCCGACGCCGGCGAGTGCCGCGCCGAGGGACAGCGGCAGCCGGGCGTCGACCTTGCGCAGGGCGACGCCGGTGCCGAAGCCGACGGCCAGGATGAGAATGCTGGCGGGGATGCCGATGATCGCGTAGTGCGTGGCGGTCATGCCGAGGCCGTCGGAGACGCCGGGGATCTTCGGGAAGAGCGCCAGCAGCTGGCCGATCACGCCGGTTCCGAAGACGGTCGCGGAGATCAGTGCCGTGGCCAGCATGACGGCCCAGACGGAGCGCCGGGACATCATGGTCAGGTCGAAGAGCGGATGGGCGGCCTTGACGTCGCTCACCACGTAGAGCAGGACGGCCGCGACACCGCCGAGCAGGAAGGCCAGGGTGCCGGCGTCGGTCCAGCCCCACTCGCCGCCCTTGCCGATGCCGTAGGTGAGGGCCGCCGCGCCGCCGCCGAGGAGGACGCCCCCGAGCCAGTTCACCTTCGTGCGCTCCGCACGGTGCGGGGTCTCCGGCACCACGGTGAGCAGGAGCAGCAGACCGATCGCCGTGGCGGCGGCCAGCGACCACATCACGCCCCGGAAGCCGAAGCTGTCGATCACCCAGCCGGTGAGGAAGGGACCGCCGAGGGCCACGAAGGCGATGCCGCTGCCGATCAGGCCGCTGGCGGCGCCGACGTGCTTGGGCGGGAAGAGTTCGCGGACGGATGCGTACGCGAGGGCCGCGATGGGGCCGTAGCAGCCAGCGATGCCCCGGCCGACCAGCAGCATGCCGTAGTTGGTGGCCAGCGCGGCGATGATGTCACCGACAAGACCCAGCACGGTGATGGCGATCATGACGTTGCGCTTGCCGTAGAAGTCGGCGAGCTTCACGACGAACGGCGTGATCACGGTGGCGACCAGCGCGTTGACGAGGATGAACCAGCCGATCTCCGTGGTCTGGAAGTGCAGCGCGACGGAGGCCTGCGCGTTGCCGCCGAGCAGGCCGGCCAGCGACAGCAGCTGGGTGGGCCACATCAGGGCGAGAGCGATCAGGGCGAAACGCGCTCCCATACCGGCTCCAGGGGCTTTCGCCGCCGGGGTGGGTGCGGTCGCGGGCGCCGGTGAGGGCGTGGTGGAAGAAGACACGGCGGTGTGGCCTCTCTTCGGAGAGAAGGAATGAGCGGTGGTTCTGCAGAAGGTGACCTCGTCGGGGCGGTGGGGGAGGTTCGTACGGGACGAACAACGCATCCGAGGGGGAGACGGGCAACATCGCATCTGCGCCCGGGAGTTGGAACCTTTCAATTCCGTGGCGGCCATGGTGGGAGCCGCACTCCGGTGTGTCAACCCGTCTTGTTCCAGCTATTGGGCTGGGCTGCCCGAGCGGGACGAAAAGTGTGGAGCATGACTCCCGGAGGCCCCTGAATCGGCTGGACCCAGAGTGAACGGGAAGTTCACCTGACGGAAACCTAGCTATGTTCGGGATTCGTGGCTAGGGTTTCAGCCATAACTTTTTGAGTCGCCACTTGGATCTCCGCCCCTCCGTGTGCACGTCTTCCCGCACTCGGAATTTGAATCGATTCAATTCAGTGGGACTCATGATGGATTCAGGCACGTCGCTGTGCCAGGCGCGAGAGTGAGGACCTCAGGTGAGTCAGGAAACCCTTGACCGGACGGGTGTCGTGACCGACGTCCGGTTCGAGCACGTGCGTGATGCGCTCGGCCTCGGAACCGGGCGCCCGCGGCTGTCGTGGACCACGCTCACGCAAGCCCGGGACTGGACCCAGACGGCCTACGAGATCGAGCTGGCCGTCCCCGACAGCGGTGATCCGGCCGTCACGGTGCGGGTCGAGTCGGCCGACTCCGTCCTCGTCGTGTGGCCGTTCGAGCCGCTCCCGGCCCGCGCCAGGGCCGCCGTCCGGGTCCGTGTCACCGGCTCCGACGGTGAGGTCTCGCCGTGGAGCGAACCGGCGACGGCCGAGGCCGGACTGCTCGCCCCGGACGACTGGTCGGCCGTCTTCGTCACCCCGGAATGGGACGAGGACCCGCGGAGCGACCAGCCCTGCCCCTTCCTGCGCCGCGAGTTCGACCTGCGCGGCCCGGTGCGCTCGGCCCGCCTGTACGCCACCGCGCTCGGCGTGTACGAGGTGGAGATCAACGGCACCCGCGTCGGCGACGAGGTGCTCGCCCCAGGCTGGACGGCCTACGACAAGCGCCTGCGGTACCAGACCTACGACGTCACCGCCCTGCTGCGCCCAGGCCGCAACGCCGTCGGTGCGATCCTCGCCGACGGCTGGTTCCGCGGCCGCATCGGCTTCGACGGCAAGACCCGTGCGATCTACGGCGACCGGCTGGCCTTCCTCGCTCAGCTGGAAGTGACGTACGAGGACGGCACCACCGACCGCGTCACCACCGACGACTCCTGGCGGGCGGCCACCGGCCCGATCGTCTCGTCCAGCCTCTACGACGGCGAGGCGTACGAGGCCCCCCTGGAGCGTTCCGGCTGGTCCGAGCCCGGTCACGACAGCTCCGGCTGGCGCGGGGTGCGTGCCCTGGAACGGGACCTGAGCGTCCTGGTGGCCCCCGAGGGCCCGCCGGTGCGCGGTGTCGAGGAACTCGTCCCGGTGGCGGTGACCACCTCTTCGTCGGGCAGGACGGTCGTCGACTTCGGCCAGAACCTCGTCGGCCGGTTGCGCCTGACCGTCTCCGGTGAGGCCGGTCGGCGGGTCACCCTGCGGCACGCCGAGGTCCTGGAGGACGGCGAGCTGTGCACCAGGCCGCTGCGTACCGCCGCCGCGACCGACACCTACACCCTGCGCGGCGAAGGGGCCGAGGTCTTCGAACCTCGCTTCACCTTCCACGGCTTCCGCTATGCCGAGATCACGGGCGCCCCCGACGGCTTCGATCCGGGGACCGACCTGCGGGCCGTCGTCCTCCACTCCGACCTGACGCGCACCGGGCACTTCGCCTGCTCCGACGACCTGGTCAACCGCCTGCACGAGAATGTCGTCTGGGGCATGCGCGGCAACTTCCTCGACGTCCCCACCGACTGCCCGCAGCGTGACGAGCGCCTCGGGTGGACCGGCGACATCCAGGTCTTCTCACCCACCGCGTCCTTCCTCTACGACAGTGCCGGCTTCCTGGGCTCCTGGCTGGCGGACCTCGCCGCCGAGCAGGGCGAGAACGGTGTCGTCCCCTTCGTCGTGCCGAAGGTCGTCCCGGGCGCCGACACACCCACCGCGGCCTGGGGCGACGCCGCCACGGTCGTGCCGTGGGTGCTGTTCGAGCGCTACGGCGACACCGGGATCCTTGCCGCGCAGTACGACTCGATGCGCCGGTGGGTGGACCATGTGGCCGCGGTCGCGGGGAAGGACCGCCTCTGGGACCGCGGCTTCCAGTTCGGTGACTGGCTCGACCCGACGGCACCCGCCGGCCGCCCGGACGCCGCCGCGACCGCCGGCGAACTGGTCGCCACCGCCTACTTCTTCCGCTCCGCCGACATCGTCGCCCGATCCGCCGGGATTCTCGGCCGGACCGGCGACGCCGAGCACTACCGCGCCCTCGCCGACGAGATCCGCGCCGCTTTCCAGGCCGAGTACGTCACCGGCGCCGGCCGGATGATGTCCGACGCGCCGACCGGATACGCCCTCGCCCTCTGTTTCGACCTGCTGGACTCCAACCCCCAGCGCGCCCACGCCGGCGACCGGCTCGCCCAGCTCGTCCGCGCGGGCGGCCACAAGATTGCCACCGGCTTCGTCGGCACCCCGCTGATCTGCGACGCCCTGACCCGCGCCGGTCACGCCGACACGGCGTACCGTCTGCTTCTCCAGAAGGAGTGCCCGTCCTGGCTCTACCCGGTCACCATGGGCGCGACCACGATCTGGGAGCGGTGGGACAGTCTGCTGCCCGACGGGACGGTCAACCCGAGCGGGATGACGTCCTTCAACCACTACGCGCTGGGTGCCGTCGCCGACTGGCTGCACCGCACGGTCGCCGGACTCGCTCCCGCCGGGCCCGGCTACCGCCGACTGCGTATCGAGCCGCGTCCGGGCGGCGGACTCACCCACGCCGAAGCCCGTCTGGAGACACCGTACGGCCGCGCGGAGGTGTCCTGGACGCTGTCCGGTGGCCGACTCGTCGTCGAGGCCCTCGTCCCGCCCAACACGACGGCCGATGTGGTCCTGCCGTCCAGCGACGGGGCCGTGGAGGTCGGATCAGGACGGCACACCTGGACGGTGCCCCACACAGACAGCCCGACCGCACGGGCTCCGCTGTCCGTGGACATGACCATGGACGAGTTGATGGGGCACGAGGACGCCGTCCTCGCGTTCAAGGACCTGCTCATCACATACATTCCGGAGGCCGCTGACTTCATCGAGAGCGGCTCCGGCAGCGCTCCGGCCGGCACCACCGTCCGGTCGATCGCCGCGATGCTGCCCAACGGCCAGAACTTCCTCGCCGACCTGGAGGAGCGGTTCGCCGCTCTCACGTCCGGTGCCGAGGACCGCTGAGAAATCTCGCGCCGCCCCCGCTCCGACCCACATCCCCCTGTTCCCCTGCCCAAGGAGGCCACCGTGCCCACACCTGGAGGCAGCCGGCGCTCGCGTCGACTGCGTTTCGCGCTCACCGGGCATGTCATGCGCAGACTCCCCGCCGGAGTGCTGCGCTCCATGGTCCGTCGGGGCGCAGAGAAGGGGGGTTCGCCCCCGCCGTTCGCGGACTTCGTCGCCTTTCTGGAGGCGCTCGGGCCCGCCGCCGACCGGATGCTCGCCAACCCCGAGGAGGTCGACGTCGTGCGCCGTTTCCCGGAGCTGGCCCAGGTAGCCGTCCGCCCCCTGCGGCTCGGCCCGGCGGAGGTCCCCGCGCGTGTGTACCGGCACCCGGCCCGTTCCGCCGGATCGGCCCTGGTCTGGGTGCACGGCGGTGCGTACGTCAGCGGCAGCCTCGACATGCACGAGTCACACTGGGTCGCCTTGTCACTCGCGGCCCGCGGCATCCCGGTGCTGGCACTCGACTACCGCAAGGCCCTGCGTGGGGTGCGCTATCCCGTGCCCCGTGACGACGTGTCGGCCGGCTGGCGCTGGGCCGTCGAGCACAGCGCCGAGGCCTTCGGCGTCGCGCCGGACGCGTTGCATCTGGGCGGTGGCAGCGCGGGCGGCAATCTTGCCGCCTCCGTCACGCGACGCTTGATCGAAAAAGGGGCCCCGGCCCCCCGTTCCCTGGTGCTGGCGTACGCGACCGTGCACGCTCGTGTAGCGGAGTGGGACCCTGCGGCTTTGGCGGCCGTGCAGGCGGCCACGCACGGAGCGTGCTTCGCACTGGATTGGATCGAGGACAAGAACGCCCACTACGCGGGCCTGACGAACATGCGTGATCCGGCCGTGTTCCCCGGCGAGGGAGATCCCCTGAACGGTCACCCGCCCACCCTCTTCCTCAACTGCGAGAACGACACGGTGCGTCCGTCGGCCGAGCGCTTCGCACGACAACTCGACGAGGCGGGTGTCCCGCAGGAGACGCACCTGCTCGAGGGTGAGGCCCACGGCTCACTTGACCGGCCGACCACCTCCGGCGGACAGGAGGCACTCGACCGTATGGCCGAGTGGCTGGTCCGCCACTCCTGACCGTCGTCACAGAACCGCGTCCGTCAGCCATCGCGAGCCGTACTCGTCGACCGGCGAGCCCTGTCGTCAGCCATGGCCGGCACCCCGCGCCCATTCACTCACTCCCAACGAGGTTCCACTCTGCCCAGTGCCATCTACGCCCTGCTGGAGGGCTGGATCCAGGAGGAGGCGTGAAGCGCCGACGATCTCTGCACCGGCCCGCGCGCTTCGCTCACCCGGTCCATTCGGCGCGTTCGCCGAGACCGAGCGCGAGATTCGACGTGGGTCGTCCCGATGGAGGGCGCGCCGAGCAGACCGGCCGGCCGGTGCTACGGCCTGCCGCTCCGTCGCGTCCGGGATCCCGCGGTATGGGGATCACGGTGTCCGACGAGGAGCGTGCCCGGGTTGCCCGGGTGGCGGGCGGATCTGTGGCGTGGGCCAGGGCACTGCGCGGCGGCGGCAGGAACGTGCGGTGATGTTGGCGCGTGGCCGCAAGACGAGCGGGAGACGCTCGGGCCGCAATGGGCTGGTATCTCGGCAACCCGCCACGACATCCGAGGAGTCAGCATGACCGAGTCTCGACTCAATCTGCGACCGGGAACCTCATACCCGGACAGCCCGCTGTTCCAGGGTTGGAGCGAACCGAGCCGCATCGAGGCCGACGTCTACGAACTGGAGTCGTACGGTCAGGTGCCGGCCGACCTCAACGGGCGTTTACTACCGCGCTGCCTACGAGTGGGCGTTCCCTCCGATGGCCGGGGACGACGAACTGCTCCTCAACGGGGACGGCATGACCGCGATGTTCCACTTCCAGAACGGTCACGTCGACTTCAAGTCGCGATTCGTTCGTACCGAGAAGTCCCGGCTCGAACGTGCCGCCCGCCGCGCGCTGTTCGGACGCTACCGCAACGTCTTCACCGCCGACCCGACCGTCCGGGGCCGGGTCCGGTCCACGGCGAACACACACGTCGCATGGCACGGCGCCAAGCTGCTCATGTTCAAGGAAGACGGCCCATCGACACGTCTATTGAATGCGACCGGCCCCCTCACCATGGTGAGGGGGCCGGTGCGTTGGTAGCGGGGACAGGATTTGAACCTGCGACCTCTGGGTTATGAGCCCAGCGAGCTACCGAGCTGCTCCACCCCGCGTCGGTCCGACAAGCCTACGGCATTGACGCGGCGCCGCCCGCCATTTTTCGGCCCGGGCTGCGGGGAGCCTCCACTGGCCTGCCTCCCCGCCCCGCAGTCGGAGGGACTCCGCGGACCGTCCTGTGTGCTGCGCCGTGGCGGTGACCAGATGCCCGCGCGGCTCTTCATCGGCCGCGATGACGCGACGGATGCCACCGTCTCCCGCCGAGAACTCCGGTTGGGTGGCCACGCCTTGCGTGGTGGCTGGTTCACGGAACTGACCACCGCCGTCACGACAACCGAGTGGCCGCACCGATCCCGCGGCCTTCCCGGCAGCTCGGAAGGACGCCACCTGGTGCCGGGTGGCTGGTGTCCTCGACCCTGAGCCTGCCGTGCGCTGGGCCCGAATCACGACGACGGCTGCACCACCACCGCAGGCTCACCACTGGAGGGGTCCGCTGTGTGCGCCGAACGCAGCGATGTCCGGTTCTAGCCCGTCCGCGGTAAATGCCTGGACTGAGGATGCCGCTCAACGGGACACTTCCGACTTGCGAACTTCCGGGAGTGTGATGGGTACAACAGATATGCGCGGGCCGACGCCGGGCAGGAGCGCGGTCGTTCTGGCACTGCGCCGCTACAACCGGGAACTGCTGCGACTACGACGGCTGGCCCTGCCGGCGCTGCTGCTGCCGGCCGTGGGCAACATCGGCACCCGCTACGTCGCGCCCCTGCTGATCGCCAAACTGGCCGGCCAGGCCGCCGACGACGGCGGTCTCACCCTCGGCTCGGCGCTGCCGTACGTGCTGGGCTTCGGCGTGACGCTACTGCTCGCCGAGGCCGTGTGGAGAGTCGGGCAGCACTGCCTCAACCGCGTGGACGCCCTCGGCATGGAGCACCTGTACGTGAGCGGTATGGACGAACTGCTCGCCAAGGACGCGGCGTTCTTCCACGACAACTTCGCCGGCTCCCTGACCAAACGGGTGCTGAGCTTCGGCAAGCGCTTCGAGGACTTCGTCGACACGGTGACGTACCGGGTCGTGGGCAGTGTCGTCCCTCTGGTGTTCGGCGCAGTGGTGCTGTGGAGCTACGAACCGATGCTCGTCGTCGGCCTTCTTGTGATGATCGCGCTGACCGTGGTGGCGGCGACGCCACTGATCCGTCGCCGGCAGAGGCTTGTCAACGACCGTGAAGCGGCGATCGCCCGGGTCTCCGGCCACGTCGCCGACAGTCTCATGAACATGGAGACCATCCGGGCGTTCGCGGCCGAGCGGCGGGAGGCCGACGAACACCGCAGCCGTGTCGCGGACTCCCGGCGCCTGACGCTGAGGTCGTGGGACTACGGCAACCTGCGCGTCGACACCCTCATCGCCCCCATGTCCGTGCTGACCAACGTGCTGGGCCTGTTGGTCGCCATCGTCTTCGGCGGGCCGGGCCAAGGAGTGGAGGAGGTGGTGGTCGCTTTCACCTACTACTCCAACGCGACCCAGATCATGTTCGAGTTCAATCAGATCTATCGGCGTCTGGAAAGCTCGATGACCGAGGCCGCGCAGTTCACGGAGCTGCTGCTGGACCCGCCGGTTGTGCTCGACCCGACGGAGCCCGAACCGCTCGCACCGCGGGACACAGGTATCCGCTTCGAGGCGGTGACCTTCGCCCACGCGGGCGCGAAGCCCATCTTCCAGGCGCTCGACCTGGATGTGCCCGCAGGCGCGCGAATCGGCCTGGTCGGCAGGTCCGGCGGCGGCAAGACCACGCTCACCCGGCTCCTGCTGCGGATGTCGGACATCGACGACGGACGCATCCTGATCGGCGGTCAGGACATCAGTCGGCTGCGCCAGACCGACCTGCGCTCATTGATCGCCTACGTCCCTCAGGAACCGGCCATGTTCCACCGCAGCCTGCGGGACAACATCGCCTTCGCCCGGCCCGGCGCCACCGACGAGGAGATCCACGCCGCGGCCGCGGCCGCGCACGTCACGGAGTTCGCCGACCAACTCCCCAACGGCTTCCACACATTGGTGGGGGAGCGGGGAGTGAAACTGTCGGGCGGCCAGCGCCAGCGCGTCGCCCTCGCCAGGGCCATCCTGCGCGACGCCCCGATCCTGCTGCTCGACGAGGCGACCAGCGCGCTGGACTCGGAGAGCGAGCTCCTCGTCCAGGACGCCCTGTGGCGCTTGATGGACGGACGCACGGCCCTCGTGGTGGCCCACCGTCTGAGCACTGTTGCCGGCATGGACCGCCTCGTCGTCCTCGACCGCGGAAGCGTCGTCGAGCAGGGAGCCCATGAGGAGTTGCTCGCGGCGAACGGCGCCTACGCCAAGCTGTGGCAGCACCAGTCGGGCGGCTTCCTCGGCGAGAGCACCGACTTGTCCCCCGAACGCCCGGCCGCGGAAGCCGGCCCCAGCCCTCTGCCCGGACCGGCCGACCCCGTGCCCGACGGGGACTGCGAGACGACGTCGTCGCACGCTCGTACAGGCACCGGGCTCACGTGACCGAGTCGGTCACACAGCAGAGCCCCCAGCCGCGGCCACTCCTCGTGGCCTGATCCGTGAGGACGCCGCCTACCGTCTCGCGACCGGTCTGGCGGGCGCGCTCATGGGCGGGGCCGCCGTAGGGACCGCGATCGGTGCCTGGACTGGTCCTGTACCACTGGACTCATGCGCTACAGCGGGCCGTCCTACCAGTTCCGGCACCGGGAACTGCAGCATTGGCTCGCCGCCTACCCCCACCCTGCCGCTCCAGAGGGCTGAGAATTCCGGACAGAAGGACGAGGACAGGGGCGGTCACGGAAGTGCGGCCAGAGCCACATGCAAGCGTCCCCGTCAGGGTGTGACCCGCTCGATCGCGCCGAGCGGTCGATGAGCCTTCCCGGCCGGTCGGACGGGCGGATCAGCGCAGTCCGGCGAAGAGATCGCTCTCGGGTACGGCCGCGCCGGTGGCGTCCTGGACACGTACGAAGGTCTCCGTGCCCATCAACTCGCCGAACCTCTCCTTGCCCATCTTGAGGAAGAAGATGTTCTCGCCCTGGCTGGCGTGCGCGGCCAACGCGTCGAACTTCTGCCCGCTGAACGCGGTGGTGTCCACCCACGTGGTGATCTCGTCGTCGGGGAGGCCGATCTCGGCCAACGCGGCGGCCTCGGCAGGATCCGGCTCCGGCATGTCCTCATGGAACTCGCGCATGGTCTCACCGAACCGCTGCATCATCGAGCGGGGCATCGTGGTCCAGTACACCTTCGGTGTCAGCTCGGTCATCTCCAGCGCCGCCATCGTGATGCGGTGGGCCTGGATGTGGTCGGGGTGGCCGTAGAAGCCGTTCTCGTCGTAGGTGACGACCACATCAGGTCGGTAGTGCCGCATGAGTTCCGCGAGCCGGGCCGCGCCTTCCTGCACGGGGGTCTGCCAGAAGGATCCTGGGGCGTCGTTGCTCGGCCAGCCCGCCATCCCGGAGTCGGCATAGTCCAGCATCTGCAGATCGCTGATCTTCAGGACGTCGCAGCTCGCCTTGAGTTCTTGGCGGCGCATCAATGCGACGGCCGCCGGATCGTGCCCGGGGTCGCCCGGTTTGACACCCCCCGGTCCGTCACCGCAACCGCCGTCGGTACACGTCACGAGCACCGTGCGGATGCCTTCCGCCGCATACCGCGCGAGGACCCCTCCGGTGCCGGTGGCCTCGTCGTCGGGGTGGGCATGTACTGCCATGAGCGTCAAGGGCCGGTCAGTCATGAAAAAAGTCCTCCTGGACACATATGTCTTGGTCCGAGCGCGCGGCGGGCGTACCGCGACTCTGGGGCCCGGATCCTGGTGGGGCGGACGACCGCTGCTGTCGCCGTGCTTCCCGTCCCTGCTGCGCCGGTCCCTCGGTCGATGCAACCGCCCCGGCCGGACCGGTTGTTCCCGGTGCGGGCGGTCGGACTTCCAGGTGTCGGCGTTTCGACGCGGACGAAGTACGGACGCGGCCTGATATCCGGTGCCTTATCGCCTCCGACGATCTCCGCCAGGACTCGGGCGGCGAGCTGGAAACCGAGTCCACGGAAGCTCTGCAGGATCACGAAACTGCCTAGGCATGATCGAGTTGGTCGGCCAGGTCGGCCAGGTCGTCCGCGTGCAGGTCGAAGCCGTCCGAGGAGGTGGGCTGGTCGCAGACGGGGCGGGCGACGTAGGCGATGCGCATGCCGCGGCGCTGTGCGCCGCGCAGGTCCCAGGCGTGGGCGGCGACCATCAGCAATCGATCCGGCGGGCGTCCGGAGACGGTGACGGCCAGCTGGTAGACCGCTGGTTCTGGCTTGTAGGCGCGGGCGTCGTCGGCGGACAGGGCCTGGTGCCAGCGCAGTCCGGCGTGGGCGTTGAGTTCCAGCAGCGCCGTCCGGCCGGCGTTGGAGAGTCCGATCAGCGGAACCGTTCGGCGAGTCGGGCGAGTCCCGCCACGGTGTCGGGCCAGGGCGGGAGCCTGCGACCCGACAGGGCCAGCGCCGCAACGGCGGCCGGGTCGTCGACTCCGGCGGCATCGGCGACGAGCCGGGCGGCTTCCAGGTCGAGGACGTCGCTGGTGAGGTAGGGCCGGGCGCTGTCGAGGATGCGACGTTGCTCGCGGGCGATGTGCTGCTGCCACAGCGACAGAGGCTGCTCGATCCCGGGATCGTCGAGCGACGGGTCGAGTGCACGGAGGCTGGCGCGGATACCGGTGGGCTCGTCGACGAGCGTGCCGAGCACGTCGCACACAACCGCGTCGATCTCCAGCTCTGACACGGGAGAGGGCTCCTGGACGAAGCGGGGCCGCAAGGGCGGCTGTCAGCCGAACACAGCGGGAAGCCCGCCGGATTCCGAACCGCATGGGCTGTGCGGAAACCGCATCACCGCAATCCAATCCGACCGCTCACGCTCGAGCCCGCCGTCCCATTCGGCCGGCCGCATTCCAGCCCGCCCCTGCGGCCTGAGGTCGGTAAAGCCGGCTTGGCGGCTTGACGGGAGGGGGCGCGCCCTGGCGTGCGATCAGGCATCCCGTGCCGTGCGGGAGGCCCCTGCGGTGGCGGGACGACGACCCCCGGCCGCGCCGGCCAATCCCACGGCGTTGGGAGGAGGTACTCAGGGCGAGTTGAGTACCTTCCTTCATGTCCGGTGCGCCTTCGCGGGGCGAGTATCGGTGCAGCGGCGCGGACCACGAGCGCCGGCCCCGGTCCAGCCGAGTCAGTTGCGGAGAATGTCATGTCCCGTCGTCTTGCCCTGTGTGTGGCCGCTGGTGTCGTCGTGCTCGGTGGCGCCAGTGCTTATGCCTTCGCCTACGCCGGAGAGCAGCCTCCGGCGCTGACGCACAGCAGCGCCCGCTACACCGCCCCTGAGGGAGAGCGAGCCGGCTCATTGACGTTTGCCACGTATGTCACGGCGTCTTCCGGGGTCAAGAGTGTGAAGGTGCTGGCGTGGCCGCAGAAGTCGTCCTTCGCAAAGAACCGGCTGACCGCGAAGGACCTGGCCGCGGGGGAGTCGGCCGTCTGCAAGCCGTTCAGGAAGCACACGGTGAGCTGCACGTACACCGTGAAGGCCACCGCGTCCGACGTCGCCTCGTCGCCACGGGGGGTGTGGCACATCGCCGTCCTGGCCACCGCAAAGAACGGCACCGAGACCCTGAACACCGAGGCTGCCGACTTCACCGTCAGGTGATCCGAGCGCACCCGGACGGCGAGGTGTGCGCGAGTCGAGGGGCCGGTGTCCCGTAGGGCCGCGGCGCATCGCGGCCGCGCACCGCGCATCCGGTACGGCCCCGCCCAACGCCTGGCCCGGCATTCGATGCGGGCGGCCGCGCCTGGCCGCCTGGGCGCACCAGATCAAAGGGCAGGAGCCGATCCGGTGGCGCGGGCGGGCTGAGGAAATTGGCCAAACGCGGCACGTGACTGTCCTTGTTGGACGGCCTCTGTTAATTTGACGCATTCACGTCATACCCGACGTAGGGGGAACAGATGCCATCTGTACGCATGTTGACCGCGGGCTTGGCAGGCGGCTTACTCGCACTGGCCGCCGTCGTGGTTCCGGCCGGCACCGCACAAGCGGCCCCGCTCGCTGACTCCTGCACCCAGAACTGGACCATGAGAATCAGCGAAGGGCACGCAAGCGGTCAGTGGTGCAACTACAACACCAAGGTCAAAGGCACGGTGACCGACGACAAAGCCGACGGCCGCTGCCCGTTCGTCCGCGCCAGTCTGTCGGGCGGCTCGCACACCGACGGCCCATGGGTGGGTCCGAGGGGAGCTTCCAAGTCCTTCACACTCACCGCCCCGTCCGGACAGTCCATCTCCGGGCTGTCCATGAAGTGGGTCTACTGCTGAGCGACCGAGCGTCAAGGCCGGTCGGCGGATCCTGGCGCGCGGGCGCGGAGTCAGCGACGCACCGGACGTCATGACCGAGGGCGGCCAGGGCGAGCGGCATGGCCGCCGCCGCGATGACAAGTGTGTGACGGCTGCTGCAAAGCACTGACGGCGGGCGGGATGGATCTCCGTTCTTGCCCGTGCGGGCGCACATCGCTGAGGCGCACCCCGAGCTCACCAGGCTGTGTGGGGGCGCCTCATGCTCCGATGCGCAACTCGGCTGCATCGCCGACGCATTCGGCCGCGGCCGAATGTCAACGGCGTTCGAGACAAGCACGGCGTTCGGTTCAGGCACGTAGGTGCCCTCAGCCCGGCGGGTGGGAGCCCGGGGTGTGGCCGAAGGTGCGACGGAAGACGTCGATGAAGGCGCTGGTGGACGACCAGCCGCACTGGTGCGCCACCGCGGTCACCGGCGTCCGCTCGGCCAGTAGGACCAGTGCGTGGTGGAGACGAAGCTGTGTGCGCCACTGCGGGAAGGTCATGCCGAGGTCACTGCGGAAGAGCCGGGACAGGGTGCGGTCGCTCGCCCCGACCTGGCGGCCGAGTTCGGCGAGCGTGCGGCCGTCGCCCGGGTTGGCTTGCAGGAGGTCGCACAGGGTGCGCAGCAGGGGGGCGGTGGGAGTGGGCAGGTGCAGCGGCTGCTGGGCGGACGCTCGCAGCTGGTCGAGGAGCACCGCGCGAAGGCGGGCCCGTTCGGGACTGTCGTCGTCCCCCGTGCGTGTGTAAGCGATGATCAGTTCGCGCAGCAGTGGGCTGACGGCCAGCACCGTCGGTGCGCTGAGGCCGAGCGGGTTCTCGGTGGCGGGCAGCCCCACCAGATGCAGATCGAGTTCGCCGTAGGCCCGGTGCGCGTGCACGGTGCCGGCGGGCACCCAGATGGCGCGCGTGCCCGGGGCGACCCAGGACCCCTCGCTGGTCGTGACGGCCAGCACCCCGCGGCCTGCGTAGATGATCTGGTGCTCGTTGTGCCGGTGGGCATCGACCGAGCCGCCGGACGCCAGCCGCTGGGTGCGGGTCGGGGCCACGGGATCGTGGCGGATTTCCGTCATCACATGGCAGTTTATCGGAAGCGCGACAGGACGCCTAGCCCGGAACATGGCGGGATGCGACGGAACACCTCGATCCTTCTGCTGTCCATGGGCCATGCCTGTGTCGACGTTTACCAAGGAGCCGTGGCGGCCCTGGTGCCGTTCTTCATCGCTGAGCGTGCCTACTCCTTGGCGGTCGCCTCGGGCATCGTGCTGGCCGCGTCGCTGCTGTCCTCGGTGGCCCAGCCGGTGCTCGGGGCCCTCACCGACCGCTGGGCCATGCCCTGGCTGCTGCCGGCCAGCACGCTGCTCGGCGGTGGCGGCGTCGCGCTGAGCGGCCTGAGCGGTTCTTACACGCTCACCCTCGTGTTCGTCGCGATGTCGGGGATCGGCGTGGCCGCCTACCACCCCGAGTCAGCGCGCGTCGCCCGCATCGCCGGCCGGGGCAGCCACCGGGCCATGGGCTGGTTCTCCACGGGAGGCAATGTCGGCTTCGCGCTGGCCCCGCTCATGGTCGCCGCCGTGGTGGCCACCGGAGGGCTGCGCTGGACGCCGCTGCTGGTGGTGCCGGCCCTCGCCGGTGCCGCGATGTGCCTGCCCGTGGTGCGCGCCCTGCAGCACAGTCAGGCCGCCGGATCCCGTACGACGCCGCCGGCCGGGTGCGACGACCCCGCCTCCTTCGTGAGGCTGTCATTGGCCGTGGTCTTCCGGTCGATCGCGTTCATCGGCTTGAGCACGTTCCTCTCGCTGTACGTCCGGCAGCGTCTGGGCGGCAGCACGGCCGCGGGCACCGCGGCTCTGTCCGTGCTCTACCTCGGCGGTGCGATCGGCTCGGTGCTCGGCGGGTCGCTGGCCAACCGGTGGGACCGGGTGACGGTCTCGCGCTGGTCGTACCTGATCACGGCCGCGGCCATCGCGGGCGTGGTGTGGGTGCCCGGCCCGGCCATCCACCTGTTCGTGGCACTGACCTCGGTCGGCCTGTATGTGCCCTTCTCGCTGCAGGTCACGCTCGGCCAGGATTACCTGCCCTCCCGTGTCGGCACCGCCAGCGGGATCACGCTAGGCCTGACCGTCAGCATCGGCGGCCTGGCCAGCCCCGCCATCGGCAGCCTCGCCGACGCCACGTCCCTGCAAACCGCCCTGGCGCCTCTCGTACTGATGCCCGTGCTCAGCTGGCTGCTCTTCCGGACCCTGCCCGAACCGAGCCTGCCGCAGCCGCAGCCGCAGCCGCAGCCGCAGCCGCAGCCGCAGCCGCAGCCGCAGCCGCAGCCGCAGCCGCAGTCTCAGTTCGCGGCGACTGCGAAGGAGGACGACACCGATGCCGCCCTCAGTCCCATCCACGCCGATCCCCGATGACCAGTCGCTACGACGAGGCGTCATGCGGTCGCGGCGGTGAGTCCGCAGGCCCTGGGTGCTCAGAATTGCTGCCCGCGCTCGAATAGGAGAAGGTCCTCAGGTTCCCGGCGGCCTGCTCGGGTGGGTTCGCACCAGGGAGTTCACGAAGATCTTCCTGTACTTCGACGTGGAGTGCGATGCCGGTTCGGCTGTGTGGAGAGCGGGGTGGTGTCAGGTGGTGGGGCTGCCCGCGACCCACTCGCTCCACGCCATGTTCCAGTCGCTGAGGCCGTTGTCCGAGGCCAACCTGGTCTTGTCCGCCGAGTTCTTGACGATCACGACGTCCCCGATCATCGAGTGGTTGAAGAACCACGCAGCGGGCTGGCTGTCGTCGCCGCCGCCCCTGACATCCTTCAGGCCTACGCAGCCGTGGCTGGTGTTGACCTTGCCGAAGACCGAGTCGGTACCCCAGTAGTTGCCGTGGATGAAGGTTCCCGAGTCGGTCAGGCGCATGGCGTGCGGTACGGCCTTGATGTCGTACGAGGGCTTGCCGTCCTTCTTCGTGAGGCCGACGCTCGCACCGTTCATGTGGATCCGCCTGAACTTCTCGGAGATCACCATCTGACCGTTGTACGTCGGGTGTTGGCGGCTGCCTGACGAGATCGGGATGGTTTTGATCGTCTTGCCGTCCCGGACGATGGTCATCTGCTTCGTCTTCGCGTCCACGGTGCTGATCTGGCTCCGGCCGATCGTGAAAGTGACCGTCTTCTGGATGCCGTCGCGGCTGAGCGTGACGGTGACAGTGGAGCCGGGCTTCCAGTAGTGCTCGGGGCGGAAGTCCAGGCGGTGGTCGTTGAGCCAGTGACCGACGACCTGCTGGCCGCTGCTGGAGCTGACCTGGATCTCCGACTCCACGGCGGCCTTGTCGCTGATCGCCGAATTGAAGTTGACCGACACCGGCATGCCCACGCCGACGGTCGACCCGTCGGCGGGGGAGAGGTGCCCGATGAAGTCGTTGGCCGGGGAGACGGTGGTGATCGTGGCGTTACCGGTGGTGGAGCGGCCCTTGGCGTCCTCGGCCTCTGCGGCGATCTGGTACTTGGTGGCACGCTCCAGCGGGCCGTTTGGCTTCCAGGAGGTGCGGTCCGCGGACAGAGTGCCCGGGATCTCGGTACCGGTCGCGACGGCGGTCATGGTCACCCGGGTGAGCGTGCCGTTGCTGACGGTGACGCCGACCGGCCCGTCGACCTCGACGCTGTGGGAGCCTTCCCCCGGCGTGATCTCTATTCGGGCGTCGGAGGGTTCCTGGGTGCCCGCCCGGCTTGCCTGCGCCTGCGATGTCGGGTGGTTCCCGGCACCGTTGCCGCTGGTGGCAGCGTTGCTCGTACCACCGAGGGCCGTGACTGCGAGTACGCCCCCGAGTACGCCAGCCGTAGCCACCAGCCCGGTGCGCCGTCTGTAGAGCGTGATCAAGTGCCTCTCCATGTCACTGGTCTTTGCGTCTCTGTGCTGATCGCGGAAGGTGCGCAATCGGCCTTGAATCTACTTATAGACATGCCCTTGTTCATAAATGGGTAAATTGTGGCGAAGGCCACGCATCGTCGAACGCGTCGCCGAGGCCGCGATTCTGGACCCTGCCCTGGGGAGCCGATGCGTTCCGCCCAACGAAGGGATCCGGGCAGGGATCCGAGGGGTGGCTCACCCGCGCTGTGCTGGGCCTTGTTCCGCTGGTGTCGCGTCAAGGAGTGCGAGGTCGCAGCCGACGCCGGTCAGGTCAGCGGCGGTCACTCCGCGGCCCTGCGCGAGCCCGATCGGCAGGTCTTCGCAGGCGGTGCGATCAGACCCATCCCGCTGGGATCGCGCCTCCGCGATGTCGATCGACTTCCGGGAGCAGGGATCCAGGCGATCCGTTCGGGTCGTCCGTCATCATCTCGGGGCGGTAGCGCTTGTGCGGGGCGTGGAAACGCTGCTGGACCGCTTGCCGGGCCACTCACTCCCAGGGCGGTGCCGATGCCCGTCCATGAGGAGCCGTGGGCATTCGGCAGTGCTCGACGCAGTCCCCGTCCAAGTCGTCTGTCAGGGACTGTAGTTGGCCTGAGAGTTGCGGCAACGGTCAGCAGGGCGAGCCCGCCTGGCTGCTCAAGGCCGTTGGGGTGATGTGCGGAGTCGTTTCTCCGGTCGACTTCCGCGAAAGGATCGTCCAGGTCTGGAAGAGTCATGAGGCCAGTACGCCTTGACAGTTCCGACCGGAGACCGCCCGGACGTCACGGGGACGGCACAGCCCGCTTTCACGCAAGCCCTCCCGTTTTCCTGCGCCGCGTCATCCCGCCGGACGGAACACGCTGCCCCCAAGTCTGCCCGTACAGCCCTGGTGTACGTGCCGTGCGGACGGAAGCGTGGCGGGGACTGTGCACGGCCGATGGCGAGGGAGAGCAGCGATGCGGGCGCGGGAGCAGGACACGCAGGCTCAGGGCCCGCAGCAGGGACGGGACCGGCGTCCGGCGGCCGCCCGGTCGGCCGCCGCGCACACCGCCGCGGCCTCGGGCCGTACCGGCGGGCTGTCACCGGCTGCCCTCGCCGTCCTCCAGCGCACGGTGGGCAATCAGGCGCTGGCCCAACTCGTCGCCGACGAACGGCATGAACACGGTCCGGGCTGCGGACACGCGGACGGCACGGCCGTCCAACGCGCCCCCGAGGTCGACACGGTGCTGCGCAGCGGGGGCCGTCCGCTGGACGCGCCGCTCAGGCAGGAGATGGAGGCCCGGCTCGACGCCGACTTCGGCGACGTACGTGTGCACGACGACAGCGCCGCCCGCCGGTCGGCCGCCCAGCTCGGGGCCCGCGCCTACACCTCCGGCAGCCACGTGGTCATCGGCGAGGGCGGGGGCGACAAGCACACCCTGGCCCATGAGCTGACCCATGTGATCCAGCAGCGAAGCGGCCCGGTCGCGGGCACCGACACCGGCGACGGACTGCGGGTCAGCGACCCCGGCGACTCCTTCGAACGGGCCGCCGAGGCCAACGCCGTCCGGGTGATGTCGGGGCCCGCCCCCGTGCAGCGGAGCGCCGACGCCGGAGTGGGAGCGGCGCACGCTTCCGAACACGGGCGGACGGGCGAGGGTTCCGGCCGGCGCCGGCAGGTCCAGCGCGTCGCTTACAACACGAACGCCGCTCCGCAGAGCTCGTTCATGTACCCGGTCGTGGACTCCTCGGGCCGCACGACGTCCATCGAGATGATCAGCGACGGCTCGCTGACCGGCTCGCCGCCGGCCGCCGACCCCACCGGCTACACCTACATCCGCCAGCTCGGGCTTACGAACTTCTGGATCCGTTTCCATCTCATCAACATGCAGGCGGGCGGCCCCGGCACGCAGAACAACCTGGTGCCCGCGTCCAAGCGCGACAACAGCCGGTACGAGGCCAGCGTCGAGAGCATGCTGAAGAGGGAACTGAACACCGTGGCAGCCGCGAACGCCGCCCTGGCGGCGAACGCTGCGCGCCACTACGTCTACTTCGGCGTCGACGTGAACTACGGGGCGGCCGACCCCCAGACCACGCAGTACCAGCAGTCGTTCGCCCCGTACTTCGTCCGGTCTCTCACGATCAACTTCAAGCGGTACGACCCCACGGCCGGGGGCTGGCAGGTCCTGGCCGCCGCGGCCCCGTTCGTCTTCACGGACCCTCAGCCGACCTACTTCGGCCAGGCGCTGACCGCGGCCACCATGACTCTCCAGGATCTGATTCAGGTCACCGCGAACCGCGGGTGGAACGCGGACGACGTCGTCTTCCTCCAGTCGATCGGCGCGGGTGGCGCGCGCAACGGGGAGTTCCGGGCCCTGGTGGACCAGGCGGGTGCGCTGGGGGCCACGGAGTCCGTGATCCACACGTTCTCGCAGATGCCGTTCCGGCCGACCCGGCCGGGCGGCCGCGGCCAGCAGCGCGGTGCCGTAACGTTCGCCGAGCGCATCAACAGCGATGCGCAGCTGGCCACCCTGGCCACCCTGATCGCCACCGGCAGAATCACCACCTGACGGGCGGCCGCCCGCACAGGAAGGGCGGCGGCACTCACGAGGAAGGGAGCCTTCGTTGGCGAGTCTGTGGCGGGTGCGTGTCACACGCGTGAGCGACGACACCGTCGAGCTGACCCTGTCGGCGATCCACCCCGACGCCGGGGAACCGTCCGCGTCCGCCGCATTCGCGATGCGGCTGCTGGCCGACACCGACCCCGAACGGCTGGACCGCGAAGCCGGTCCGGGAGCGTACTGGGACCCGGTCGCCCTCGCCGCGTACGCGGACCGGGTGATCGCGCAGGTCTCCGTGACCGACCGGCGCCGTATGCCCTTCGACGAGGGCGCGGCTCGGCGGGCCGTCGAGGCCGAACTGCGTGCAAGCGGCGTCGACCCGGCCGACGCCACCGCCTGGCAGGCCGCGTTCATGGATGCCTGGGCCGCACTGTGGCAGGACCCCGACCGGGTTCCGTACGCGGTGCTGGAGATCCGCCTGGCCGACCCGTCCTGGCTGTCGGGGACCACCCCGGGTCGGGAGTGGGACACGGCAGCGTACGGCTGAGAGGCGCCCCGCCCTCGGGAGTGATCCCGAGGGCGGGACTGACTGTCATAGGACGTCCGTGGCCTGACAGCTTCACGCGGGCCGACTCTTGATGCAGCCAAGGTCGATGTCCCTCTCATGAGAACGATCTGACCCTCTGTCATCAGCCCGTGCGCCCTGGGGCGCTCTCAACCGAGGTCGCGCCGGCGGGGCTGCGGGACGGCAGCGTGGACGCAGGCTCCGGCAGCCACCGGGGGCTCCTCGCCTCGGGCAATGAGCGCAGGTCGGGTGCTCGATTGCCATCTGAGATTCAACGAAATCCGTAGATATATTGCTGCCCGGCGGTTGATACGGTTGGTGCACAGGAAGGGTGCCGACGGAATCGATTGCTTCGGTGAGATTCGTCGTCGGAAGTCCTCGACCATGCCGACCGAAGGATTGATACCCATGACGGAGCAGACATCCGCCCCTGCCCTGTCCGACACCCCCCGCACCCGTCACCGCCGCCTGCGCGAGCAAGGCAGTGTCGACCGTGCGGATCTGGACGCCGTCCTGGCTGCGGGTTTCGTGTGTCACCTCGGCGTGGTGGTGGACGGCAGCCCCATGGTCGTACCGACCGTCTACGGGGTCGACGGGAACACCCTGTATCTGCACGGCTCGGTCGCCAGCCGGAGCATGGTGGCCTCGCCTCAGGATGCCGTCTGTGTGACGGTCACTCATGTCGACGGCCTGGTGCTGGCCAGGTCGGTGTTCGAACACGGTGTCAACTACCGCAGCGCGATGATCTACGGCGTACCGCGTGCGGTGACCGATCCCCAGGAGAAGCTCACTGGCCTACGAGTGCTGACCGAGCACATCGCGCCCGGCCAGTGGGACTACGCGAGGCAGCCCAGCCGCAAAGAGCTGGCTGCCACGACCCTCCTCGCGCTGTCGCTGGAAGAGGCCTCGGTGAAGCTTCGTTCCGGGCCCCCGGAGGACGGGGACGGGCCCGATGCCGCACTCGGCCTGTGGGCAGGTGTGGTGCCGCTGCGTTCGGCTTGGGGTGCTCCGGAGCCTGACCCTGCCCTGGCCGACGGCATACCTGTTCCCGCACATTTGGCTGCTTTGGCACGGGAGAGGGGCTGTGACCGGGACGTCCAGGGGTGAGGGCCGGACAGGCCGGTGGCACTGGCCGGACACCGATCCGGTGGAAGAACAGTCGTCGGCCGGCACACGGCCTGAACCCCCAGGAACGAGCCCACGCAGGACCGGGACGGCTCCGGGCGGGCCTGGTCTGTCGGGTCGCGGACAGCGGACGGCGGGTTGGGTTGGGTTGGGTTGGTGGGCTTGTGGAGCCGGGCTCCGGATGAGTGTGGTCTGTCGGCTGAACGGCTACACCGGCACCAGTTCCCGCGAGGGGCGTCCCGGTCCGAATGACCGGCCGGCCATCTCTTGTGGCAGGACGGACAAAGCCGCCTCGGCGCTTGCAGAACGCCCTGAGTCGGACTGGACGTCTTGGGCCCCGACCTGAGCGAAGAGGAACTTGCCCTCGTGCACGGCCACCACATCGGTCCTGGTCACGGGGGCCGTGCTGCTGCGGCGGGCCTCGACCTCGATGCGGCGTGCAAGTCCGGCGCCGAGGACTGCGTCGAGCTCCGAGGCCGTCAGGTGGGACAGGGACGCGGCCCAGCGGTGCTTGAGCACGTCGCTCTCCTTCTGGGAGAGCGGTGAAGTGAATGAGAGCGGACGGCCGTCCGCGCAGGACACGAGGGCGACGGTGTTGTTGAGCCACGACACCAGCACCTCGGCGGAGCCGGCTTCGGTGAGCCAGCGGGATCGTTCGCCGCGGAGCCCACTGATCAGTTCATTGAGGAGCCAACTGCGCGAGCGCGCCGAGCGGCTGTACTCGTGTGCCGCGCACCCTACTGGGCAAGCGGGGCCCGTGGCGCGGTCCCAGGCATGCTGCCACTGTTCCATGCGCCGCTGAGGGATGCCGCAGCCGCGTAGGAACGCTGCGCACTGTCGCCAGTCGGCTGGCTGGCTGCGCCGGTGGACGATCCGCCAAGCGGTACTGATGGGCAGTACGGCGGCGCCGTTCACCGAGTTGGTGCCGGCTCGCTGCTGAAGAGTGCGCAGGGGGGGCGCGCCGGCGCGCTCATAGGCGGCTGCGAGCGCCGCCGTCAGGTCGGCGTGGCTGCGGATGTTGTCGACCGAGGGCGCTCGAAGCACGGAGAGGACGCCGCGTTCCTCGGCGCGGGCCCGCCGCCACAGCCTGAGCAGCCTGACTTCGGCGTCGAAACCGGCACGGCAGGCGCGGACGTAGGCGGTGACGGTGGCTTCCTTGGGTACCGGAACGCAGCGGGCAGCCCGTTTTAGGGTGGCCGCCGACACCGTGAAGCTCTCGCCGAACTCGGCCGTACGAGCGGCCAGTTCGGTGAAAGTGAGGCCGGAGGCCAGGCGCAGGCTGGTCAGACGATCTGCCAGCCGGGCGCGGTGCGGGCCGAGCCGGTCAGGGACAGGAGTGGTTGCACGCATCGCACACCGCCCGTCTACTTGGCGTCTGCGGCTGCGCGCAGGGCGGCGGCGAGGGCGCCGAGCAGGAGCCGTCCGCCGCCGGCCGCCGTGATGGTGGCTGCGCCGATCGCGCCGCACCCGGCGAGCAGAAGCAGCACATCGCGCAGTGGCATGCCAGTCAGGGCAAGCACGGCGCCAAGCAGCGGGAAGACAGTGATCCCGAGTACCTGTGCGCTGTTGAGCGGGGTACGCCCGGGGCGCGCGCTTGCGGCAGCGGGAGCGGGAACGGACACGGGCGGGGACGGATCGTTTTCTGACATGGCGGGGACCTCCCTGGGGGGCCGGCGGGCTGCCGCCCCGGGGAAGGACGACGACCTGCAGGAAATGAGTGACTGGCCGCAAAACCGCTGAAACGGACGTCAGTTGACGCTGACTTCCGCTGTCGGTGCAGAGCAGCATGCCACGCCGACGACGCCCGTACCCGCCCGTGAGAGTGGTCGTCCCTGCACGTCCTCGGTGTTGGCTCAGCAGCGTTCCAACACGACCTGTACAGACGCTTCTCGTGCCCGGGGACTCAAGCTGCCCTGCTCGCCGGCTCTCTTGCCGAGGCCGTGTGTGCGGCCGGCGGTGAGAAGAGCTCTGTTCGGCTCACCCGTGTTCATCTTCGTCTTGCCCAAGGGCTGAAGACGGGGGATGCTTCACGCTCCCTTGGATCCGTCCTCGGGATCCCTGAGGTGCTACTGGCCGCAAACCGCAGCAAGACAGGGAAGAATCCCTGGTAGTTCATGTTGACGCATGTCCTGCCCAGGTCTGCGTGGCCGCCCCCCGGACGCACGGAGGACGGCCACGCAGACGCAGACGCATCTCCCGGGCAGTTGCCCTGCCGCGACGTGGGTTCGTGTTCGTGCCGCTGTCGTGGTGCGGTCTCTACGTCCTGGGTTTCGGCCTGAAGTGCGGTGAGGTCCGCTTCCAAGTGCCGTCGGCGGCACACATCCGCGGCCGGTTGTCGGTGCCCCTTCCCACCAGCCGAAGCGCTCGATCAGGTCCATGGCGTTCCGGTGCGGCACTTGAACGAGATCGCGTCGCTCACGTCGATCAACGATCAGATGGTCGGAAAGAAAGACCTGGGCATGCACCCGGCCGTCCGCAGCAGCCGGATCGCCGCGACACGCTGGTGGCGTGGACGGTCCTGGGCCATGAGCCGGCGCAGCAGTTCGAGCGGTACACGCTCGGCGTACGGCAGCAGAGCCGCGGTGGCTTGCCGGACCACTGCCGCCGACGGGTCGTCAAGAAGGGGGCGCACGTCGTCGACGCGCACCGCCTCCAGCGCTCGCAGTCCCGCCACCGCGCAGGCGCGCACCCGGGGGGCCGGGTGCGCGAGCAGCGTCCGCACCACGTCGGCGTCCTCGCGCACCCCGCACTCGCCGAGGCCCACCGCGGCGGCGGGCCGGGCTGCGGGGTCGGCGCACAGCGCGCGGTACAGCGGGGCCGGGTCGGTGCCGCCTTGCCGCAGCACCCAGCGGGCGCACGCCCGCACCACGACGGAGCGGTCGGTGAGGTATGGCTCGGCGTCGGCGTGCCGCCCGGCCCGACGCAGCGCGGTCACCCCGGCCGACCTGACCCGGGACTGGCGAGATGCGAGCAGGGGTACCACGACCTCGGTGAACTCATCGAGGGTGCCCTTGCCGAGGGTGGCCACGGCCGCGTCGGCGCACAATTCCTGCACGACGACGTCGCGGTGGCGGGCGGCGCTCTGAGCCAGCCGCGCCGCGGGCAGCAGCCGCCGCTCGACGGCGACGCGGTGCGCGAGGCGGGCTGTCGCCGGGTCGCCGCTGTCGAGCAGTGCCTCGGCTTGCGCGGCCGGCCCGGCGCGCAGCGCTCCGGTGAGCAGCTCCTTGGCGAAGCCACCACGGGAGCGGCGGCCGACCCGCAGGATCAGCGTGGCGTGCGCGGTCAGCCGGTGCGCGGGCGCCTCGGTCAGGAGCGCACGAGCTCGTTCGCGTACCGGCTCCACCCAGTCCGCGCAGCGGATGACAACCAGCGCAAGCAGCGCGGGCCGCCCCTCGCTGTGGCTCAGCGCGGCCTCGCGGATCCGGCCGTCCCGGTGGCACAGGGCGAGAGCGAGTTCGGCGTCACCGGGCGCGTGGGGCCAAGTCACGGTGGGCATCGACGCATCCGGACCCCAGTCCATTCGCCGCCCGGACGGCGAGGCGTTGGAGTGGAACAACTCCGGCCGCTGCCAGGCCAATTCGCGCACCTTGACATCAAGATCGATCCAGGTGTCCGGGTCCCTCACGTCGAGCGACTGGTCCAGGGCGACTCCGGCAGTCAGTCGCCTGACTGCCTCATACGATGCGTCCTCGCTGGTCAGCATGGGCGAAGCCTAGACACTGCCCAGCAGATCTCGTGGCGTGGGGTGCAGGACAGCGGCAGGTGCGCCGACTGGCCCCCGCCTTCGCAGGGACGGTCATGAGAGGAGAATCAGTGGCATGACCATGGTGAAGGACGTTGATGCCCGCGGTATGCAGCACTGCGAGACGACGGCGCTGGGTGTGCTGCTGCGCCATGAGGGACTCGACCTGTCCGAGCCCATGCTGTTCGGGCTTGGATCGGGGCTGTCCTTCATCTACTGGGACAGCAAGAGCATGGGCTTTCCCTTCCTGGGAGGCCGGGTCAAACCGTTCGAGCTCACCAGGAACCTGACTGCCGTACTCGGACTTCAGCTGCTGGTCGGGGAGACCACCTCCCCGCGCAAGGCATGGCAGAACGTGGCAGCACCCATCGACGCCGGCCGGCCGGTCGGCCTTCAGCTCGACAGTTACCACTTGGACTACTTCAGCACCAAGGTGCACTTCGGCGGGCACGTCGTGGCCATGTACGGCTACGACGAACAGGACGCCTACGTGGTGGACACCAGCCCGCAGGGCGGAGCCGTCTCGACCAGCCTCGCCGGCCTGGCCAGGGCCAGAGCCGAGCGCGGCCCCATGGCCGCCAAGCACCGCTCCTTCACCATCACAGCGCCCAGCAACCTGACGCCACCGCAGGACCGGATCATCCCCGCGATCAGGACCTGCGCCAACGCCTTCCTGAACCCGCCCATCGCGAACCTGGGCCACCGGGGCATCGCAAAGACCGCCGACCAAGTGCCGAAGTGGCTGCAGCGCAGCGGCAATCCGCAGGAGGACCTGCCACGGGCCGCCGTCCTCATGGAGAGGGCCGGCACCGGCGGCGCCCTGTTCCGCAATCTCTACCGGGACTTCCTCGCCGAGTGCGCCGTGTTGATCGACAGCAGTCACCTGCGCACCGGCCACAGCCTGTATGCGGAGGCTGCCGCCCTCTGGACGCAGGTGGCCGCGCTGATCGCGACAGCAGGCGAGTCCGGCGATGCGAGCAACCTCGTGCAGGCAGGCTCCATCCTCCACGAGCTCTCGCGCATCGAACGCGACGCGATGCAGGCACTCAGCATGCTCTAGGGGGCCTCGCCGGCGGCTCCTGTGCGACGCCAGAGCCGGATCGAGGCAATGGGGACGATGCCGGACCATGAACCGCCCCGGCTGGGCTGGCTTGGGTCGTCAGCAGGTGACAGCGCATCATCTATGCCTGAAACAGCATGGATCAGAGGGCAACGGCGGCGGACCGCGGCCGGGGCCGGTTATCGGGCCCCGCGACGGCGGTCCGCCGCCGTTGTCTGTTTCTGGTGGGTCAGAACCAGTCGGTGCAGACGACCGTGTCGCTGTCTCCGGGGCTGCCGCAGGCCCGCATCACCACGTTGTGGTCGTTCCACTCGGTGGTGAACACGTCCGAGCCGCTGGTGATCCTGGTGAAGCCGAGCTGGTCCCAGGACTGCCCGCCGGTGAGGCTGCGGTCGACCCACACCTCGTCGCCGGATGTTCCGCCGGTGATCCGTCCCCAGGCGCACTCGGTGGTGTCGCTGTAGCGCAGTTCGATCAGCCGACCCGCGATCGACACCGAGCGAGGCGAGCGGGCGTCCGCGCCGTTCGGGGCTCCACCGTCGGTGCAGCCCGCCGCGGCGGTGCCACCGCCCAGCGCGCCGCCGGCGCAGTCCGGAACCCCCGGCAGCACGGCAGGGCCCTTGAGGTAGATGTTGGTGATCCAGCCGCCGTAGTCGGGCAGGTAGGCCCAGACCGTGTTGACCAGGCCCTCCGCGTTGACGGCGTCACCGTGCTGCTGGCAGGAGACACGCACTGACGTCTCGCCGCCGATCGTCTGCCGGACGGCGGCGGTGAGCGTGGGCTGTGAGCGCACGTTCACCCCGTCGCCCCAGGTGGTGAAGCGCCCGTCGGCGCCGGTCCCGGTGACCGGGCCCCCGCTCAGGCAGTCGGGCACTCCCGGCAGAGCGGCGGGCCCTCGCACGTAGATGTTGGTGATCCAGGCGTCGTACCCGGGCAGGTACGACCACAGGTCGTTGGTGATCCCCTCGGCCGTGATCGACTCGCCGCGCGTCTGGCAGGAGATCTTCACCTGTGTGGGGCCAGGGAACGTGTGCTGCAGTGTTGATCCGCGGCGCGGCTCGTTCCCCACCCGGACCCACTCACCCCACGTACTGAAAAGCTGGCCGGGAAGGCCGGAGTTGTCCGGCGAGGCCGAGTCCGAGCCCTCGCTCGGCCTGATCGCCCCGACGAAGATACTGCTGGCGTGTGAGCTGAAGTCGGCGACCTGGAGGGGGTGCTGGGACTCCGCCGCCTCCACGATCTTTCCGTTGCCGAGGTAGATCGCGGTGTGCGTGGTGCTCATCCACACAAGCAACCGGCTGGACTTCCAGAACAGCACGTCGCCGGGCTTGAGATGGGCCGTGCCGTCACTGCCCCCGAAGCGGACCGGCCAGTAGCGGTCGAAGACATCGGACGTCGTTCCGGGCCCGAGGACGTCCCGCCCCGTGGCCACCGACCACGCCCAGCGGGTCAGCCCCGAGCAGTCGAAGCCGACGACATTGCCGTCGTTCCATGCCTCGTCACCGCCGCCGACCGGGGTACCGTGCGTCTTGCCGGGCACGGGGCCGTGGCCGCCTCCCCACGAGTACATGGTGCCGGCCGCGACCTCGTCGCAGGCCGCCTTCACGGCGAGGGCCCCCTGGACGCTGGTCTCCTCGTACGCCCTGCAGTCGCCCGCGGCGTGCGCCGGCGCCGCCGGCAGGACGGCCAGACCGAGAGCGAGCAGCGCGGAAGCCAGCAGGGACCGAAGCAGCCCCGACCAGGTGGGCCCCGCGCGCAGGTGTCCGTTCATCGATTCCCCCTCCGGCGGGAGACCCGCCGCGGTACACGCGGAGCCGCTCCGCTCCGCAGATCACCGAGAGGCTAGCCGATTACCGGGACATGCCAACCACGGGCTGCGGGCGCGGCGTTCAGCTCGTGGTGCCGCAGGCATGCGCCGGGCATGGCGGGCGGCGGGCTGGGGCGGGGGTCCGTTCCGATACGGCCTGCGAGGCCGCCGCCGGTCCACGTGGGACGGGCGGCGGCCTCGGAGGATGCGGTCACACGGCGGTTCACCGCTTCGGTGCCCCGCCGCCGGGACAGGTCAGTCCACGTACCACTTGCCGCACTTGGTGGTGCCGTCGATCTCGGCACAGGCGCGTGCGGCGTAGTTGGAATTGAAGACCGACTGTGTGCGGCTGCCGGTGTAGGGGCCGCACATCTTCCAGCCCTCGCTCTTCGCCTGCTGGTCGCTGACGATGCCCTTGAAGTCGGGGAACGAGCGGTAGCTGCGGTCGACCCACAGCCGGTCGCCGGCCCTGCGGCCGGACTTGATCTCCGCTCGGCTGTAGCGGTCGAGCGCCGACTCGTTCTGCAGCTCGACGCGGCGGCCGTGGAAGTCGAAGGAGGCTCCGGACTCGACGGCCCTGAAGCGGCCGATGACGGCAATGCCGTCGCAGTCGTCCTCGGTGGCCGAGGCCACCGACGCGGGGACGAAGACAATGGCGCCGCTGCTGATCAGCACAGCAGAGGCCGCGACCACACGGCCCATACGGGGCTTCTTCACATGGGTTCCTTTTTTGGGTGACTGTGCGGGTGGGGCGCCGACGCCGAGCCGGACAGGCCGAGACCCGCTGTGTGAAGCACATCGTCATCTCGGCCCCGCTCAGTGGCGTTCCGCGCTGCCCAGCGAACAGTGCCCCACGGATCTTGTGGAAACCTTGCGAGCCAGCCGTGACCTGAGCATTCGCCCAGCAGTCGCGCCTCGGTCGGCATCCCGCGGAGCAACCGACCCGGACGCCTTCGGCGAACGCGTCCGACACGAGGCCCCCTTGGCGCGCCCGCCCCGTCCCCCGAGGTGGGCGTTGAGTGGCAGCACGTTTTTCGCCTCGCCTCCGCAGGCGAAGCCGAGGAAGGCTGGCGACTTAGCAGACCGACCCGGCGCCCGCGAGTGCGCTTGTTCCTGCAGGTAATCAGCTGTGCCGATGAAGTGGCGCGTTCGTAGACTCACGTCATGACGGACGATGCCTCCGATGCCCCGCTCACTCGAGAGTCGTTCCGGCGCCTCCATCCGATCAACGTGCCGAGGCCGGTGTCCCAGTTGCCCGATCGCGTCTGGGTGGGCGAGGACTGGGACCGCATCCGGCGCGGATACCGGGCGAGGGACATGGACGAGAAGTGGAACGTCTTCGTCGAGGACGATGTCGTCTTCATGCACCGGAGTTGGACCGGTCGCGGCGTGTACGAAGTGTCTTTCGCTCCCGCGGCCGGTGGTGGGATGAGGATCGCCTCCGCGGTGGTGGAGGCCGACAAGGAGCGCTATCGGAGCACGGGCGACGAGTACGACCGCCTGATGATGGAGCTGGTCATCAGCGCGATCGTCCTCGGCGAGCCGGCCGCCGACCTGCGGGCCCGCACTTGTGGAGCTGACTGCTCGGGCTGCGGGAAGGAGTGACCTTCCCTCGGGTGTGGTGGAGCACAGCGCCCTGGGATTGCGTTCTTGACCCGTGGCCCCTCTTTGAGAACTCTCGGGTGAGTAACTGGATCACTGGCTGCGAGCGCCAGGATCGCGCCGCGTGCGCGGTCAGCCGCTGCTCGAGCTGTTGGGCGCCCACTCGGTGTCCATGCGGCGCAGCACGGTGCTGCGGCTTGTCGAAGCGTTGCGTGATGTCCAAGCTCAGGCTTCGCGGCTCGTCGGCGCGGTGAGTGCGCGACTTGAACGGGGGAGTCACCGTGAACCTGTCCTGGCGGGCGTCGACGTCAGGCGTCCGGCAGGTCCCTGCTGCCGGGGGAGAGGCATCCGGTCCGGCTGCCTCTCCTTCGGGCAGCGCGGTCGCCCCAGCCGGTGCGGGACTTACCGTTTCGCCCACGCTCGAGCCGGGGCTGACGGCCGGCTGACCTGGGACGCCAGGCCGAGCCGGCCGTCGGGTGCCTGCCGGCCTCAGCTCGGACGGCTTTGGTCAAGAGTTAAATCCCTTATGCATCCCGTTCAGGAAAGATGCCGGGCCGTTCCATGTGCCCTGCCCTAGTGTGGCGCCATGAGCGATCACTCCGAAGCACCTGTCATGCCGGTTGCCGCCTTTGAACCCCCTTACTACGTGGCGGTCTTCACTGCGGTGAGAACCCAGGAGCAGGGCGGCTACAGCGAGACCGCGGCACGCATGGAGGACCTGGTGAAGGACGTCCCAGGGTTCCTGGGCATGGATCAGGCACACACTCCTGGTGGACTGTCCATCACCGTTGGGTACTTCCGCGACGCCGACGCCCTCACGCAGTGGCGGTCCGACGCCGAGCACCGCGCGGCGCAGAAGCGCGGGCAAGCCGAGTGGTACAGAGCTACACGCTGCACGTGGCGAAAGTGGAGCGGAGCCACGGGTTCATACGGGCGTAGCTCCGCAGAGCCGGGCGCGGGTGGCCTCCGGGGCGGCGGCCGCCGCGTTCTCCCGCCGGAAGATCACCCCCGCCGCGCTGCACGCTGGACACCGGATCTCCGGCGTCGCGGAAGGGGCGAAGCCGGGCCACGCCAGCTGCATCGCCGACCGGCGGTGGGGCGAACCGGCGAGCCCCGGCCCGTCTCTGTGCTACCCGGTCCTGGGCTACCCGGTCTGTGGTACCCGGCCCGTGCTACCCGGCCTTTGTCCTGCGCCAGTCCACTTCCTCTGCGGTCATGGACGAGTGGATGCTGTACACGTCGCCGACGCGCAGGTTGTCCGGGGTGCTGTACTCGCCGTACGTGCCTATGACGCGGACGGCCACCCGGGATCCGGGTTGCCAGAAGGTACGGAAGTACGGTGCGTTCGCCGGGATTTCGGGGACTTCCACCAGGGGGACGCCGCGTCGCGCCAGCAGACGTTGGAGCTTGTCGAACCGCAGCCGAGGAGTGAATCGCCCGTACCGGGCACGAAGCGTGTCGTTGACGAGGGTGCGATCCCGGTGCGCGAGCCGGTGCACCTGCAGGGTGAAGTGGTGGCCGGACCAAGGGTGGCCCGGGGAGGTGCGCTCCCAGTAGAACTCGGCGAGGCCGTAGTCGCGGCACATGCTGCGGTCGCCGGAGGCGACCTGGGCGAAGTCCGTCCCAAGAACCTCGTCGACGTCGTCGGGAGAATGCGTGGGACCCACGCCGATGACGGTGCCGGCGGTGACGACGTCCACGTAGAACGCCAGGGAATGCGGAGTCAAAGGGGGATCCTCATGCGATGTGATCCGACGTGATGTGGGAGCGTCCCGACCGGGGGAGTGCAGCCGCCCCGTGCCTTGCTTGCGGAAGACCGCCGGGGCCGGCCCCGCGAAGACTTCACTTCACCCGGGCTGATTCACCCCCCAGACTGCCAGAACCACCTCTGGCTTGTCGCGCCCAATTTGCTCACCGAGCCGTCTGCCCCGGCTTGTCTGAGCCGGCGGCCCCCGTCGACAACAAGACCATGAAGGTCAGCAAGTGGACGGATCCGACCGCGCACTGCGGCTCCACACCGAGACGGAGTCGGGCTCTTTCTTTTTTCCTCAACCTCTAGTCAAATAGCGTCACTTGAAACACGCACGCGTCGTGCGTTGCGGATGTCCCCGACCAGGACCCTCTTTCCGCAGCCCCCGTCACGGGAAGGAACCCCCACAAGTGACCGACATGCCATGGGAAGTTCAGGGCAGCGACGACCGGGGACGCTCCTGCCGAGGTGGGGTACGACCCGATGGATCACGCCGAGCACGTCGCGACCTGACAGGCCCGCTGACCCGACATGGGAAGCGCAGCGCGAGGAGGCCGTGAAGCAGGCCGTATCCGGCGACGCCACGGTCAGGAGCCGTGAGGGATCGCAGGCCGTAGCGCTGAGGCGCGTGAAGGGCACGAGCGATTACGCCGAGCTCGGCCCTGAGACGACCGGCAGGACCGCACGATGAACAACACGGCGGCCTGACGGGCGGCGTGTGGAAGGGGTCGTCGACGGTCTGAACGCCGGGCGTCCGGCTTCACTGACCGCTCGCTCCTCTTCTCGGACACTCCGCTTCTCGGACCTCCGGCCCGAGAAGCCCATGGTGGCAGTCCGGTTGGACAGCTCTGAGGGCGCGGACGCGCGAGTGAAAGACGGCTGGTCCCTCCGCAACAGGCAACTGTACGACCGCCGACCGGGCAGGCCGCCCGTCCAAAACCTCCTGGGCATCGCCCCGGCACGACACACGACAACGGCGACCGCCGCCACGCCCCATGACGCGGCACCGCCGACGGGGCCGACCGGCTCACACCTCCTGGGACGGTGCAGCCGACCCCGGGGGGCCCTGCGAGAGATCGTCACGTCAAAGGAGACGTACATGCCCAGCTCTCCCCTGAAGCGTCGCGCTTTCATTCTTCTCGGTGCCACGGTCGCCGCGGCAGCCGGCGCTCGAACACCGTTGGCCGCCGCGGCGACCTCCCCCTCGGCGCCCACCGGCGCGCCGGCGCCGGTCCGGATCGTCGACGACAAGGCAACCCCCGCGACCCGCGCGCTGTTCGCGTACCTGAAGCGGCAGCAGGGCAACGGCATCCTGTTCGGTCACCAGCACGACCTCACCTACGGCTTCACCTTCTCCACTCCCGACGGCAAGGCGTCCGACACCAGGGCAGCGGTGGGCGACTACCCCGCCGTCTTCGGCTGGGACACCCTCATCCTCGACGGCGACGAACGCCCCGGCGTCCAGGGCGGATCCGAAGCCGAGAACATCGCCGCACTCAGCCGGTGCATCCGGCAAGGGGACGCACGCGGCGGTATCAACACCCTCACGGCCCACATGCCGAACTTCGTCACCGGCAAGAACTTCTACGACACAACGGGCCATGTGGTCGGCCGGATCCTTCCCGGAGGCGCGAAGCACGCGGACTTCAAAGCGTTCCTCGACCGCATCGCGAAGGCGGTCAAGGGCGCGCGCCGCCCGGACGGCACCGCGATCCCGGTCATCTTCCGCCCCTTCCACGAGAACAACGGGGGCTGGTTCTGGTGGGGCGCGGGCCACACCACGTCGGGCGAGTTCATCGAGCTGTTCCGCTACACCGTCGAATACCTGCGTGACACCAGGGGCGTCCACAACCTGCTCTACGCCTACTCGCCCAACTCGAGTTTCGCAGGCGACCTGACCGGCTACCTGAAGACCTACCCGGGCGACCGTTTCGTCGACATCCTCGGCTATGACTCCTACGACGAAGCCGCCGGACCGGGGGCGTGGCTGGACGGTCTGGTACGGGACCTCGCGATGGTGGTCCGGCTGGCGAACGAGCGAGGCAAGGTGCCGGCCTTCACCGAGTTCGGGGAGAGCGGCACCGAGGTCCGCAACCCGCAGTGGTTCACACAGCTGTTGCAGGCCGTCAAGGCGGACCCGCTGGCCCGTCGGATGACCTACATGCTCACCTGGGCCAACTTCGGAGGCGCCAAGCGCGCCTATGTGCCGTACCCGGGCCACGTCCTGCTGCCGGACTTTGCCGCATTCCACCAGGATCCCCACACCCTGTTCGCCGCCGATCTCTGGGGGGTGTTCTCCGCCCGCACCACCGCGGTCAGGAACGTTCCGCTCATGCATCTCGTGACGCCCACGGACCGACAGCGCGTGCCATCCTCCAAGATCCGCGTCCGGGTGCGTGTCACGCGGGCGAGGGCGAGCCGGGTCGAGTACTGCGTGAACGGCGGACGCGCCAGAGCGCTACGCCTCGACGCCGACGGCTTCTACTCGGGCGACTGGTCGATCGACCCCGCCTTGCGGAACAACCGCTCTGACCCTCACGGTGAGCGCGCGGGTGCACGGCGAGACGCTCACCGACTCGGCCGTGATCCTCCTCGGCGAGGCGGCTGCGCTGCCTGCCGGCTGGGTCGACGACTTCGAGGGATACGCCGGCGACGACGCCGCCCTGAGCGAGACGTACACCCATATCAACTCCCACACCGTCACCCTGTCGCCCGACCACAAGTCCTCGGGCTCCTATGGACTGGCCTACGCGTACGACTTCACCGGCTCCGAGTACACCGGCATGGGCAAGCCGCTCGTCGCGGACTGGTCCGCTTTCACGTCCCTGGCACTGTGGCTGCAGGGCGACGGTTCCGAAAACGGCGGCGCGTTCGAGATCGTCGCTGACGGCGTCCCATTCCAGTACCGGTTTCCGCTGGCCGGAACAGACGGCCAGGAGATCAGAACGCCCTTCAGTGAGTTCGTGCCCGTTACCGGGGACGACGCACACGCCGGAGCCGGGCTCGACCCGGCTCGTCTGGCCAAGGTGACGGCGTTGAATCTGTATCTCGGCCATTCAAACGGCGCGGCGACCAAGGGCGTCGTGTACATGGACAACATCAGGGCCGAATGACACGCCCGCCCGGGTTGCCGCCGCCGAACCCGCACGCGCCGGATCCACGCTCGGGTGGCTCTTTCGGACCCCCCGGGGGGACCCGAGCGGCGGAGTCCTCGTCGACGGTCTCGGATGCCTTCACCGACTCGATCACGGCGTCCGGCGGTCGTACTGTCGAATCCGTCACCGAGGAGGACTTCTGATGCGCAGCGTGACCTATTCGATGAACGTCTCACTTGACGGCTACATCGTCGGGCCGGACGGCGGTCTCGACTGGGCGCCGCCCGACGAGGACGTCTTTCGCTCCTGGATCGACGAGATTCGAGATGTCGGAGTTCACCTGCTGGGACGACGACTGTACGAGACGATGCTGTACTGGGAGACCGCCGACCAGGATCCGTCACTCGACGACTCCAAACTCGAGTGGGCCGCGCTCTGGAAGCCGCTTCCGAAGGTGGTGTTCTCCACCACGCTGTCGTCGGTACGGGGCCATGCCCGCCTGGCCTCCGGCGGCCTGGCGGAGGAGATCGAGCGGTTGCGAGCCGCGCCGGGGGAGGGGGACATCGCGATCGGCGGCGCGACCCTCGCCGCCGAGGCGGCCGCGTCGGGTCTGATCGACGAGTACCGGGTCCGTGTCTACCCGGTGCTGCTCGGCGGCGGCATCCCGTTCTTCCCCCAGCAGGGACGCCAGGTGGATCTCGAACTGATCGAGACCCGCACCTTCGGCTCGGGGGTCGTCCGCCTCCGCTACCGCGTGGCACGCTGACCATCCGTGCACCTGCTCACCGACGACGTCTTCAACGCCCTCGCCCGCGCCCCCGTCGTCGTCCGGGACAACGTGCACAGGCCCGTCCACCGGGCGGGCCGCCGCGCGCGACATGACGAGACGGCGGCCTCCGTGGAAGGTGGCCTCGTGGCCACCGCGAAGCCGGGACTACCAGTGCCCGCGGTAATCCGCTTGAACGAGTGTCCGGTGGGCATGCAGGCTGGGGCGGTGATTCCCGAGCTGGCCCCTGGCTATCTGAGCTGGGACGAGGCGGATCCTGACCGCCATCCCTTCGACGATGTGTCTGTGTCGCAGGTGGTGCGCTCACTCGGGCCGGCCCGCCGAGTGCCACGCCGCCCCGACGTCCCTTTCGCCGACCCGGCGATGAGTGCCTGGAGCGGGGGCGAGGGCAGGCTCTGGGCCAACGCCATGTCGCATGCTCTCGTCCAACGCTACGGCCGCTGGACCGTGGGCTGGCGCTGGGCGCACGACGAGGGAGACTTCGACGGAGGGCCGGTAGGAAACTGGTGCTGCCCGCGGGATTCGATCACCACCCCGGACGAGACTCTCGACCGTGTCGTCGCGGCGCTGTGCGAGTGGCGCGGGTGGCTGGAGACCCTGGCCGGATGGTTCGAGGCGTACCCGCTGGAGCTGGCGGCCGTCGAGGATCAGCGGATCCTGTGGGAGCGTGCCGCCCGGAACCTGATCCTGCAGGTGGTCGACCGCACCGGGTGCGGTAGCGGCTGGCACGGGCACTGCCGTCAAGTTCTCACCTGGTTCCTGAGCCGCTGGCACGTCGCACCCGACGTCGCGGAGGAACTGGTCGGCGAGGCGATCGGCGGGCGGTTCCTGAGCTGGACCGGCCCCGACACAGTGCTGGTCGACAACGTCGCGGAGCGGCTTGCGTGGTCGCTGCGGCCGGACGACGGTACACAGTCCGCCGAGCCCGTACCGGACCACCTGGAGCGCTGGCTCGCGGTGCGCGAGACCGTGCCCTGGCAGGAGGTCCTGGACGGCGGCGCGGAGGGGCCGGTGACCCCCTCGCGCGACGGCGCGGAGGAGGACATCCGCTTGTTCGACGGTGCCGTGGATCCCGACCGCGCGGAGGGACTGCTCGCTGCCCTGGAGCTGCTGCGGGTCGACGCGGCGCGCGGTGCCCGGCTCGATTTCGAACTGCTCCGCGGTTGGCAGCAGCACGTCCTTCACACACCGCAGCCACCGGCGTTCCGCAGTTCGCCCGCCTTCGCCAAGAGGGGCCGGGAACGCTACGGCATCGGCCCGAACACCCGCGCCAGCCTCGACGCCTGCCTCGCCGAGAGCACAACGGACGGCGGGCGGCCTCTGCCCCTTACGGCCCGCGCCGCACGCGCTTGTCTCGACGTCTGCTTCTTCCATCCCTTCGACGACGGAAACGCACGGTCCGCCTTCCTCACCCTCCTCTTCGTCCTCGCCCGCGAGGGCGTCGCGCTCAGCGGGGTGGACCTGTTCCGTCGCGTCACCTTCCAAGCCGGCAACCCCCAGGACGCGCTGACGCTCGCCCGGTACATCGACGTCCACCTTGCGGAGACCCGACGCAGCGCCGCCTCGCTCGGCTCGTGATGAACAGTCGTTGGATCTCGTTGCAGGTGAGCGGTATCAGCTCGTCGGGTGAGGGATGACGGGCGTGTTCGTTCGCGCGGACGACGGCGAGGAAGGCGTGCGCAAGCATGGACCAGGGTGACCCAGCGGGGCCAGGACGGGTAGCGCCGGACCTGGTGCTCGTCCGAGGCCGCCAAGCCCTTGCCGGACTGGAAAAACTCCCCGACCCGCCACCTTGATCCAGCGACGCGTACCAGGGTGGTCAGCGGCACTGCGGCCGGCGAGTAGCAGCGGTAGTAGGCGAGTTCGCCGGTGCTGCGGTTGCGGCGGATCAGCAACTGCTGGCTCCCGGGCCGGGGGTCGGTGAGGTCGGTGACGGCCCAGTCGTAGAAGCGGTGGCCCTTGGCTCCGACCCCTGCGGACAGCTTCTGCCAGGCCCACTTGGGCACCTTCCTGACCAGCGTGTCCGCGCGGAACTTCCCGGTGCCTGTGGTGACTTCGTGCGAGCAGGCCACCGCTAGGACGTAGCCGGTGGCGCGCGGACCTGGCCGGCGTCCCACTTGGCCCGCCCGAGCAGGTGCTGCATGCCGTCCGGGGTCCTGTCCCCGGCCCACTCGGCGATGGTCCAGCAGTTCTTGCGCGGCAGGTCCGGCAGCAGGCCAAGTACCAACTTCCGGGCCCGGCACCGGGATTCGACCCGCGTGAACCGTCCCGCTTCCGGCTCATCAGGCCCTCGAACGCCTCCTGCCAGTGGGCAGGGTCTACGCTGTGACCTGCGGCCACCGCGGGATCTTCAGTCTTCACACACCAATGATCAACGGTGTCCGCAACCGTCTCCACAGCGCGTCAGGCTCCCGCAGCGTCTGTCTGCCGTCCTGTGTCTGGAGGACTTGTGCAACGTGGCGAAGTCTGGTGGGTCCAGTTCGACGAGCGGAGGTTGGTCGTACTGCTTTCGGGAGACGACGCGTCCGGGATCCGGGTGATGCAGGTCGTCGCTCCGGCGGGCGTCGACATCAGCGGTCTGGGCATCGAAGTGATGGTGGGCGCCGGTGAAGGAGTGCCGTTCGAAGGCGTGCTGCGGCTCGCGTTCCCGCGTCCAGGCTTCACCCCTTGCACGTGGCTGACCACTGTGTCACGGGACGACCTGATAGAGCGGGCGGCCGTCCTGTCCTCGGCGAAGCTCAGCGAGATTGACGATGCCCTCCGACTCGCTGAACAAGCGCAGGAGCAGACCCCGGCGACGACCGCGAAGCTCAGCGAGATAAGGGACGCCCTCCGTCTCGGTGAACTCGGGTAGAGGGAGAAGGAGCCGGCGGCTTGGGCGGTCTCGGCCAGATGGTCGACGCTGTCCGACTGTCGCCTCGGCGCCCCTCACCATCGAGATCACGATCTACGGCTGGATTACTAGTACTCCAGCAGCGGTTCGCTATCTGGCCTGGTCAGAGGCATCGTCGGGAGTGTAGTGGGCTGATGGCATGTCAGGGGCGGTCTTGCCGG